>NZ_JBGGNO010000018.1:0-601962 GCF_041287105.1 Mycobacterium sp. SA01 | reverse complement strand
CGATCCGTGGGGTTACGGCAACTCGCTGGAGTGGGCCACCTCGTGCCCGCCGCCGCGGCACAACTTCACCGAGCTGCCCCGAATCCGTTCGGAGCGCCCGGCATTCGAACTGCACTACCCGCACATGATCGAGCGGATGCGTGCCGAGGCCCACGTCGGGCGCGCGCACGGCCCGGACGACGGCGACGTCACGCGTCTCGACGACGAGCACGTCCGCACCTAACTCGGGATCCGCAACCCTCCGGGTATGACCATGTCCAAGGTGTCGGTGCTGATCACCGTCACCGGTGTAGACCAGCCTGGCGTCACCTCCGCGCTGTTCGAAGTGTTGGCCCGCCATGCCGTTGATCTCCTCAACGTCGAGCAGGTGGTGATCCGCGGGCGGCTGACGCTCGGTGTGCTGGTCTCCGGCGACGCCAGTGTGGCCGACGGTGTGCAACTGCGCGATGACGTCACCACGGCGATTCATCGTGTCGGGCTGGACGTGACGATCGAACGCAGCGACGACACCCCGATCATCCGTGAGCCGTCGACGCACACCATCGTGGTGCTCGGGCGGCCGATCACGGCGGCAGCCTTCGGGGTGGTGGCTCGCGAGGCCGCCGCGCTCGGGGTCAATATCGACTTCATCCGCGGCGTCTCCGACTACCCGGTGACGGGACTGGAGTTGCGGGTGTCGGTTCCCGCCGGTGTGGGTGGCGAGTTGCGCACGCTGCTGGCCCGGGTGGCGTCGGAACAGGGCCTGGACATCGCCGTCGAGAACTACAGCCTGGAGCGACGGGCCAAGCGGCTCATCGTGTTCGACGTCGACTCCACGCTCATCCAGGGTGAGGTCATCGAGATGCTGGCCGCCCACGCCGGTGCCGAGGAGGCGGTCGCCGCCGTCACCGAGGCGGCCATGCGGGGCGAACTGGACTTCGCCGAATCGCTGCATCGCCGGGTTGAAACGCTGGCCGGCCTGCCCGCCGAGGTGCTCGACGAGGTCGCCGAGAAGATCGAGCTGACCCCCGGCGCACGCACCACGATCCGGACGTTGCGACGCCTGGGCTTCCACTGCGGGGTGGTCTCGGGCGGCTTCCGTCAGGTGATCGATCCGCTGGCGCATGAGCTGATGCTGGACTTCGTCGCCGCCAACGAACTCGAGATCGTCGACGGCAAGCTGACCGGGCGGGTCGTCGGCGAGGTCGTCGACCGCGCCGGAAAAGCCAAGGCGCTGCGTGACTTCGCGCGCCAGGCCGGTGTTCCGATGGAGCAGACCGTGGCGGTCGGCGACGGGGCCAACGACATCGACATGCTGGCCGCTGCCGGGCTCGGAGTGGCGTTCAACGCCAAGCCCGCGTTGCGCGCGGTCGCCGACACCTCGCTGAGCCATCCCTACCTGGACACCGTGCTGTTCATCCTCGGCATCACCCGCGCCGAAATCGAGGCGGCCGACGCCGTCGACGGCGTGCTGCGCAGGGTCGAGATCCCGCCGGAGTAGGCGCTCAGGCACCGAACTCGACGTTTTGCAGGCGATCACTCGCACTTTCTCTGCGAATTGTCGGTTTCGGCGCGAAGAGAGGTGAGCGCGCCCTAGATCACCACGGCCGTCGACTCGACGGTGGCCGAGCCGGTGATGCTGCGCCACGCCCGGCCGAGCAATTCGATTGCCTCGGTCAACTCGTCCTCGGGCAGTGCGAACGGAATCCGGACGAAGCGCTCCAGTGTGCCGTCCACCCCGAAGCGGGGGCCGGGTGGCAACTCGACGCCGAGCCGGGATGCCGACGCGCACATCGCCGAGCTCACCGGCGCGGGCAGCTGTACCCACACCGACATGCCGCCGGTGCCCGGCAGCGGACGCCACTCCGGCAGGTGTTGCTCCAACAGTTCGAGGAGTAGCGCCCGTCGCCCCCGTAGGATCTCCCGGCGTTCGGGCAGTACCTCCTCGCGCCGCGTGAGAAGCCTTGCCGCAGCGAGCTGTTCGACCACCGACGTACCGAGATCAATCGACGGGCGGACTGCGCGAATGGTGGCGAGCACGCTCGGTTCGGCGCGGATCCAGCCGATGCGCATCCCGCCCCAGAACGACTTCGACATCGATCCGATCGTGATCATCAGGTCGGTGCGCGTCCTCATCGAGGCGGCGACCGGCGGCGGCACCGGCTCGTCGATCCAGACGTCGGTGAGGGTTTCGTCGATCACTGTGCGGGTGCGGGTCTCGGCGACGATGTCGCAAATTCGCTTGCGGTCCGCGGGCGGCATCGAGAACCCTGTCGGATTGTGATTGTCAGGCACCAGGTAGGCCAGAGTCGGGGCGAGTTGGCGCACGGCGGCGTGTACGGCGTCGAGTTCCCAACCCTCCCTTGTCATCGCGACCGGAACGGGCCGGGCGCCCGCGGTCGCGATCGCGCTGAGCGCCCCGTGATAGGTGGGCTGCTCGACGAGTACGCGATCTCCGGGCTGAACGTAGGTCGTCAGGATCAACGCGATCGCGTGCTGCGCGCCGCTGGTGACCATGATCTGGTCGGCTTCGGTGGGAAGCCCTCTGGCGCAATAGCGTTCGGCGATCGCCTCACGAAAGGGCAAGATCCCGCGCATGTCATGTCCGGTTTGCTGCAGATAGCCGGCGGACTCGCGGGCGGCCTCGGTGAACGCGTCCTGCACTGCGCTGGCCGGGGCGGCCAGAGCAGCCGACGCCAGGTTGATGGCGGCCGGTGTCGCGGTCGGGACACTGACCGGAGTGTGGGGGAGGGCAACCGTACTGCGGGCGCCGCGCCGGGCATGCAGATAGCCGCTGTCGCCCAGGTCCGCGTACGCGGCGGTGACGGTGGTCCGGGAGACCCGCAGCGCGTCGGCGAGCACGCGCTCGCTGGGCAGTCGCGAACCGACCGGCAGCCGGCCGTCGACGATCAGCATCCGCAGCCCGTCGGCCAATGCTTGGTAGGAGGGGCCACTTTTGCTGGAGGTACGCCAGTTGCCCAGCTCTCGGACCAAAAGGTCCGGGTCAAGGGTTCTGGCCTTCATCGTCGTCGGCATTTGAAGGCCAGTATGAGTCAACTGGCTATTGAAGAGCAAGCCAATCCGTCGGAAGTATGGTTCACATGAGTACCTGGTTCTCCCGAGTGGCCTCCCGGCTCGCGACCCTCCTCGACCCCGGCCACGGCCCGTGGAATCCGTCCTCGACCGGATGGGATGACGTCGACGCCGACGCGCGCCGGATGCGCGCGGATCTCGACGCCTTGCGCGTGCGGTTCTCCGACCACCGGTGAGCACGGCGCTGCGCGGGTTCGCCCTGCTGACCGGCCTCACCGGCTACGGCCTCTCGATGGCGATGATGGTGCGCGCCGGGCTCGGCCTCGATCCGTGGGATGTGTTCCACCAGGGGCTGACCCGGCACACACCGATGACCATCGGGGTGGCCTCGGCGGTGGTCGGTGTCGTCGTACTACTGGCCTGGATCCCGTTGCGCAACAAGCCCGGTATCGGCACGGTCGCCAACGTCGTCGTCATCGCGGTCACCGTCGACGCCGGACTGGCCGTGCTGACCGCACCGGAATCGGTACCGGCCCGGGTCGCCCTGATGCTGGCAGCGGTGCTGCTCAACGCGGTATCGACGGTTCTCTACGTGGGCGCCGGCCTGGGACCCGGTCCCCGTGACGGCTTGATGACGGGACTGGTTGCGCGGACCGGTGTTTCGGTACGTGTCGTGCGCACCGCAATCGAAGCCACCGTGCTGGCGGTGGGATGGCTGCTGGGCGGCAGCGTGGGAGTCGGAACCGTCATCTACGCCTTCGGTATCGGGCCGATGGTGCAACTCGTCCTGCGTCTCACCCCGAAACCGGTCCTGGCCGCCAGCGGGTGGGCGAACATCCTCGAGAAGAGTCGAAAACGCAGCGACCCCAGACGTACAGCCGCCGGTGAATACGGCACGATGGTGCAGTGTCCGATGCCGCCGACGAGGTCGACTCCGACCTGCTGATCGACTTCCGGAAAGTATCGCTGCGCCGCGGGGGCCGGGTCCTGGTCGGGCCCATCACCTGGCAGGTCGAACTCGACGAACGCTGGGTGGTGATCGGCCCCAACGGCGCAGGCAAGACCTCGCTGCTGCGGATGGCGGCCGCGATGGAACATCCGTCGTCCGGCGTGGCCTACGTGCTCGCGGAGCGGCTGGGCCGCACCGACATGGCCGAGTTGCGCCAGCGGGTGGGGTTGAGCAGCGCGGCGCTCGCACAGCGGGTGCCAGACGACGAACTGGTCCGCGATCTGGTCGTCTCGGCTGGGTACGCCGTGTTGGGCCGGTGGCGGGAGAATTACGACGAAATCGACTACGCCCGCGCCGTGGACACGTTGGAGAGCGTCGGCGCCGAACACCTGGCCGACCGCACCTACGGCACCCTGTCGGAGGGTGAACGCAAACGCGTGCTGATCGCCCGCTCGCTGATGACCGATCCCGAGTTGCTCCTGCTCGACGAGCCCGCAGCCGGGCTGGACCTCGGTGGCCGCGAGGAACTGGTCGCCCGGCTGGCCGATCTGGCTGCCGACCCCGACGCACCCGCGCTGGTACTGGTCACCCACCATGTCGAGGAGATCCCGCCGGGCTTCAGCCACTGCCTGATCCTGTCCGAGGGCCAGGTGGTGGCCGGTGGACTGCTGCGTGACACCCTGACGGCGGAGAATCTGTCCACCGCGTTCGGGCAATCGATTGCGCTGGACGTCATCGACGGCCGCTACTTCGCCCGACGTGTGCGCAGTCGCGCGGCCCACAGGAGGCGCTGATGAGCGACAAGCCCGAACCATTGCCGGTCCGCCCGGCGGCGACGGTCATGCTGATCCGGGACACCCCGGCCGAGGGCGTCGAGGTTTTTCTGATGCGCCGCCACAGCGCGATGGAGTTCGCCGGCGGGGTGATGGTGTTCCCGGGCGGCGGTGTCGATGACCGCGACCGCAACTCCGACATCGCCTGGTACGGGCCCGGGCCGGACTGGTGGGCCACCCGGTTCGGCATCGACGACGATCTCGCCGAAGCGTTGGTGTGTGCCGCGGCCCGCGAGACGTTCGAGGAGTCCGGGGTGTTGTTCGCCGGACCGGCCGACGATCCGGACGGCATCGTCGCCGATGCGTCGGTCTATCGGGAGGCGCGCGGGGCCCTGGTGGACCGCAGCCTGTCGTTCTCGGACTTCCTGCGCCGGGAGAAGTTGGTGCTGCGCGCCGACCTGCTGCGGCCGTGGGCCAATTGGGTCACTCCTGAGGAAGAGCGCACCCGGCGCTACGACACCTACTTTTTCGTCGGCGCCCTGCCGGCGGGCCAGCGCGCCGACGGCCACAACACCGAATCCGATCACGCCGCCTGGACCAGTCCGGAGGCCGCCATCGAGGACTTCGCCGAGGCCCGCTCGTTCCTGCTGCCGCCGACCTGGACGCAACTGGACTCGCTGGCCGGGCGCTCGGTCGACGAGGTTCTGGCGCTGGAACGCCAGATCGTGGTTGTTCAACCCAATCTCGCTGTGCGCGAAGGTAACTGGGAGATCGAGTTCTTCAACAGCGATCGGTACAACGAGGCGCGCAACCGTCGCGCCCCGCAGGGTTACGGCGGCGACTGAGGTGCGCGAGTTCGCACATGTGCACGTCGGCGAGCAGCACCCAGCAGTGGGCGTGCTGCTGCTGTCGCGCCCACCGACCAACGCCCTGACCAGGCAGACCTACCGCGAGCTCATCGACGCGGCCGCCGAGGTGGGCCGCCGCGCCGACATCGCGACGGTGATCCTGTTCGGCGGCCACGAGATCTTCTCCGCAGGCGACGACGTCCCGGAACTGCGCACGCTGAACCGCGCCGAGGCCGAGGCTGCCGACCGGCTGCGCCGCGATGCACTCGATGCGGTGGCGGCGATTCCCAAGCCGACGGTTGCGGCGATCACCGGCTACGCGCTGGGCGCCGGGCTGAGCCTGGCGTTGGCCGCCGACTGGCGGGTCAGCGGCGACAACGTCAAACTCGGTGCCACTGAAATCCTGGCCGGGCTGGTCCCCGGCGGCGGTGGAGCCGAGCGGCTGGCCGGGGCGGTCGGGCCGGCGCGGGCCAAGGAGCTGGCGTTCAGCGGGCGCTTCGTCGACGCCAAGGAGTCACTGGCGCTCGGACTCATCGACGAGATGGTGGCCCCCGACCACGTCTTCGACGCCGCAGCGGCGTGGGCGGGCCGGTTCGTCGACGCCGAGCCGAGCGCGCTGGCCGGTGCGAAAGCCCTCATCGACGGTCGGCTCGATGCCCGTGAGCAGGCCGAACGCTACGGCCAGGTCTTCTCCGCCGGGGACGGCAGTTAGGCTGCCCTGATGACGACGATCGACCCGGCCCCGCAGCCGCACGCCACCGCGGAACAAGTCGAGGCCGCGCTCAAGGACAGCAAGCTGGCGCAGATCCTCTACCACGACTGGGAGGCCGAGAGCTACGACGACAAATGGTCGATCTCGTACGACAAACGCTGCGTGGACTACGCCCGCAATCTCTTCGACGCGACCGTGCCCCCCGAGGAATTGCGCGAGCTGCCCTATGACCGCGCGCTCGAGCTGGGCTGCGGCAGCGGCTTCTTCCTGCTCAACCTGATCCAGGCGGGTGTGGCCCGACGTGGCTCGGTGACCGATCTGTCGCCGGGCATGGTCAAGGTCGCCACCCGCAACGGCGAGAACCTGGGTCTGGACATCGACGGCCGGGTCGCCGACGCAGAGGGTGTCCCGTACGAGGACGACACCTTCGACCTCGTCGTCGGCCATGCCGTGCTGCACCACATCCCCGACGTCGAGAAGTCCCTGCGCGAAGTCGTGCGGGTGCTCAAGCCGGGCGGCCGGTTCGTGTTCGCCGGCGAGCCGACCAGCGTCGGCAACACCTACGCCCGCTCGCTGTCGACGCTGACCTGGCGGGTGGCCACCAACGCCACCAAGCTGCCCGGCCTTCAGGGCTGGCGGCGGCCGCAGGCCGAACTCGACGAGTCGTCGCGCGCCGCCGCGCTGGAGGCGGTCGTCGACCTGCACACCTTCGATCCCGCCGACCTCGAGCGGATGGCCCGCAGCGCGGGTGCCGTCGACGTGTCGACCTCGACCACTGAGTTCACCGCCGCGATGCTCGGCTGGCCGCTGCGCACGTTCGAGGCCGCCGTACCGCCCGGCAAGCTGGGCTGGGGCTACGCCAAGTTCGCCTTCAACAGCTGGATCGGCCTGAGCTGGGTGGATGACAACCTCTGGCGGCGCGTTGTGCCCAAGGGCTGGTACTACAACGTCATGATCACCGGGGTCAAGCCGTCCTGACCTTCGGGCGCGACGACGTCACCTACCTCACCAGTGACGCCGGTGTGGCGGCGCTGGCCGAGGTCGCCGGCTATCGGCTGACCGATGCCACCCGGCTCGCCGACGTCACCGCGATCCGCGACCGGTTCGCCGAGCGCAGCACCGCGCTGGTCGAGACGACGTTGTTGCGCCGCAAGGCCGTCGCCAAACTCGGGGACCTGGGCGACGTGTCGCGATGGTTGTTCACCGACGACGCCCTGCAGCAGGCCACCGCCGAGCCGGTGGCCCGGCACCGGGCCGCCCGGCTGGCCGGTGCGGTGGTGCACGACGCGACCTGTTCGATCGGCACCGAGCTGGCCGCGTTGCGGTCCACGGCGGCCGTGCTCGTCGGCAGCGACATCGACGAGATGCGCCTGGCGATGGCGCATCACAACGTGCCGGACGTGGCGCTGTGCCGTGCCGATGCGCTGCACCCGGTGAGCCGCGACGCTGTGGTGCTGCTCGATCCGGCGCGCCGGTCAGGCGGGCGTCGGCGCTTCGATCCCCGCGACTACGTGCCACCGCTGGACGCGCTGTACGACGCCTACCGCGGCCGCTCCACCGTCGTGAAGTGCGCGCCCGGAATCGATTTCGAGGCGGTCGCGGAGCTGGGCTTCGAGGGTGAGATCGAGGTGACCTCGGCCGGCGGTTCGGTGCGGGAGGCCTGTCTGTGGTCGCCTGCGCTGGCCACACCGGGAGTCCGCCGGCGGGCCTGCGTCCTGGACCGCGGCGAGGTGGTCACCGACGCCGACCCCGATGACTGCCCGACGCGCCCCGCCGGCCGCTGGATCGTCGACCCGGACGGGGCGATCGTGCGCGCCGGACTGGTCCGCCATTACGCGGCCCGGCACGGGCTGTGGCAGCTCGACCCGGAGATCGCGTACCTCAGTGGCGATCACGTGCCACCCGGGGTGCGTGGCTTCGAAGTGCTCGACGAGCTGCCGTTGCGGGAAAAGATTCTGCGCCAAGCACTCTCACAGCGTGATTGCGGGCAGCTCGAAATCCTGGTGCGCGGTGTCGGCGTCGATCCCGATGCACTGCGTCGACGGCTGCGGCCGACCGGGCGCGCCTCGCTGTCGCTGGTGATCACCCGGATCGGCGCCGGCGCGGGGGAGCGCTCTGCGGTGTTCCTCTGTCGAGCGTCCGCCGCACACACCTAGCGCGGGTACGCTGGCGGCCAGCGGCGCCGGTGCCGTCTTCGAGCGCGAGGACTGTCGACGAATGCGCATTTCCCATCTGGCCACCCTGCTGGTCTTCGGCGTGCTGATCGCTGAACAATCCATCGCGGTGGCCGGTGCGGCGACCGACTGCGCGGCCATGGGCGGAACCATGGAGGCGGGCAATGTCTGCCATGTCCACACCGCCGCCTCCGGCTACACGATGGATCTGCGGTTCCCCACCGACTACGCCGACGAGCAGGCCGTCCTGGACTATTTGACGCAAAACCGCGAGGGATTCACCAATGTCGCGCAGATGCCATCGATCCGCAATGTGCCGTACGAAATGGACGTCACCACAGAATCATTCACCTCGGGACCGCCGCCCGGCGCCACCCAGAGCGTGGTGCTGAAACTCTTCCAAGACGTCGGTGGCGCCCACCCGACGACCTGGTACAAGGCGTTCACCTACGATGTGGCGCACCGCAAGCCGGTGACGTTCGAGACGCTCTTTGCGCCCGACGCCAAGGTTCTCAACACGATATTCCCGATCGTGCAAGCCGATCTCGAGCGGCAGACCGGTCTGACCGGCGTGATCGCCACCGGCGACGGACTCGACCCGTCGCATTATCAGAATTTCGCCATCACCGACGATGCGGTGATCTTCTACTTCGGTCAGGGCGAGCTGCTGCCGTCGGACGCCGGGGCCACCTCGGCCTCGGTGCCGCGAGCGGCGCTCCCGCCGCTGCAGCTCACCTAGACGGGGTCGAAGCTGTACAACTGGCCGGCGCTGGTGGCCACCACGACCCGCCGATCGAGACCGACCGACACCCCCACCGGGAAGCCATCGGCCTGCGGCAGGGGATAGCTGTTGAGGGTGTGACCGTCAGCGGGGTCGAACGCCAGCAACGACAGTCCCGACGGCGAGCCGGCGACCACCGTGTAGGCCACGGGTCCGGCCTGACTCGACGTGCTCAACGGTGTGACATCGTCGCGGCGCCAGGCAACCTGGGCGTGGTCGCCGGCGTCCTTGAGCGCAACCAGGCGGGTATTGGGGCCGCCGCCCACGACGATCAGCCCGTCGGGTGACACCGACGGCGGGGTTTGGGGCAGAAAGTCCAGCGGCGCAGACCATTTCGGCTTGCCGTCGGAGGTCTTCAAGGCCCACAGTTTGTGGTCGCGGCCGGTGATGTACACCGTGGTCCCGTCGGCGGACGCCACCGGTGCGGCCAGCACGCCGGCGGCGATGGCGTCCGACGTCCACTCGCGGGTGAGCAGCGGGGTCTGGCCGGGGTGGTACTGCAAGCCGACGAGCGTCGACGCCTTGGCGCCGGGCAGCCACAGACTCACGACGATGGTGCGGGTCGCGGCGGCGTAGGCAGGGGGTGCGGCCACCGGGCACTGCGGCAGTCCCTGAGCGCAATCGGTCAGCCCGCGGACCGAATCGGTCGGGTCGAGGCCCTCGACGAGATCCATCGGGGTGCCGGTCACGTCACCGCGGTGGGAGTCGAACACCAGCACCTGCCCGAGGTGGGTGACGACAAGCAACTGGCCGCCACCGAGAAACCGTGCCGTCGTGGGCATTCCGATGACGTTCTGGCGCCAGCGGATCCACTGGGTCGGCGGGTAGGACTGCATCATGCCGGGCTGGCCGATGTACAGATTGTCGAACTGGTCGAACAGCGGGCTGGCGAATCCGCCGCCGAGCACCATCCGGGTGCACCAGCGTTGCCTGCCGTTGTTGTCGTTCTCCCACACCATCAGCGAACAGCCGCCGGCGGTCTGCCCGTTCGCCGCGAGGTAACTGCCGTCGCCCAGTGCGGCGCCCGCGCCGAGCTCGCCCTTCACCGAGCGGCTCCACTTCAGCCGGAGCGCCGAGGCGCCGCCCGTGCCGGTGTAGCTGCTGTTGGCGGCGTCGGCGTACTGGGCCGACCAGCCGTGCGCCGCGGTGGACTGGACCCACGAGTCCGTGTTGCCGCAACCGGCCAAACCGATCACGACCAGCGCGGCCGACGCCAACGCGAGCAATCGCCGCAGCACCCGTGTCACCTTCCCATCGCGCCATCGCGCTCCCGTGTCAGTACAGGCGAGGGTAACCCGCGCCCGACCTCCACTAGGCTCTCAGGCCATGACGACGATGTGGGGATCGCCGCTCCACAAGCGGTGGATGGGTTCGCGCCTGCGGGATCCGCGGCAGGCGCGCTTCCTGACCAGGGACTCGCTGCGCTGGGTCATCGCGAACCGGGCCTACACGCCCTGGTACCTGGTGCGCTATTGGCGCCTGCTGAAGTTCAAGCTGACGAATCCGCACATCATCACCCGCGGGATGGTGTTCCTCGGCAAGGACGTCGAGATCCACGCCACCCCCGAACTGGCGCAGTTGGAGATCGGGCGCTGGGTGCACATCGGTGACAAGAACACCATCCGCGCCCATGAGGGCTCGCTGCGGTTCGGCGACAAAGTGGTGCTGGGCCGCGACAACGTCATCAACTGCTACCTGGACATCGAACTGGGTGACTCGGCGCTGATGGCCGACTGGTGCTACGTCTGCGACTTCGACCACAAGATGGACAACATCGAGATGCCGATCAAGGACCAGGGCATCGTCAAGAGTCCGGTGCGGATCGGGCCGGACACCTGGATCGCGGCCAAAGTGACCGTGCTGCGCGGTACGACGGTCGGCCGGGGCTGCGTCCTGGGCGCTCACGCCGTGGTGAAGGGTGACATCCCGGATTTCTCGATCGCGGTCGGCTCGCCGGCCAAGGTCGTCAAGAACCGTAAGCTGGCCTGGGACACCTCGGCTGCGCAGCGCGCCGAGCTGGCGGCGGCCCTGGCGGATATTGAACGCAAGAAGGCGTCCCGTCTAGAGGCGTAAGTCATCTCTCCCCGGGTCTTTGGGCACTATCTTCCGGCGTTCGTCCGGGGTTATGCCAAAGGCGTCCATTCAATGTCTTCATCGGGGAGGGCACTGTGAAGATCTCCAGTTCCATCAAGGCTGTACTGGCCATCGCGTTGAGCGCACTCATCGCGCTGGCGGCCGCACCGTTCTCGGCGGCGGCCGACTATCCCATCGTCGGCAGACTGGGAAGCCCGCTGATGATGACCGACAGCGTCGGCCAGGTCTCGTTGAGCTGGAAGGTCAGTGACCTCAAACCCAGCAGCGACGTGATGCCCGGCTATCCGGTGGCCGGCCAGCTGTGGGAGGCGACCGCAACCGTCAACGCGATCAGCGGCCCGGTCACGCCCGCCATCTCGCAGTTCAACGCCGTCGCTCCGAATCAGGCGGCGTATCGGGTGCTCTGGATGGTCGCCGCTCCGTCCAACATCAGCGGTGCCACCATTCCGCAGGGCGCGATGGCGACCGGCAAGATCCACTTCGACGTCACCGGGCCGGCGCCGACCACGGTCACCATGAACAACGGCATGGAGGATCTGCTGATCTGGACGCCGTGAGCCCTCAGCGCCCCGGCAGTGCGTGCTCGACGATCGGCCGGCGCGGCAGGGGATCGCGTTCGTGGCGTTTGGCGGCCAGGTAGACCTGAGCGGTTTCGGCTGCCACGGTGTGCCAGTCGAAATCGGAGGTCAACCGGTTTCGCGCGGCGATGGCTCGTTGCTGCGCGGCGACCGGATCGTCGAGGACGCGACGCACGGCCGCTGCCAGTGCGGTGACGTCGCGCGGCGGGAAGGACACCCCGGTCTCGCCATCGATGACCGCTTCGCCGAGACCGCCGGCAGTGGACGTGACCAGCGGGATGCCCGCCGCAGCCGCCTCGAGTGCGGCGATACCGAACGGCTCGTAGTGGCTGGGCAGCACTGCGGCGTCCGCGCGGTGCAGCAGCCGCAGCAACTCGTCGTGGTCGACGCGGCCGCTGAAGTGAACCGCTTTGAGCACCTTGTGCTTTCGCGCCACTTCCACCAACCAGTCCTGCTGGGTCCCGTCGCCGGCGATCGTCAACGTCGTTCCCGGATGGGTACGCCGGATGCGCGGTAACGCAGCGATCGCGTCGTGCACGCCCTTCTCGTACTCGAGCCGGCCGATGTACAACAACTCCGGTGGACCCGAAGAGGCGGGGCGAGACGCGAACGGCCAACGGCTGGAATCGATTCCGTTACGGATCACGACTATTTCGCCGAGGTCCGGGCCAAACAGTTCACCGATCTCGTCAGCCATGGATGCCGAGCAGGCGATCAGCGAGTCGGACTCCCGGACGAACCAGGATTCGACCGCGTGCACCTGGCGGCTGATCTGGCCGGACACCCAGCCGGAATGCCGACCGGCCTCGGTGGCGTGCACGGTGGAAACCATGGGCACGTCGAAGAATTCGGCCAGAGCAATGGCCGGATGGGCGACCAGCCAGTCGTGGGCGTGCACGATGTCGGGCTGCCAGCCCTTGGCCCGCAAGGTCAGCCCGGCGCGGATCATGGCGTGGCCCATGGCCATCGTCCACGCCATCATGTCGCGGCCGAAGTCGAATTCGTGCGGGTCCTGCGCGGCGGCGATCACCCGGACGCCCTCGTGCACCTCGTCGGTGGTCGGGTGCGTGCTGGGATCGGTGCCCGACGGACGCCGGGACAGCACCACGACATCGTGACCGTCGGCGGCCAGTGCGGTCGCCAGTTGGTAGACGTGACGCCCCAACCCGCCGATGATCACCGGCGGGTATTCCCAGGACACCATCAGGATTTTCATCGGGTCAGCCGCCGGGCGTCGAGTGCGCCGAACAACCCGTCCGCCCGGTTCCAGCCCGCGGCCAGCCGTTCGGCGGCGTCGCGGCGTCCCGAGGCCAGCGCGTCGGAGATTTCCCGGGCCGCATGGGCATGCAGGTGTGCGCGGTAGCGCGCGTAGTCGGCCGCCGAGTCCTTGCTGACCATGAACGGCCAGTCGCTGGACACGGTCAGCAGCGTCTCGCGCAGGATCTGGTCGGCAACGACATCCCGGCTGGGGGCGGCCCCGCGGTGTGCGAGCGCTTTGTCGACGGTCGTCAGGGCGGTGTCGACGACCTCGGTGTTGAGCGCGACGATGTCGGCCACCTGCTCGCCGGCCCAGACCTGCCAGTCCTTGCCGGATCCCCAAGAGCTGGGCGGCAATTCGACGGGCGTCCCGACGTACCCGGCGGACAGTGCATCGCTGAGCGTGCCGACCCGGACGCCGGCTTCTGGCAGTGCGCGCAGCAGCCGCTCGAGCCAGATCGGGCCCTCGTACCACCAGTGCCCGAACAGCTCGGTGTCGAAGGCCGCCACCACATGTGCGGGACGGCCGATGCGCTGCGACTCCGAGATCAACCGCTGGCGGACGACTCCGACGAAGTCGGCGACATGGGCGTCGATGGCATGGTCGGCGCGCTGCGGGTCGTAGGGCGCCTTGGCAGCCGAGTCCACGTTGCGGCCGGTGACCCGAGCCGGCTTGAGCCCGGTCAGATGGTCATAGGTGTGGAAGTCGCGGTAGGCGGCATGTCCGGGGTAGCCCGACTTCGGCGACCACACCCGATAGCTGACTTGAAGGTCGCGGCCGAACGCCACCACATTCGTGGATCCGACCGGCCGGCCGAGCGCGGTGTCACCGTGCAGCGAGGGTCCGTCGACCATGAAGTGACCGACGCCGGCGGCGGCGTAGTCATGTTCCATGCCTGGGGCGTAAGCACATTCGGGTGCCCAGATGCCTGTGGGCGTGTGCGCGAACCGCTGGCCGGCGTCGGCCAGGCCTTCGCGGAGCGCGAATTCCCGCAGCCGCGGATTGAGCAGCGGCTGGAACGGGTGAGCCAGCGGACCGCCCAGCAGTTCGACGGTGCCGGCGTCGATCAGTTGGCGCAGCAGCGGGCTGGCGCCGTGCCGCCAGAGCGTGCTGAAGTCCTCGAGGGCGCGCTCGGCCTCGTCGTACTCACGAATACCGAACTCGCGCAATGCTTCCGGAGTCGTCGCGGTACCGGCATCGGCGCCGGTCGGGGTGCGCAGGGTGGCCGCCTCGAGTGCCCGCAGCTGCCAATTGGCCAGCCACCGGTGCATACCGTCCAGGCAGTAGGGGTCGTCGAGTTGCGCGGTGACCACCGGCGTCATGCCCAGCGTGATCACGCCGCGACGGCCTTCGGCGGCCAGCGTGCGCAACACGCGCATCAGCGGGAGGTAGGCAGCCGCCCAGGATTGGTAGAGCCATTCCTCGCCGACCGGCCAGCGGCCGTGGTGGGCCAGCCACGGCAGGTGGGTGTGCAGGACGAGGGTGAACTGGCCGGGAATGGAATCCACGCTCGATCCTCGATTCGCTCCGCGAGCGTCGCTCATACGCGCACCGCGATCGCCACCAGATCCAGGCTGTCGTCGATGTCGCGGTCGGCCTCCTGGAGCACGTCGAAGTCCTCGCAGCGCACGGCCGCGACGTCGGCCAGCAGCTCGTCGGACCAGGGAGCGTCGGCCAATGCCCGCTCGATCTGGGCGTCGATGATCGAGCCGCCGTGGCGTTGGTCCATCGCGGCCAGGCCCGGCCCGTGAAAGACCCCGCTCATCGTGCGCATCTCGAACTGGCCGCCGCCGGTCAGCAGCTCGGTCAGTTCGTCGGCGTTGAGTTCGCGGGTATGGAACGGATTCACCGGGGTGTCCAGGCCGGGGGAAAAGGTGATGCGGTTCGGCGTCGACATCAGCAGCAGGCCGCCGGGCCGCAGCACCCGGGCGCACTCGGCCACGAATTGTGGCTGATCCCACAAGTGCTCGATGACCTGGAAGTTCACCACAACGTCAACTGAAGCGTCCGGCAGCGGCAAGGCGGCCAGGTTGCCTTCGACGACGTCGACCCGGGGGTAGCGGGCGGCCACATGCGCCACCGTCGCCGCGTCATAGTCCACCGCCACCACCCGGCGCGCCACCGAGGCGATCAGGTCGGCGCCATAGCCCTCGCCGCAGCCCGCTTCCAGCACCTCGCGACCTGCGCAAAGGTCGAGCAGGCGGCGGTAGACCACCTCGTGGCGGCGAAACCAGTAGTTCTCTTCCGCCAGCCCGGGGATGGTCCGCTCGCCGGTCAGCGGCAAACCGCTGTCACCTGCGTCAGTCACGAATGCGCTCATTGCAAGGCAGGCTAACCCGAAGTTGGTGGTTCGCGAACTGCTCGGTACCGATGGGCTGCTAATACACAAACTTCGACCAGCTATGGTGATCGTGCGAACCACTCTAAGTTACCCATCGGTAACATGATGTGTGTTGCGGAATGACCAAAAGTCTTGCGACCTTTTCTGGCCGCAGGACGCCTGCCAGGAGGACGTAGAAGACTCATGACGAACATCGTGGTCCTGATCAAACAGGTCCCAGACACGTGGTCCGAGCGCAAGTTGTCCGACGGTGACTACACGCTCGATCGCGACGCTGCCGATGCCGTGCTGGACGAGATCAACGAGCGTGCCGTTGAAGAGGCGCTGCTGATCAAGGAGCGCGAAGGCGACGCCGCCGGCACCGTCACCGTGCTGACCGCCGGCCCGGAGCGCGCCACCGAGGCGATCCGCAAGGCGCTGTCGATGGGTGCGGACAAGGCCGTTCACCTGCTCGACGACGGCCTGCACGGCTCCGACATGGTGCAGACCGGCTGGGCTCTGGCCCGCGCGCTGGGCGCCATCGAAGGCACCGAGCTGGTCATCGCCGGCAACGAGGCCACCGACGGAACCGGCGGTGCGGTCCCGGCCATCATCGCCGAGTACCTCGGCCTGCCCCAGCTGACGCACCTGCGCAAGGTGACCGTCGAGGGCGGCAAGATCACCGGCGAGCGCGAGACCGACGACGGTGTGTTCACCCTCGAGGCCTCGTTGCCCGCGGTCATCAGCGTCAACGAGAAGATCAACGAGCCGCGCTTCCCGTCCTTCAAGGGCATCATGGCCGCGAAGAAGAAGGAAGTGACCACCCTGACGCTGGCCGAGATCGGCGTCGAGGGCGACGAGGTCGGCCTGGCCAACGCCGGCACTTCGGTGCTGTCGTCCACGCCGAAGCCGCCGAAGACCGCAGGCGAGAAGATCACCGACGAAGGCGACGGCGGCAGCAAGATCGCCCAGTACCTGGTCGCTCAAAAGATCATCTAATTCCTTCCCGGACCATTCGAAAGACAAAGAGGCTGAACAGCTATGGCTGAAGTACTTGTGCTCGTCGAGCACGCCGAAGGTGCGGTGAAGAAAGTCACCGCCGAGCTCATCACCGCCGCCCGTGCGCTGGGCGAGCCGTCGGCCGTCGTGATTGGTGCCCCCGGCACCGCCGCGCCGCTCGTCGACGACCTCAAGGCCGCCGGTGCGGCCAAGATCTACGTCGCCGAGTCGGACGACGCCGCGGGCTACCTGATCACCCCGTTCGTCGACGTGCTGGCGTCGCTGGTGGAGTCGGCCACTCCGGCCGCCGTGCTGCTGGCCGCCAACGCCGACGGCAAGGAGATCGCGGGCCGGCTGGCCGCCCGGACCGGCGCCGGTGTGCTGTCCGACGTCGTCGAGGTCAAGGAGGGTGGCAAGGCCATCCACTCGATCTTCGGTGGCGCCTTCACCGTCGAGGCCCAGGCCAATGGTGACGCCCCGGTGATCACCCTGCGTCCGGGTGCCGTCGACGCCGCGCCCGAAGCCGGTGCCGGTGAGCAGGTGACCGTCGAGGTGCCCGCACAGGCCGAGACCGCCACCAAGATCACCAAGCGCGAGCCCGCCGTGGCAGGCGACCGCCCGGAGCTCACCGAGGCCAGCGTTGTGGTCTCTGGTGGCCGTGGTGTCGGCAGTGCCGACAAGTTCTCGGTGGTCGAGGAACTGGCCGACTCGCTGGGCGGCGCCGTCGGTGCATCGCGTGCCGCCGTCGACTCCGGCTACTACCCGGGCCAGTTCCAGGTGGGCCAGACCGGCAAGACGGTCTCGCCGCAGCTGTACATCGCGCTGGGCATCTCCGGCGCGATCCAGCACCGCGCGGGAATGCAGACGTCCAAGACGATCATCGCGGTGAACAAGGACGAGGAAGCACCGATCTTCGAGATCGCCGATTACGGCATCGTCGGTGACCTGTTCAACGTCACGCCGCAGCTGACCGACGCGGTCAAGTCCCGCAAGGGTTAACTCGCAGCAACAGACAAGGCAACGGCCCCCGCGCGCCCGCAAGGCGTCCGGGGGCCGTCGCTTTTATTGGTCATCGAGCGTGCACGAACACGTCACATGGGCGTTGACATCCCGCCGAATGGCTCAGCAACCGTTCAGGTATGAGCACTGCATCCGTACTCATAGCCCCCGACCAGAACGAATCCGCCACGTTGCGTGGCCCCCGCTACTCACTACTGCTGTCCACCGACCCCGGCCTGATCGACGCGGCCCAGCGGCTGCGGTATCAGGTGTTCACCACCGAGCCCGGCTACGCACTGCCCACTGACGCCGACGGCCGTGACGCCGACCGGTTCGACGAATTCTGCGACCACCTGCTGGTGCGCGAGGACACGTCCGGAGAGGTCGTCGGCTGCTACCGCATGCTGCCACCGCCCGGTGCGATCGCCGCCGGAAGCCTCTACACCGCAACCGAATTCGATGTCAGTGCGCTCGACGCGCTGCGGCCCTCGCTGGTGGAGATGGGCCGCGCGGTGGTGCGAACCGACCACCGCAACGGCGCCGTGGTGCTGCTCATGTGGGCCGGCATCCTGGCTTATCTGGACCGCTGCGGATACGACTACGTCACCGGGTGTGTCTCGGTGCCGACACACCCGAAAGACCCCGCGGGCGCCCCGGGCAGCCAGGTTCGCGGGGTGCGCGATTTCGTGCTGCGCCGCCACGCCGCCGCAGCCGAGCACACGGTGTATCCGTATCGGCCGGTCGTGCTGGACGGTAAGGGTCTCGACGACATCGCACCGCCGGCCCGGCCGACCATCCCGCCGTTGATGCGTGGCTACCTGCGCCTGGGCGCCCGGGTCTGCGGCGAACCCGCGCACGACCCCGAGTTCGGTGTCGGCGACTTCCCGGCCCTGCTCGACAAGCGGCAGGCCGATACGCGCTATCTGACCAGGTTGAGGTCGGTGTCGGCGGCCAGCGAGATGGCCGATGGAGTCGGGGGGAACCCATGACGGTGACCGAGCACGCGTGGCTGCCGCGCGCGTTGTGTGACAGCAGCTGTGTGCGCGCCGGCGACGCCCCGCCGTCGCGGCGGCTGGTCGCGGCGGTGCGGGCGACCTACCGCATCGCGACGGCCCTGATGCTGCTGATGGTGGTGCCGCTGCTGGCGGTGCCGCTGCCAGGTAGGGGCGGTGTCCAACGGCTGTACTGCCGGACGTTCCTGCGGTGTCTCGGCGTGCGAATCACCGTGTCGGGCGGGCCGATTCGTAACCTGCGCGGCGTGCTCGTGGTCAGTGGCCACGTCTCCTGGGTGGACACCTTCGTCATCGGTTCGGTGCTGCCCGGGGCGTTCGTGGCGCGCGCGGACCTCATCGACTGGCCCGCCGTCGGCCTGGCCGCGCGGATCATGAAGGTCATCCCGATCGATCGCGCCAGCCTGCGCCGGCTGCCGCAGGTGGTTGCGACGGTGGCCGAGCGGCTGCGCAACGGGCAGACCGTCGTCGCCTTCCCGGAAGGGACCACCTGGTGCGGCCTGGCCTACGGCCAGTTCCGCCCGGCGATGTTCCAGGCAGCCGTCGACTCCGGCCGGCCCGTGCAGCCGCTGCGGTTGACCTACCACCACCGCGACGGGCGACCCTCGACGGTGACGGCGTTCGTGGGTGACGACTCGCTGTGGCAGTCGCTGAGCCGCACGGTGCGGACCCGGGTGACCGTCGTCGACGTCGAGGTGGCGTCCCTGGAACTGCCGGGTACCGACCGGCGCGAGTTGGCAGCCCGCTGCGAGGTGGCGGTGCGTGGCCAGATCGCCCCGCGGTTCCAGCACAGCCACGCCCTGGCGGGCTGATATAGCCGCCCAACGGCACTCCCGAGGCACGTTGGGCGCCGAGCGTCACGCTGGGGTGACGTTCGCCGTGGCACGGGGCCTGCGCGCCTGCCGGTATCCTGGACGGGCTATGAGCCCGACCGCCGGTCCGGTGTATCTCGACCACGCTGCCACCACCCCGATGCATCCTGCTGCCATCGAGGCGATGACGGCTGCGCTGGCCACCGTCGGCAACGCCTCCTCGCTGCATACCGCGGGCCGCGACGCCCGGCGTCGGATGGAAGAGGCCCGAGAGAGCATCGCGGCGCGGCTCGGTGCCCGGCCGTCCGAGGTGATCTTCACCGCAGGCGGCACCGAAAGCGACAACCTGGCGGTCAAAGGCATCTACTGGGCGCGACGCGACGCCGAACCCGCCCGCCGCCGCATCGTGACCACCGCGGTCGAGCACCACGCCGTGCTCGACGCCGTCACCTGGCTGGCCGAGCATGAGGGCGCCGAGGTGACGTTCCTGCCCACCGAACCGGACGGGTCGGTGACGGCGGGCGCGCTGCGCGAGGCGCTGACCGAACACGACGACGTGGCACTGGTCACGGTCATGTGGGCCAACAACGAAGTCGGCACGATCATGCCGATCGCCGAACTGGCCGCCGTGGCCGCCGAGTTCGACGTGCCCATCCACAGTGACGCCGTTCAGGCGGTCGGTCACATCCCGGTGGACTTCGCCGGCTCCAACCTGTCGGCCATCAGCCTGGCGGCGCACAAGTTCGGTGGACCGACCGGCGTGGGCGCGCTGCTGCTGCGCCGGGCCACCGCGTGCGTTCCGCTGCTGCACGGCGGGGGCCAAGAACGCGATGTCCGTTCGGGCACACCGGATGTCGCGGGTGTGGTCGCGATGGCGGCGGCTGCCGATGTCGCCGTCGAATCGCTCGACTCCACCGGCGCCCGGCTGCGCTACCTGCGTGATCGGCTCGTCAACGGGGTGCTGGATACGATCGCCGACACCGGAGTCAACGGGGCCCTGGGCGATCGCCGGCTCCCGGGCAACACCCACTTCACGTTCCGCGGCTGCGAAGGTGACTCGCTGCTGATGCTGTTGGACGCCAACGGAATCGAATGCTCGACCGGATCGGCGTGTACCGCCGGTGTCGCCCAACCCTCGCATGTCTTGTTGGCCATGGGAGCCGACGCCGACGCCGCCCGCGGATCGCTGAGATTGTCCTTGGGCCACACCAGCACCGAGGCCGACGTCGATGCGGCGCTGCGGGTGCTGCCCGCCGCGGTCGAGCGGGCCCGCCAGGCCGCACTGGCCAGTTCATCACTGGGGGCACTGCGATGAGGGTGCTGGCCGCGATGAGCGGCGGCGTCGATTCGTCGGTGGCTGCCGCGCGGATGGTCGACGCCGGCCACGAGGTGGTCGGTGTGCACCTGGCGCTGTCCCGCCAACCCGGCACCCTGCGGACAGGTTCGCGCGGCTGCTGTTCGAAAGAAGACGCCGGCGATGCCCGCAGGGTCGCTGATGTGCTCGGAATCCCCTTCTATGTCTGGGATTTCGCCGACAAGTTCGCCGAAGACGTGATCGACGACTTCGTCTCCTCCTACGAACGCGGCGAGACCCCCAATCCCTGCGTGCGCTGCAACGAGAAGATCAAGTTCTCCGCGCTGGCGGCCAAGGCGCTGGCGTTGGGCTTCGATGCGGTGGCCACCGGTCACTACGCCCGGCTGTCCGACGGCCGGCTGCGCCGCGCGGTCGACGTCGACAAGGACCAGTCGTACGTGCTCGGCGTGCTGACGGCCCAGCAGCTGCGCCACGCGGCGTTCCCGATCGGCGACACCCCCAAGCCGGCGATCCGCGACGAGGCCGCCCGCCGCGGGCTGTCCGTCGCTGACAAACCCGACAGCCACGACATCTGCTTCATCCCCTCCGGCGACACCCAAGCTTTCCTCGGCGCCCGAATCGGTGTGCGGCGCGGAGCGGTCGTCGACGACGCCACTGGTGCGGTGCTCGCCGAGCACGACGGCGTGCACGGTTTCACCATCGGCCAGCGCAAGGGCCTCGGCATCGCCGGCCCCGGACCGGACGGCCTGCCGCGGTACGTCACCGCCATCGACGCCGAGTCGCAGACGGTGCGGGTGGGGGCGAAGGCCGACCTCGAAGTGCAGTCGCTGACCGGCATCCGCCCGGTGTTCACCTCCGGCGTCGCGCCGGCCGGTCCGGTGGAATGCGAGGTTCAGGTCCGCGCCCACGGTGGCGTGGTCCCCGCCGTCGCCGAAGCCGTCGGCGACGAGCTGCGCGTTTCCCTGCGGGTACCGTTGCGCGGCGTCGCGCCGGGGCAGACCTTGGTGCTCTACCGGCCCGACCCGGCCGGTGACGAGGTTGTCGGCAGCGCGACGATCAGCCGCCCGGAATCTTGTTGAGAAGATTCGTCATCACGATCTCGGGCACCGATTCGGGGAACGCGCAGAACGTCACCTCCACCAGCACCGACGCCTTGAGCCGGTAGTCGCGGCCGCACCGGGGAAGGCGCGTGCGCAGCGAGTCGGCGTCAGCGTCGACATTGCCGACCAGGCCCGCACCCATCGGTCCGTCGGCGCAGCGGTGCACGGCGGTGGAGAGGGTGTTGAACGTCTGCCGGGCGGTGGACTCGTCCCGGTAGGACGCGGCGGCTTCAGAAATCAGTGCGCGCCGCGGCGGGTATTGGAAGCTGGTCTTGTGGAAGTCCTCGACGTCCGTGCCGAAGGTGTCGGTTTCGGCGAACAGAAAGCGGCAGTCGCGGGGGACCAACTCAGCCAGCGGATCGACGTCGACCATGGTTTTACCGTCCATGCTCGGGATGATCGTCACGTCCTGGCCGCCGCCGGTGATGGCCTGAATCTGCTCCTGGCTGAGCATGATTCGGTCGACATCGACGACCCCCGGCGGGGAGAGCGGCGGCTCGCCGAGGGCACGCAGCGGTGCCCCGTCGACCCACTGGGTGCACCCCGTAAGCAGCACCGCGGCAGCGCAACAGAGCACCGGAGCGTGCACCCTCATGTCATCACGGTAGGCCCCCGGGCGTGCGGTGCGGCGGGTGCGTCCAATACGGTTGCCCGGTGAGTGATTTCGCGGCAGCCACCGGCATCGGCTCGTGGCCGGGTTCCGCCCCGCGCGAAGCCGCCGAGATCATGGTCGGGGAGCTGCACCGACTGCCGCACCTGGTCGAACTGCCGGCCCGCGGGGTGGGCGCCGACATGATCGGGCGGGCCGGCGCGCTGCTGGTCGACATCGCCATCGACACCGTGCCGCGCGGCTACCGCATCGCCGCCCGGCCGGGCGCCGTCACCCGTCGGGCGAAGAGCCTGCTCGAGGAGGACATCGACGCGATCGAGGAGGCGTGGGAGAAAGCCGGCGGCCCCGGCTCCGGGCGGCCGGTCAAGGTGCAGGCGCCGGGCCCGGTCACGCTCGCCGCCCAGCTCGAGTTGGCAGGAGGGCACCGGGCGCTCACCGATGCAGGCGCGGTCCGCGATCTGGCGTCGTCACTGGCCGAGGGGGTGGCGCGGCACCGCGCCGAGCTGGCCCGACGGTTGGCGACGACGGTGGTGGTGCAGTATGACGAGCCGTTGCTGTCCGCGGCGCTGGCCGGCCGGCTGACCGGGGTGACGGCGCTGAACCCGGTGCATCCGGTCGACGAGGTGGTGGCGATCGGTCTGCTCGACGAGTGCGTGGCCGCCGCGGGCGCCGAGGTGATGCTGCACAGTTGTGCCGCAGTACCGTGGAATGTGTTGCAGCGCAGCGCTATCCACGCCGTCTCGCTGGATGCGAGCACTCTTGGTGACGCTGACTTCGACGGGCTTGGCGAGTTCCTGGACTCGGGGCGTTGTGTGGTGTTCGGATTGGTGTCGACGAGTGCCCCGGCGGCCCGGCCGTCGGCTGAAGAGGTGGCCGCCGCGGCGGTGGCGATCACCGATCGAATCGGATTCTCCCGCAATGCTATTCGCGATCGCGTCGGCATCAGTCCGGCCTGCGGACTGGCCGACGCGGACGCGGCGTGGGCGCGCGCAGCGATCGGGTTGTGCCAGCGGGCCGCCGACGCGGTGGCTGAGGATCCCGACGCGATCTAGCCGGGTAGTCGCCTCGCGGGTGACCGCGCTGTCCAGAACGGCGCCGAACGTCGTGGCCGCGATGGTGCCGATCGCGTACCCGACAGTTGACATCCTCGCGTAGCGGGCGATGCCATCGCCGAGGACCCCGAAGCGATCTAGCCACATAGCAGCCGATCCAAAATTTGCGTATCGGACTACTCATAGCACGGGCCGCTGCCGCCCCTAGCGTTTCAACCAGCGGAAACGCCGCGGCGGGTCGAAACTGGGGGTTCGAAATGGCGCTACTCGGTGAACGGGCAGTGGTCCTGGGGGCGAGCATGGCGGGAATGCTGGCGGCGCGGGTGGCCGCCGAGCATTATCGGACCGTCACCGTGGTCGATCGCGACATGCCTCCCGAACAACCGTCCCGCCGTCGCGGCGTCCCGCAGGCGAGCCACGGTCACGTCTTACAAGCCGGCGGGGTGGCCGTGGTCGACGAGCTATTTCCCGGCATCCTCGACGAGATGGTCGCCGCGGGGACTCCGACCTGGGGCGACGGCGACCTCTCCCGGGTGATTCTCGAGTACGGCGGGCATCGATTTCTGCCGTCGGGGCACCTGCCCAATCCGGTGACGTCCTACATGCCGAGCCGGCCGTTCCTGGATTGGCATGTGATGAAACGACTTTCGGCGATTCCGAACGTCACGGTACTCGGCGGTCACGACGTGGTAGACGTGACATCGTCCGAGGATCGCACCCGGGTGACCGGAGTGTTGGTTGCGCGTCGCGACGAGGCTGCGGTGTTGGGCGCCGATCTGGTCATCGACGCCAGCGGTAGGGGATCGCGCGCACCGGTCTTCCTGGAGGACCTCGGCTACGGCCGGCCCCGCGAGGACGAGCTGATGATCAACCTGGCCTATACCAGCCAGTGGCTGCGGATCCCGCCGGGCGCGATCCGCCAGCACATGGTGGCGCTGTTCCCCAAACCCGGTGAGGCCACCACGGTGGCCCTGCTCAACCACGAGAACGACACCTGGCTGATGACCGTCGGCGTGATGGCCGGCGCGGAGCAGGCCCGCGACTACACGGACATGGTGGCGATGGCGCGGCGGCGAGCTCCCGGGCACATTCTCGAGGTACTCGAGACCGCCGAACCGGTCGGCCAGGTAGCTCATTACCGCACGCCGTCGAGTCGGTGGCGTCGCTACGACGAGATGCCCCGGCGACCCGATGGGTTCATCGCCATCGGCGACGCCGTGTGCAGCTTCAACCCGATCTACGGGCAGGGCATGTCGGTGGCGGCCTTGGAAGCGCTGGCGTTGCAACGTTCTCTGCGAGAGGGTGACACGGATTTGCCGCAGCGGTTCTCCCGAGCCGCCGCCAAGGTCGTCCGGGTGGCGTGGCGCAACGCGGTCAGCGCCGATCTGTCGTTGCCCGAAGTCGCAGGCGAACGAACGTTGGCAATGCGCGTCAACAACAAGTTCTCCGACATGGTTCTCACCGCCGTCGAGAGCGATCCGGTGGTCAACAGTCAGTTTTTCCGGGTGATCGGCATGCTCGATTCGCCCACCCGGTTGATGCGGCCGTCGATCCTGGCGCGGGTGGTGCGAGCCAATCTCATACGGCTGCAGCCGACTCCGGTATCCGAGCCCGCGTTGGCCGGCTAGCGGTCCAGCTGCTTGATCAGCCGCGCCGGGGCCTGCAGGCGGAACGACGCGTCGATCAGTTCGGCGACCTCCGCCCAATCGATCTCGGCGGCATCGAAGTCCAGGCCCAGCCAGCCGTAGGGACCGAGGTAGGCCGGGAAGAAGAACCGGGTGTCCTGCTGCAGAGCCTCCCGTTCACTGTCGTCGACCTTGATCAGCAGGGCATGGGCGTACCGGATCATCGGGCCGCTGGGATTCTTCTGGCTGCCGCCGTAGACGGCGAACATCTTCGGCGCCGAGAACGTGGGCCTGCCGTGCGAGATTTTCTCGGTCGCCTCCGGTAACGCCAATGCGATGGTGCGCACCCGAGCCAGGATCGGATCGGCGTCGTCGAACATGACCGGATGGGGCATGGGCTCAACACTGCCACGAGCGACTCGCCGGCGGTGTTCGCCGCGGCGCCGTGTTCGACAGCCTTGCAAAGTCCTGAGAATGTGCGGCGGCGAGGTGATGATGCCGGGGATCCGGGTACCGCTTGAGCGATTGTCCCGAGCATGGGCCGTCCGGCGGCCGTGATGTGCGGAACGCACGTGATGCCGCGCCGGTATGGGGCCCTCGCTCTGCCGACCGGAGGAGACAGCATGACCGTCGACACGTTGCCGTCCAGACCGCTGAGCACGGATGTGCCCACCACGCGTTCCAGATCCATCGAATTGACCCGCGCCGGGTGGGGCCTGGCCCTGCTCGTCGCGCCTCGCGCCGTCATGGAGACTGTGCACCGCATCGAGGTCGATACCAAGAGCGTGGTCGTCGCCCGGATCTTGGGAGCCCGCCACCTGACTCAAGCTCTGCTGTCCGGCTGGCGGCCCAGCCCTGAGGTGCTTGCGATGGGCGTCTGGGTCGACGCGGTTCATGCCCTGACCGCGGTGGGACTTGCCGCCGTCGACCGCAACCGAGCCCGGGCCGGTCTCACCGACGCCGCTGCCGCGACCATCTGGGCCGGCGCGGGCTATCACGACTTGTCGCAGCGCAGCGCCACGCCGCCGTCACACCAACGAGTCCGGGACCGGCTCGCGCGGATCGTTCTGGGCGTCGTGCCCGGCGGGGCGTTCCTCCTGAGCCAAGTCAGGGCGGACCGCAACAGTTCCCGGCGCTGACCGGGCGGTGTCGACTGCGACCCCGTTCCCACCCCCGACAGTGAGGAGTGAAGTTCATGAAACAGCCCGACGAGATCGTGCGGAGTCTGCAGGCCCTGCTCAATGACGATGCCAGCCTCGCGGAGGTCCTGGAGAAGTCGTTTCGCAGCGCTGCCGAGCGCGCGGCCACCGACCTCGATGCGGACGTCTATGACGTACTCGACTGGCCGCGGGACCTGACCCAGTATTACGACTACCTGTCCAAGTTCGTCCGCTGGATCCCGCAGCAGACCGACGCGCCGGCATGGAAAACCTCTGCGCCACAGGACCGTTACGCCAAGGAGGTCAGCGACCGGCTGGCTCACTTCTTCTGGCTGGTCGACCAGAAGGTGGATGCCTCAGAGGCCGCGATCGCGGAGAATTCGCCGAAGTTCCGCGGCTGGCTCACCGAGTTCGCTCGAGAGTGGGGCAGCTTTCTGGACACCACCGAGTCCTTCGATGACGACATCCTGCAGTCGTTTCTGCGCGAGGCGCCCGAATACACGATCGAAGAATCTCTCATCGACGGCCGGCCGAACACGCCCAGCGGCTGGCTGACCTTCAATCAGTTTTTCGCCCGTGAGCTCAACGCGGGTCTGCGTCCCATCAGTGCGCCCGCCGACAACGCGGTGGTGACCTCACCGGCGGACTGCAGCTTCCGACACTGCTACGACATCGACGCCGATTCCAACATCCCGGCCACCGCCATCAAAGGCCGCCACTACGGCAACATCACGCAGTTGATCGACGGCAGTCGCTTTGCCGATGCTTTTGCAGGCGGCACCTTCGTGCACTACATGCTGCCCCCGTCGGCGTACCACCGCTTCCACGTCCCGGTCGCGGGAACAGTCGAGGAGTCGTTCGTGATCTCCGGTCAGGTCTACATGCAAGTCGACTTGGAGGATCATCAGCTCAAGGCGCGCGACAGCGCACACACCGGGTACGAGTTCTTCCAAAACCGGGGGGTGCTCACAGTGGACACCTCGACGTCGGGAAACGGCGATCTCGGCGTCGTTGCCGTAGTCCCCGTGGGCATGTCGCATGTGGGTTCGGTGAACGTGACTGCGGCGCAGGGTGGGCAGGTGGCCAAGGGCGACGAATTCGGGTTCTTCGCGTTCGGTGGGTCCGACATCATCGTCTTGTTCGAGAACGGCGTGCACCCCGAGGTCGACACCAGCACGAAAGCCCGGAAGATGGGTTCGGTCATCGCCCGCTGCCGCCCCTAGACGGCCGGCCCCGGTCACCGGCCGCGGCCGTTCGCCGGCAGTGCGTCGGTTGCTCGTGCGTGTGGCGTCGGTGGCCTCCGATAGCCTTCGGGGGTGGCTGCAGAGACGTCCGATCCCGAGGTCGATCCCATCGATCCGGATGTGCGGCGGCGTTGGCAGGAACTTGCCGAAGAGGTGCGCGAGCATCAGTTCCGCTACTACATCAAGGACGCGCCGATCGTCTCCGACGCGGAGTTCGACAAGCTCTTCAACGAGCTCCTCGCACTCGAGGATCGCTTTCCCGAGCTTCGGGTAGCCGACTCGCCGACCCAGCTGGTCGGCGGCGCGGGTTTCGCCACCGACTTCGCCGAGGCCGCCCACCTGGACCGCATGCTGAGCCTCGACGACGTGTTCAACACCGAGGAACTGGCGGCCTGGTCCAGCCGGGTCGAAGCCGAGATCGGCCGGGACCCGCAGTACCTGTGCGAGTTGAAGATCGACGGCGTCGCGATCGCGCTGGTGTACCGCAACGGCCGGCTGGAGCGGGCCGCCACCCGCGGTGACGGCCGGGTCGGCGAGGACGTGACGAATAATGCGCGCACCATCGACGACATCCCCGAAACCCTCACCGCGTCAGCGGATTACCCGGTTCCGGCGCTCCTCGAGGTGCGTGGCGAGGTGTTCTTCATGCTGGCCGATTTCGAGAACCTCAACGCCAGCCTGGTCGAGGAGGGCAAGGCGCCGTTCGCCAACCCGCGCAACAGCGCGGCCGGCTCGCTGCGGCAGAAGAATCCGGCGGTCACCGCCCGCCGCCGGCTGCGGATGATCTGCCACGGCCTCGGCCGCACCGAAGGATTCGCACCGGACTCCCTGCACGACACCTACTTCGCGCTGAAAGCCTGGGGTCTGCCGGTCTCCGATCACACCACTCGGGTGGCGGGGCTGGCCGCCGTGCAGGAGAAGATCGTCTATTGGGGCGAGCGCCGCCATGAGATCGAGCACGAAATCGACGGCGTGGTGGTCAAAGTCGACGACTTCGCTCAGCAGCGCCGCCTCGGCGCCACCTCTCGTGCGCCGCGCTGGGCGTGCGCCTACAAGTATCCGCCGGAGGAAGCGCAGACCAAGCTGCTGGACATTCAGGTCAATGTCGGTCGCACCGGCCGCGTCACCCCCTTCGCGATGATGACGCCGGTGAAGATCGCCGGATCGACGGTCGGCATGGCCACCCTGCACAACGGCTCGGAGGTCAAGCGCAAAGGCGTGCTGATCGGCGACACCGTGATGATCCGCAAAGCCGGTGACGTGATCCCCGAGGTCCTGGGACCCGTCGTCGACCTGCGCGACGGCACCGAGCGCGAATTCGTGATGCCCACCCACTGCCCGGAGTGCGGCACCCCGCTGGCCCCGGCCAAGGAGGGCGATGTCGACATCCGGTGCCCGAACGCCCGATCCTGCCCCGCGCAACTGCGTGAGCGGGTCTTCCACCTGGCCGGCCGCGGTGGGCTGGACATCGAGGGGCTGGGTTACGAGGCGGCCACCGCGCTGCTGGCCGCCAAGGTCATCACCGACGAGGGTGACCTGTTCGATCTCACCAGCGCCGACCTGCTGACCTCGGAATTCTTCACCACCAAGGACGGGACGCTGTCGGCCAACGGCGCCCGCTTCCTGATCAACCTGCAGCAGGCCAAGGACCGGCCGCTGTGGCGGATCCTGGTGGCGTTGTCGATCAGGCACGTCGGGCCGACCGCGGCGCGGGCGCTGGCCGTGGCGTTCGGCAGCCTCGACGCGATCATGGCCGCCACCGAGGAGCAGCTCGCCGACGTCGAAGGTGTCGGCCCGACGATCGCCGCCGCGCTCGTCGAATGGTTCGCCGTCGACTGGCATCGCGCGATCATCGACAAATGGCGCGCCGCCGGGGTGCGGATGGAAGACGTCCGCGACACCTCGATCAGCCCTACGCTGCAAGGACTTTCGATCGTCGTCACCGGCTCGCTGCCGAACTTCTCGCGCGACGAGGCCAAGGAGGCCATCATCAGCCGCGGCGGCAAGGCGGTCGGTTCGGTGTCGAAGAAAACCTCGTATGTGGTGGCGGGCGATTCGCCCGGATCGAAATACGACAAGGCCGTCGAGCTGGGCGTGCCGATCCTCGACGAGGACGGGTTCCGCACGCTGTTGGACCAAGGGCCGCCGCCGGCCGACGCCGACGACTGAGTCAGCGAAGAATCGTCGCGACGATCCCGGCCAGATAGCCCAGCCGGGCCACCTCGGAAGGCCGGAACAACGGCCCGCCCGGGCGGCCCAACAACACCGCGGTATTCGGGTCGCCGAGCGGCGCGGCGGCCAGCGTGGTGTCCATGTCCCGCCACACCTGCGGCACCCAATCGGCGGTGCCGTCGAGGGCTTCGGCATGTGCGAGCGGCAGCCACGGCGCGGAGGTCGCCGCGGTCTCCGGCGCGCCGGAACTGCCGACCACGCGTTCCAGGCCCGACTCCGACAGCCGGGCCACCGTGCAGAAGCCCACCCGCAGCACCCGTGGCGCCTCGTCGGCGAGCACCTGCAGCTTGGCGGCCCGGTTGCCTGCCGCCGCGATGTGGTCGATTAGCTCCAGCTCGCGATGGGCCTCCAACAGGCCGGTGTGCGGCCGGATGGTGTCGACCCGGACACCCTTGATCTGTTCGGCGGCCGTGATCAGCATGTCGGGCATCGCACCGAGCGGCAGCTCGACGACCAGGTCGTCGATCGCCCAGCCGGGCCCCCGCTCGACCACGTCGAGCGACAGGATGTCGGCGCCGACGGTGCCCAGCGCCACGGCGAGCGAGCCGAGGCTACCGGGCCGGTCGGCCAGCTGGACCCGCAGCAGATACGAAGGCACGCGCACACTGTTTCACAGCCGCCTGGACTCAGCATTCCGGTAGGGGCGGCCGCCTGGCGCCGTAGCTACCGCGGGCAGGGCGAGGACCAGCAGGGGCGCCCAGCGGCAGGCCGACCAGAAGCAGTCCCCACGGCACGCGGATCGCCCTTTCACCTAGGCTTGACCACCGTGTCCCAGATCTCCCGCGACGATGTCGCCCGGCTCGCCAAGCTGGCCCGGCTGGCCCTGACCGACCATGAACTAGAAAGCTTCGCCGGCCAGCTCGATGCCATCCTGGAGCACGTCAGCCAGATTCAGGCCGTCGACACCGCAGACGTGAAGCCGACCGACAACCCTCTGAAAGACGTCAACGTCACCAGGCCCGACGTGGTTCAGCCGTGCCTGACCCAGTCCGAAGCGCTCGCCGAGGCGCCGGCCGCAGAAGAGGGCCGGTTCGCGGTCCCGCAGATTTTGGGGGAGCCCCAGTGAGCGACTTGATCCGGCTCGACGCCGCCACCCTGGGCGAGAAGATCGCGGCTAAAGAGGTGTCCTCGGTCGAGGTGACCCAGGCCTGCCTGGACCAGATCGCCGCCACCGACGAGCGCTATCACGCCTTCTTGCACGTCGCCGCCGACGAGGCGCTGGCCACTGCCGCCCGCGTTGACGCCGCCGTCGCCGCCGGGGAGACGCTGCCGTCGCCGCTGGCCGGTGTGCCGTTGGCGCTCAAGGACGTCTTCACCACCGTCGACATGCCGACGACGTGCGGCTCGAAGATCCTCGAAGGCTGGACCTCGCCGTACGACGCGACGGTGACGGCCCGGCTACGTGCGGCGGGCACCCCGATTCTCGGCAAGACCAACATGGACGAGTTCGCGATGGGCAGTTCCACCGAGAACTCGGCGTACGGCCCGACCCGCAATCCGTGGGACGTCGACCGGACGCCGGGCGGGTCGGGCGGTGGTAGCGCTGCCGCGTTGGCCGCCTTCCAGGCGCCGCTGGCGATCGGCTCCGACACCGGCGGCTCGATCCGCCAGCCGGCGGCGCTGACCGCGACCGTCGGGGTCAAGCCCACCTACGGAACGGTGTCGCGTTACGGACTGGTGGCGTGCGCGTCGTCGCTCGACCAGGGCGGGCCGTGTGCGCGCACCGTGCTCGACACCGCGTTGTTGCATTCGGTGATCGCCGGGCATGACCCTCGCGACTCGACCTCCGTCGACGCGCAGGTCCCCGATGTGGTGGCGGCCGCCAAGGCCGGTGCCACCGGCGACCTGTCGGGCGTGCGGATCGGTGTGGTCAAGCAGCTGCGCAGCGGTGAGGGGTACCAGCCGGGCGTGCTGGATTCGTTCAACGCCGCCGTCGAGCAGCTCGAAGCGCTGGGTGCCCAGGTCAGCGAGGTGGACTGCCCGCACCTCGACTACTCGCTGTCCGCCTACTACCTGATCCTGCCCTCGGAGGTGTCGAGCAACCTCGCCCGCTTCGACGCCATGCGCTACGGGTTGCGGGTCGGCGACGACGGCACTCACAGCGCAGAAGAGGTGATGGCACTGACGCGCGCGGCCGGATTCGGCCCAGAAGTCAAGCGCCGCATCATCATTGGCACATACGCGCTGTCGGCGGGCTATTACGACGCCTACTACAACCAGGCGCAGAAGGTTCGCACCCTGATCGCCGGTGACCTCGACGCCGCCTACGAGAAGGTGGACGTGCTGGTGTCCCCGGCCACCCCGACCACCGCGTTCAAGCTGGGGGAGAAGGTCGACGATCCGCTGGCGATGTATCTGTTCGACCTGTGCACGCTGCCGTTGAACCTGGCCGGGCACTGCGGAATGTCGGTGCCGTCGGGGCTGTCGACCGACGACAATCTGCCGGTCGGCCTGCAGATCATGGCGCCGGCGCTGGCCGACGACCGGCTGTACCGCATAGGTGCGGCCTATGAGTCTGCCCGCGGTTCGCTGCCAACAGCGATCTGACGGGGCAGGATAGGTCCCATGCGTATCGGAGTGCTGACCGGTGGGGGTGACTGTCCGGGCCTGAATGCGGTGATCCGGGCTGTGGTGCGGACCTGCGACGCCCGCTACGGGTCTTCGGTGGTCGGGTTTCTGGACGGCTGGCGGGGCCTGCTCGAGGACCGCCGGATCCAGCTGCACAACGACGACCGCAACAACCGGTTGCTGGCCAAGGGCGGCACCATGCTGGGCACCGCCCGCACAAATCCCGACAAGCTGCGTGCCGGTCTGGACGACATCAAGCAGACGTTGGAGGACAACGGGATCGACGTGCTGATCCCGATCGGCGGCGAGGGAACCCTGACCGCCGCGCACTGGCTGTCCGAGGAGGGTGTGCCCGTCGTCGGTGTGCCCAAGACCATCGACAACGACATCGACTGCACCGACGTCACATTCGGCCACGACACCGCGCTGCAGATCGCCACCGAGGCGATCGACCGGCTGCACAGCACCGCGGAGTCGCATCAGCGGGTGATGCTGGTCGAGGTGATGGGCCGGCACGCGGGCTGGATCGCGCTGAACGCCGGGCTGTCCTCGGGTGCGCACATGACGCTGATCCCCGAGCAGCCCTTCGACGTCGAAGAAGTGTGCCGGCTGGTCAAGAAACGCTTCCAGCGCGGGGAGTCCAGCTTCATCATCGTGGTGGCCGAAGGGGCCAAGCCGGCCGAGGGGTCGATGCAGCTGCGCCAGGGCGGCACCGACGAATTCGGGCATGAACGCTTCACCGGGGTGGCTCAGCAACTGGCCATGGAGGTGGAGAAGCGGATCAAGAAGGAAGTCCGGGTCACCGTGCTCGGGCACGTGCAGCGCGGCGGCACCCCGACCGCCTATGACCGGGTGCTGGCCACCCGGTTCGGCGTCAACGCCGCCGACGCAGCGCATGCCGGTGAGTACGGGATGATGGTGTCGCTGCGCGGGCAGGACATCGGCCGGGTGCCGTTGGCGGACGCGGTGCGCCAACTCAAGTTGGTGCCGCAGAGCCGCTACGACGACGCGGCCGCCTTCTTCGGCTGAGCGCTCCATCCGCGAGCAGACAGAAACTCGGCCTTTTTCGGCTTCCGAAGCCCGAGTTTGTGTCTGCTCGGCGGGGAAAAGCGACCCACTAGGATCGACTCATGACTGCTGCTGCGCAGGCTGACCTGCTCGACTACGACGACGTCATCGCCCGCTTCGACCCGGTGCTCGGGCTCGAGGTGCACGTCGAGCTGTCGACGGCCACCAAGATGTTCTGCCCCTGCGCGACGACCTTCGGCGCCGAGCCCAACACCCAGGTGTGCCCGGTCTGCTTGGGTATGCCGGGCGCGTTGCCGGTCCTCAACGAGGCGGCCGTCGAATCGGCCATCCGGATCGGCCTCGCGCTGAACTGCTCGATTGCCCCCTGGTCGCGCTTCGCGCGGAAGAACTACTTCTATCCCGACCAGCCGAAGAACTATCAGATCTCGCAGTACGACGAGCCGATCGCCTTCGACGGTTACCTCGACGTCCCGCTCGACGACGGCAGCACCTTCCGCGTCGCCATCGAGCGGGCGCACATGGAAGAGGACACCGGCAAGCTCACCCACGTCGGCGGCGACACCGGCCGCATCCACGGTGCCACCACCTCGCTGCTGGACGTCAACCGCGCCGGGGTTCCGTTGATAGAGATCGTCACCAAGCCGATCGAGGGCACCGGCGAGCGGGCACCCGAGGTGGCTCGCGCCTACGTGACGGCGTTGCGGGACCTGCTGCGTGGGCTGGGTGTCTCCGATGTGCGGATGGATCAGGGCTCGCTGCGCTGCGACGCCAACGTGTCGCTGCGCCCGATCGGACAGCAGGAGTTCGGCACCCGCACCGAGACCAAGAACGTCAACTCCCTCAAGAGCGTCGAGGTGGCGGTCCGCTACGAGATGCGTCGCCAGGCAGCGATTCTCGTCGAGGGCGGCAAGATCCATCAGGAGACCCGGCACTTCGACGAGGGCGGCTTCACCTCACCGGGCCGCGACAAGGAGACCGCCGAGGACTACCGGTACTTCCCGGAGCCCGATCTGGAGCCGGTGGCCCCGAGCGAGGAACTGGTGGCTCGGCTGCGTGCCACGATCCCGGAGCTTCCGTGGTTGTCGCGCAAGCGAATTCAGGACGACTGGGGCATTTCCGACGAGGTGATGCGCGACCTGGTGAACGCGGGCGCGATCGAGTTGGTCGCCGCGACGGTCGAGGCGGGCGCCGGCAGTGAGCAGGCTCGGGCCTGGTGGGGAAACTTCTTGGTGCAGAAAGCCAACGAATCCGGCGTTGAGCTGGCAGCACTGCCGATCACGCCGGCTCAGGTGGCGAAGGTTGTCGCGCTGGTCGACGAGGGCAAGCTGTCGAACAAGCTGGCACGCCAGGTCATCGAAGGTGTGCTCGCGGGTGAGGGTGAGCCCGAGCAGGTGATGACCGACCGGGGTTTGGCGCTGGTCCGCGACGACTCGCTGATTCAGACCGCTATCAATGAAGCGCTGGCCGCCAATCCCGATATCGCCGAGAAGATCCGCGGCGGCAAGGTGCAGGCGGCGGGTGCGATTGTCGGCGCGGTGATGAAAGCCACCAAGGGGCAGGCCGACGCGGCGCGAGTACGCGAATTGGTCATGGCCGCGTGCGGCCAGAGCTAGCTAGGCGCTGAGTCGGCTGCGGTTGATCCACCACTGCTCGTGCAGTCGCCGACATCGGCCGGCTGAGAGCGGTTCGTCACCGTCGTAGCGGTCCAAGACGGCGGCCGCCCCGGCGAAGTCCCGGTTGCGGATGCCCAGGGTGGTGACGACGATCGTCGCGAGACCCGCCGAACGCGCGGTGTGGAACCCGGCGGGGGAATGCTCGACGGCCATCGCGGACTCGGGACCGACCCCGAGTTCGCACAGCGCCCGGTGATACACCTCGGGGTCGGGCTTGGGTCGGATGACGTCGTCGCCGGTGATCAGCACCTCGACCACACCGTCGCCGATGAGTTCGCGGACCAGTGGTTCGACCCAGTCGCGGGGACCTGCCGACGTGACGCCGACCCGGATATCGCCGCAGTGCAGGCTCCAGATCAGCTCACGGAACATGTGCGCATCGCGTTCGGTGGCCGCCCGCGGCGCGTCGAAGTCGAAAATGACCGCTTCGAGTTCGGGGGCGTCGTCATGCGCGCACCGCGCCCGATCCCACCAGAAGGATCGATTCCGGCTGATCGTGTCCAAAAGCATCGTGGCCACGGGGGAAGTATCGCGCGCAGCGTGAGGCGCAGCATCCCCCGTTCAGGGGAGAGGCGGGTGAGCCCCTCACCCGCCTCACGGTGGTGACACAGCTGACCTGTACGGCGAATTTCCAGCGAAATCACCTGTGGCAGTGCGTCTTCTGGGTAGTTGACAGGTGTCGAGTGGCATTGCGGTCCGGCAGGCGTGGTTGCGGCACTACGGTGTTGTCCATGACGGTGCGGGTGGTGCTGGTCGACGACCACGAAATGGTCATCGAGGGCCTCAAGGCGATGCTCGCGCCGTTCGGTGACCGAGTCGAGGTGGTGGGCGAAGCGGTGGGGGCCGAGAAGGCCATGGCCGTCATCTTCGACCTCCAACCCGACATCGTGTTGTGCGACGTACGGATGCAGGGTGCCAGCGGTCTGGACCTGTGCCGGGAGATCCGCAAGCGCGATCCCCAGCGCAAAGTCATCCTGCTCTCGGTCTACGACGACGAGCAGTACCTGTTCCAGGCCATGCGTGTCGGCGCATCGGGCTACCTACTCAAGGGCATCAGCAGCGACGAGCTGGTACGCCAGCTGGAAGGTGTGCACGCAGGCTCGACGGCGATCGACGCCGGGCTGGCAGCGCGGGCGGCCGAGACTGCCGCGCGGCTGCAGAGTGACCAATTCTGGCCCGGCGCCCGGCACGGCCTCACCCAGCGCGAGAGCGAGATCCTGTCGCTGGTGGTGACCGGGCTGTCGAATCGGGGAATCGCGGGCAAGCTGGTGATCGGTGAGGAGACCGTCAAGACCCACCTCAGTTCCATCTATCGCAAGCTGGGAGTCAGTGACCGCACCAGCGCCGCGGCAACGGCCTTGCGGGAAGGCATTTTTCGATGAGCAGTCGCTCCGGCGGCGTCAGCCCGCACGCCGTGCACGGGCTGGTCGACGCCGACCGGGAAGTCGCTCTGCTGCTCGACATCATCGCCGCGACCTCAAGCGGGCCCGAGGTGGAACCGATGGCCGCAGCGGTGGCTCGGATGATCACCGCGGCAACGGCATCCGACGTCTGCTTCGTCCACGTCCTGGACGACACCGATCAATCGCTGACGCTGGCCGGCGCCACACCGCCGTTCGACGAGCAGGTCGGCCGTATCCGGATGCCGCTGGGGTCGGGCGTTTCGGGGTGGGTAGCCAGCCATCGCGAACCCGTGGTGATCGTCAGCGACAAGGAAGCCGATCCGCGTTACGTCCCGATCGCGGCGTTGCGCGGCAAGGACTTTGCCTCAATGGCGTCGGTGCCGATGGAAACCGAGCCCGGCGGTCTGGTGGGGGTGCTCAACGTGCACACCATCGAGCGGCGCGATTTCACCCCGCGCGACATCGAGCTGCTCCTCGTCATCGGCCGGCTGATCGCCGGTGCCCTGCACCAGGCCCGGCTGCACCGGCAGCTGTCGGCACGTGAACGCGCGCACGAGAATTTCGCCGAACAGGTGATCGCCGCTCAGGAAAGCGAACGCCGCAGGCTGGCCGGTGACATTCACGACGGCATCTCGCAGCGTCTGGTCGGGCTGACCTACCGGCTGGATGCGGCGGCCCGGGCCGTCGACGACCTGGATCAACCGGCGGCCGCCGAGCAGCTGGAAAAGGCAAGGGATCTGGTCGATCTCACGCTGGCCGAAGCCCGGTCGGCGATCGGCGGGCTGCGGCCGCCGGTCCTCGACGACCTCGGTCTGTTGGGCGGCCTGGCCAGCCTTGCCACCTCGATCCCCGAGGTCGACCTGGAACTGCACCTGGCCGACGAGCGGTTGCCCGAGCACATCGAGGTTGCGCTGTATCGCATTGCACAGGAGTGCTTTCAGAACGTCGTCAAGCATTCTCGTGCGTTGGTCGCCACCGTGACGTTCACCGTGCGGGACGGGGTCGCCAGGCTCGAGGTGGTCGACAACGGGGTCGGATTCGAGACCGGACCGCTCTCGTCGTCGGGTGGGTACGGCATGCTCTCGATGGCTGAACGTGCCGAGCTGGTCGGCGGCACCCTGACCGTCAGGTCGCGCCCCGGGGCGGGGACCACCGTCACGGTGAGCATCCCCGTCGAGGGCTGAACTCAGCGGCGAAGCGTGCCCGAAGGGGCTTCACCCCAACGCTTTCGGTATTCGACGGCGAAACTGCCGAGGTGGTTGAAGCCCCACCGCTCGGCCACCTGCGTCACTGTCACGCCGTCGGCGGGGATGGCGTCGGTCAGTTCCTCGTGCACCCGTTCCAGGCGGCGCTCCCGCACGTAGGTCATCGGCGTCATCCCCAGCTCCTCGCGGAACCCCTGCTGAATCGACCGGACGCTCATGTGCACGGCCTTGGCCACCGACTCCATGGTGATCCGCTCGGCGAGGTGGTCCTCGATATAGCTCATGGCGTTCTGCACGACGGCGCGGCGCTGGTCGGGCTGGGCCGGCGCCAAGAACTCCGCGTGATAGTTCGACGGTTGCAGATGCAACAGGCTGCTGATCACGAAGTCCTCCACCGCGCCGATGCCCTGGCCGCGCTGGATGAGTGATCCCTCGTGGAAGACCTCGGTGTGAATCAGCTGCACGGCGGCGTGCCAGCGCATGGCGGCCTCGGTGGCCATGTCGAACTCCGGGTCGAACACCAGCGGGCGGTCCAGTGCCCGGCCCAGCAATCGGGTCAGATGGGCGTCCAGTGCCCGCTCCTCGATCCGGATGATCAACTGTGGGGAGTCGTGGTCGAACGCCATCCGCAGCGACGCCCCCGGGCTGCTCACCACGGAGCGGATGGTGTTGGCCTCGAAGGAGTGGCCGCGGTGTTCGGCCATCGCCCGGCCGTTCATCGGCATGTGAACCGCGTAGTGCGGTCCGACCATCGGAATCTCGACAGCCGCTGCGACGTGCAGGTCGAGGTAGAGCAGGCTGACGTTGCGCAGCCGGACGCCGTGCATGGTCGCCGCGAAGCCGGTCGCGTCGCCTGCGACGGTGAGTCGAAGGGGCCCCAGGGTTTTGGCGATCAGCCTGGAGGCGGTTTTGACGTCCTCGGTATAGAAGATCTCGTTGTCGGCCAGCGCCGGGGGGACGCCGCGGGAGCGCACCTTGCGCCGGACCGGATTGCTGGTGCGCCGTACGTCGATGTAGCCGAGCCTGGTGAGCCGGGACATCAGCGCCTACCCGGGTGAACTCGCTGCGGAAGACCGGCCGCCGCTAGTGTCCGTCGCAATCGATCCGCCAGCCTCTCAAACATCGGTCGCGCTTGAGCGCGGGTAACTGTTCGTAATTCTGACAGTCATTGCGCGAAAGCGATAGGCAGCCAAGCTCCGGACGGCTACCTTCGGTTCAGGCCATACTGCCGGGAGGTGCGCATGACAGCTAACGGGCAGGCGGTTTCCGTCACCCCAGCGGACACCCTCCGCGATCGACTCGACGACCCCCATGTCGCGGCCGCACTCAACACCCTGCTCGACCACGCCGACGTGCTGGCCGTCCTGCTCAGCGGCCTCGACGGCTTGCTCAGCCGTGGCGACACCATCACCGACTCGGTGTCCGCCGCGGTCGTCGAGCTTCGGGGCGCCTCGTCGGCGGCGGTGGTGCCCGGCGCTGACGCGCTCAAGGGTGTCGACCTGCAGAGCCTCGCCACCAGTCTGGCCTCGTTGTCGGGCTCCGTCGTCACCGCCGCGCCCGCGCTGAACACCGTGCTGTCCTCGGGCCTCACCAAGCCGGAGACCGCCGCGGTGCTGGCCTCCATCGGCGACGCCCTCGGCGACGGCAAGGCCGGTGCGGCGAATCCACCCAAGGGCATCTACGGACTGTGGAAGGCCACCAAAGACCCTGACTTCGCGCGCGGTCTCGGCTTCCTCGTCGCCGTCGCCACATCCTTCGGCCGCCGGGTGAACCGGTAGTGCCCGCCCGTATGTCGCTCATGCGGTTGACCTTTGGTCGTCAATTCCGACCTGGCCCAAGGTCGCTCTCTGAGAGGAGTTCGAATGGCTTCTGTTCTGTGGTTCCAAGGAGGGGCGTGTAGTGGCAACACCATGTCTTTCCTCAACGCGGAGGAACCCAACGTCGTCGACCTGATCGTCGACTTCGGCCTGGATCTGATCTGGCACCCGTCGCTCGGGCTGGAACTCGGCAAGAACGCCCAGAAGGTGTTCTGGGACTGCGCCAAAGGCGAACGCCCGCTGGACATCTTCGTCTTCGAGGGCACCGTCATCGAAGCGCCCAACGGAACCGGGCGGATGGACATGTTCGCCGACCGGCCGATGAAGGACTGGGTCACCGACCTGGCCGGCGCCGCTCAGATCGTCGTGGCGATCGGAGACTGCGCCTGCTGGGGCGGCATCCCCGCGATGGAGCCCAACCCGTCGGCCTCAACCGGTCTGCAGTTCCACAAGCGGGACAAGGGCGGTTTCCTCGGGCCTGACTTCCGCTCCAAGATGGGACTTCCCGTCATCAACATTCCGGGCTGTCCCGCGCACCCCGACTGGATCACCCAGATCATCGTGGCGCTCGCCACCGGGCGCGCCGGTGACATCGCCCTCGACGAACTGCACCGGCCCGAGACGTTCTTCAAGACATTCACCCAAACCGGCTGCACCCGTGTGCAATTCTTCGAATACAAGCAGTCGACGATGTCGTTCGGCGAAGGCACCCGAACGGGCTGCCTGTTCTACGAGTTCGGCTGCCGCGGGCCGATGACGCACTCGCCGTGCAATCGCATCCTGTGGAACCGGCAGTCGTCCAAGACCCGCGCCGGCATGCCGTGCCTGGGCTGCACAGAGCCGGAATTCCCGCATTTCGACCTGGCGCCCGGAACGCTGTTCAAGACCCAGAAGGTCGGCGGTGTGATCCCCAAGGAAGTGCCGGAGGGATCCGATCACCTGACGTACATGGCGCATGCGGCGGCCGCCCGTATCGCCGCGCCGCAGTGGTCCAAAGAAGACATGTTCGTCGTCTAGACCCAGCGAAACCGCCAGCCCTGGTTCAGCTCTCACCTCTTGGAGGACTATCTCATGACCGCGCTCGACCTTTACGTCAGCCCACTGGGCCGTGTCGAGGGTGACCTCGACGTCCGGGTCACCATTGACGACGGCGTCGTGACGTCGGCATGGACGGAGGCCGCGATGTTCCGCGGCTTCGAGATCATCCTGCGGGGCAAGGACCCGCAGTCCGGTCTCGTCGTGTGCCCCCGCATCTGCGGGATCTGCGGCGGCAGCCATCTGTACAAGTCGGCCTACGCCCTGGACACCGCGTGGCGCACTCACATGCCGGCGAACGCGACGCTGATCCGCAACATCGCCCAGGCATGCGAAACGCTGCAGTCGATTCCCCGTTACTTCTATGCGCTGTTCGCCATCGACCTGACCAACAAGAACTACGCCAAGTCCAAGATGTATGACGAGGCGGTTCGCCGCTTCGCGCCCTACGTCGGCACCAGTTACCAACCGGGAGTGGTGCTTTCGAACAAGCCGGTCGAGGTGTATGCGATCTTCGGCGGGCAGTGGCCGCATTCGAGCTTCATGGTGCCCGGCGGCGTCATGTGTGCGCCCACGCTGTCGGACGTGACGCGCTCGATCGCGATCCTGGAGCACTGGAAGGACAACTGGCTCGAAGGCCAGTGGCTGGGCTGCAGCATCGACCGCTGGCTGGAGAACAAGACCTGGGACGACGTTCTGGCCTGGGTCGACGAGAACGAGTCCCAGTACAACAGCGACTGCGGCTTTTTCATCCGCTACGCCCTCGACATCGGCCTGGACAAGTACGGTCAGGGCGTAGGCAACTACATCGCCACCGGTACCTACTTCGACCCGACTCTGTACGAGAACCCCACCATCGACGGTCGCAACGCCGCGCTGATCGGCCGGGGCGGGATCTACGCCAAAGGCCAGTGGTACGAGTTCGATCAGGCCAACGTTCGCGAGGACGTCGCCCACTCGTTCTACGAGGGCAGCACGCCGCTGCACCCGTTCGACGGCGAGACCATCCCGGTGGACCCCGAAGAGGGCAGGAAGCAGGGCAAGTACAGCTGGGCCAAGTCGCCGCGCTATGCCGTCGGAGACCTGGGCACGATTCCGCTCGAGGCGGGTCCGCTGGCCCGGCGGATGGCCGCGGCCGGCCCGAACGCCGGAGCGCATCAGGACAACGATCCGCTCTTCGGTGACATCTACGCCAAGATCGGCCCGAGTGTGTTGGTGCGCCAGCTGGCCCGGATGCATGAGGCGCCCAAGTACTACAAGTGGGTGAGGTCCTGGCTCGACCAGCTGGACCTGAAGGAGAGCTTCTACACCAAGCCCGTCGAATATGCCGAGGGCAAGGGATTCGGCTCCACCGAGGCGGCCCGCGGCTCGCTCAGTGACTGGATCGTGCTGGAAGACAACAAGATCAAGAACTACCAGGTCGTCACCCCGACAGCGTGGAACATCGGGCCACGGGACGGCAACGAGGTTCTGGGCCCCATCGAGAAGGCGTTGGTGGGTTCACCGATCGTCGATCCCGACGATCCGGTCGAGCTCGGACATGTGGCACGCAGCTTCGACTCCTGCCTGGTGTGCACCGTGCACGCCTACGACGGCAAGACAGGCAAGGAGCTCTCGAAGTTCGTCATCAACGGAATGGTGTGATCCCGGCGGTCGAGCCTGGGGCACACGACTCCCACAGCAACCCAGGCGGTTCCGATATCAGCAACCCCTCGCTCGATATCGGGCCGCCTGGGTGTGCGGTTCTGGTGGTGGGCTGCGGCAACCTGCTGCGCGGTGACGACGGTGTCGGACCGGTTCTGGTCCGGCACCTCTGGGAGCGGGGCGTGCCGGCCGGCGCTCGTCTGGTCGACGGCGGCACCGCGGGCATGGACGTCGCGTTCCAGATGCGCGGCGCCGAGCGCGTCGTCATTGTCGATGCCTCGGCTACGGGTGCGACGCCGGGGACCATCTACCGCGTCCCCGGCGAGGAGCTGGCCGACCTGCCGCCCCTGCAGGGCTTGCACACCCACTCGTTCCGGTGGGATCACGCGATCGCGTTCGCGCACTGGGCGCTGGCCGATGCCTGCCCCAGCGATATCACGGTGTTCCTGATCGAGGCGGGCGGCGTCGAGCTGGGCGCCGACCTCTCTGAGCCGGTGCAGGCGGCGATGGAACAGGTGATCGATGTTCTCGAGCGGGACTTTTTTGGGCCGCTGCGACCTCCGCTCGGCGACGACGTCTCGGTACAGTTCACCGACGACGGATATCTGCGCCTCGATGCGGCATTGGCGGCCAACCGATTCCCCTCGGATGCCGTCGCGGCGATGGTGCGCGGCGACGACCTCTGGTTGTTCCCGCTGCGCGGGCCTCGCAGCGGGGGGCTGTTGCTCAAACAGCGCAACCCCGCGGGCGATCGGTCCCTGCTGATCCGTGAAGTGCTGGCGGATCGCCTCGTCACCGGCGTTCATCAGGCATCCTGGGACGATGCCCAACAGGCGTTGCGGATTCCGCTGGAGTCGGCGCGGTGATCGTGATGTGTGACGAGCCACGGCCGAAGACCACCGTCCGCATCGACAGCTCCTCCGACGAGGCCGTGGATGTGCAGACCGTCGTCGTGGAAGAACGGGGCCGGTGGGCGGTCGACATCGTCGTGGTCTTCGCCGACGGGGTGGTGCGCAAGCGCATCGACACCCACCACACCAAAGCCCGCGCCGAACTGTCGGCCCGACTGATCAAGCGCGCCGCCGAGCGCGATATCCGCGGACCCATCCACGGATGACGGGAGACGAGCAGTGACCGCCCTTGCCAACACCGAACCGGTGGACACCGACATCATCGCGGTGCGACCGCAACCGCTCGGAGCCTTCCCACTCCCGCTGGGATACATGCTGATTCCGGCATCGGCCGACACCGAGGACGCCCGCACCGCGCTGCTCGCAGGCAACGTACCGCAGTGGCCCGATGCGCTGCGAGCACACGAGCTGGCGCTGGCCGGTGATCGGGACGGCGCCCTGGCTGTTCTGGATGGCGACGACCCGGTCAGCCGATACAACCGTTTCGTGATGGACCCCGACGCCGACGACCCCGCGGAATTGCGGTCACTGCTGGGCGACTTCGGAGTTCTCGTCGACGTCGTGCTGTTCGCCGTCGGCCGTTCGGACGTCGCGCCGGAGCTGGGTTCAGCAGGCGCCGAACTTGCGGCCCTGGTGCTGTCGACCCAGGCCAGTAGCGCGTTCAACGACGGTGACGCGGCCCGGGCCACCGCGCTGCTCGACCAGGCGGCCGACGAGGCGGCCGCGGTGTCCACGCCGCTGTACGGGGTGCTGCTCGGTGCGGCGGCGTCGATCGCCGCCCACGGCGGCCATCCCGATGCCGTTCGGCGTTTCGAGACGGCGCTCAAGGGCCTCGAGGGTGCGGACGGTCTGCGCGTCGCTCGGGCCGAACTGCACCTGAACCTGGCGGGACTGTTACACGAACAGGCGCCGGAGCGGCCCGAGCTGCTGGCGGCTGTTGTGCCGCATTACCATTCGGCGCTTCAGTTGGTGCTGCGCGAGGAGGCCCCGTTGTTGTGGGCGTCGGCGCACGCCAACCTGGCGACCGCTTACCTCACCATGCCGATGACGGAGGCGTCCGGCCAGCTGCGGTTGGGGATCGCGGCGCAGTCGCTGCGATCCGCGCTCAAGGTGTACACCCGCGAGGACTACCCCGAGCAGTGGGCCAGCGTGCAGCTGAATCTGGCGAATTCGCTGGTGTACACCCCGTCGAAGCACCAGGCCGACAACCTGGTCGAGGCCGTCGAACTGTACGAAGCGGTCCTCGACGCGCGCAGCCGGGACAGCGATCCGATGGGCCGGGCACGCGTGCTGGCCAATCAGGGCAACGTGTTGGCGCACCTCGGTTCCTTCGATCAGGCGAAAGCCAAACTGTACGAAGCCCGGTTCCTGTTCGAGGAGCTCGGCGACGGCGATTCGGTTCGGGCGGTTCGCGGCGTCCTCGACGAGATAGCCCGGCAGGTCGCGCTGGGCAGGACGGACGGCAGCGATGTCGACAACCACTGAACGGCCGCTCGCCGAGCCGACTTTCGAAGAACTCGCCAAGCGTGTGGACGACGCGGTCGCCGCACTGGGTGACCTGGATCCATCGGCGCGCGCGGTTGCCGAAGAGCTCAAGGCGGCGATCGAGCAGATCCACCGGGCCGGGCTGGTGACCATGGTGCGCCGGATGCGGTCCGACGACGCCGCACGGGACGTGTTGTTCGAATTGGTCGACGATCCCACCGTGCATCTGTTGCTGTCTCTGCACGGGATCGTGCGGCCCGATCCGCTCACCCACGCCAACCAGGTCCTGGCCTCGGTGCGTCCGCAACTGCACAGCCACGGCGGGGACGTCACCCTGGTGCGGGTCGACGATGGCACGGCGTACGTCCGCCTGGAGGGAGCGTGCAACGGCTGTTCCATGTCTGCGGTGACGTTGCGCAACCTGGTGGAAGAGGCTCTGGTGCAGGGTGTTCCGGCGATCTCCGCAGTGGAGGTGCTGCCGAACGAGCCGACACCGACACTGATTCCCATCGAGGCGCTACGCATCGGGCGTGACCCGGCCGGTGAGGGCTGGGTCGAGGTGGGCCCGGCCGCTGGTCTGGCCGTCGACGAACTGTCGCCGCTGAGCGTGACGACAGCCGACGGCGAGCGCGCCGAGGTGATCGTGGTCAATGCGGGCCGGCGACTGTCGGCCTACCGCAACGAGTGTGCGCACGAAGCGCTTCCGCTGGACAACGCGATCCTCGATCTGGAGACCAACACGCTGACCTGTCCGTGGCACGGCTTCTGCTATGACGCGACATCGGGGGAGTGTCTCAGCGCGCCCGGCGCCCAGCTCGAACAGCTGCCGTTGCGTGTCGACGACGGTGTCGTCTGGGTTCGCGTCGGCGGATGAGCCGCTACACCGTCCGGCACAACGTGAGCGGACTGGGCACCCGCGTCGACGTGATACCCGATGTCGATCGCACCGGCGGCTGGTCACCCGCGCTGTGGCTGGGCGCGCCGGCACCTGGCGGCCTGGCACTTCCGCCGGCGAAACCGTCCCTGTCCTGGATGTATTCGCCGCGCGGCGTGTTTCTCGGCGACCGGCACCTGGTGGTGGCCGACTCGGGAAACCATCGCGTCCTGATCTGGCACGGCATACCCGACGACGACGAGCAGCCCGCCGATGTCGTGCTCGGACAACCGGATGGTGAGTCGGAGGGCCGAGCGGCCGGCGGCCGCGGTCCGGAACGCGGAATGAACCTGCCGACCGGGGTTCTGGTGCACGACGGCCGGCTCGTCGTCGCCGATGCCTGGCATCACCGGATCCTGGTGTGGAACACCGTGCCGCAGACGAGTGACGTGGCGCCCGACCTCGTGCTCGGCCAGCCCGATGCTGCCTCGGTGGTGGAGAACCGCGGAGGTGAATGCTCGGCGTCGACCCTGTATTGGCCGTTCGGAATCGGTATGGTCGGCCGGGCGTTCTGGGTTGCCGACACCGGCAATCGCCGGGTTCTCGGGTGGCGCAACGGGATACCCGACGCTGATCAGCCGGCAGATGTCGTGCTGGGTCAGCCCGACGCGGCGACGCGGGAGGAGAACCGGGGCGGTGCCGTCGGTCCGGCCACGTTCCGCTGGCCCCACGACATCACCGGTCGCGACGACCTGCTGCTGGTCGCCGACGCCGGCGATCACCGGCTGCTGGGGTGGTCACCCCCGCCGGAGGCCGACCGGGACGCCGATTCCGTGCTCGGCCAGCCGGATTTCACCAGCGCGCTCGAATGGCCCTATGGACCGCACACCGCGGACCGGTTGCGCTTCCCCTATGCGGCGTGCCTGGATCGCGACCGGCTGGCCGTGGCTGATACCGCCAACAACCGGATTCTGCTGTGGGACGGCATGCCTGACGATGGCCGCGGCGCCGATCACGTGCTGGCCCAACCGGATTTCGGCTCCAACGGCGAGAATCGGTGGACCTCGGTGCAGCGCGACACGCTCTGCTGGCCGTACGGCCTGTCGCTGCGCGGGGACACGCTGGCGGTCGCCGACTCCGGCAACAACCGGGTGATGATCTGGCGGCAGACGATGAGCGCTTGCGCGAAGAGCGTCGAGCCGACGTGAGACCGCGAATCATCCAGGGAGACGACCAGATCGGGTTCTACTGGTCGACACCGACCGGCAGCCCGACGTCGCTGCAGGCCCTGGTCGCCGTCGACGACGAACCAGACCGGCTGATGGCCACCCACCTCGAAGCGCTCGACGATGCGCTCATCATCGCCGCAGGCCGCTTCGGTGAGGTCTTGGGGGGTGGGCGGCCACCCGCCGATGCCGACGAACGTGACGGCCTTGTCGAGCTGTACCGAACCGTCGACCGGTTGTGCCTCGAATTCGCGACGGCACAGGAGTTGACCGGATTCGGTGTTGACCTGCGGGCCGGAAAGATCGTCGGCACGGCCGCCTTGTTCTCGATCCGGGCACGCCTTCCGCTGGACCTCCTCGGACCCGCGCCGTTCGACGGTGAACTCGACGATCCGTCCATCGGCGTCATCGGTGGCTTCGGCGAATTCCACCACGTCGATCCGGACACGCCATGGAAGGGCGGCCGCTGGGTGGTCCGTACCGAAGCGGGCCAACGCTTTCCGCTCACTTTGGCGATGCTGTTCTTCGACAGCTCCGGGGTCAACAAGGATGCCGCGCGCAAGGAACATCGCGACGCGTTACAGGCGGTGGTCACGGCGGCACGTTCCCCGGCTGCCGATCCGTTGACAGTGAGCTGTGCGGTGGACTGGCTGCTGTACGACTGGCTGATGGCACACCGCGAAGACCCGGATAGCGCGGAGATCGTCTTCCCCAAGGGATACGAGGACGACGCCGCTTTGGTGGTTTCGGCTGCAGCGACGTCCGTTTCCGCGCGGGCAACGTTCGATCCCGGCCTGCTGGGGCTGATCGCGTGATCGCGTGTCCGCTCAGGGCGCGGTGGCCGCCCCGGACGCAAAGCGGCGAAGCCACTCGAACCAGGCCTTCATGCCCTCGCCGGTGCGTGCACTCACCGGCAGGATCGTCGCCGTCGGATTGACCTCCCGGACCCGCGAAATGTAGGTGCCGACATCGGCATCCAGGTGGGGCACCAGGTCGATCTTGTTCAGCAGCACGATGTCGACGGAGCGGAACATCACCGGGTATTTCAGCGGTTTGTCCTCGCCCTCGGTCACCGAGTACACCATCGCTTTGGCGTGCTCGCCGACGTCGAACTCTGCGGGGCACACCAGATTGCCGACGTTCTCGATGATCACCAGATCCAGCTGCGGCAGCTCCAGGCCCTGCAGCGCGCGGTTGACCATCGGGGCGTCCAGGTGGCACTCGCCGCCGAAACCGTTGTTGGTGTTGAGCAGGGAGATCTGTGCGCCGCGACCGCCGAGCTTGGCGGCGTCGAGGTCGGTCGCGATATCGCCCTCGATCACGCCGACGGCGAGATCGTCGGCCAGCTCGTCGAGGGTGGCGGCCAGCACCGTCGTCTTCCCTGAACCCGGCGAGCTCATCAAGTTGAGCGCGCGGATTCCGTTGCTCTCGAAGGCCGCCCGGTTGATGTCGGCCCGGGTGTCGTTCTCGGCGAAGATGTGTTCGAGCACCTCGATCCGCTGCGAGCCGGTGACATAACCGCTGTGGTCGCCGTGGTCGTGGTCGCCGTGGTCGTGGTCATCGTGCTCGTGGCTGTGCACGGTGCCGTCGTCGTGACGATGAAACCTACCCATGCTGACCACCTTTCGCTTCGTAGGTCATGTCACGTCCAGTGAGGTGACCAGGAACTCGTTGCCCCGAACGATTTCCACGTCGGCGCTCTCACACTGCGGGCAGGACACCGTCCAGCGGGAGGCGATCTCCGAATGCTGCCCACAGCTGTGGCAGGCCACCTCCGCGGCGACGAACTCGAGCTCCAACTCGGCCTCGGGCATGCTCTCGTGATCGCGGACCAGCGTCCAGCAGAACGACAATGAGTCGGGCACCACCTGCCGCAGGGCGCCGATCTGGACCCGCACCACATCGACACGGCGGCCGGCCGCGTAGGGTCGCACCACCCCGGCAATTGCATGGCACAGCGACAATTCGTGCACTGTCGATCTTTCCGTTTTCCGAGTCGGGCAGGCCTGCACCCTACAGCGCCCCGGTGCCGCAGCCGAGGGCCTTTTGGACGGAAAAACGCAGACTTTCGCTGCGAGATTGTGATTGTGGACCCAGCATCGCGGGATTAGCGTGGTGGTGATCCACCCGCGTGGACAGCCCATCGGCGCGAGTGGCCTTCATCTGCTCAGGAGGTTCATGAGCATCGACTACTACCGGCGTTGTCCGGGGCCCGAGCCGACGGCGATCCGATGACTGTGCGGGTGCGTCTGGACATCGCCGGGGTGGTGCAGGGCGTGGGTTTCCGCCCGTCGGTGGCGCGGATCGCGGCCGAATACCGGCTCGGCGGCTTCGTGTACAACGACGCGGGGTCGGTGCACTGCGAGCTGGAGGGCCCGGCCGCCGACGTCGAGGCGGCGATCGAGGCGATCCGGTACCGAACACCGCCGATGGCGCGCATCGACGACCTGTCCCATCGGCACCTGGAACCGCACGGCGACAACGGCTTTGAGATCATCGGTAGCCAATGCGGCGACGAGTCGCGCACCCTGGTTCCGCCCGACATCGCGGTGTGCGCGGACTGTCTGCGCGAAATGCGGGACACGGCCGACCGCCGCTACGGGCACCCGTTCATCACCTGCACCAACTGCGGACCGCGCTACACCGTGATCACCGATCTGCCCTACGACCGGCCCGCGACCACGATGGCCGGTTTCCCGATGTGCCCGGCATGCGACGCCGAGTACCACGATCCGCTGGATCGCCGCTATCACGCGCAGACAATCGCCTGCCCGGAGTGCGGGCCTCGGCTGACGTGGCGGCCCGCCGGCGGTTCGCCGAACACCGATGATCCGATCGGTGCGGCGGTGGCCGCGCTGCGGGCCGGGCTGATCGTCGCGGTCAAGGGGATCGGCGGCTTCCATCTGGCCTGCCGAGCCGACGATCCCGCCGCCGTCGCCGAACTGCGCCGCCGCAAGAACCGGCCGGCCAAGCCGTTCGCGGTGATGGTCGCCGACCTGGCCGGCGCCGGCGAGATCGCCATGCTCGACGACGCGGTGTCCACCGCCCTGACCGCGCCGTCGGCACCCATCGTGCTGGTCGGCAGCCGGCCGGGAAGGGTGGCTGACGGTGTAGCTCCGGGCTTGACCGAGGTGGGTGTGATGCTCGCCTACTCACCGGTGCACCACCAGTTGTTCGATCGGCTGGGCCGTGTCCCGCTGGTGATGACGTCGGCGAACCGGGGGGGCTCGCCCATCGTGTTCCGCGATGACGATCTCGGCTGGATCGATGGGCTCGCCGACGCCGTGCTCACCCATGACCGTCCCATCCACGTGCCGTGCGAGGACTCGGTGGTGATGATCGACGACCGCGGTGCGCACGTGCCGCTGCGACGCTCGCGCGGATACGCCCCGCTGCCGGTGTCGGTGCCCGGCCCACTGCCGGAACGGGTCATCCTCGCCACCGGCGGCGACCTGAAAACCACTTTCTGTCTGGTGGGCGCGGACGGCCACGCCCACATGTCCGCCCATCTGGGCGATATGGCCGACCCGCGGACCCAGGGCTGCTTCGAGGCGGCGCTGGAGCATCTGGCGTTCATGACCGATCGCACCCCGGACGTGATCGCCTGTGACCTGCACCCGGGGTACGCCACCACCGCGTGGGCGCGGCGCTACGCCGAGGGCCGGCCCGTCCTCGCCGTCCAGCACCATCACGCCCACGCCGTCTCGCTGCTCGCCGAACACCGCCGGCTGGGTACGCCGGTCATCGCGGTCGCCTATGACGGCACGGGCTACGGCACCGACGGCACCATCTGGGGCGGCGAACTGCTGGCGATCACCGACGCCGCCCGCTTCACCAGGGTGGGTCACCTTCGACCGTTCGCGCTGCCCGGCGGTGACGGTGCCGTGCGCAATCCCGCCCGGATCGCTCTGGACCTGCTGCACCGGGCCGGTATCGAGTGGGCGGGCGACCTGCCGTCGGTGGCGGCGCTCGACGAGAGGTCGCTGCACATCCTGCGCCAGCAGATCCCGCGCGGCCTCGGCTGCGTCCCCACCACCAGCATGGGTCGGCTCTTCGACGCGGTGTCCAGCCTGCTCGGCGTCTGCCAGCAGGTCAGCTATGAAGGCCAGGCGGCGGTGGAGCTCGAGCACCTGGCTCGCCGGGGCGACGCGAGTCCGTTGGACTTCCGCGTCGCCGATGGTGTGCTGGACCCCGCACCGCTGATCACGGGGATCGTCGAGGGGCTGCGGCGCGGTACACCGGCTGCTGACCTGGCCGCCGGCTTCCACGACGCGGTGATCCGCGCGACCGCGATGGCAACCGCCGAATGCGCTCGTGCGGTGGGGATTTCGGTCATCGGACTGACTGGCGGCGTGTTCGCCAATCGCCTTGTGCTGCAGGGCCTGCGGCAGGTGCTCACCGCGGGCGGCTTCGAGGTGCTCAGTCACCGGGTCGTGCCGTGCAATGACGGTGGGCTGGCGCTGGGCCAGGCCACCATCGCCGCCGCGACGCTCGCCGATGGGCGCGCCTCGGCTGTATCGGAAAGGAACGGCGTATGTGCCTCGGAATCCCCGGCAAGGTGATCGAAATCTGGGAGGAGGCCGGCACTCGGATGTCGACCGTCGACTTCGGCGGAACCACCAAAACCGTGTGCCTGGCATATCTGCCCGACATGGAGATCGGCGAATACACCATCGTCCATGCGGGTTTCGCGATCACCCGACTCGATGAGGACTCGGCCAACGAAACGTTGCGGATGTTCCGAGAACTCGGCGTGCTCGACGAGGAACTCGGTGGCGCCGAGGGGCAGGGCAGGCGGGAGCCGGCATGAAGTATCTCGACGAGTTCCGCGATCCGGCCGCCGCCAGGACTCTGGTCGACGCTATCCGGCGCCAGGCCAGTCGCCCCTGGACGATCATGGAAGTGTGTGGCGGGCAGACGCATTCGATCATCCGGAACGGCATCGATCAGCTGCTCGACGGTGCGGTCGAGTTCATTCACGGTCCGGGGTGCCCGGTGTGCGTCACCCCGCTGGAGATGATCGATCGGGCCTTGGAGGTAGCCGCCCGCGACGACGTCATCTTCTGTTCGTTCGGCGACATGCTGCGGGTGCCCGGTAGCCGCCACGACCTGTTCAGTGTGCGCGCCCGCGGTGGTGATGTCCGGATCGTCTACTCGCCCTTGGACGCCACCCGAATCGCCGCCGACAACCCTGACAAGCAGGTGGTGTTCTTCGGCGTCGGGTTCGAGACCACCGCCCCCGCCAACGCCATGGCGGTGCTGCACGCCCAACGGCTTGGCCTGACCAACTTTTCGGTGCTCATCTCACACGTTCTGGTACCTCCCGCGATGACGGCGATCCTCAGTTCGCCCACCAACCGGGTGCAGGGGTTCCTGGCCGCCGGCCATGTCTGCACCGTGATGGGCACCGCGGAGTACGGGCCGCTCGTGGAGAAGTTCGGCGTACCCATCGTGGTAACCGGGTTCGAGCCGCTGGACCTGCTCGAAGGCGTGCGGCAGGTGGTCGATCAGCTCGAATCGGGCAAGGCCGAACTGCGCAACGCCTATCCGCGGGCGGTCAGCGACGCCGGCAACACGGTGGCGCAACAGACGCTTGCCGAGGTGTTCACCGTGGTCGATCGGCAGTGGCGCGGGATCGGCATGATCCCGAAGTCAGGGTGGGCGCTCTCGCCGCGCTACGCCGAATTCGATGCCGAACTCACGTTCGGCGTGGGGCACCTGCAGGTACAGGAGTCCGCCGAGTGTCACGCCGGGGAGGTGCTGCAGGGCTTGCTCAAGCCCAACGAGTGCCCGGCATTCGGCACCAGCTGTACGCCCCGTACCCCGCTGGGCGCCACGATGGTGTCCAGTGAGGGAGCGTGCGCAGCGTATTACCAATTCCGGCGGTTGGGGGCCGCTCATGTCTAATTCGGTGGGTATCGATCCGTCGGATTGGGTGTGTCCGTTGCCATTACGGGAGACCAAACGCATTGTGCTCGGCCACGGCGGCGGCGGGATCCTGTCCGAGGAGCTGATCGAGAATCTGTTCCTGCCTGCCTTCGGCTCTGATGGTGGCCCGGCTCGTGACTCCGCGGTGCTGGCCGTTGCCGGTGGGCGGATTGCCCTGACCACCGATTCTTATGTGGTCAACCCGCTGTTCTTTCCGGGCGGCAACATCGGGGACTTGGCGATCAATGGAACGATCAACGACCTCGCGATGAGCGGTGCTCAGCCGCTGGGGTTGACCGCCGGCTTCATCATCGAGGAGGGTTTGGAGCTCGAGGTGCTCGGGTCCGTCGCTCAGACGATGGGCAAGGCGGCCGCTGATGCGGGCGTCGGCATCGTGACCGGCGATACCAAGGTCGTCGGAAGAGGCAGTGCGGACGGCCTTTTCGTCAATACCGCCGGTGTCGGTGTGATACCCGACGGCGTCCGCATCGGGCCTGAGCAAGCCCGTCCCGGTGACCACGTGATCGTGTCCGGCAATCTCGGTGAGCATGGCGTGGCGATCATGAGTGTGCGCGAAGGAATCGACTTCGGGACGACGGTGGTCACCGACAGTGCGCCGCTACATCTATTGGTGGCGGCGATGCTGGCGGCGGTGCCCGACCCGAACGTCGTACACACCCTGCGTGATCCGACCCGCGGGGGGCTGGTCGCCTCGACCGTCGAGATAGCCCGCGCCGCCGGTGTCGGCGTCGAACTCGACGAGCACCGGATTCCGATTCCCGATGCGGTGTCGTCGGCCTGCAGCTTCCTCGGGCTCGATCCGCTTCAGGTTGCCAACGAGGGCAAGTTGGTGGCTTTCGTCGACCCGGCGCACAGCGATGCGGTGTTGGCGGCAATGCGTTCCCGGCCCGAAGGTGCGGGAGCGGTTGTCATCGGCCGGGTGGTTGCCGACCATCCGGGCATGGTGGTCGGGCGCACCGCGTTCGGCACCACCCGGGTGATCGAACGTGAACTGGGCGAACAACTTCCGCGGATCTGCTGAGCCGTCAGCCCACAGCGGCGGGCGTGCGGCCGGCACGACGCGGTCGTGGAATCAGTTTCGGGACATCGTCTTCGGAGGTTCCGGAAACTCGACGTCGGCGCCGCCCGGCATCGGACTGATGCCGCGGCGATCACAGACCTCGAGGACCTCGTCGACGATCGACTCCGGCACGATGAACTTCTCGGTGGCCGATATCTGGTCGAGATGGCCCGAGATGTCTTCGGCTGACGGCACGGTGCCGACATCGGCCAGCCACCCTTCACTGAGCCCGATGAACGCCCGCGCGTAGCGTCCCGCGCATGCCGAATAGTTGCGATGGGTGAACGTGCACGCCGTACTCGCCAGGAACACCACCAGCGGGACCACCAGTTCCGGTCTGATGGCGCGCATGAAGCCGGATTCGGCGAGAAACTTCTCGTCGCCGACGGTCTCGGTCACCATCCGGGAGAACCCCGTGGGGAGCACGGAGTTGGCGCGAATTCCGTGCGCTTGCCCCTCGATCGCAATGACATTCGCCAGACCGATGAGGCCCGCCTTGGCTGCCGCATAGTGCGCCTCCATCGGCTGGCCGAAGACGCCCGCCGAGGACGAGATGAACACGAAGCGGCCACCGCCGGCCGCCCTCATCACCCGGTAGGCAGGCTGTGACAGGTGAAAGCCGCCATCGAGATGGACCCGCAGCATTCGCGTCCAATCGTCCTGCGAGAGCTCGTCGAAGGCGACGCTGCCGAAGATGCCCGCGTTGCTGATGACGGCATCGAGGCGGCCGAACGACGTGATGGCCGCGTCGACGATCGCCGCCCCACCCGCCGCGGTGTCGACCGAGTCGTATGACGCGACCGCGCGTCCTCCGGAACTGGTGATCTCCTCGACCACCGAATCGGCGACCGACGAGTCCACTCCGTCCCCGTGCATGGTCGAACCGAGGTCATTGACGACGACGGCCGCACCCCGCCTGGCCACGTCGAGCGCGTACAACCGGCCGAGCCCACGACCGGCTCCGGTCACGATGACTGATTGGCCCGTGAAGTCGATCATGTCGTCACCCTTGTCAATTCGGTTCGGATAACCGCGACCCCGACACCGCGTAACCAGGCAGTTGACTGCTGTTCGATCGAACTCTACGGTGGAACAGATATTTGGTCAACGAGGCCGAGGGCCGGTCCGGACGGGCGGAGGTGCTCGGTGGTGGACAACGAGCGACTCGCCCGGCTGGCCGTCATGGCATCGGCTCTGGCGGGCCACACCGTGGTGGTGGCGCCCGCTGAGCCCGGCTCGCCGTCGTGGACCGACGGCCAGCGCATCTTCGTCGATCCCGGCGGCGACCGGCGCGCGATCATCGACGCCATCGCCGTGCAAGCATCGCTCATCGCGGCGGGCAGTCTCGATGCGGAGATCGTCCGAGCGCTGGGTCGCAAGACCCAGCTGGTAGCTCGGTACCTGGCCGTCGAGGGGCGCCGCGCGGTGCTGGCGAACGCCGACGTACTGCCGGGCGCGCTGGCGTCGCCGGCTACACCTGCAGTCGCGGGCGGCAGCCAATCGGCCTCGGAGTCACTGGCGATCGCGAGAGGTTCGGCGCCGATTGTCGAAGCGCCTCCGTATTTCGGGGAGATCCGGCCGAAGCAGGTACTCGAGACGATCAGGCGTGGGGCCAAGGCAACCGACCATGACTCGGTCGGCCACATCCCGAGACGGGATGGCGCGGCGGAGATCGAGGCACTCGACGACGGTGAATTGATCACGGCGGCAGACGGTCCCGACCTCTTTTCCAGTCCGGTCGGTGGTGGCGGGTTCATCGGGAAGTGGTTGAAGAAGATGCTGTCGTCCACCCGTGCCGGCAGTTCTGGCGGTGGGCCCCCGGGCGCGGACTCACCGACGCATCGCGCCAACGTGTCCACGCGAGGCGCCCACGCGGTGTCCTCGACCGCGTCAGCGGCGACCGAAGACGGGGCGGACGCTGATGCGAGCGGAATGACCTATCCGGAGTGGGACGTCAACCACATGCGGTACCGCCCGAACTGGTGCACGGTCCGCGAGGTCGAACCCCGGGTGGAGCCCGATGCTTCGGCGGCCATCGCCGATGCCGTCGCGCTCCGCCGCCCGCTCGCGCGCCTCGGCATGGGTCTGCATCGCCGGCACCGGCAGCCCCAAGGCGATGAGATCGACATCGATGCCGCTGTATCCGCACGTGTGGAGGTGCGGGCCGGATCGGTGCCCGATGAATCGGTGTATCTGGACAGCCTGCGCCGCCGCCGCGACCTGTCGGTGCTGGTGTTGCTCGACGTATCGGGTTCGTCGGCGGAGGCCGGGACGCTGGGCAAGACAGTCCATGAACAGCAACGCCGCGCCGCCGCCGATCTGGTCGCGGCGCTGAACGACCTAGGTGATCGTGTTGCGTTGTACGCCTACAACTCTCAGGGCCGCAATGCAGTGAACGTGATGCCGATCAAACGCATGGACGACCATCTGGACACCCGAGTGCTGCGCACGCTCAACAGCGTTGAACCGGTGGCGTATTCGCGCCTCGGGGCCGCCATCCGGCACGGCACAAGGGTGCTCGAGGAGCGGGGCGGAACGCCGCGACGCCTACTCGTCGTGTTGTCGGACGGCCTTGCCTACGACCACGGTTACGAGCGCGGCTACGGCGCCGCAGACGCGCGCCGGGCACTGACCGAGGCGCGTCGCAGCGGTACGGGGTGTGTGTGTCTGACGGTGGGTGCGAGCGTCGATTCAGCCGAGCTTCGTCGCGTCTTCGGCAGCGCTGCCCATGCGGTGGTGAGCCGTCCGGAACAGCTTCACGGTGTGGTCGGACCGCTGTTCCGGTCAGCCGTCCGCGCAGCTGAGGCCCGGCGACGGGTGCCGGCGGGACGCGCTTGAAACAAACATCTGTTCCGCGATAGGCTGCCTACACCGCAGAACGGCGGGGAAGGAAAGAACGTCATGCCACAGCTCCCGGGCGAGCTCGAGCACCACAACGGTGCCACCTGTCTTCCCGGCGGCGAGCGTCCGTACTACCAGGCGCTCGGCAACGAGGAGGCCGTCTTCAAAGCGGCCTACCGGCAGGGGCTTTCGCTGCTGCTGAAAGGTCCCACGGGCTGTGGCAAGACCCGGTTCGTCGAGGCGATGGCCCACGACCTCGGCCGCCCGCTGATCACCGTGGCGTGCCACGACGACCTGACCACCGCCGATCTGGTCGGCCGCTATCTGCTGCGCGGTGACGAGACGGTATGGGTCGACGGGCCGCTGACCCGCGCGGTGCGCGAGGGGGCGATCTGCTACCTCGACGAGGTGGTCGAGGCCCGCCAGGACACGACGGTGGTCCTGCACCCACTCGCCGATCACCGCCGCCAGCTCCCTATCGAACGGCTCGGCGTGACGCTCGACGCGGCGCCCGGCTTCGGGCTGGTCGTCTCCTACAACCCGGGCTATCAGAGTGTGCTGAAGGATCTGAAGGACTCAACTCGTCAGCGCATGGTTGCCATCGACTTCAGTTTCCCCGCAGCCGAAGTCGAGGAGGAGATCGTGACCCGGGAGGCCGGCGTCGGCCGTTCGGTGGCAGCTGAACTGGTGCGGTTCGGCCACGCGGTACGCCGCCTGGAGACCGGCGGACTCCGCGAGGTGGCATCGACGCGGGTGCTGATCGCGGCGGGACGGCTGGTCGCCGAAGGGTTACCGATGCGCGATGCGGCGCTCGCCGCGATCGCGGGACCGCTGACCGACGATGCGGTCGTCAGTCGCGGGCTTGCCGAAATGATCGACATCTACCTCGCCGCTCCGGCCTGACCAGGAGACGTCAATGTCCTACGAGAGCACCGCCGAGCCGATCAAGGTCGGCTACCTGATGGACTTCACGTTGCCGCCGGGCTTCCCGGACGAACTCCTGTCGTCCTTCACCCGGTGCTTCGAGCTGGTCTTCGAGGAAGCCATCGCCGACGGTGTCATCGATCGGCCCGTGCAGATGATCTACAGAGAAGTCGAGGGCCTGCCCAAAGGCAGTGTGAAGGCAGTGATCGACGCCTATGCCGAGCTCGTCGACGACGGCGCCCTGGTGGTGTTCGGGCCCAACATCACCGACAACTGTGTGCCACTGCGCGAGGCGATCGAAGACCGCTTCAAGGTTCCCGCTATCAGCGTCACCGGCACCGACGATTGGCTGGGGGAGTGGACGTTCGCGTTTCCGCAGGGCTCGATGACCGACGAACCGATCTTCATCGCTGATCTCGTCGCCAAGCGCGGTCTGACCCAGATCGGTGTACTGGTCGAACAAAGCCTGATCGGCGAAAGTTATCTGAAGAACCTTCGAAGTGCATGTCGCCGCAAGGGTATTCGCATCGCCGCCGAAGCTGCCATCGCTCAGACGGCGCAGGATGTCGACGAGGCGGTCCGCTCGCTGCACGAGGCGAAGGCGGAAGCCATCGTGCACCTGGGGTTCGGGTTCGGGATCGTCTTTGTCAACCCGGCGCTGGAGGCGCTCGGTTGGGATCCGCCGCGGTTCACCACGACCGCCTTTCAGAACGCCTGGGTCAACCCGATCATGTGGAACGCCTTCATGGGTTGGATCGGAGTCGACCAGTACGACGAGGGCAACCCGATCGGGCAGGCGTGGCTGGACCGCTACGCCGGGCGCTACGACGGCAGCCGGCCCGAGTATTGCGTCACGGTGGTCAACCATGACGTGGCCGCGACGCTGGTGCGTGCGTTCGCGGACTCGCACCCGCTCAGCCCCCGGGGTGTGAAGGAGGCACTCGAGCGGGTCAAGATGTTGCCGGCCGCCTCCGGTGCGCCGGGAACCCGGGTGTCGCTGGGCAAATGGACGCGTCGCGCGTGGATGGGAGCCGGCTACCTGGTGGCGCGCACGCTCGATGCCGACGGCATCAACTCGCACCTGGTGGATCGCTTCGGTGCGGAGGACTGATCCGATGACAGCCCAGGAATTCGTGCCGACACCCACGGAAACCGTTCGCACCGGGCCGAACTGGGGCCGAGTGATCTCGTTGGTCGCCTGGCTCGGCTTTCTCGGCGTGTTCGCGGCAGTCGGGCGTACCCACGTCGACCCGCGGGTGGCCAACCCCAACGTCGAGGGCCGGCCCCGCCCCGTCGAGTTCCTCAACGGCTGGGACCACTGGCAGCTGGTGCCGCAGATCGGTGCCGCGCTGATGGTCGCGGCGCTCACCGTCGTCTTCATCCGCGGCTGGCGCAAGAACCCGGGCAGCCCCGTGCTGCTGATGGTGCTGTGCACGACGCTCATCGTGTGGCAGGACCCGATCATGAACTGGTCGCCGTACGCGGTGTACAACCCGGCCTTGGTGCACTGGCCGGAATCCTGGTACCTGATCATGATGTCGCCGACCGTGGAGCCCTTCATCGTGTTCGGCTACGTCACGTTCTATTTCGGGCCGTACTTTCCGGCGATCTGGATCTTGCGCAAGCTGCAGGCCAAGTACGGACCCGCGGCGTACGTCAGCCGGCACCCGCTGATCAGCCTCGGCGCCCTGGTGCTGGTGATCGGGTTCGTCTTCGACGCGATGCTGGAGATCAGCCTGGTCCGGACCGGGTTGTACATCTACTCGCAGGCGATCCCGTTCGGAACCTTATTCCCCGGCAGCACATTCCAATTCCCGCTGCTCTGGGAGTCGTTGTCGGTGACCTTCGTGATGATCCCGGCGGCCATCCTGGTCTACCGCGACGACACCGGGAAGTCGGTCGCGGAGAAGCTCGCGGCCAGGGCCCGCATCTTCCCGGCCCGGCCGGTCCTGGGCACCTTCCTGGTGATGTTCGCGATCATCAACGTCTCGTACTTCGCGTACGGCAGCTGGTTCTGGGTGATCAAGGCCAGCGGCGCCGCCACCTCCGTCGCGTGCCCGTGGCCCTACCCCGAGGCCGAGGTTTACGACCCGCAGGGCAACTACGAGAAGGCGGGGGCGCAGGGTCCGTTCTCGGTGGGCAAGTGGTCCACCTGGCAGCAGGGCCTGCCCGACGGTCGCCCCGATGTGACGCCCCCACCGCCCGGTGACGGCGCCTGCGCCCCGGCGAATCCCGCCGGCTGACCACGAATCCCAATCTAGGAGCCCGGTATGGAACAACTCTTCGACGACCTCGACGACTTCGGTTCGTTCGACGATGTCGTGTCCGGCAACGTGCGCGATCCGTTTCCGGAGCTGGCCCGGCTGCGTCGAGAAGAGCCGGTTCAGCGCATCGAAGGGTCGTCGATGCCCGGGGAAGCCGGTTTACCCGTGTTCATCGTGTACCGCTTCGAGGAGGCGCAGCAGATGCTGCGCGACAACGAGACGTTCTCGTCGGCCGGGGTGATCGCGGCCTTCGGCCCGGTACTGGGCGAGGGGGTGATGCTTGGCATGGATGAACCCGTGCACGGCCGGTTGCGGGCGCTGATCTCGAAGGCCTTCTCCCAGAAGTCGCTGGCGCGCTTCCAAGACGAACTGGTCGCGCGGGTGGGTGACGAGCTTATCGACGCCTTCGCCGCGAATGGCAAGGCGGATCTGGTGAAAGAATTCACCTTCACGTATCCGAGCCGGATCATCGCCGGACTGCTGGGGCTGCCCGAGGAGGACTACCCCCAGTTTCAGCGCTGGTCGATCTCACTGCTGAGTTGGATCATGAATCCCGAACGGGGACTGGCGGCGTCGGCGGCGTTGGTGGAGTATTACCGGCCAATCCTCGAGGCACGCCGTGCCGAGCCGCGCGACGATCTGATCAGCTTGCTGGCCGCCGCCGAGATCGACGGGGCGAAGCTGGCGGACGAGGAGATCTTCTCGTTTCTGCGACTGCTGCTGCCTGCCGGCGTCGAGACGACGTACCGATCGCTCGGCAATCTGTTGTTCGCCTTGCTGTCCGACCCCGCTCAGCTCGACGCGGTGCGCACTGATCGGTCGCTGCTGCCTCAGGCCATCGAGGAGGGGGTGCGGTGGAATCCGCCGCTGCTCACCATCACTCGGGTCGCCACCCGCGACACCGAACTGGGTGGGGTGCCGATTCCGGCGGGTGCGTCGGTGATGCCGATGTTGGGGGCGGCGAACCGGCAGGAGGACCGTTGGCCGGATCCCGATAGGTTCGACATCTTCCGTGAGCAGCGCAGTAGCCTCGGCTGGGGATACGGCGTGCACGTATGCCTGGGCATGCACCTCGCTCGGCTCGAAATGCGCACCGCCGTAAACCTTCTGCTGGACCGCCTGCCGAATCTGCGGATGGACCCGGACGGGGACGACCCGCACATTCGCGGACAGATCTTCCGGTCGCCGACGTCGTTGCCGGTGCTCTTCGATCCGCAGTAGCGAGGCGTGCCCTGTTCGGGCTGTAGTTATCGACACCGTTACTCGCAACTTCGCGCGATAACGACAGTGTCGAGCGAACCTACGACCGCGTGACGACGACGCCGCGAAGTGATGTGTCGCGCACACACAACAGTGCGGCCCGCGTGCCGACCTCGCGAAGGATGCTCTCGGGAATCCAGCCGACGCAGATCACCGAGCGAGCCAGCAGATCGTTGGACGGGCTGTCGATGCTGATCTCGCCGGACTTGATGCCTTCGGAGAGCAAGGCTTTCATTTGACGCACCCGCTTGGTGAACAGCCATCCCGGGTTGGGCGTGTCCGGAGGAGACTGCCGCATCCACGCCAGCTGAATCCGGAACTCGTCGGCGAAGCGGTCCATCGCATTGGTATTGATCCAGCTCAGGGCGTCCAACTTCTCGACGCTCGAGGAGTCCGACGCCAAGACCTCCGACCACCCCATGGCGACCTTCTCGCCGAACGACTGCATGATCGCCGCCAGCAGCTGGTCTTTGGACCCGATCAATCGGTACACCGTCCCGGTGCCCATGCCGGCCGCCGATGCGATGTCGCGGACGGTCGTGACCTCGTAGCCCTTCTTGCCGAATTCGGTTCTGGCGATGGCGCGTACGTGGGCCGCCTTGTCGTCGGCCTCAGCGTCGGCGCCATCGGCCCAGGACCGGACGACCGCGTCGGCGGCCAGGAACGCCGCGGACGCATCCAGTTGTTCGTCGGTCGGTGAGCCGGCGGCCAGCCCCTCGAGGAGGATTCGGCACAGCAGCGCCGCCGACTTGTCGGAGCTTGCGTTGCCGCGTATGACATCGAGCCCGATCTGCAGCATCGTCTGCACGATCCGCTCGGCCAGCACGGCCAGGTCCACATCGGATCTCAGATAGCCGCTCCAGCGCGCTGCCCGAAGGGTTTCCAGCATCGACTGCAGCAGAGCGGCAGGGCGGCGCGCCGCCAGGACGGTCAGCTCGTGATTCGAACTGGGGCCCTCGTAGAACGACATCTGCAGAGCCGCGCGATGGGTGACCGAGCACTGCGCGATCGCCTTGCAGAGGTCGGCGATCTGGTCGAAGGCCGGGTGGAAGTCGGGATCGTTGAGACGGCTCTGCGCCTCGTCGGCGATCCGGTCCAGGTCTTCGTGATAGCGGTGCAGCAACTCGACAAGGATCGCTTCTTTGGAATCGAAGTGGTGGTACAGGCTGCCGGGAAGAATGCCTGCCGCGTCAGCGATCTCCTGCAAGGACGTGCGCAGGCCGGACGTCGCGATGATCGAGGCCGCGGTCTGCAAGATCTCGGTTCGCCGCGTGCCGTCGTCGTAGGCATGGCTCGTCCCCACGTTCGGTGTCATGCGCGAGCGACCCACGACTCCTCCATTGGCTGGAACCCGATATTTGGTAGACGCTACCAGAGCCGGGTTCGCTGACAGGGCCGCCACCTGCGGATGTGGATCGAAAACGACCAGCTACGGGAGACCCGTTTGGTTTGGATGTCAGGTGTTGTCAGCGTTGCTGCGGGGGAAGCCGCCGCCCTGCGGGAAGAGTGGGAAAACCACGTCGTCGAGCTTCTCGGCGTCTCCGGCGGTCCGGTTGACCGTTGCGCCCCAGATGTTTCCGTCCGGGGCGACCTGCAGCGCCCAGGCGTGACCGTGGGTGTCCTGGCGCACCACCTCGGGCTCACCGGTCACTGACCCGGTGCTCTTCGCCAGTCGCACCGCGACGGTCTGCTTGGCGTTCACCAGGTTCACCAGCACCGTGCCATCCAGCGCGGCACAGCCCGCGACGCCGGGCCGGTCCGGCCACGTCCACACCGTGGATGTCTTGGCGTCCGGCGTGATGCGCTGCAGGCGGTCACCGGCCGTGGAGCGATCGGTGATGTAGAGCGACTTGTCGGTGGGATCGATGCACATGCCACCGGCCGGACCCATCCCGGACAGTGCGGTGGTGGGCGGCGCGGGTTGCACGGTGGTCGGCTGTTCGAGGCGGATGACCTTGCCTGCCAACGAGTTCGGATCCGCGGCCAGGGCCGGATTGCCCGCGTCGCCGGTCTGCACGACGAGCGTCGTCGGGCTGGTGAAGATCAACGATCCGCTATTGCCGGTGGCGCCCTTCGGGATCCCGGTCAGGATGTCCTTGGGTATGTCGCCGTCGGCAACCCGGATCACCCGGTTGTCGGTCGGCGTGCTGATGTAGGCGTACATCAGCCCGTCCTGCGAGTAGGTGGGGGACAGCACGATGTCCATCAGCCCGCCGTCACCGCTGGGGTCGACCGGGATGATGGTGTGGATCTTCGGCTCGGCGCTCACCGACACGTCTTTGACGGCACCGGTGGTGCGTTCGGCCACCAGTGCGGTCTTGCTGTCCGGGCCCATGATCAACCCGCTGGTGCTCTCCAGGCAGCCTTGCATGACTCCGGGCGCGGGGCAGGCCTTGGGGAAGGGCTTGGGCGGCAGCGGCGGTGGTGGCGGCGGCGTCGACGGCTGGCCCGGGGCCAGCTGCGGGGCCGTGGTGAAGGGCTGCGAAATGTCGTTGTTGAACTTCGCGCAGCCCGCCGTCGACCCGGCCACGACCGTCACTGCACAGAGTCCAGCCAGCACTCCGCGAACCGACCGGCGTACCTGCATGCCCGCCAGGTTACGGATATCGCGCCGATGTTCGCCACGACGGCCCGACCGCGACGCGAAATCCAGGCAATATTGGCCGCTAGAAGCGCCGCTCAAATCCCCGGTTTGCACCCCGGGTGGCCTTACTCTGACTCCCGTGACGAGTCAAGGCCCCGATCCGCACTGGCAGCGCCCCGACGATTCCTCGGCCCGGCCGACGTCGGCCAAGCTGGTCGACCCCGAGGACGATCTCCCCTCGGCCACCTACGGTGGCGACTTCGAGACCACGACCATTCCGCACTACACGTCGGGACTGCCGGGTTCGGCGCCGTCAACCGGCTACGGCCTGCTGCACGACCCCGAGCCGCTGCCCTACGTGCAGCCGCACCTGGACCCGACCCCCTCGCAGGCCACGCCGATGGAGATCGAACCCTTCGACGCCGAAGAACGGGCGAAGGCCGCGGGACGCCGCGGCACCCAGGACCTCGGCATGTTCCTGTTGCGGGTGATCATCGGTGCGGCGTTCATCGGACACGGACTGCAGAAGGCCTTCGGGTGGTGGGGCGGCCAGGGGCTGGACGGTTTCAAGACCGCGCTCGCCGACGCCGGATACCAGCACGCGAGCGTGCTCACCTATGCCGGTGCCGGCGCCCAGATCCTGGTGGGTGTGCTGCTGGTGCTCGGGCTGTTCACCCCGATCGCGGCCGCCGGCGGGATCGCCTACCTGGTGAACAGCTTGCTCACGATCATCTCGGCACAGCGCCAGGACGGCTACCTGGCGGTCTTCGGACCGGACGGCATCGAGTACCTGCTGGTGCTGATCGTCGCGACGTCGGCCGTCATTCTGGTCGGCCCCGGCCGCTACGGATTCGACGGCGGGCGCGGCTGGGCCCGGCGCCCGTTCGTCGGGTCGTTCATCGCGTTGCTGCTCGGCATCGGTGGCGGCATCGCGGCGTGGGTGTTCCTGCACGGCAACAACCCACTGGCCTGATCACTCGTAGCGCCGGATTACTCGTAAGGATTGGGCACCCGCCCGCCGCTGGCCTCGGCCAGCAGCGGCAGCGTCGTGAACGTCACCGCGGGCAGCAGCAACCGCGAGCCGTCCTTCAGGTGCGCCCGCGCCCATGACGTGCGCTCGAACCCGAGACCGTCGACCTCATCCCAGCCGACCGTGCGGCTGCCGAACAGCGTGCGTGCCGTCAGGGTGTTGCGGTCAGCCACGGTGCGCAGCCGCACGATCGCCACCGACGCCAGGATCGGCAGCACCATGAACACCGCACCCCAGGTGGGGAACACGGTGATCATCACCAGCAGGCCCAGGGCCAGGAAGCCCGAGGCGAAATGCGCCATCGGCGACATCCGGATCACCACGGGTTCGGCGGGTCTGGTCGTCGATTCATCGGGTGCACGACGGGAGGCCATGGCTGTCATCATCCCACCTACCGGCGGCGCGACCCGGGGCCCGCGTCGGGATTTGACGCTTGACCAGTGCGGAGGCTACCGTCGCAGGTTATGAAGACCGGCGGAATGCTCGTAGTAATTGGCCAGCGCGTTGGTGCCGCGCTTGCCCCGACACGGGCATAGCCACACGCACCAGCGCGCAACCCTCGTACAGCCGCCGAAGCTGACGGGGGTTTTTTCTTGCCCGAAGAAATGAATCAGGACCGAAAAGGACGACATCGTGAGCGCACCCACGCGACCACCCGAGCCGTCGGCCACCGCCGACAGCCCAGGCGCAGCACATTCCGCCGGTAAGAACGGCACGACCGCCGCCAAGCGCGTCGCCCCGGAGCAGCTCACGGGCGCCCAGGCGGTAGTCCGCTCGCTGGAAGAGATCGGCGTCGAGACCATCTTCGGAATCCCGGGCGGCGCGGTGCTGCCGGTCTACGACCCGCTCTACGACTCCCAGAAACTGCGCCACGTGCTGGTCCGCCACGAACAGGGCGCCGGGCACGCCGCCAGCGGTTACGCCCACGCCACCGGCAAGGTCGGGGTCATGATGGCCACCTCGGGTCCGGGTGCCACCAACCTGGTCACCCCGTTGGCCGACGCGCAGATGGACTCCATCCCGGTGGTCGCCATCACCGGGCAGGTCGGTCGCAGCCTGATCGGGACCGACGCCTTCCAGGAAGCCGACATTTCCGGCATCACGATGCCGATCACCAAGCACAATTTCCTGGTGCGCAACGGCGATGACATCCCGCGGGTGATCGCCGAGGCATTCCACATCGCCTCGTCCGGCCGCCCCGGTGCCGTGCTGGTGGACATCCCCAAGGACATCCTGCAGGGGCAGTGCACCTTCTCGTGGCCGCCGCAGATCGATCTGCCCGGCTACAAGCCCAACACCAAGCCGCACAGCCGGCAGATCCGCGAGGCCGCCAAGCTGATCGCCGCGGCGCGTAAGCCGGTGCTCTATGTCGGCGGCGGCGTGATCCGCGGTGATGCCACCGAGGAGTTGCGGACGCTGGCCGAGCTGACCGGTATCCCGGTGGTCACCACCCTGATGGCGCGCGGCGCGTTTCCGGACAGCCACCAGCAGAACCTCGGTATGCCGGGCATGCACGGCACCGTCGCCGCGGTCGCAGCCTTGCAGAAGAGCGACCTGCTGATCGCGTTGGGCGCCCGGTTCGACGACCGGGTGACCGGCAAGCTGGAGTCCTTTGCCCCCGAGGCGAAGGTGATCCACGTCGACATCGACCCCGCCGAGATCGGTAAGAACCGCAACGCCGACGTGCCGATCGTGGGCGACGTGAAGCTGGCGATCAGCGAGCTGATCGAGGCGCTGCGCAAGATCGGCTCGGATCCCCAGGCGAACCAGGGCGACTGGTGGGAGTACCTGAACGGGATCCAGGCGACCTACCCGCTGAGCTACGACCCGCAGCACGACGGCAGCCTCAGCCCGGAATACGTGATCTCCCAGTTGGGCAAGATCGCCGGGCCGGACGCGATCTACGTCGCCGGCGTCGGCCAGCACCAGATGTGGGCGGCACAGTTCATCTCCTACGAAAACCCGCGCACCTGGCTGAATTCCGGCGGTCTGGGAACCATGGGCTACGCCGTCCCGGCGGCGATGGGCGCCAAGATGGCCCGGCCCGAGGCCGAGGTGTGGGCGATCGACGGTGACGGCTGCTTCCAGATGACCAATCAGGAGCTGGCCACCTGCGCGGTCGAAGGGGTGCCGATCAAGGTCGCCCTGATCAACAACGGCAACCTGGGCATGGTGCGCCAGTGGCAGACCCTGTTCTACGAAGAGCGGTACAGCCAAACCGATCTGGCCACCCACAGCCATCGCATCCCGGACTTCGTCAAGCTGGCCGAGGCGTACGGATGTGTCGGGCTGCGTTGCGAGCGTGAAGAAGACGTGATCGACGTGATCAACCAGGCCCGGGCCATCAACGATCGGCCGGTGGTGATCGACTTCATCGTCGGCGCCGACGCCCAGGTCTGGCCGATGGTCGCCGCGGGATGCGGCAACGACGAGATCATGGCGGCGCGCAATATCCGGCCGCTGTTCGACGACAACGAGGAGGGACGGGCCTGATGGCGGGAAACACTGTCACCCACACCCTGTCGGTGTTGGTCGAAGACAAGCCCGGTGTGCTGGCCCGAGTGGCCGCGCTGTTCTCCCGGCGCGGCTTCAACATCGAGTCGCTGGCGGTCGGAGCCACCGAGCAGAAGAACATGTCGCGGATGACGATCGTCGTCACCGCGGAGGAGACGCCCCTCGAGCAGATCACCAAGCAGCTCAACAAGCTGATCAACGTGATCAAGATCGTCGAGCAGGACGTCGAGAATTCGGTGCACCGCGAACTCGCGTTGATCAAGGTCCGCGCTGACGCAGGCACCCGCGGTCAGGTCATCGAGGCGGTGAACCTGTTCCGCGCCAAGGTGATCGACGTGTCCACCGAGTCGCTGACCATCGAGGCGACCGGCACCCAGGAGAAGATCGAGGCGTTCCTGCGGGTGCTCGAACCCTATGGTGTCCGCGAGATCGTGCAGTCCGGCGTGGTGTCACTGTCGCGCGGACCGCGCGGCATGACGAACGCCAAGTAAAGCCCCCACCGAAGAAAACAACAGAAGGAAAGTTCAATCGTGTCAGTTGAGATGTTCTACGACGATGACGCCGACCTGTCGATCATTCAGGGCCGCAAGGTCGGTGTGATCGGTTACGGCAGCCAGGGCCACGCGCACTCGCTGAGCCTGCGTGACTCGGGTGTGCAGGTCAAGGTCGGCCTCAAGGAGGGCTCCAAGTCTCGCGAGAAGGTCACCGAGCAGGGCCTCGAGGTCGACACTCCCGCCGAGGTCGCCAAGTGGGCCGACGTCATCATGTTGCTGGCCCCCGACACCGCGCAGGCCGAGATCTTCAAGAACGACATCGAGCCGAACCTCGAGGACGGCAACGCGCTGTTCTTCGGCCACGGCCTGAACATCCACTTCGGTCTGATCAAGCCGCCGGCCAACGTCACCATCGGCATGGTCGCCCCGAAGGGCCCCGGCCACCTGGTGCGCCGCCAGTTCGTCGACGGCAAGGGCGTGCCCTGCCTGATCGCCGTCGACCAGGACCCGAAGGGTGAGGGCCAGGCGCTGGCGCTGTCCTACGCCAAGGGCATCGGCGGTACCCGCGCGGGCGTCATCAAGACCGACTTCAAGGAAGAGACCGAGACCGACCTCTTCGGTGAGCAGGCCGTGTTGTGCGGTGGCACCGAGGAACTCGTCAAGGCCGGCTTCGAGGTCATGGTCGAGGCGGGCTACGCCCCCGAGATGGCCTACTTCGAGGTGCTGCACGAGCTCAAGCTGATCGTCGACCTGATGTACGAGGGCGGCATCGCCCGGATGAACTACTCGGTGTCCGACACCGCGGAGTTCGGTGGCTACATCTCCGGTCCGCGCGTCATCGATGCCGACACCAAGGAGCGGATGCGCGGCATCCTCAAGGACATCCAGGACGGCAGCTTCGTCAAGCGCCTGGTCGCCAACGTCGAGGGCGGCAACAAGGAGCTCGAAGCACTGCGCAAGAAGAACGCCGAGCACCCGATCGAGGTCACCGGCAAGAAGCTGCGCGACCTGATGAGCTGGGTCGACCGGCCCATCACCGAAACGGCTTAGTTTCGTTAAATTTCGGCGCGCTAACCGGTGTTCAGCACCGGTTAGCGCGCCGAACTGCGTTCAGGGCCGGCTGAACGGATGCGCCCGCCACATCCGGGCGGTCAGCAGGATCGGCACGATGATGTACGGCAGGTTGTAGGCCAGCGCCTTCGGCGCGTTGGTGAACGTGTAGTCGTAGGCCGTGTTGCAGACCGCCTGGAAAAGGCTTGCGTCCCCGGCGAATCCGACCATCACCACGATGAACGTGGTCTGCACGACCATCCCGGTGTAGATGAACGACGGCTTGCGGATCCACTCCCGCCCGCGGATGAAGCAGTAGACCAGCAGTACGTAGAAGGTCCCGAAGACGACGGCCGACACGCTCGCGCCGACTTGAAGGAACCTCGGGTTGGCGATGAGTAACGGGTCGGTGCCGCCCGCGTACACCTGGTAGACGACCCGGGCGAGGAAGAAGTCGGAGTCCGGGTCGGGGCGGCTCACCATGTTCACAATGTCGCCGGTGAACGAGGAGCCGATGAACACCGTGAACACGACGATGAAGAACCAGTCGTAGCGACGTTCGCGCAGGGGGATGGGACTGCGTTCGGCAGCAACGGCATTGGTGATCGCAACCGGCGGAGTGGTCATGTCCGCTGATGGTAGGTCGTTACGACGGCACCGGTGACCGAATTACTGAAGTTACAACAGTAAGTGCATCTGTATAGCTGATTTACGGGGCGAGCGACGGCAGCGGCAGGCCGAATTCGCGCTTGAGCACCGTGCGCGCGGCGTAGTAGCCGCACATCCCGTGCACGCCGGTGCCCGGCGGAGTCGCCGACGAACTCAGGTACGCCTTGGGGATCGGGGTGGTCCACGGATTCCAGCGCAGCGTCGGCCCGACCATCGCCGCGAACAGCGTCGCCCCGCCGACGATGATGTCGCCGCCGACGTAGTTCGCGTTGTGCGCAGGCATCTGCGCCGCGGTCACACATCGTGAGGCCAGCACCAGGTCCCGGAATCCGGGTGCGGCGTTCTCGAACATTCTGATGACCGTCTCGGTGACGTCCTCGGTCGAGTTCGACGGAACGTGTGCATACGTCCACAGCGGTCTGCGTCCCGCGGAGTCGATGCGCGACGGGTCGGACAGGTGCGGCAGCGCCGCCAACGTCATCGGCCACTCGGCGTGGCGCCCCGCGGCGATCTCCTTCTCGCCGTACGCCATCTGCGCGCGGGTCCCGCCCATGTGGACGGTGGGCGAGTTCGCCATCCGCTCGTCACGCCAGGGGATGTCGCCGGAGAGCACGAAGTCCACCTTGCAGACACCCGGCCCGAACTTATAGCGCCGCAGGGACTTTGCGTAAGAATCCGGTACCGCTGAGCCGTAGATGTCCAGCAGCGCGGTGGGCGCGGTGTCGTAGATCACCACACCCGACGGTGGGGAGGTCACCGGCTCGCCGACCACCAGCTCGCCGCCGTGAGCCTGCAGATCCGCGAGCATCGCGTCGACGATCACCTGGCTGCCGCCGACCGGCACCGGCCAGCCCGCGGTGTGCGCCACCGTGCCGAGCATGATCCCGGCGCCACTGTTGACCGGCGACGGCATCGTCGAGATCGCATGGGTGCCAACGCCGGTGAACAGCGCGCGGGCGTCCTCGCCGCGCAGCACGCCCCACGCCGGGCTGCCCTGGGCGAGCACCCGCAGTCCCGATCGCACGGTGGTGAGGAGATCGGGTGGCAGCGAGCGCTTGTCGCCGAGGAAGAATCCGAGCACGCCGTCGGGATGAGAGGCCAGCGGACCGAACAGCCGCCGCCACGAGCTGCCCTCGTCCAGTTCGGCGCAGGTGCGCTGCAGCGAGTGGTAGGCGATCGCGGCGGGCCGGTTCGGCAGCGGGTTCGCGTAGGAGATCTCCGGCACGACCAACTCGACGCCCCGCGCCGGGAGATCGAACTCGGCGAAGAAGGGCGAGGCCAGTGCCAGCGGGTGCACCGCCGAGCAGACGTCATGGCGGATGTCGGGATACTCCGGGTCCGCCGCGGTGCGGGCACCGCCGCCGAACGTCGGCTGGCCTTCGATGACGCGCACCGACAGGCCGGCTCGCGCGCAGATGACGGCGGCCGCCAACCCATTGGGACCACTACCGACGACGGTCACGTCCACCGCCTAAGTAGACCGCACCACGGCCGATGATCGTCCACCGGGCGACAACCACTAGGCTGACCGGCGTGAATCTGCCCGTTGTGTTGATCGCAGACAAACTCGCCGAGTCGACCGTCGCAGCCCTGGGTGACCAGGTCGAGGTGCGTTGGGTCGACGGCCCGGACCGGCCGAAACTGCTGGCCGCCGTCGCCGATGCCGACGCGCTGCTGGTGCGTTCGGCCACCACGGTGGACGCCGAGGTCATCGCCGCCGCGCCCAAGCTGAAGATCGTCGCCCGGGCCGGCGTCGGCCTGGACAACGTCGACGTGGACGCCGCCACCGCCGCCGGGGTGCTGGTCGTCAACGCGCCGACGTCGAACATCCACAGCGCCGCCGAGCACGCGCTGGCCCTGATGTTGTCGGCCGCGCGGCAGATCCCCGCCGCCGATGCGACGCTGCGGGAGCACACCTGGAAGCGGTCGTCGTTCTCCGGCACCGAGATCTACGGCAAGACCGTCGGCGTGGTGGGTCTTGGCCGGATCGGACAGCTGGTGGCCCAGCGCCTGGCCGCCTTCGGCACCCACGTCATCGCCTACGACCCGTACGTGCCGGCCGCCCGTGCCGCCCAGCTGGGCATCGAGCTGATGTCGCTCGACGAGCTGCTGGCCCGCGCGGACTTCATCTCCGTGCACCTGCCCAAGACCCCGGAGACCGCCGGTCTGCTGGGCAAGGAGGCGCTGGCGAAGACCAAGAAGGGCGTGGTCATCGTCAACGCGGCCCGTGGTGGTCTGATCGACGAGCACGCCCTCGCCGATGCGATCACCAGTGGTCATGTGTTCGCGGCGGGCCTCGACGTCTTCAGCACCGAACCGTGCACCGACAGCCCGCTGTTCGAACTGCCGCAGGTCGTCGTCACCCCGCACCTGGGTGCCTCCACCGCCGAGGCTCAGGACCGGGCCGGCACCGATGTTGCGGCGAGCGTGAAGCTGGCGCTGGCCGGCGAGTTCGTGCCGGACGCGGTGAACGTCGGTGGCGGCGCGGTCAGCGAAGAGGTGGCGCCCTGGCTGGATCTGGCCCGCAAGCTCGGCCTGCTCGTCGGGGTGCTCTCGACCGGTGCCGCGTCGAACCTGTCGGTTCGGGTCTCCGGTGAGATCGCCTCCGAAGATGTTGAGGTACTGAAACTTTCGGCGCTGCGCGGATTCTTCTCGACGGTGACCGATCAGCAGGTGACGTTCGTCAACGCGCCCAACCTGGCCGCCGAACGCGGCCTGCAGAGCGAACTGACGACGGCGAGCGAGAGCCCGAACCATCGCAGCCTGATCGACGTCCGGGTGGTCGGTCCCGACGGCACCGCCACCAACGTGTCCGGAACGTTGTCCGGCCCGCAACAGGTCGAGAAGGTCGTCCAGATCAACGGGCGCAACTTCGATCTGCGTGCCGAGGGGGTGAACCTGGTGCTGCACTACTCGGATCAGCCCGGTGCGCTGGGCAAGATCGGCACCGTCCTCGGCAACGCCGACGTGAACATCCTGGCGGCTCAGCTGAGCCAGGACACCAGCGGCGAGGCCGCGACCCTGATGCTGCGGCTGGATCGCGATGTGTCCGATGATGTCCGGTCGGCGATCCGCACGGCCGTCGGCGCGACGACCCTGGAAGTGGTGGACCTGTCATGAAACTGGCGGTGATCGCGGGCGACGGTATCGGCCCGGAGGTGATCAGCGAAGCGCTGCAGGTGCTCGATGTGGTGCTGCCCGGTGTGGAGAAGACCGAGTACGACCTCGGTGCGCGCCGCTATCACGCCAGCGGTGAGCTGCTCACCGAAGACACCATCGAGGAATTGCGCGGCTACGACGCCATCCTGCTCGGCGCCATCGGCGACCCGTCGGTCCCCAGCGGTGTGCTGGAGCGTGGGCTGCTGCTGGAACTGCGGTTCGCCCTGGATCATCACGTCAACCTGCGACCGGGTCGGCTGTATCCGGGTGTGGACAGTCCGCTGTCCGGGGTGACCGGTATCGATTTCGTTGTGGTGCGTGAAGGCACCGAGGGTCCGTACACCGGCAACGGCGGCGCGCTGCGCGTCGGGACGCCGCACGAGGTGGCCACCGAAGTCAGCGTGAACACCGCGTTCGGTGTCGAGCGCGTGGTGCGTGATGCGTTCGCCCGCGCGCAGTCCCGGCGCAAACACCTGACATTGGTGCACAAGACGAACGTGCTGACGTTCGCGGGCAGCCTGTGGTCGCGGGTCGTCGCCGAGGTCGGAGCCGAATTCCCCGACGTCGAGGTCGCCTATCAGCACATCGACGCCGCCACGATCCACATGGTCACCGATCCGGGGCGGTTCGACGTCATCGTCACCGACAACCTGTTCGGCGACATCATCACCGATCTGTCCGCGGCGGTCTGCGGCGGAATCGGCTTGGCCGCAAGCGGCAATATCGATGCGACGCGGACGAATCCGTCGATGTTCGAACCGGTTCACGGCAGTGCGCCCGACATCGCGGGTCAGGGCATCGCGGATCCGACGGCTGCGGTGATGTCGGTGGCGCTGCTGCTCGGCCACGTCGGCGAGGACGCCGCGGCGGCCCGGGTCGACAAGGCCGTCGCCCATCATCTGGCCACCCGCGGCGATGCCACGATGTCCACCCGCGAGGTCGGCGAGCGGATCCGCGCGGCGCTCTAGTCCCGTCGCGGCGGGTCCGTCGGGACCAAGGGGAACGCGACGAGCGGGAACAGTGCGCATACGGCAAAGGCCACCGGGTAACCGAGCACACCGATCAGCGCGCCGAACAGCGGCGGAACGATACCGGTGGTCAGCAGTTGGCTGGTGTTCTGCGCGCCCAACGCCCGGCCGCTCCAGAACGGCCCGGTGATCTCGGCGATCGCGGTGAACGCCAACCCGTTGTCGCTCACCGTGATCACCGACGCCGCGACCATCACCGCGATGCTCAGCGGTGAGTGCAGCGCGTCGGTCAGAGCCAACAGGAACATCGACGCCGCCGCGGCCAATGCGATCGTGCGAATCGGCCGTAGCCGCAGACCCAACCGGTCCGACCAGCGCCCGGCGGCGATGCGCCCCAGCGCTCCCAGGATCTGCGCGAACATCACCATCAGGCCGGCGGCTTCCGCGGACCAGCCGCGGTCGGTGATCAGCCACACCAGGGTGAATGTCCACACCACGCACTGCGGCACCACCAGTAGCACCGACACGGCATGGATGCGCCACAGCAGCGCCGAGCCACGATACGGGTTGGCCAGGTGCTCGGCCGGCGCCTCGGCGCGCGGTGGCCGTGGCGGATCGGTCACGGCGACGGCGCACACCACCGCTGCCACACCGCACACGATCGCCGGGAACAGCAGCGCGCCACCAACGCCGTGAGATTGGGCGAGCCGGGGAATCACCAACGCACCGAACGCCACTCCCAGCGGCTGGGCGGTCTGGCGGATGCCCATCACCAGCCCACGTTGATGTGGCGGAAACCACCCCACCACCAGCCGCCCGCTGGCCGAATTGCTGCTCGCGGCCGCCATTCCGCCCAAGAACAGGAAGACGCCCACCACGAACAAGGAGGGGGCTGCGGCCGCTGCGAGCGCCGCGGCGGCGGTCAGCGCGGAGCCGACCGCCAACACGAAACGCTCACCGACCCGGTCCACCACATAGCCCCAGGCAATCAGGGTGACGACCATGCCGAAGCTCGGCATCGCCGACACCAGACCGGATTTCGCCAGGTCGAGGCCCATCGTGGTGTGCAGGGTGGGAATGAGGAATGCGGCCCCGTTGATGAAGACGTTGGCGGACAGCGTTGCGAACAGCGCGATCACGAGCATCATCCATCGCCGCACGGTGCTGATCGCGTCGACGGCCATGCGCCCATGATTCCACCTGCGTCCCACAATGCTGAATCAGATTCTCGAAATGTGAGACACCCGGGTCGTAGCGGGAGCCGATGGCCCGAGCACTAGGCTATTGACATGCGCCTGGGTCGAATTGCCAGCCCCGATGGGGTCGCCTTCGTCAGTATCGAAGGAGACAGTGGGAGCGAAATCGTTCGTGAAATCGCCGAACATCCGTTCGGTACGCCGACGTTCACCGGCCGCACCTGGCCGCTCGCCGATGTGCGCCTGCTGGCACCGATCCTTGCCAGCAAGGTGGTCTGCATGGGCAAGAACTACGCGGCGCACATCGCGGAGATGGGTGGTGAAGCGCCGGAGGACCCGGTGATCTTCCTCAAGCCCAACACCGCGATCATCGGCCCCGGTGTGCCAATTCAGTTGCCTGCCAATGCTTCACCGGTACACCATGAGGGCGAACTCGCCGTGGTGATCGGCAGGCCCTGCAAGGACGTCCCCGCCGGCCGTGCCGCGGAGAACATCCTCGGCTACACCATCGCCAATGATGTGTCCGCCCGCGATCAGCAGAAAGCGGACGGCCAGTGGATGCGCGCCAAAGGCCACGACACGTTCTGTCCCGTCGGCCCGTGGATCGTCACCGACCTGGACCCCTCCGATCTGGAGATCCGCACCGAGGTCAACGGCGAGGTCCGCCAACTGAGCCGAACCTCGATGATGATCCACGACATCGGCGCGATCATCGAGTGGATCTCGGCGGTGATGACGTTGCTGCCCGGTGATCTCATTCTCACCGGCACCCCCGAAGGCGTCGGGCCGATCGAGAACGGCGACACCGTCAGCATCAGCGTCGAGGGCATCGGAACGTTGTCCAATCCCGTGATTCGAAAGGGCAATTGATGACCGCCGCCGCCAACGACACGGTGCGCGTGCGGTTTTGCCCGTCGCCGACCGGAATTCCGCACGTCGGGATGGTGCGCACCGCACTGTTCAACTGGGCCTACGCCCGGCATACCGGTGGCACATTCGTGTTCCGGATCGAGGACACCGACGCCGCGCGCGATTCCGAGGAAAGCTATGCCGCATTGCTCGAAGCATTGCGGTGGCTGGGTCTGGACTGGGACGAGGGGCCGGAGGTCGGCGGGCCGCACGAGCCGTACCGGCAATCGCAACGCACCGACCTGTACCGCGATGTGCTGGCGCGCCTGCTCGACTCCGGGGAGGCGTACCTGGCCTACTCCACACCGGAGGAGGTCGAGGCCCGGCATGTGGCCGCGGGCCGCAATCCCAAACTGGGCTATGACAATTACGACCGCGACCTGACCGACGAGCAGCGCGCCGCCTTCGCTGCCGAGGGGCGCAACGCGGTCATGCGGCTGCGGATGCCCGACGAGGACATCACCTGGCACGACCTGGTCCGCGGCACCACGACGTTCGCCGCAGGCACGGTTCCCGACTTCGCCTTGACCCGGGCGACGGGAGAACCGTTGTACACCTTGGTCAATCCGGTCGACGACGCACTGATGAAGATCACCCACGTGCTGCGCGGTGAGGACCTGCTGCCCTCGACGCCGCGTCAGATCGCGCTGTATCAGGCGCTCATTCGGATCGGGGTGGCCGAGCGCGTGCCCGAATTCGCGCACCTGCCACCAGTGTTGGGGGAGGGCACCAAGAAGCTGTCCAAGCGCGACCCGGAGTCCAACCTGTTCCTGCACCGCGATCGGGGATTCCTGCCCGAGGGGCTGCTGAATTATCTGGCGCTGCTGGGCTGGGGGATCGCCCAGGACCGGGACATCTTCACCCTCGACGAGATGGTCGCGGCGTTCGACGTCGTCGACGTCAACTCCAACCCGGCCCGCTTCGACCAGAAGAAGGCCGACGCGATCAACGCCGAACACATTCGCCGTCTGGACGGGGCAGAGTTCGCCGCGCGGTTACGGGCCTACTTCGAGGCGCACGGCCACGACACCGGGCTGGACGATGCGGGTTTCGCCACCGCCGCGCAGCTGGTGCAGACCCGCATCGTGGTGCTCTCCGACGCGTGGTCGCTGCTGAAGTTCTTCGACGACGCCGCTTACGAGCTGGACCCCAAGGCTGCCGCCAAGGAGCTCGGCCCCGATGCCGCGCCGGTGCTGGCCGCGGCGATCACTGCGCTCGACGCGGTGGCCGAGTGGACGACGCCTGCCATCGAGGAGGCGCTGAAGGCGGCACTGCTGGAGAACCTCGAACTCAAGCCGCGCAAGGCGTTCGGCCCGATCCGGGTGGCGGTGACCGGATCCACGATCAGCCCGCCGCTGTTCGAGTCGCTGGAGCTGCTCGGTCGCGACCGCAGCCTGCAGCGACTGCGCGGAGCGCACGAGCGGGCCGGGGGGCCGGAAAAAGACGGGTAAAATCTTTGATAGTCTGCTCGTCGGCCCGCAACCACGGCGGAGCGGCCCTCACCCCCTGGGAAACCAGGAAAAGGCCGCTTGACCAGCGGTTATAGGCCGTTGATGGGGTATGGTGTAATTGGCAACACTAGGGATTCTGATTCCCTCATTCTAGGTTCGAGTCCTGGTACCCCAGCAATTATGTCGGCAACGCCCTCTGGGCTATGCTGGCAACCCGGTGCGCCACGCGGTGCGCCACGGATTTGGTTCTGGCCCCGTCGTCTAGCGGCCTAGGACGCCGCCCTCTCACGGCGGTAGCGTGGGTTCGAATCCCATCGGGGCTACCAAATCAAATCGCCCGGTCATCGACCGGGCGATTCGTCGTTTCGAGCCTCTTATTCGGTTGGTGCGGTGGAGCCGGCCAGCGGCATCGGGGGCAAGCCGAGCTTGCCGTGATCCCAGGAGCGGGTGCGCTTGGCCACAATGCGCACCGCCACACGCTTGTTCATCATCATGTCGACGGCCGGCTTGAGATCGTCGGTGTAGGGCCCGTTGTAGCGCTCCCACACGCTGATGCCGACTTTGAAGATGGTGTCGGGGTCCTCGACGATCTCGGCGACACCTTCGAAGGAGACCCCGCGCAGGGTGTCGTAGGTGTCGCCGTCCTCGATGAGGAAGCTCACCCGCGGGTCGCGACGCAGGTTCACGGCCTTCTGTGACTTGGCTTTCGTCTCGACCCAGATCTCGCCGTCGAGGACGCCGTACCACATGGCCACAAGATGGGGCTGGCCGTCGGGGCCGATGGTCGCCATGGTGCCGGTGCGACTGCGTGCGACGAAGTCGGCGACCTCGGCGTCCGACATGACGATCTGGTTGCGCTGATTGGTTCCCATGGCGTCAGTTTGTCAGGCTCTGCCGCGCGGCTGTCGCGGGGATCACAGTCGGCGGGTGAGTGCGTCGGCGGCGGCCAATAGATCGGCCGCCCAACGCGCGCCGGGCCTGCGGCCCATCCGGTCGATCGGACCTGACACCGACACCGCTGCCACCACCGCCCCGGTGCGATCCCGTACCGGGGCCGAGACACTGGCCACCCCGGGCTCGCGTTCGGCCGCGCTCTGCGCCCAGCCGCGGCGGCGGACCTCGGCGAGGGTGCGCTCGGTGAATTTCGCCGTCGGGAGGACGGTCTGCTGGGTGGCGGTGTCGCTGAAGGCCAGCAGAACCTTCGCGCCCGATCCTGCCGTCATCGGCAGGCGCGCCCCGACCGGCACGGTATCGCGCAGCCCGGCAGGGGGTTCCAGCGCGGCGACACAGATTCGAGTGGTGCCCTCGCGGCGGTAGAGCTGCACGCTCTCGCCGGTGATCTCCCGCAGCCGCGGTAATACCGTGGCGCCCGCGGCAAGCAGCGGATCGTTGACGTGGGCGGCCAATTCGGAGATAGCCGGTCCGAGTCGCCACCGTCCCGCACTGTCGCGGGCCAGTAAGCGGTGGACTTCCAGGCCGGCGGCCAGGCGGTGTGCGGTCGCGCGGGGCAGGCCGGTGCGTTCACAGAGTTCGGCCAGCCCGCAGGGGGACTCGGCGATTGAGTGCAGTACGCCCACGGCTTTGTCGAGCACGCCGATGCCGCTATCCTGTCTCATAGAGAGATACTAGCGTCCCGAAATGTGAGATAGCCACTCTCGCGTTGCGGGAATCGAGAAGTGAAGTGAGAACCCATGGCTCAGTCCGACAAGCCCAGGACACTGCCCGAGAAGGTGTGGGACGACCACGTGGTGGTCGCCGGAACCGGCACCGGCTCATCACGTGAACCCGACCTGATCTACATCGATCTGCATCTCATCCACGAGGTGACCAGCCCGCAGGCCTTCGACGGGCTGCGGCTGGCGGGTCGTCCGGTGCACCGGCCGGATCTCACGATCGCCACCGAGGACCACAACGTTCCGACGGTCGACATCGACAAGCCGATCGCCGACCCGATCTCTCGGACCCAAGTCGAGACCCTGCGCCACAATTGCGCCGAATTCGGGGTCCGGCTGCATCCGATGGGCGACGCCGAACAGGGCATCGTTCACGTGATGGGGCCCCAACTGGGACTGACCCAGCCCGGCATGACGATCGTGTGCGGGGACAGCCACACCTCCACCCACGGTGCGTTCGGCGCGATCGCGATGGGCATCGGGACGTCCGAAGTCGAGCATGTGCTTGCCACCCAGACACTTCCGCTGCGTCCGTTCAAGACGATGGCGGTCAATGTCGACGGTGCCCTGCCACCGGGAGTGAGTGCCAAGGACATCATCCTGGCCGTGATCGCCAAGATCGGCACCGGCGGCGGTCAGGGTTACGTCATCGAATATCGGGGCAGCACCATCGAATCGCTGTCGATGGAAAGCCGGATGACGATCTGCAATATGAGTATCGAGGCCGGTGCCCGTGCCGGGTTGGTGGCACCGGATGAGACGACCTATGAGTTCCTGCGAGGCCGTCCTTACGCGCCGACCGGTGCGGACTGGGATGCCGCCGTCACCGCGTGGGAGGCGCTGAAGACCGACGAGGGTGCCGAATTCGACACCGAGGTCTACATCGACGCGACGACGCTGAGCCCCTTCGTCACGTGGGGCACGAACCCCGGCCAGGGTGTTCCGCTGGCCGACTCGGTACCCGATCCCGAGTTGATGACCAGCGATGGCGACCGGCAGGCCGCCGAGAAGGCGTTGGCATACATGGACCTTCGGGCGGGCATGCCGATGCGTGAGGTGGCCGTCGACGCCGTCTTCGTCGGGTCGTGCACGAACGGGCGCATCGAGGATCTGCGGGTGGTGGCCGACGTGCTGCGTGGCCGCAAGGTCGCCGACGGGGTGCGCATGCTGATCGTGCCGGGGTCGATGCGGGTGCGTGCACAGGCCGAAAGTGAAGGGCTGGGCGAGATCTTCACCGCCGCCGGTGCCGATTGGCGCCAGGCGGGCTGCTCGATGTGCCTGGGCATGAACCCCGATCAGCTGGCGCCGGGGGAGCGTTGTGCGTCGACGTCCAACCGGAATTTCGAAGGCCGGCAGGGCAAGGGCGGGCGGACACATCTCGTTTCGCCCGCGGTTGCGGCTGCGACCGCAGTGCGCGGAACGCTGTCCTCGCCTGCCGATCTCGAAAAATAGACCTGCTAAGGAGAACACGATGGATGCATTTCACACCCACACCGGCATCGGTGTTCCGCTGCGACGATCCAATGTCGACACCGACCAGATCATTCCGGCGGTGTATTTGAAGCGGGTAACCAGAACGGGTTTCGAGGATGGTTTGTTCGCCGCGTGGCGCAACGATCCCTCATTCGTGCTGAATCTGAGCCCCTTCGACCGGGGTTCGGTTCTGGTGGCCGGACCGGACTTCGGCACCGGCTCGTCGCGTGAGCATGCGGTCTGGGCGCTGATGGACTTCGGCTTCCGGGTCGTCATCTCATCCCGTTTCGCCGACATCTTTCGCGGCAACGCCGGCAAGGCCGGGCTGCTGGCGGCCGAAGTCGCTCAAGATGAGGTTGAACTTTTGTGGAAGCTCATCGAGCAGAATCCTGGGCTGGAACTGACTGTGAATCTTCAAGATCGAAATATCACCGCGGGAACAGCAGTGGTGCCGTTCACGATTGACGATTACACGGCGTGGAGGCTGCTGGAAGGTCTTGACGATATCGGCCTTACGCTGCGGAAACGCGATCAGATCGCAGCCTTCGAGGAGTCCCGTCCGAGTTGGAAGCCGCGCATTACGACACCGTCCTGAACGACGCGGAACGCCGAAATCCCGCGCCAAAAAGGGGGTTCGGACGACCTGAAATCACCGCCCTAGGGCGGCAAGCGGATTGCTGAAATCCTCCTAAGTAAAGCCTGAAATTGGGCGTGGCTCTTGGAAATCTGCAGCTCTTGGGTTTACCGTGTTCTGCAGTCGGTCCAAAGTGGACCACTGGCTTCGGAGGAATTGAATGAACAAAGCAGAGCTCATCGACGTACTCACGGAGAAATTGGGCTCAGATCGTCGGCAGGCAACCCTGGCGGTGGAGAACGTCGTCGACACCATTGTGCGCGCGGTGCACAAGGGCGACAGCGTGACCATCACGGGCTTCGGCGTTTTCGAGCAGCGGCGTCGTGCCGCTCGTGTGGCGCGTAACCCGCGCACCGGCGAAACCGTCAAAGTGAAGCCGACTTCCGTTCCCGCTTTCCGTCCCGGCGCTCAGTTCAAGGCCGTCGTCTCTGGTTCACAGAAGCTTCCTTCGGAGGGCCCCGCCGTCAAGCGCGGTGCCGTCGGCGGACCCGTCAAGAAGGCGGCGGCCAAGAAGGCCGTTCGCAAGGCGGTCGTGAAGAAGGCTGCTACCAAGGCTCCGGCCAAGAAGGCTGCTCCGGCCAAGAAGGCCGCGCCCGCCAAGAAGGCTGCACCGGCCAAGAAGGCTCCGGCCAAGAAGGCTCCGGCCAAAAAGGGCCGTCGCTAAATAGCTGAAGTTGAATACGCCGCGGGCTCAATGCCCGCGGCGTATTCGCGTGTCAGGGGCGTGTTGCCAGTGGACTGTCGATGTAGTCGGCGGCCACGACCTGGTCGCCGGTCAGTGACAGCACCCAGGTGCTGCCCTTGCGGTTACGCGATTTGTCCGGCTTGTCGGTACCGCGCCACCACGCCAGCAGGTAGGGAATCACCTTGCCCTGCGTGCAGATGACCGGTGTCCCGCCCTGCGCGGCGATCTTGATGATGCGATTGTGCGCGGCGTCGGGATCGGCGGCGTACGCCTCTTCGGTGAGGCTGGTCTCGGCGGAGATCGTCACGCCGAGTTCCTGCGCCAGCGGTTCGACTGTCTGGAAGCAGCGAGCCCGGTCGGCCGCGTAGACGTCGGTGGCCCCGAATGCCATCAGCTGGCCGGCCAACGATTCCGCTTGCGCCCGACCATTCTTGTCCAGTGGCCGGCTGCGGTCGTCGTCCTTATAGCGGGACTTGATGCCCGCGGTTCCGTGCCGGACGATCAAGACCGTCGTGGTGTCGGCGGGTTGTTTGGCGAACGCCTTCAGCACTTCCCGGTCGTGCGGGTAGGTGAGGCGCTGCGCCGCCTCGGCGACCGGCAGCCACTCCATCAGGTCGACTTCGGCGTTGGGCGTGAATTCGCCGCCCAGCGCCCGCGCCGTCCAGTAGTGAACGATCTTGGTCCCCTGCGGGATCGGGTAGTGCGTCTGGATCAGGCGCCGGCCCAGCTGAGACCGCTGACCGGTTTCCTCCCAGATCTCGCGTACTGCGGCGATGGGTTCGTTTTCGCCCGGATCCACTTTCCCTTTGGGGAGCGACCAGTCGTCGTAGCGCGGCCGATGAATTACTGCGACGTGCAGCTCGCCCGTCTCGGGATCGTGTCGCCACAGCGCCGCACCGGCGGCGATCACCCGACGCTTGAGTGTCTTGCTTTTCTTTGTCGCTGACTTGTTGGTCGATTTGGTCCTCGAGCTGTCACGTGACGTTCTCTTGGCCACGTCAACTCCCGCAAATCATTTCGGGGCCCTGTTCGGGACCGGATCTGGTGGGTCGCAACGGCGAAGGCACTCAGCGCTGCCGATGACGTTCCATCAGCCACACCTGATGGTCTCGGACTTGCCTGCCGTCTTGCGGCGCCGCGGTCCAGTGCCCCTCGGGTCCCAGCTCCCAGCATCGCGTCGACGGATCCATCGCCGATTCGAAGATCTCATCGAGATGCGCAGTGAGCCGGGGATCTTTCACCTGCGCCATCACCTCGACGCGCCGGTCGAGATTGCGATGCATCATGTCGGCGCTGCCGATGAAGAACTCGTTGATCGCATTGAAATGGAAGATCCGCGAATGCTCCAGAAACCGGCCGAGTATCGAACGCACGACGATGTTCTCGGAGAAACCCTGGGCACCCGGCTTGAGGGCGCAGATGCCGCGCACGACCACCTCGACGCGGACGCCGGCCTGCGATGCGCGGTACAGCGCGTCGATGACCTGTTCGTCGACAAGGGCGTTGGCCTTCAGCCGAATCCGGCCGCTCTCACCCTGGCGGTGCGCGTCGATCTCGCGCTCGATGCGCTCGATGATGCCCTTGCGCACCCCGTGCGGGGCGACCAGCAGGTTGCGGTAGCTGACCTTGCGGGAGTAGCCGGTCAGCGAGTTGAACAGATCCGTCAGGTCCGCGCCGATGTCGGGCGCGGCGGTGATCAAGCCGACGTCCTCATACAGCCGCGCGGTTTTCGGGTTGTAGTTCCCGGTGCCGATATGGCAGTAGCGACGGATCGTCGAGCCCTCGCGGCGCACCACCAGGCAGGTCTTGCAGTGGGTCTTCAACCCGATCAGCCCGTAAACGACATGCACGCCCGCATCTTCCAGCGTGCGGGCCCACTTGATGTTGGCCTGCTCGTCGAAGCGCGCCTTCAGTTCCACCAGGGCGACCACCTGCTTGCCCGCCTGGGCCGCGTCGATGAGCGCGTTGACGATGGGGGAGTCACCGGAGGTCCGGTACAGCGTCTGCTTGATGGCCAACACATTCGGGTCGGCGGCGGCCTGCTCGATGAAGCGCTGCACGCTCGTCGAGAACGAGTCGTACGGATGGTGCACCAGCACGTCACCGTCGCGCAGCGTGGAGAAGATGCTCTTGGGTGTCTCCCGCTCGGCGAACGCGGGATGGGTGGCCGGCACGAACGGGCGATCCTTGAGCGCCGGCCGGTCGACGTCGTACACCTGCCACAGCGACGAAAGATCCAGCAGCCCCGGCACCTGCACCACATCGCCGGGGTGGACGTCGAGCTCGCGGAGCAGCAGTTCGAGCATGTGCTCGGTCATGTCGTCGGCGACTTCGAGGCGCACCGGAGAACCGAAGCGCCGTCGCGCCAGTTCACGTTCGAGCGCCTGAAGCAGATCTTCGTCGCGGTCTTCCTCGACCTGCATATCGGCGTTGCGGGTGATGCGGAAGACGTGATGCTCGACGATCTCCATGCCGGGGAACAACACCGGAAGGAATGCCGCGATGAGTTCCTCGGTGGGCAGGAACCGGACGACGTCGTTATCTCCGTTGGTGCCCTTGAGAACAACGAAACGGTCGACGTTGTCGGGAACCTTGATGCGGGCGAAGTGTTCGCCACCGTCGTCGGGCGACTTCACGGTGATCGCCAAGTTGAGGCTCAGCCCGCTGACGAACGGGAACGGATGCGCGGGGTCGACGGCGAGCGGGGTGAGAACCGGGAACACCTGCTCGTGGAAGTACGTCGAGAGCTCACTGCGTTCGGCGTCGGTCAGGTCCGCCCACGTGACGATGTGGATTCCCTCGTCGGCCAACGCCGGCCGCACCGATTGGATGAAGACCTCGGCTTGGCGCAACGAGATCTGGCGCGTGCGTTCGCCGATCCGGCGCAGCTGTTCGCGCGGCGACAGCCCGTCGGCCGAACGCACGGACAACCCCATCTCGTCGCGGCGCTTGAGCCCGGCCACCCGGACCATGTAGAACTCGTCGAGATTGGACGCGAAGATCGCCAGGAACTTCGCCCGCTCCAGCAGAGCCAGCGAGGTGTCGGCCGCCAGCGCCAGCACGCGGGCGTTGAAATCCAGCCAGCTCAGCTCGCGGTTGAGGTACCGGTCCTCGGGCAGTGCATTTTCGACGGCGGCAGCCGTGGCCGCCGGCGGGGCCTCCGGCGCTGCGTCGCCGGGCTGCCAGCCGTCGTCCGTCGATCGCGCATCGGTTTCCATGTCCGTCACGCTTCCGATCATCCCCCATCCGCGAAGCGCGCGGACCGAGGCAGGCAGAAGTTGCTGCCCGTTCAAGCGTTGTTAACCGTCAGTGGTGGCTGATTGCCCTGGTCGTCGCCGCCCCGACACCCAGCAGTCGCGCCGCCTCGAGGTCCTCGATGGTGTCGATGTCACAGCGCAGTCCCGGCCATGCGCCGGTCAGTTCGACGGCGCCGGAGTCGCGGTGCAGACGGGCCGAATCGCGGCCGAGCAGTGGGTCCAGCGGGGCCCCGAACGCGAACAGGGCCGCGGTACCTGTGCCGGGACGGTCGGGGACGAAACTGCGCCGGTGCGCCCGGGCGTGCGCCACCGCGTCGGTGAGTTCGTGCGTCTGCAGTGCGGGTAAATCCCCTTGCAGCACAACAGTATTGGCCGTTCTTCTGCTGACCTCTGCCCAGGCGAATCGCACTGCGGTGTTCAACGGGTCGGGCTCGGTCGGCGGCGTCGCGTCGAACAGCACGTCCGCGCCGAGCTCACGGGCGGCGGTGGCCGCCGTGTCGTCGGGGGTGACCACGGTGATCGACGCGACGGCGCTGGCCGCACGGGCCGCGGTGATGGTGTCGATCAGCATCGCGAGCACCACCTGCTCGCGGATATTCGCCGAGAACACCGGACTGAGTCTGGTCTTGGCGGCCGTGAGGCGTTTCACCGCAATGATGACGCCGAGGTCCGCGCTCATGTTCACCATCCTTCCAGCGTCGTTCGGGTCTCTCGCATTCCTGGCCGGCGAGCAGTCGCGGCGGCGTGGGCTACGTTAATGACCATGACCAGCACGGTGGGCACCGCCGCGGTGATGGGCGCCGGCGCCTGGGGAACCGCACTGGCCAAGGTTCTGGCCGATGCCGGCTCCGAGGTCCGGTTGTGGTCTCGTCGCGCGGAAGTCGCCGAGGCGATCAACACCACACACGCCAACCCCGGATACCTGCCCGACATCGCGCTGCCGACCACGATCCGCGCCACCACCGATGCCGCCGAGGCCCTCGACGGGCTGACCACAGTGCTGCTCGCCGTGCCCGCGCAGACCTTGCGCACCAACCTCGAACAGTGGCGTGGCCTGATCGCCGACGGCGCCACCTTGGTCAGCCTGGCCAAGGGCATCGAATTGGGCAGCCTGATGCGAATGAGCCAGGTCATTGTTCAGGTCACAGGCGTCGACCCCAGCCAGGTGGCCGTCGTCTCGGGCCCGAATCTGGCTGACGAGATCGCGCAAGGCCAGCCCGCCGCGACGGTGGTGGCCGCCACCGACTCCGGCCGCGCGATCACCTTGCAGCGCTCACTGAGCACGGGCTACTTCCGCCCGTACACGAACGCCGACGTCATCGGCACCGAGATCGGCGGTGCGTGCAAGAACGTCATCGCGCTGGCCTGCGGCATGGCCGCCGGAGTGGGACTCGGGGAGAACACCGCTGCGGCGATCATCACCCGCGGTCTGGCCGAGATCATGCGACTGGGCATCGCCGTGGGCGCCAAGACCGCGACGCTGGCCGGCCTTGCCGGCGTGGGCGACCTGGTCGCCACCTGCACGTCGCCGCACTCGCGCAACCGCAGTTTCGGTGAGCGCCTCGGGCGGGGCGGCACCATGGAGGCCGCCCAACTGGCCGCCGGCGGGCACGTTGCCGAAGGCGTCACCTCATGCGAATCGATCCTGGCGCTGGCGTCGAGCTATGACGTCGAGATGCCGCTGACCGATGCGGTCCACCAGGTGTGCCACAAGGGATTGTCCGTCGACCAGGCGGTGGCGCTGTTGTTGGGCCGCAGCACCAAACCGGAATGACCGACCGCTACGGCGACTCGACCCGCGCCGTCAAAGCTGTGAGTTCCCTGCCGATTCCGGGAGATCCGATTCAGCCGGGTCCGGTTCCGGCGTCGGCGTACCACCTCTCCGACGACGAGGGCAGCGAACAGAACACCTACGGTCGCGCCACCAACCCCACCTGGCGGCAGCTCGAGTCGGCACTGGCCGAGCTCGAAGGGGCCGCGGCGGCCTTGACTTTCGGCTCCGGGATGGCGGCGATCACCGCCGCGCTGCGTGTGATGGCCAAACCCGGATCAGTACTGGTCGTCCCGGCCGACGGCTACTACCAGGTGCGCCGCTACGCCGCGGAATATCTTGCTCCGCAAGGGATCACCGTTCACGAGGCCGATGCCGAGCAGATCTACCAGGCCGCCGGAAGCGCCGACGTGGTGCTGGCGGAGACCCCGACCAATCCGGCGCTGGATGTTGTGGACCTGCGCCGGCTTGCCCAGATCTGCCGGCAGCGCGGTGCGCGGCTGCTGGTGGATAACACCACCGCGACGCCGCTGGGTCAGCAACCGCTGGCGCTGGGCGCCGATCTGGTGGTGGCCAGCGCCACCAAAGCCCTGTCGGGCCACAGCGATCTGCTGGCCGGGTACATCGCCGGCACCGATCCCGACCTGATGGCCGCACTGGAGCGCGAGCGGCTGCTGTCCGGGGCGATCCTGGGGTCGTTCGAAGCGTGGCTGGTGCTGCGCAGCCTCGGCAGCCTCGGCCTGCGCTTCGACCGGCAATGCCGCAACGCCCTCGCGCTGGCCGGCGCGCTGGCCAGCCACCCGCGCGTCCGCTCGGTGCGCCACCCGGGATTGCCCGACGACCCGTCCCACCCGGTGGCCGCCGCGCAGATGCGGCGTTTCGGGGGATTGGTGTCGTTCGAACTCGCCGACGCGCGCGCCGTCCACGCCCTGGTGCAGCGCAGCGACCTGCTGGTGGCCGCGACCAGCTTCGGCGGGATCCACACCTGCGTCGACCGTCGGGCCCGGTGGGGCGACCCCGTGGCCGGCGGCTTCGCCCGGATCTCAGCAGGCATCGAGGACACCGACGACCTGGTCGCCGACGTCCTCGCAGCCCTCGGCGCCGGATAGTCACTGCTCACAGCGCCAGATCGTGCTCATACCGGCTGGGCTGTAGCCTCTCTAGTTTGTGACTTCTCGTATCCGCGTCGCCGTCGTCTACGGGGGCCGCAGCTCCGAGCACGCGATCTCCTGCGTATCGGCCGGAAGCATCCTGCGGAACCTCGACCCGGAGCGGTTCGAAGTCGTCGCCGTGGGCATCACCCCGGAGGGCTCCTGGGTGCTGACCGACGGCAAGCCGGAAACCCTGGCCATCACCGACCGGCGGCTGCCGGAGGTCAGGGGTGACTCCGGCACGGCGCTGGCGTTGCCTGCCGACCCGCAGCGGCACGGTGAGCTGGTGTCGTTGGGTCAAGCCGCCGGTGAGGTGCTGACATCGGTCGACGTCGTCTTCCCGATCCTGCACGGGCCGTACGGCGAAGACGGCACCATCCAGGGTCTGCTCGAATTGGCGGGCGTGCCGTACGTGGGTGCCGGCGTGCTGGCCAGTGCGGCCGGCATGGACAAGGAGTTCACCAAGAAGCTGCTGGCCGCCGATGGTCTTCCGATCGGTGATCACGTGGTGCTGCGGCCGCAGGAGAAGGCGCCCACGCTCGATGACATCATGCGCCTTGGCTTTCCGATGTTCGTCAAACCCGCGCGCGGTGGGTCCTCGATCGGGGTGAACCGGGTGATGAGCCCCGACGAGCTGCCAGCGGCGATCGCCGATGCGCGCACACACGATCCCAAGGTCATCATCGAAGCCGCGATCGAAGGCCGTGAGCTCGAGTGTGGTGTCCTCGAATTCCCGGACGGCTCAGTGAAAGCCAGCGCGATCGGGGAGATCCGGGTCGCCGGCATCGCGGGCCGCGAAGACGGCTTCTACGACTTCGCCACCAAATACCTGGACGACGGCGCCGAACTCGACGTCCCCGCGAAGGTCGACGAAGACGTGGCAGAGGAACTGCGGCACTTGGCAATTCGGACCTTCAAGGCTCTGGACTGCCAGGGTCTGGCGCGAGTGGACTTCTTCCTCACCGAGGACGGCCCGGTGGTCAACGAGATCAACACGATGCCCGGGTTCACCACGATCTCGATGTATCCGCGGATGTGGGCGGCCAGCGGCATCGACTACCCGACGCTGGTCGGCACCATGGTGGAGACGGCGTTGGCGCGCGGAACCGGTCTTCGCTGACTCAGCGAGGCGGGTTGGGGTCGATCGGAACCGAAGGCAACGTCCGCGCGATCACATCCGACAACGCCTGAATGGGCGTGGGGCCAGACTCTTTCGGCAGGGTGAGTGCCAGGTAGACCGGGCGGTCCACGGTGACCCAGGTGCTGCGGTCGGTCTGGGGATCCTCGAGCTGGAACCATTGAACCGCGTTGACCAGCTGGATGGGGGAGCCCACCATGAACTCCGCGGGCCGGTCGATGCCACATCGCAGGATGACCGGGTAATTGTCGGCCGCCCCACGCCAGGCCGCTGCGCCGGGCGGCACCGGGTCGGCCGCCGCCACCCGATGGAATTCACCGAGGTTCTCCGGCAATGCGCCCATCAGACTCCGGCAGCTCGGTGAATCCGCCTGCGGCGCTGGGGCGGCGGCGATGACCACGGGCTGGACCGGAGCTTTGCGGGTGGCCGCGATCGCGAGCACGGCGCCGATCGCCACCACCGCCACGATCACCGCGGCGATCAGGAAGGCGCGGGGCGGTCCGTCCCCGGTGCTGTCCTCGCTGGCGATGGGAAGTGGCTCAGTCGGCATCGGCGATAGGGCAGGTGAGGGTCCGGGTGATCCCCGCGATCTGCTGAACGCTGGGCACCACGGAGGCGGCCAGATCATCCTTGGTGGCCGAGGCGACTCGGACCACCACGTCATAGGGACCGGTCACATACTCGGCGGACAGTACGCCCGGCAGTGCGGCCACCTGCTTGGCGACGACCTCGGCGCGGCCGACCTCGGTCTGGATCAGCATGTACGCCTCCACCACCCGTCGCCTCCTCTCGATGGCCGCCCGCATGCGGCGCCGCCCTAGACTGGCATGTCCGGGTGCCGGCAAGGCCCCAACGTACCGCAGGTTGCCGTGCCGATCAGCCTGGGCGACGGGAGGAGGGCAGACCTCGTGGCCGACGGTGGCGACCCCACATTGCGCCAGCTCGGCGAGTTCCCGGTGATCGACCGCCTGGTCGCCGGACGTCGTCAACCCGCGATCGTGACGGTTGGGCCGGGAGACGACGCCGCGGTGGTGGCGATGCCGGACGGTCGCGTCGTCGTGAGCACCGACATGCTGGTCGAGGGGCGCCACTTCCGGCTGGATTGGTCCACTCCGCAGGAGGTCGGCCGAAAAGCCATCGCGCAGAACGCCGCCGACATCGAATCGATGGGCGCGCGGGTCAGCGCGTTCGTCGTCGCGTTCGGCGCCCCGCCCGACACCCCGGCGGTGCGGGCGCAGGAGTTGGCCGACGGAATGTGGCTGGAGGCCGGTCCGCTGGGCGCCGGGATCGTCGGCGGTGATCTGGTCGCCAGCCCGCAGTGGGTGGTCTCGGTGACCGCGTTCGGTGATCTGGCCGGCCGGCCACCGGTACTGCGCAGCGGCGCGCGAGCGGGATCGGTGGTTGCCGTCAGCGGTGAGCTGGGCCGCTCGGCCGCCGGATATCTGCTGTGCCACAAGGGGATTGCCGGTTTCGGCGAGCTGCGGGAGCGGCACCTGGTGCCGCGTCCACCCTATGGGCAGGGCATTGTGGCAGCGGACGCCGGCGCGCAGGCGATGACCGACGTCTCCGACGGGCTGCTCGCCGATCTCGGCCACATCGCCCACGACTCCGGTGTCCTCATCGACCTCGCCGCGGACGCGCTGCGACCCGACGTCGACGCCGTCACCGCCGCGGCCGCGGCGGCCGGTGCCGATCCGCAGGCGTTGGTGCTCTCCGGTGGCGAAGATCACGCCCTCGTCGCGTGTTTCCCCGCAGCCGTTCCGCCCGGCTGGCGGGTGATCGGCACCGTGCGAGACGGCACGCCCGGCGTGCTGGTCGACGGGCTCAGATGGGAAGGCGCGGCGGGTTGGCAATCCTTCGACTGACGGCTCGCGTTAGGTTACGTCGGTGACGACCACCGCCCGGCCGCTGGCCGAACTCGTCGACGAAGGCTGGGCGCAGGCGCTCGCCCCGGTCAGTGACCAGATCACCCAGATGGGCCAATTTCTGCGCGATGAGATCGCCGCCGGCAGAAACTACTTGCCCGCAGGCCAGAACGTGCTGCGCGCCTTCACCTTTCCGTTCAGCGAGGTGCGGGTGCTGATCGTCGGCCAGGACCCGTACCCCACGCCGGGACACGCGGTGGGTCTGAGCTTCTCGGTGGCCCCCGACGTGCGACCGGTGCCGCGCAGCCTGGCCAACATCTTCACCGAGTACACCGCGGACCTCGGCCACCCACCGCCGTCGACGGGTGATCTGACGCCGTGGTCGCAGCGTGGTGTCATGCTGCTGAACAGGGTGCTGACGGTGCGGCCGGGAACCCCGGCATCGCATCGGGGGAAAGGTTGGGAGGCCGTCACCGAATGCGCGATCCGCGCGCTGGTGGCGCGCGATCAACCGTTGGTGGCGATCTTGTGGGGACGGGATGCCTCGACGCTCAAGCCGATGCTGGGTAGCGCGCAGGCGATCGAATCTCCGCATCCGTCGCCGCTGTCGGCGTCACGGGGGTTCTTCGGATCACGGCCGTTCAGCCGGGCCAACGAACTGCTGGCCGGGATGGGTGCCGACCCGATCGACTGGCGACTGCCTTAACGCACGGCCAGATCGAGGTTTCGCGGGGAACGTCTCGAACTTCTCCGCCCACACGTCGGTGTGGGCGCACGAGCGGGATTAACCGCGGCTGACCTTGCCGGCCTTCAGGCAGGAGGTGCAGACATTCACGCGGTGCTTGTTGCCGCCGGGGCGGCTCACGGCGCGCACGGTCTGGATGTTCGGGTTCCAGCGACGGCTGGTCCGGCGATGGGAATGCGACACCGACTTGCCGAAGCCGGGGCCCTTTCCGCAGACGTCGCACACGGCAGCCATGTAGAACTCCTCTATCGAACGTGTTCCTGGGGGCCAACGACCGAAACGGGTGACCCGACAACCTGACTAGGATAGCCGTCCGGTGAACCGAACGCCAAAATGCGCCGCTGCAACGCCCGGACGACGCCCTCTGCGGCCAGCTGACCTGCAGTGATCCGGCCATCCCACGGTCCTGCGCCGCGGCGGCATCGCGGTGTCGGGTGGACTGGATAGGCTGGCGCGACGACGCCGTGTGGTGGCCAGGGATCGCGAGGAGGTGCCGATGCCGGACCGGCGGCTGGACGCATCTGCCCTGCGCGACTGGGCCTCTACCGCGGTCGGCGACCTGATCACCCACACCGACGAGATCAACCGGCTCAATGTGTTCCCGGTCGCCGACTCCGATACCGGGACCAACCTCTTGTTCACCATGCGGGCGGCGCTGACCGAGGCGGAGTCGGTGACCGGCTCGGGCGGCGTCGGTGAGTTGACCGCCGCGCTTGCCGAGGGTGCACTGCACGGCGCCCGGGGCAACTCCGGGGTGATCCTGTCCCAGATCCTGCGCGGACTGGCCGACGTGACCGCCGCGGCCGCCACCGACACCGACGGTTATCTCGCCGACATCGACGCGGTACTGCTGGGCGCGGCCCTTCGGCACGCCGTCGGGCTGGTGGTGTCGTCGATGGGTGGGCAGCTGGTGGCCGGCACCATCGTCTCGGTCCTGCAGGCTGTCGCCGACACCGTTCAGCAGTGGGCCGCCGACGGCGCGAGCCTTGCCGAATCGCTGACCGCAGGTGGCGAGGCCGCGGTCACCGCGCTGGACCGCACGCCCGAACAGCTCGACGCGCTGGCCGAGGCAGGGGTGGTCGACGCGGGCGGGCGCGGCTTCCTCGTCCTGATCGACGCGCTGACCGCCACCGTCACCGGGCATGCGCCACACCGGCACGCCTACGAACCGGGCCCGCCGCGGATCGAGACCGCGGCCGCGGAACCGGCTCCGCCGCAGTTCGAGGTGATGTATCTGCTCGCCGGCTGTGACCCGGCCGCCCTCGACCCGCTGCGCACCCGGCTGGAGCAGCTCGGCGATTCGGTCGCGATCGCCGCGTCGGCCGAACGCTATTCGGTCCACGTCCACACCGACGACGCCGGCGCCGCCGTGGAGGCCGGGATGGCGGCCGGCGCGGTGAGCCGAATCCAGATCTCGGTGTTGAGCACCGGGCCCGCCCGGGTGTCCCCGGGCAGCTGGAGTCGGGAGCGCGCGGTGCTCGCCGTCGTCGACGGAGACGGTGCCGCAGAGCTTTTCAGCCAGGAGGGCGCCTGCGTGCTGCGGCCCGAGGCTGAGCTGGAAGATCCGGTCAACGGCGTGAGCGCCCGTGAACTGCTTCGCGCGCTGGTCGATACCCGGGCCGCGCAGGTGATGGTGCTGCCCAACGGATATGTGGCGGCCGAGGAGTTGGTCGCCGGCTGCACGGCCGGAATCGGTTGGGGCATAGACGTTGTCGCGTTGCCGACCGGTTCGATGGTGCAGGGGCTGGCCGCGCTCGCGGTCCACGATCCGGGCCGCCACGCCGTCGACGACGGGTACTCGATGGCCAGGGCGGCGGCCGCGGCCCGGCATGGTTCGGTGCGCACCGCCACCGAACAGGCGCTCACGTGGGCGGGTAGCTGCGAACCGGGTGACGGGCTGGGCATCGCCGGTGACGAAGTCCTGGTGGTCGCCGACGATGTGACCGGTGCGGCCGCCGGGCTGATCGACCTGCTGCTGGTGGCCGGCGGTGAGCTGGTGACCGTGTTGACCGGTGCCGGCACCGATCCGGCCGTCGCCGAGGCGCTCGCCGCGCACATCCACCGGCGCCATCCCGGAATCGAATTCGCCACCTACGCCACCGGTCACCGCGGCGATGACCTGTTGATCGGGGTGGAGTAGTCGTGGTCAGTCTCACCGACCGTCTCGACGGAATCGTCGGCGGCAAGGCCGCCGGTCTGCTCGATGATGTGTTCGGCATCCGCACCGTCGACGGCCTGCTGCGGCACTACCCGCGCAAGTACGTCCACGGGATGTCGGTGTGGGGTGAGGACGAGGTGCCGCCGGAGGAGGGCGAGCACATCACGCTGGTCGGCGAGATCGAGAGTGCCGTCACCCGCCTGCCTCAGCGAGGACCCAAGCGCGAGTATCTGGTGATCACGCTCGGCAAGGGGCGGCGCAAAGTCACCGCGACGTTCTTCAACGCCAAGTGGCTCAAGAAGGAATTGATCGAGGGCGTCCGGCTGATGCTGTCCGGGGAGGTCGGCTTCTTCCGGGGGGCCATGCAGCTGACGCATCCGGATTTCCTGGTTCTGGAGTCGCCCAAGGGGCGAGTATTCGGCAGCAAGTCGTTGAAGACGATCGCCGACACCTCGACGTCACAGAGCGGCGAGTTGTCGATGTCGGCGTTCGAGCGCGACTTCTTCCCGATCTACCCGGCCAGCTCCAAGCTGCAGAGCTGGGACATCTACGCCTGTGTGCAGCAGGTACTCGCGGTCCTCGACCCGATACCCGATCCGCTGCCCGAAAGCGTTGTGCGCCAACGGGGTCTGATCTCCGAGGATGAAGCGCTGCGCGCCATCCACGTGGCCGAACGGGAACCCGAGCGCGAGGCAGCCCGCGAGCGGCTGCGGTTCGACGAGGCTGTCGGGATGCAATGGGCGCTCGCGCAGCGCCGCCACGGCGAGCTCTCCGAATCCGGCCCGGTCGCGCCGCGTCGCGAAGACGGCTTGGCCGCCGCGCTGATCGAGCGCCTGCCCTTCGCGCTGACGGCGGGTCAACAGGAGGTGCTCGACGTCGTCTCCGGCGAACTGGCCGCGAGCAAGCCGATGAACCGGCTGCTGCAGGGCGAGGTCGGCTCCGGCAAGACGATCGTGTCCGTGGTGGCCATGCTGCAGATGGTCGACGCGGGATACCAGTGCGCGTTGCTGGCGCCGACGGAAGTCCTTGCCGCCCAACATGCCCAGTCGATCCGCGGTGTGCTCGGCCCGCTGGCGATGGCCGGCCAACTCGGCGGTGAGGACGGGGCGACCCGAATCGCACTGCTGACCGGGTCGATGTCGGCGGCCCAGAAACGTCAGGTGCGCGACGAGGTGGCGTCCGGGGAGGCGGGCATCGTCGTCGGCACCCACGCGCTGTTGCAGGACGCCGTCGAATTCCACAAGCTCGGCTTCGTCGTCGTCGACGAGCAACACCGGTTCGGCGTGGAGCAGCGAGACCGGTTGCGCGCCAAGGCACCTGCCGGACTGACCCCGCATCTGCTGGTTATGACGGCCACCCCGATCCCGCGCACCGTCGCACTGACGGTCTACGGCGACCTGGAAACTTCGACCCTGCGCGAACTTCCGCGCGGGCGTCAGCCGATCACCACCAACACAATCTTCATCAAAGACAAGCCGCAGTGGCTGGCGCGGGCCTGGCAACGGATCACCGAGGAGGTCGGCGAAGGCCGACAGGCCTACGTCGTGGCCTCCCGCATCGACGAGGACGACAAGGCGGGTGAGCAGGAGGGCGGCCCGCCCGCCGAGACGGTCGTCAACCTGTTCAAGCATCTGGGTCACGGGCCGCTGGCCGGGCTGCGGTTGGGCCTGATGCACGGCAAGCTGCCCGCCGACGAGAAGGACGCGGTGATGGCCGCGTTCCGGGCGGGCGACATCGACGTCCTGGTGTGCACCACTGTCATCGAGGTGGGTGTGGATGTGCCGAATGCGACGGTGATGGTGGTGATGGACGCCGACCGGTTCGGCATCAGCCAGCTGCACCAGTTGCGCGGGCGGATCGGGCGCGGTTCGCACGCCAGCCTGTGCCTGCTGGCCACCAAACTCCCGGAGGGATCCAAAGCCGGCGACCGGTTGACCGCGGTGGCGAGCACGCTGGACGGCTTCGAGCTGGCGGATCTGGACCTGCAGGAGCGCCGCGAGGGAGACGTGTTGGGGCTCAACCAGTCCGGCCGTCCCATCACGCTGCGCTTCCTGTCTCTGGCGGAGCACCTCGAGGTCATCGTCGATGCGCGTGAGGTGGCCCAGTCGATCTATGCCAGGGATCCTGCGAACCCCGGCATGACGGTCCTGGCCGGCCAATTCACCGGCGGCGACCGGATCGACTACCTGGACAAGTCGTGAGACGGCGGCCCCTGATCTGGCTGGCCGTAATCGCGGCGCTGGCGGTGATCGTCTCCGTGCAGGTCACGTCCTCGACCAGTCATCCCGATGCGATGATCGCCCGCGCCGACGTGCCGACGGTGGCACCGGGAACCGACGTGCTCGACGGGATCGTCGTCATCCCGCAGCGGGTGCGCGGCAACGACTATCGGCGCGCGGCCTTCGGCGATGCGTGGGACGACAACAACTCCGCGCCGGGCGGGCACAACGGCTGCGACACCCGTGACGACGTGCTGGACCGCGACCTCGTCGACAAGACCTTCGTGTTCACCAAACGCTGCCCGCAGGCGGTCGCCACCGGCGTCCTGCACGACCCGTACACCAGCGCGACGATCCCGTTCACCCGTGGCGCGAAGGTCGGGGCGGCGGTGCAGATCGACCACCTGGTGCCGCTGGCGTACGCGTGGGACATGGGCGCGCGAAACTGGCCGGACGACATGCGGATTCGATTCGCCAACGATCCGGCCAACCTGCTGGCCGTCGACGGTCAGGTCAACCAGGACAAGGGCGACCAGCCTCCTGGCAGCTGGATGCCGCCCAATCATGCGTTCTGGTGCCAGTACGCGATGCAGTTCATCGCGGTGCTGCGAGGGTACGCACTGCCGGTGGATCAGTCCTCAGCCGACGAGTTGCGCTCGGCCGCGGGTACCTGCCCCAGTCGCTAGCGGGGCGGTCGGTTACCTCGAGATCGGGCTCACGCGGTCGTCACCGCAGGTCAAAAATCCGCACCGATTCGTGTATTCAAGCCCACACGCAGAAAATACGCATCTGCGATGCCGAATAAACTAGCGTCGGGTTTATGCAGCTCACGAGGTTTACCGACCTAGGTCTTCGGGCCATGATGCTGCTCGCCACCGGTCAGGCTCGCGAGCAGCGGGTCACCACCAGAACGGTCGCCGCCGCGGCCGGCGCGTCGGAGAATCATGTCGCCAAAGCGGTGTCGCGGCTGACCGAGCTGGGGCTGGTGCACGCCCGCCGCGGCCGCGCCGGCGGCCTGGAACTCACCGACGCCGGCCGCGAGGCATCACTGGGCTGGCTGGTGCGCCGGCTCGAAGGGGATCGCGAAGTCGTCGACTGCACCGGCCAGCCGGCCTGTCCGCTGATCGCGGGCTGCCGGCTGCGTCGGGTGCTCGCCGATGCCAAAGAGGCCTTCTACGCCGAACTCGATCGCCACACGATCGCCGATCTCGTCGGCAGCCAGATGCTGCCCGTCGTTCTGCAACTCACAACCGAAGGGAATCTGACATGACCACCACCGCAGTCGGCGCGGCCGAGGTTCAGGAACTGGAGCCGCACCACGCCGAGATCATCACGGCGACACTGCCGCTCGTCGGGGCGCACGTCGACGAGATCACGTCGGTGTTCTACCGGCGGATGTTCGGTCGTCACCCGGAGCTGCTGCGCAACCTGTTCAACCGGGGCAATCAAGCGCAGGGAGCGCAGCAGCGTGCCCTGGCCGCCTCGATCGCGACTTTCGCCACGCACCTGGTCAATCCGGACCTGCCGCATCCGAGCGAACTGCTGTCGCGCATCGGCCACAAGCACGCGTCGCTGGGCATAACCCCCGACCAGTACCCGATCGTGCACGAGCACCTGTTCGCCGCGATCGTCGAGGTGCTGGGCGCCGACACGGTGACCGCCGACGTCGCGGCGGCATGGGACCGGGTGTACTGGATCATGGCCGACACCCTGATCGCTCTGGAACGCGATCTCTACGCCGGCGCCGGGGTCGCCGCCGGAGACGTCTTCCGTCGGCTGCGGGTCACCGCCCGCGAAGACGACCCCTCCGGGGCCGTACTGGTGACGGTGGGAGCCGACGGTGTGGCCGGAGCTGGTGCGGCGCAATATGTTTCGGTAGGTGTGACACTACCCGACGGCGCGCGTCAGCTGCGGCAGTACAGCTTGGTGAACGCTCCGGGTGCGTCCGAGTTGACCTTCGCGGTCAAGCCGGTCGACGCCGTCGGGCACAACCCGGCAGGTGAAGTGTCGAGCTGGATCCGCGACTGCGTCCGGGTCGGTGATCTGCTCGACGTCACGGTGCCGTTCGGCGATCTGCCCGAGCCGCGCAGTGGCGCGCCGGTCGTGCTGATCTCCGCGGGCATCGGCATCACGCCGATGATCGGAATTTTGGAATACCTTGTCGGCCAGTCACATGCGGCACCGGTGCAGGTGCTGCACGCCGACCGCAGCGCGGTAACCCACCCGTTGCGTAAGCGGCACCGTGAACTCGTCGACATCCTGCCCGACGCCAGCCTGGACCTCTGGTACGCCGAGGACGTCGACGGCGACAACCCCCGAATCCACGAGGGGCTGATGAACCTCGACGACATCGACATCGACATCGACATCGCCGACGGCGCAGAGATCTATCTGTGCGGGAACGACGGTTTCGTGCAGGCGGTGCGCGCCCAGCTGACCGGCCGCGGCATCGCCACGGATCGGGTGCACTGCGAGTTGTTCAGCCCGAACGACTGGCTGCTGGACGCCTGAGCCACAGCGGGCTCGGCGGCGGGGCCTAGCCTGCCGGATTCGGCAGGAAGCGGGTCCCGTCGTCGAGACCGTTGAGGGTCTCGATCTCCGCTGCGGTGAGTTCGAAGTCGAACACATCGGCGTTCTCGGCGATGTGTGCCGGAGCCGACCGCGGAACGACGATATCGCCCTGCTGCAGGCTCCAGCGGATCAGCACCTGTGCCGGTGACTTCCCATGCGCTGCAGCCACTTCGGCGATCGCCGGATTGCCCGTCAGCTTCCCCTCATCGGTCGGGATGTAGGCCCCGGTGAGGATCGAACGATCGCTGTGTACCGCGCGCAACTCGGTCTGGTTGAGCAGCGGGTGCAGTTCGATCTGGTTGACCACCGGCGAGAAATAGCTCAGGTCGATGATGTCCGACAGGTTTTCTGGGGTGAAGTTCGCGACACCGATCGACTTGATCAGACCGTCCTGGCGGGACCGCATGATGCCGCCCCAGGCGTCGATGTACTTGCCGTTCTGCTCGGCCGGCCAGTCCATCAGATACAGGTCGACATACTCCAGCCCCAGCCGTTCGAGGCTGGCCCTGATGGCGTCCTGGGACGACTGGAAACCCTGGTCCTCGGTGGCGAGCTTGGTGGCGATGAACAGTTCGTCGCGGGGCAGACCCGACGCGGCGACTGCGCGCCCGACGGCCTCCTCGTTGCCCTTCGCGGTTTGGATCAGCCGATAACCCGCCGCCAGGGCGCTGGCCACCGCGCTCTCGGTCTCCTCGGCGGACAGCTCGGCGACGCCGAGGCCCAGCACGGGGAGGGTGTTGTCGTCGTTGAGCGTGACGGTGGGGATCGCGGCCGCCGGCATCGTGTCACCTGTCTGTGGAGTCGAATGAGCCGGGGACAGGACCCGTCGCAATCGGCTCCGGGGTCAACCGACTTCGGGTGACGATAGTACCCAGCGCGACATGTCGTTTGAGCAGGCCCGGCGCGCCGCCGCCGAGAACAGGTCGAATTGTCGGATTCGTCAACCGCTGATTGCGGGCGGGGCCGACAGGCCGCCGACAGTCGAGGTCCCGTACGCTGCGGCGATACCGGTACTGCGCACCAGAACCGAGGACTATCAATGACAGACACCGTGTCTGGGACCGCGCGAAGCCGGTTCCTGAAGAGGGCCTTGCCGGTCGCCAACCGCGCCGGCGTCAAAGCCATCCCGCACCTGCCGGGCGTCGTGAAGAGACTGTTGTCGGGTGGCCGCGCCATCACGATCGACGGGAACACTCTCGATCCGTCGATCCAGATGATGCTGGCCGCCCAGCGCGCGGTCGGCTTGAGCAGCCTCGCGGTCACCGGCGATCCGATCGCCACCCGCCGTCAGAACCGGGAAGCCACCGACAGCCTCGACGAGGCCGACATCCACGTCGCTCAGATCTCGCCGCTGGAGATTCCCGGCCCGGCCGGCATCATCCCGGCCCGGCACTATCGCCCCGCCGACGGCGACGGCGCGCCGCTGCTGGTCTTCTATCACGGCGGCGGGTTCGTCTTCGGCGACCTCGAAACCCACGATTCGGCCTGCCGGTTGATCTGCCGCGATGCCGGTGTGCACGTTCTGTCCATCGATTACCGGCTGGCGCCCGAGCACAAGGCGCCCGCGGCCGTCGACGACGCCTACGCCGCCTACCTGTGGGCCGTGTTGAACGCCGCGGAGTTGGGTGCCGACCCCGACCGCATCGCGGTGGGCGGCGACAGTGCCGGCGGCTGCCTGGCCGCAGTGGTGGCCCAGCTGGCCCGCGACGGTGGGGGCCGCCAGCCGAGCCTGCAGTGGCTGATCTATCCGGCGACCGACCTGCGCGGCGGAACCCGGTCACGCACCCTGTTCGCCGACGGATTCCTGCTGTCCAAGGCCAACATGGACTGGTTCGCCGACGCCTACGTCGAGGGATCCGAAGTCGACATCACCGATCCGCGAGTGTCGCCGCTGCTGGCCGACGATTTCAGCGGGCTCGCACCGGCGTTGGTCGTCACCGCGGGGTTCGATCCGCTGCGCGACGAAGGCGAGCAGTACGCGGCAAAGCTGCAGGCAGCGGGCGTACTGACCGATCTGCGGCAGATGGGTCCGATGACCCACGCATTCCTCAACCTGAATGCGCTGGGCGGCCAGGTGAGCCGGTGCAATGCCGAGATGATCTCGGCGCTGCGCGCCCACCTCGCCCGCGCCTGAAATTCGGCGGGCAGGCGCGCCGGTACTCTAGAGGCGCCAACACCGAGTCTTGACAGCGAGGATCAGCCGAGCCGTGGCCACCAACAAGAAATCCACCCCCCGCTACGACCTGAAAGCCCAGGACCGTAAGCGCAACCTGGCCATCCAGCTGGGGCTGACCGGCATCGTCGTCATCTTCGCCGTCGCACTGGTGCTGTACATCGTGATGAGTCACGACAAGAAGACCGCCGCGGCAGGCGACGCGCAGGCGGTGCGGATCACCTCGAGCCAGCTGATCAAGAAGGACGGCACCGACGAGCCCAAGGCGGTGCTGTCGCTCTACGAGGACTTCCAGTGCCCGCACTGCCGTGATTTCGAGAAGGCTTTTGGCCCGACCATCTCCAAGCTGGTCGAAGCCGGTGCCATCGCCGCCGACTACTACTCGGTCGCCATCCTCAACTCGCGGGTCAACGACAACTACTCCACTCGCGCGGCCAACGCGGCCTATTGCGTCGGCGACGCGGACAAGGAAGCGTTCCCCCGCTACCACTCCGCGCTGTTCGCCATGCAGCCCGAGGAAGGTGCGGGCGGTGCCCCTGACAACGCCCGCCTGATCGAGACCGCCCGGCAGGCCGGAGTGCCGACCGACAAGGTCTCGTCGTGCATCAACTCCGGCAAGCACAGCGACATGGTCGAGGGTCTGGCCGCGGCCTCCAAGATCACGGCGACGCCGACCATCCGCCTCAATGGCCAGGACATCAGCCCGGCCTCGCCCGAGGATCTGATCGCCAAGGTCAAGGCGATCGTCGGCAACGTGCCCGGCCTGGACAACGCTCCCGCGCCGCCGAGCCCGACTCAGCCCACGCCGGCCCCGACGTCATGAGCGTGGCGACCCCGGCTCCGGTCGAACCGACCGAACCCGTCGAGTCGAAAGACCCGTCGGGCGGGGTCGCGGTGCGACCGGCCAGCGCGTGGTGGGTGCTGATCGCCGGCGTGGTCGGTCTGATCGCGTCGGCCACCCTGACGATCGAAAAGATCGAGATCTTGGTGAACCCGGCCTACGTGCCGAGTTGCAGCATCAACCCGGTGCTGTCGTGCGGATCGGTGATGATCACGCCGCAGGCGTCGGCGTTCGGCTTCCCGAACCCGCTGATCGGAATCGCCGCGTTCGCCGTCGTCGTGGCCACCGGTGTGCTCGCCGTGGCCAAGGTGCGACTGCCGCGGTGGTACTGGCTGGGACTCACCATCGGCACGGCGCTGGCTACGGTGTTCATCCACTGGCTGATCTTCCAGACGCTGTACCGCATCGGGGCGCTGTGCCCGTACTGCATGGTGGTGTGGGCGGTCACCGTCCCGTTGTTGGTTGTGGTGTCCTCGATTGCGCTTCGTCCGCTCGCCGGGAACGTGGTTGCCCGGGTGCTCTACACCTGGCGCTGGTCGATCGTGACGCTGTGGTTTACCGGGTTGCTCCTGCTGATCCTGGTGCGGTTCTGGAACTACTGGTCCACGCTCATCTAGTCGCCCGCCGCAGGCGCGGTCACGCGGGTAGGGTATGCGGGTGATTTCCAAAGTCCTCGTGGCCAACCGCGGTGAGATTGCGATCCGAGCTTTCCGCGCTGCCTACGAAATGGGCATCGGCACGGTAGCCATTTTCCCGTACGAGGACCGCAATTCGTTGCACCGCCTCAAGGCCGACGAGGCATATCAGATCGGCGACGTCGGCCATCCGGTACGGGCGTACCTGTCGGTCGACGAGATCGTCGCCACCGCCCGGGCCGCCGGTGCGGACGCGATCTATCCCGGTTACGGCTTCCTGTCGGAGAATCCGGAATTGGCGGCCGCCTGCGCGGCGTCGGGCATCACGTTCGTCGGCCCGGATTCGTCGATTCTCGAACTCACCGGCAACAAGGCGCGAGCGATCGCCGCGGCCCGCGAGGCGGGGCTGCCGGTGCTCACGTCGTCGGCGCCGTCGGCCTCGGTGGACGAATTGGTCGCCGCGGCCCAGCAGATGGAATTCCCGTTGTTCGTCAAAGCCGTCGCCGGCGGCGGCGGGCGCGGTATGCGCCGGGTGACCGAGCCATCGGCGTTGCCGGAGTCCATCGAGGCCGCCAGCCGCGAGGCCGAGTCGGCCTTCGGTGATCCCACGGTGTTCCTTGAACAGGCAGTGGTCAATCCACGCCACATCGAGGTGCAGATCCTCGCCGACACCTACGGCAACGTCATTCACCTCTACGAGCGTGACTGCAGTGTGCAGCGCCGCCACCAGAAGGTCATCGAGCTGGCCCCGGCGCCCAACCTGGATCCCGCTCTGCGCGACCAGATCTGCGCTGACGCCGTCGCCTTCGCCCGCCACATCGGCTACACCTGCGCGGGCACCGTCGAGTTCCTGCTCGACGAGCGCGGCCGGCATGTGTTCATCGAGATGAATCCCCGGATCCAGGTGGAGCACACCGTGACCGAGGAGATCACCGACGTCGACCTGGTGTCGGCCCAGCTGCGGATCGCGGCGGGGGAGACGCTGGCCGATCTGGGGCTGAGCCAGGAGCGCATCGCGCCGCACGGCGCGGCCCTGCAGTGCCGCATCACCACCGAGGACCCCGCCAACGGATTCCGTCCCGACACCGGGCGGATCACCACCTACCGCTCGCCGGGCGGCGCGGGGATCCGGCTCGACGGCGGGACCCATCTGGGTGCGGAAGTCACCGCGCATTTCGATTCGATGCTGGTCAAGCTCACCTGTCGCGGTCGTGATTTCCCCACCGCGGTGGCACGGGCCAGGCGGGCGGTGGCGGAATTCCGGATCCGTGGCGTGTCGACGAATATCCCGTTCCTGCAAGCGGTTCTGGACGATCCGGATTTCCAGACCGGGCGGATCACCACGTCGTTCATCGACGAGCGTCCGGAACTGCTGACGTCGCGGACATCCGCGGACCGCGGAACCAAGATGCTGAAGTTCCTGGCCGAGGTGACGGTCAATTCGCCGTACCGCGACCGGCCCCGGTATTACCCGCAGGACAAACTGCCCGACATCGATATCGCGGCGAGCCCGCCGCCGGGCAGCAAGCAGCGCCTCGACGAACTGGGTCCTGAGGGATTCGCCAAGTGGCTCAAGGATTCTCCGGCGATCGGCGTGACCGATACGACGTTCCGGGACGCCCACCAGTCACTGCTGGCGACCCGCGTGCGGTCCTCGGGACTGCTCAAAGTCGCCCCGTACATCGCCAGGATGACGCCGGAGCTGTTGTCCATCGAGTGTTGGGGTGGAGCGACTTATGATGTCGCGCTTCGGTTTTTGAAGGAAGACCCGTGGGAGCGGTTGGCCTCGCTGCGTGAGGCGATCCCCAACATCTGTCTGCAGATGCTGCTGCGCGGCCGCAACACGGTCGGCTACACGCCCTACCCGGAGACGGTGACGCACGCGTTCGTCGACGAGGCCGCTCGCACTGGTGTCGACATTTTCCGAATCTTCGACGCCCTCAACAACGTCGAGTCGATGCGGCCGGCCATCGATGCCGTGCGCGCGACCGGTTCGGCGGTCGCCGAAGTGGCGATGTCCTACACCGGTGACCTGTCCAACCCGGCCGAGACGCTCTACACGCTGGACTATTGGCTGCGTCTGGCCGAGCAGATCGTCGACGCCGGCGCCCACGTGCTGGCGATCAAGGACATGGCCGGGCTGCTGCGGCCGCCGGCGGCGCACACGCTGGTCTCCGCGCTACGCAGCCGCTTCGACCTGCCGGTGCACGTGCACACCCACGACACGCCGGGCGGTCAGCTCGCCACCTACACCGCGGCCTGGCATGCCGGCGCCAGTGCGGTGGACGGCGCGGCGGCTCCGCTGTCGGGCACCACCAGCCAGCCGCCGCTGTCGGCGATCGTGGCCGCCGCGGCGCACACGCCGTACGACACCGGCATCAACCTCGACGCGGTGTGCGACCTGGAGCCGTACTGGGAGCTGCTGCGCCGGGTGTACGCCCCGTTCGAGGCCGGCCTGCCCGCGCCGACCGGCCGGGTGTATCACCACGAAATCCCGGGCGGCCAGCTGTCCAACCTGCGCACCCAAGCCATCGCGCTGGGGCTGGGCGAGCGGTTCGAGGACGTCGAGAACGCCTACGCGGGAGCCGACCGCATCCTGGGCCGACTGGTGAAGGTCACGCCGTCGAGCAAGGTGGTCGGCGATCTGGCGCTGGCCCTGGTCGGTGCGGGCATCACCGCCGAGGAGTTCGCCGAAGACCCGGGGCGCCACGACATCCCGGACTCGGTGATCGGATTCCTGCGCGGTGAGCTTGGTGACCCGCCGGGCGGCTGGCCAGAACCGTTGCGCACCAAGGCATTGGAAGGCCGTGGCGCCGCCAAGCCAGAACAGTCGCTGTCGGTCGAGGACGAGAAGGTGCTCGGCGAACCCGGTCCGGCTCGCCAGGCTGCACTGAACCGGCTGCTGTTCCCGGGCCCCACCAAGGAATTCGAGGCGCACCGCGAAGAGTACGGCGACACCTCCGGCCTGAGCGCCAACCAGTTCTTCTCCGGACTGCGCCACGGCGACGAGCACCGCATCGAGCTCGAGCGCGGCGTCGAGTTGATCGTCGGGCTGGAGGCCATTTCCGAACCCGACGAGCGCGGCATGCGCACCGTCATGTGCATCATCAACGGCCAGCTGCGTCCGGTGTTGGTGCGCGACACCAACATCGCCGAAACCGTGCCGGCCGCGGAGAAGGCCGACCGCAACAACGCCGATCACGTCGCCGCCCCGTTCGCCGGGGTCGTCACGATCGGGGTGGCGGTCGACGAGAAGGTGCAAGCGGGACAGACCATCGCCACCATCGAGGCGATGAAGATGGAGGCCGCAATCACCGCACCCAAGGGTGGCAGGGTGACTCGCGTTGCCGTCGGCAGCACCGCCCAGGTCGAAGGTGGCGATCTGCTGGTGGTGATCGGTTCGGAAGGACTGACCGGGGGAGCAGCCTGACCCGCATCGTCGGCGGCAGCGCCGGCGGACGGCGCTTGGATGTGCCGCCCCGGGGCACCCGGCCGACCACGGACCGGGTCCGTGAGGCGCTGTTCAATGTCCTTGCCGCGCGGCGGGATTTCGACGGTCTGCGGGTGCTGGACCTCTACGCCGGTTCGGGGGCGCTCGGGCTGGAAGCGCTGTCGCGCGGTGCGGCCTCGGCGCTATTCGTCGAAAGTGATTCGCGCGCCGCGGCTGTCATCAAACGAAACGTCTCGACGTTGGGTCTGCCCGGGGCGACGGTACGCCGCGGGGCGGTCGCCGCGGTGCTCGCCGCGGGCACCGACGTACCGGTGGACCTGGTGCTGGCGGATCCGCCGTACGAGGTGTCCAGCGCCGACATCGAGGCCGTGCTCGCAAGTTTGGACCGACACGGCTGGGTCGCGCCGGGCACCGTCGTGGTGGTCGAACGCGCCACGTCGTCGGCGGAACTGTCCTGGCCGGCGGGCTGGACGGCCTGGGACAACCGGCGATACGGAGATACCCGCATCGAGATCGCGGCCTGCTAGCGTCACTGCCCATGACCGGCGGCGACGACGCAGAGCGTAGCGATGAGCAGGAGCGCCGCATATGACTGGCGCGGTATGCCCGGGATCGTTCGATCCGGTGACGCGGGGTCACGTCGACATCTTCGAGCGGGCCGCAGCGCAATTCGACGAGGTGATCGTCGCGGTGCTGATCAATCCCAACAAGTCCGGGATGTTCGACATCGACGAGCGGATCGCGATGATCTCCGAGGCGTGCGCCCATCTGCCGAACCTGCACGCCGAGTCGGGGCAGGGACTGGTCGTCGACTTCGTGAAACAGCGCGGCATGACCGCGATCGTCAAAGGTCTGCGCACCGGAACCGATTTCGAGTACGAGCTGCAGATGGCGCAGATGAACAAGCACATCGCCGGGGTGGACACCTTCTTCGTGGCCACCACACCGGAGTATTCGTTCGTCTCCTCGTCGCTGGCCAAAGAGGTTGCCATGTTCGGCGGTGACGTCTCGGCACTGCTGCCAGAGTCGGTGAACCGCCGGCTGCAGGCCAAGCTGGCCCAGCGCGCCCGCTGATCTGTCACGACTGTGCGGCCCGATCCGGGGCACGCCGGGCGCCGCGAATCCGACGTCGCACTCGCTGATTCTCCAGTGGAGAGGAGTGCCTCGCCGACATGATCGTCGGCGAGACGCCCCTGACCGGTGCGGTTGCCAGAAAAGTCTGCCCGACACACCGAGCCGCCACCGCAGTCACAGGCGTAACACCAGGCACACTGGTCACTACCAACTACGCCCAGGAGGGTGGCGCCGTGTACCGAGTTTTTGAAGCGCTCGATGAATTGAGCGCGATTGTCGAAGAGGCCCGCGGCGTTCCGATGACGGCTGGTTGCGTGGTGCCGCGCGGTGACGTGCTGGAGCTCCTCGATGACATCAAGGACGCCATCCCGGGTGAACTCGACGACGCCCAGGATGTGCTGGACGCCCGCGATTCGTTGCTGCGGGAGGCCAAAGAGCACTCCGACTCGATGGTGGCGAACTCGACCGCCGAGGCCGACTCCCTGCTGAGCCATGCCCGCGCCGAGGCCGACCGGCTGCTCGCCGACGCCAAGTCGCAGGCCGACCGGATGGTCGCCGAGGCGCGTCAGCACAGCGAACGCATGGTCGCCGAGGCCCGCGACGAGGCGAGCCGTCTGGCCGCGACCGCCAAGCGTGAGTACGAAGCGGCCACCAGCAGGGCCAAGGCCGAGGCCGACCGGCTGGTGGAGAGCGGCAACATCTCCTACGAGAAGGCCGTGCAGGAAGGCATCAAGGAGCAGCAGCGGCTGGTCTCGCAGACCGAGGTCGTCCAGTCGGCCAACGCCGAGTCGACCCGGCTGATCGACACCGCCCATGCCGAAGCCGACCGGCTGCGTGGCGAGTGCGACATCTACGTCGACAACAAGCTCGCCCAGTTCGAGGACTACCTCAACGGCACGCTGCGCTCGGTGAGCCGCGGCCGTCATCAACTGCGCACCGCCGCGGGCACCCACGACTACGCGCAGCGCTGAGCGTCCCGGCCCGCGCCTACTGACGCGATCGCGCGGCGCCGGGTTTTAAGATCGGATCATGGCGACTTCACATAGTGCTCACACGAAGCGCAAACGCCGGTCGCCGCTCGTCCTCGACATCTCCCGCTTGGGCCGGCGCCCCGGCTCGATGCTGGAGCTGCACGAAACGGTGCCCAGCCCATCGCGAATCGGGCTGGACCTGGTCGCCATCGAAGCCGGCGCCGACCTGACTCTGGATCTGCGACTGGAGTCGGTATCCGAGGGGGTCCTGGTCACCGGCACGGTCTACGCACCGACCCGGGGTGAATGCTCCCGCTGCCTGACCGAAGTCACCGGCGACGTCGAGATCTCGCTCACCGAACTGTTCGCCTATCCCGACAGCACGACGGAATCCACCACCGAGGAAGACGAGGTCGGCCACGTCGTCGACCAGACCATCGACCTGGAACAGCCGATCGTCGACGCCGTCGGGCTGGCCTTGCCGTTCACCCCGCTGTGCACCGAGGACTGTGCGGGGCTGTGCCCGCAGTGCGGTGTCGCGCTGGCCTCCGAGCCCGGCCATCACCACGACGTGATCGACCCGCGATTCGCCAAGCTGGCGGGCATGTTCCCCGCAGCAGACGCCGACGCCCCCGAACCGGGGGCCGGCCCGTCGTGAGCCCGCCACGCGAAAGTCTGCTTGCCGCACTCGGCGTCGACATGCCGGAAGACCTGCTGACGCTGGCGCTGACCCACCGCAGCTATGCCTACGAGCACGGCGGTCTGCCCACCAATGAACGCCTGGAGTTCCTCGGCGACGCGGTGCTGGGCCTGACGATCACCGACGAGCTGTTCCATCGCCACCCGGAACGCACCGAAGGCGACCTGGCCAAGCTGCGCGCCAGCATCGTCAACACCCAGGCGCTGGCCGACGTGGGACGGGGCCTGACCGACGAGGGCCTGGGCGCACACCTGCTCCTGGGCCGCGGCGAAGTCAACACCGGCGGAGCCGACAAGTCCAGCATCCTGGCCGATGGCATGGAATCACTGCTGGGCGCGGTGTATCTGCACCACGGTATCGACGTTGCGCGCGACGTGATCCTGCGGCTCTTCGGCAATCTGCTGGACACGGCGCCGACGCTGGGTGCCGGCCTGGACTGGAAGACCAGCCTGCAGGAGCTCACCGCGTCGCGCAGCCTGGGACCACCGTCCTATGTGGTCACCTCCACCGGGCCCGACCACGACAAGGAGTTCACCGCCGTCGTTCTGGTGATGGACACCGAGTACGGCAACGGCGTCGGCCGGTCGAAGAAGGAAGCCGAACAGAAGGCCGCCGCCGCGGCCTGGAACGCGCTGGACAACGCTTGAGCCACAGTCGCATTCGGCGCTCCTGCGATGCCTGAGCTACCTGAGGTCGAGGTGGTCCGGCGCGGCCTGCAAGCCCACGTCGCCGGCCGGTCGATCTCCGCGGTACGAGTGCACCATCCCCGGGCGGTGCGCAGGCACGAGGCCGGTGCGGCCGATCTGACCGCCCGGTTGCTCGACGCGCAGATCACCGGCACCGATCGGCGCGGAAAGTACTTGTGGCTCACCCTGAATGACGAAACCGCACTGGTGGTGCACCTGGGTATGAGCGGCCAGATGCTGCTGGGCCCGGTACCCAACACCAATCATCTGCGGATCGCGGCACTGCTCGACGACGGCACCGCGCTGAGTTTCGTCGATCAGCGCACCTTCGGCGGGTGGCAGCTGGCCGACCTGGTCGACGTCGACGGCGCTCGGGTGCCCGAGCCGGTGGCGCACATCGCCCGCGATCCGCTGGACCCCCGGTTCGATCGCGATGCTGTCGTTACGGTGTTGCGCCGCAAGCACTCCGAGATCAAGCGGCAGCTGCTCGATCAGACCGTGGTGTCGGGTATCGGCAACATCTACGCCGACGAGTCGCTGTGGCGGGCCAAGATCAACGGCGCGCGGCTGGCCGAGAACCTGACCCGCCGTCAGCTCGGCGAGCTGCTCGACGCCGCAGGAGAGGTGATGCGTGAAGCGCTCGGCCAGGGCGGCACCTCATTCGACTCGCTGTACGTCAACGTCAACGGGCAGTCCGGGTACTTCGACCGGTCGTTGAACGTCTACGGCCGTGAAGACCTGCCGTGCCCGCGCTGCGGCACCGCGATCCGGCGGGAGAAGTTCATGAACCGCTCGTCGTTCTACTGCCCGCAATGTCAACGAAGACCGGGCCAACCGCGTCCTCGGCGTTGAACCGTCGAGATCGACGTTTTGGCGTGATTTACTCGCACTTTCCCGCCCAAGCGTCGGTTTGGGCGCAAAGGAAGGAACCATGACTGACCTGTGGGTGGAACGCACCGGCATCCGCCGCTACACCGGGCGCAGCAGCCGCGGCGCGGAGGTGTTGATCGGTTCGGAGACCGACGAGGGTGTCTTCACCCCCGGCGAGCTGCTCAAGATCGCGCTGGCCGGATGCAGCGGCCTGAGCAGCGATCAGCCGCTGCGCCGTCGTCTCGGCGACGACTATCCGGCGACGATCCGGGTGTCCGGACCGGCGGACCGGGAGCAGGAGCGCTACCCGCTGCTGGAGGAGAAGCTCGAGATCGACCTGTCCGGGCTGTCCGCCGAGGAGATCGAGCGGCTCGTGGTGGTGGTCAATCGGGCGATCGACCAGGTGTGCACGGTGGGCCGCACCCTGAAATCCGGCGCCGAGGTCCGGTTCGAGGTGGACGACGTTGGCCGATCCTGACGTCCGCCTGACCGCCTGGGTACACGGCCACGTCCAGGGCGTGGGTTTCCGCTGGTGGACCCGGTCTCGCGCGCTGGAGCTCGGTCTGACCGGGTATGCCGCCAATCAGGCCGACGGCCGGGTGCTCGTCGTCGCGCAGGGCCCGCGTGACGCATGTGAACAGCTGTTACAGCTGCTCAATAGTGGGAAAACGCCGGGGCACGTCGACACGGTTGTTGTCGATTGGTCACCGCGCGGCGAAGCCATCAGAGGCTTTAGCGAGCGGTAGTCTGGCACGCCGTGTACCTCAAGAGTCTGACCCTGAAGGGCTTCAAGTCCTTCGCCGCGGCGACGACTCTGCGCCTGGAGCCCGGCATCACCTGCGTGGTGGGCCCGAACGGCTCGGGTAAGTCCAATGTCGTCGACGCGCTGGCCTGGGTGATGGGCGAGCAGGGCGCGAAAACCCTGCGCGGCGGCAAGATGGAAGACGTCATTTTCGCCGGCACCTCCTCGCGGGCCCCGCTGGGTCGCGCCGAGGTGACGCTGACCATCGACAACTCCGACAACGCGCTGCCGATCGAGTACTCCGAGGTGTCGATCACCCGGCGGATGTTCCGCGACGGCGCCGGTGAGTACGAGATCAACGGCACCAGCTGCCGGCTGATGGACGTCCAGGAGCTGCTCAGCGACTCCGGCATCGGCCGCGAGATGCACGTCATCGTCGGCCAGGGCCGGCTCTCCCAGATCCTCGAGTCGCGGCCAGAAGACCGCCGGGCGTTCATCGAAGAGGCCGCCGGCGTGCTCAAGCACCGCAAACGCAAGGAAAAGGCGGTCCGCAAGCTCGACTCGATGGCGGCCAACCTGGCCCGGCTCACCGACTTGACCACCGAGCTGCGCCGTCAGCTCAAGCCGCTGGGCCGCCAGGCCGAGATGGCGCGGCGAGCCCAGACCATTCAGGCGGATCTGCGCGACGCCCGGTTGCGGCTGGCCGCCGACGACCTGGTCACCCGGCGGGCCGAGTTCGCCGGCGCCGACGACACCGAGACCACGTTGCGCCGCGAGCACGACGACGCCGCGAAACGGCTGGACGTCGCCGGCGCGGCGCTGGCCGAACATGAGGCCGCGGTGGCCACGCTGTCCGAACGCACCGACGCCGCCCAGCAGGCCTGGTTCCGCCTGTCGGCGCTTGCCGAACGGGTCAGCGCCACCGTCCGGATCGCTTCTGAGCGAGCGCAATACCTCGAGACCGAGCCCACCGCGAGCACCGGCCCGGACCCCGACGAGCTGGAAGCCGAGGCCGACGAGGTCGCCGCGCGGGAACAGGAGCTGCTGGCAGAGCTGGCCGAAGCGCAATCGCGGCTCGAGTTCGCCCGTGCCGAGCTCGGAGAACGCGAACGCGCGGCCGCCGAAGCCGAACGTGCCCACATGGCCGCGGTGCGCGCCGAGGCCGACCGCCGGGAAGGCCTCGCCCGGCTGGCCGGTCAGGTCGAGACCGTGCGCGCCCGGGTCGAATCGATCGATGAGGGTGTCGCGCGGCTGACCACCGCGATCGAGGAGGCCGCCGCCCGCACCCAGCACGCCAGGGCCGAGTTCGAGACCGTGCAGGGCCGGGTCGGCGAACTGGATCAGGGCGAGGTCGGCCTCGACGAACAGCATGACCGTACGATCACCGCGCTGCGGCTGGCCGACGAACGGGTGGCCGAATTGCAGGCCGCCGAGCGCAGCGCCGAACGGCAGGTGGCCTCCCTTCGGGCTCGCATCGACGCGTTGGCGGTCGGGCTCGAGCGCAAGGACGGCTCGGCCTGGCTGACGGAAAACCGTGGTGGCGCAGGACTTTTCGGGACCATTGCCAATCTCGTGAAGGTGCGTTCGGGCTACGAGGGGGCGTTGGCGGCGGTGCTGGGCGCCGCGGCCGACGCGGTGGCCGCCGAGAACTTCGACGCCGCCAGTTCGGCGGTGCGAGCACTCAAGGACGCTGACGGTGGCCGGGCGGCGATCGTGTTGGGGGACTGGCCGATTGCGCCGCGCCAGACCGGTTCGTTGCCCGAGCGCGCGGTGTGGGCGCTGGATCTGATCGAGGCGCCGGGCCGACTGCAGGGCGCCATGACGGCGATGCTCGCCGACGTCGCCGTCGTCGAGGATCTGGGTGCCGCGCTGGCTCTGGTCGCGGCGCGGCCAGCGCTGCGTGCGGTCACCCTCGACGGCGACCTGGTTGGCGCGGGGTGGGTCAGCGGCGGCTCCGACCGCAAGCCGAGCACACTGGAGATCGCCGGCGAAATCGACAAGGCCACACGCGAACTCGCGGCGGCCGAGACTCAGGTCGCCGAGCTGTCGGCCGCACTGGCCGGTGCCCTCACCGAACAGGGTGAGCGTCAGGACGCCGCCGAGCAGGCGCTTGCGGCGCTCAACGAATCCGACGCCGCGATCGCGGCGATCTACGAACAGCTCGGCAGGCTGGGGCAGGAAGCCCGTGCCGCCGAGGGGGAGTGGCGCCGCCAGCAGGCTCAGCGCGACGAACTCGAGGCCGGGCGGTTGCGCACGGTGGAAGAGCTCACCGAACTCGAGAACCGGCTGGCTGCCGCCCAGGACGGGGCGACCGAGGTCGACGACGCGCCCGAGGACCGCCAGTACATGCAGTCCGCCGCGGAGGAAGCCCGTGCCGTCGAGGTGGAGGTGCGGCTGGCGGTGCGTACCGCCGAGGAACGTGCGAACGCCGTTCGCGGGCGGGCGGATTCGTTGCGACGCGCCGCTGCGGCCGAGCGGGAGGCACGGGTTCGCGCCCAGCGCGCCCGCGCGGCCCGCGAGCACGCCGCCGCAGTCGCGGCCGCGGTGGCCGAAGCCGGTCGACGCGTGGCCGGGCACCTGTCCGGTGTTGTGGCAGCGGCATCCCGGCGCCGTGACGCCCTCGCCGCCGAACGGCAGGAACGGGCCACCGCGATGACCGCTGCGCGCGAGGAAGTCACCGCGCTGAACGGCCGGATCGCCGCGCTGACCGATTCGCTGCACCGCGACGAGGTGGCCAAGGCGCAGGCGTCGCTGCGCATCGAACAGCTCGAGCAGATGGTGTTGGAGCAGTTCGGTATGTCCGCCGACGATCTGATCGCCGAGTACGGCCCGGACGTGACCCTGCCGCCGTCGGAGCTGGAGATGGCCGAATACGAACAGGCCAAGGAGCGCGGCGAGCAGGTCTCGGCGCCCGCGCCGATGCGGTTCGACCGCCCGACTCAGGAACGTCGGGCCAAGCGGGCCGAACGCGAGCTGTCCGAACTGGGACGGGTGAATCCGCTTGCGCTGGAAGAGTTCGCCGCGCTGGAGGAACGCTACAACTTCCTGTCCACCCAGCTCGAAGACGTCAAGGCCGCCCGCAAGGATCTGCTCGACGTGATCGCCGACGTCGATGCACGCATCCTGCAGGTGTTCGCCGAGGCGTACGCCGACGTCGAGCGCGAGTTCGAGCAGGTGTTCGCGACGTTGTTCCCGGGCGGTGAGGGCCGGTTGTTGCTGACCGACCCCAGCGATCTGCTGACCACCGGCGTGGAGGTGGAGGCCCGCCCGCCTGGTAAGAAGGTCAAGCGGCTCTCGCTGCTCTCCGGTGGTGAGAAGTCGCTGACCGCGGTGGCCATGCTGGTGGCGATCTTCCGGGCCCGGCCGTCGCCGTTCTATGTCATGGACGAGGTCGAGGCTGCCCTCGACGACGTGAATCTGCGCAGGCTGATCGGACTGTTCGAGCAGCTACGGTCACAGTCACAGCTGATCGTCATCACCCACCAGAAGCCGACCATGGAGATCGCCGATGCGCTGTACGGCGTGACGATGCAGGGCGACGGCATCACCACGGTGATCTCCCAGCGGATGCGCGGCGAAGAGCTGGTCGCCAGCGCGGCACCGTAACCGTCTGCGGCTCAGCCGGATTCGATCATGAAGTGCGCGCGCACGAGCTCGCGCGCCAATGGGTAGTCGTCGAGGCTGTCGGCGAGCAGGTCTGCCAGCTCGGCCACTGACGCGGAGTCGGCGTCACGCGCCTGCAGTACGTCGTTGATCCACCACGCGGTCTCGGCGATCGGCCGCGGGTCACCGGTGAGCAGCGCCGCCGACAGTGCGTGCAGCGCCTGGTTCAACGTGTCGCGAGTCAGGTTGGCGAAGACGGTGTTCGGCGGCGATTCACGCGTCAGCGACCACCGTTCGCGCAGGAACTCGACAATCCGCCGGTGGTGGAGATCCAGTTGCGCCTGCTCGGCGCTCGCCGCCGGTGAAATCTCCGGTAGCACACCGGCAACCGTGGGCAGCCGGTCCATCGCTTCGACCGCGGCGTGCGCGTTCGGTGCCCACGCGGTGGCGCCCAGCGCCCGCGCCCGCACGTCGTCGTAACCGAATGCCGGGCCCCCGACCAACGTCGGCACCCCGGCCCCGGTGGCCGCCTCGATGAAACGGCGGGTGGTCGGCAAGGCGCCCAACACCGAGCAGCTGATGGCCACCGCGTCGTGCCCGTGGTCGGCGAGATGCTGGCTCAGGCGCATCGGCGAGGTCGCCGCGCCCAACACGGTGGTCTCCCAGCCATGCGCGCGCAACGCGCACCCGATGATCATGGCGGGCAGTTCATGGAACTCCCGCTCGGCACACGCGACCAGAACAGACCTGCCCCGCAACGGAATTGCGTTCACGTGCTCCGCGACGGCGCCGGTGGCGGCGACCGAGATCGCGGTGGCCGCGTGCTCGTCGGCGACGGACCATTCGGCGCGCTGCCACCGCATTCCGACCTCGCGCTGCGACGTGGCGATCACGTCGGTCAGTATCGTCAGGGGATCCACACCGTCAGTGAGCAATTGGGTGACAACGCCGGTGGCCTGCGCCCGGTTTCTGCTCGCCAACGCATGCTGGTAGTCGGCCAGCGCCGTCAGCTCCCGCACGTGACCGCCAGCAATGCCATGTCGTCGTGCGGATCACCGTCCAGGTACTCCAGGACGTCGCGTTCGACGGCTTCGCAGATCACCTCTCCGCCGGCGCCGGCGTAGGCGGGCAGCAATTCCAGCAACCGATGTACGCCATACAGACGCTCGTCGCGACGCGCCTCCTCGACGCCGTCGGTGAACATCAGCATGGTGTCGCCGCGCTCCAATCGCACTGCGGCAGTGTGATAGTGCACACCGAGCTTCACTCCGGCGGCGATCCCGGAGACCTCGATCTGTTCGATATCGCCGGTGGCCCGAACCACGATCGGGCCGGGGTGTCCGGCCGCGGCGATGTGCGCCTCGGCCCATTCACCGTCAGGTCTGCCCCGCACCCGCGCGCACAGTGTGGTCACGAACCGTCCCACCGCCTGCTCACACAGCACCGTGTTCAGCGTGTCCAGAACCCGATCGGGGCTGCGGTCGAAATGCGTGGAGGTGCGGATGGTTTGGCGGGCCTGCAGCGTGAGCGCCGCGGAATCCACCCCTTTGCCGCACACATCGCCGAGGGTGAGCACCACGTCGTCGCCGCTACCGACGACATCGTAGAAATCACCGCCGACCTCGAGATGCTCCACCGCAGGCCGATACCGCGCCGCAACCGAAAATCCGGTGGCCTGAGGAAGTTTCGGCGGCCGGAGGCTGCGCTGCAACGCCGCGGCCAATTGTCCGCGCTCTTCGTAGAGTCGAGCCGAATCCAGCGCGACAGCCGCGGTCGCGCCCAGCCGCTCGGCCTCCTCGATGGTCTCCTTGTCGAAGAGCCGCCCCGCCGTGCGGGCCAGCACGAACGCGCCCAATGTCGTGCCCCGGGCGGTCAGCGCCAGGGTCAGCACGTCAGCCGGACGCAGTGCGGCCAGTTCCTCGGCGAGGGCGCGGTGCCGCAGGCGGGTGCCGATCTCGGCGAGGGACATATCGTGACCGACGTGGCCATGGAGTCGCTGGCCGGTGCGCAGCACCTGATCCAGACCGCGCTCGGACGGCGACGACCGGGCGATCACATCGGTGAATCCGACGTTGGCCCCGCCGTAGACGGTCAGTCCACCGGTCCGGTGATCCGGCATGGCCAGTACCGCCCAGTCCGCCAGGCGTGGCTGGACCGCGCTCAGCAGATTCAGGACGGTGCGCCGCAGATTCAGCGATCCGTTCATCGCGGTCTCGACGTCGCGGTGCGCGACGTCGGGTGCGAACTGGTTTGCCATTGCCTCCACGCTAGCGGGGATCTTCGCCGCAGGGCCAGGCCTGGCCGTTAGAGGGAGCCGACGGCGTGAGCTAATCTGTTCGCCGAGGTTCAAGCAGCAGCCTTCCGATAGTTGTCGCCCGCCGGCCGGGCACCGATCGTCGAAGGGTGGCTTTGGACGCTTACGATTCCCGCCAGTACTGGCTGGGGAGAACCGCCGTCATCAGTGCTTCCGGGGCACTCGATCTGCTGACGTCGCCGCGTCTCGAGCAACTCGTCACCAGCACACTCGAGCAGCGCCCAGACGCTCTGATCGTGGACCTGACCGAGGTGAGCTTCCTCGGCTCGGCCGGCATGCAGGTGCTCGTCGACGCCTACGAGGCGGCATCTCCGGAGATCGGATTCGCGGTCGTCGCCGACGGGCCAGGCACCAGCAGGCCGCTGAAGCTGATCGGACTGACCGAGGTCTTCGACGTCGTCGCGTCCTTGCAGATCGCGGTCGACCGACTCAGCCGAGGCGCGTGAGGTCCAGGCGTTTCAGCGCGGAAAGATCATCCGCACCGCAGCCGTGCAGGCAGACGCGCAGCTCTTCGACGAAGCCGTGCAGCGCATCCAGCGCGGCGGCCGGTGACTCGATCGCGGGGGCCAACAACGGGCGGGCCAGGGCCACCACATCGGCGCCCAGCGCCAGTGCCGTCGCGGCATCGACCCCGGTGCGGATCCCGCCGGAGGCCACCAGCGGCATGCCCGGCAAGGCGGCCCGAACTTCGGTGAGCGCCTGTGCGGTTGGCACTCCCCATTCGGCGACGGCCGGGTAGCGCACCTCGCCGTAGCGCACGAGCTGTTCGACTCGGGCCCACGACGTGCCGCCGGCGCCGGCGACGTCGACCGCGGCGATCGGCAGGCCCCGCAGCCGCTCGGCGGCCGCAGCGCCGATCCCGTGGCCGACCTCCTTGACAAGGATCGGACAGGGCAGCGCCTCGGCCAGCCTGCGCAACCGGTCCAGCGACCCGCTGAAGTCGGTGTCGCCGTTGGCCTGCATCGCCTCCTGCAGCGGATTGGTGTGCACGGCCAGCGCGTCGGCGCCGATCCGGTCCAGTGCCGCGGCGATCTTGGGGATCGCGGATTCCGAGAGCTGAGCCAGGCCGATGTTGCCGACCAGCAGGACGTCGGGGGCGAGGTCGCGGACCTCGAAGCTGGCGGCTGTGACCTCATCGTCGAGCATGATGCGCTGTGAACCGAGCATCATGCCGATCCCGAGCTTCTGCGCGGCCTCGGCAAGATTGCGGTTGATGGTGCGGGACAGCTCGGCCCCGCCGGTCATCGCCCCGATCAGGACCGGCGCGCGCAGCTGCGCACCAAGAAAGCCGGTGCTGAGGTCGATGGTCCCGAGGTTGGTCTGGGTCAGGGCGTTATAGGGAAGCCGATAGCGCTCGAAGCCGGTGGTCACCGTCTCGTATTGCACCGGCCCGTGCAGGCAGGCGTCGATGTGGCGCAGCTTGCGGCTCGCCATACCCAAACCGATCCCCGGGTCGCTGCGCTCTCCCCGGCCGGATCCCGCGTCATCCATCGTCACGAGATACCCCGTACCCCAGGGGTGGCGCGGCCCATCGCCATGCCCTGAAACAATGGCACGGTGTCAGAGGGTCTCTGGATCGCTATCGCGGTCATCGCCGTCCTGCTCGTCGCTGCACTCATCATCGGTCTGGTCCGCTATCGGCGGCGCCAAATCAGTCTGCGCCGCAGCTCAGAGAGTCCCACACCAATTGACCGATCCGGCGGCTACAGCGCGTCGAGCGGCATTTCGTTCACACAATCGTCAGTAACGACAGCGCCCCCCAAAGCGCCGGTGACGCCGCCCACGATCGACACCACCGGATTGCCCGGGGTCGGTGACGATGCCGCGCTACCGCGAGACTCCATCAAGCGCCCGATCGAGGATGTGCGGCTGCCCGAACCGCCGGTGGCCGAACCGCCGGTCATCGAAGAGCCTGCCGTCGACGAGACCCCCGCGCCGGCAACGGTCACCCCGGCGGCCCCTGACCTCAGCGGCATCGCGCCCACGGAAGGCCGCCTCGAGCGCCTCCGCGGGCGGCTCGCCAAGTCACAGAACGCGCTGGGCCGCAGCATGCTCGGTCTGCTCGGCGGCGGCGATCTCGACGAGGAGTCCTGGGAAGAGGTCGAGGACACCCTGTTGATCGCCGACCTGGGCCCGGTGGTGACCGGCTCGGTGATCGAACAGTTGCGCAGCCGGCTGGCTGCCACCACCGTGCGCACCGAGGCCGACGCCCGCGCCGTGCTGCGCGACGTGCTGATCGCCGAGCTCAACCCGGGGCTGGACCGCTCGATCAAGGCACTGCCGCATGCCGACAAGCCGTCGGTGCTGTTGGTCGTCGGCGTCAACGGAACGGGCAAGACCACCACGGTGGGCAAGCTGGCCCGCGTCCTGGTCGCCGACGGGCGCCGGGTGGTCCTCGGCGCGGCCGACACGTTCCGCGCGGCGGCCGCCGATCAATTGCAGAGCTGGGCGTCGCGGGTCGGTGCCGAAGTCGTGCGCGGCCCGGAGGGCGCCGACCCGGCCTCGGTGGCCTTCGATTCGGTGGACAAAGGAATCGAAGCCGGCGCCGACGTCGTCGTCATCGACACCGCCGGGCGACTGCACACCAAAACCGGCCTGATGGACGAGCTCGGCAAGGTCAAGCGGGTGGTGAGCAAACGTGCGGCGGTCGACGAGGTGCTGCTGGTGCTCGACGCGACGATCGGCCAGAACGGTCTGGCGCAGGCCCGGGTCTTCGCCGAGGTCGTCGACATCACCGGGCTGGTGCTCACCAAACTCGACGGCACCGCCAAGGGCGGCATCGTCTTCCGCGTGCAGCAGGAGCTCGGGGTGCCGGTGAAGCTTGTCGGATTGGGCGAAGGCCCCGACGATCTCGCACCGTTCGAGCCGGCCGCGTTCGTCGACGCGCTGCTCGGATAGCCCGGAAATCGTTCTGAGCGGCGCGAATTGCGGGATGTAACACCCGCGAAACGCAGACTGCCGATCCGTTCACATGCGCGAAACACCTAGGCGTCTCCGCTGAAACAACCACTGCGCATTGTCTTGGCCTAGGTCAACGGTGCCTAACCGTGGCATGGGTGAAGGAGAAACTGCGAGTGGATGGATTCCCGGTGATGGGCGTGCCGGACACCGGCGACACAGCATGGATGCTAGCGAGCTCCGCGCTCGTCCTGCTGATGACGCCAGGCCTGGCCTTTTTCTACGGCGGCATGGTGCGTGCCAAGGGCGTGCTCAACATGATCATGATGAGCGTCAGTGCCATGGGTGTGGTCACGGTGCTGTGGGTGCTGTACGGCTACTCATTGGCATTCGGCAACGACAAGTTCAACCTGTTCGGTGACCCCAGCCAGTATTTCGGCCTCAAGGGGCTGATCGGCGGCACCTACCTGCAACTGAAGCCGGAGGATGCGGCCGTCTCGATCCCGCTGGCCGGAACCATTCCACAGGTCGTCTTCGTGGCCTTCCAGCTCATGTTCGCGATCATCACGGTCGCCCTGATCTCCGGTGCGGTCGCCGATCGCCTCAAGTTCGGCGGCTGGCTGGTGTTCGCGGGTCTGTGGGCCACCTTCGTGTACTTCCCGGTCGCGCACTGGGTGTTCGCCTTCGACGGCGTCACCGGTGAGACGGGCGGCTGGATTGCCAACAAGCTCAAGGCAATCGACTTCGCCGGTGGAACCGCGGTGCACATCAACTCCGGTACCGCGGGCCTGGTCCTGGCGATCATCCTGGGCAAGCGCCTGGGCTGGCCCGGCACCCCGATGCGGCCGCACAACCTGCCGTTCGTGATGCTCGGCGCCGGTCTGCTGTGGTTCGGTTGGTACGGCTTCAACGCGGGTTCCGCGGTGGGCTCCAACGGAATTGCCGGTGTCACCTTCATCACCACCACGGTCGCCACGGGCGCCGCCATGCTGGGCTGGCTGCTCACCGAGCGGATTCGTGACGGACACGCCACCACCCTCGGTGCGGCATCAGGCATCGTGGCCGGCCTGGTCGCGATCACCCCGTCCTGCTCGTCGGTGAATGTGGTTGGCGCGCTGGCGATCGGCGCGGGCGCGGGTATCGTCTGTGCCCTCGCGGTGGGCTTGAAGTACAAGCTGGGCTTCGACGACTCGCTCGACGTGGTCGGCGTGCACCTCGTCGGTGGTCTGTTCGGCACCCTGATGGTGGGCCTGGTGGCCACCGCGGAGGCGCCGGCGGCGGTTTCCGGCCTGTTCTACGGCGGTGGCTTCGATCAGTTGATCAAGCAGGCCATCGGTGCGTTCGCGGTTCTGGGGTACTCCGCCATCGGGACAGCTATCTTGGCCTTGATCGTGAAGTACACCATCGGACTGCGGCTTGATCGCGAGGAAGAGGCATCCGGTATCGACGAAGCCGAGCACGCGGAAACCGCGTACGACTTCGCGACCGCCGGCACCGGCTCGGTTCTCGGTCGTCACGGCGCGGAGGAATGAGGGAAATGAAGCTGATTACTGCGATCGTCAAGCCGTTCACGCTGGAAGACGTCAAGACCGGTCTGGAGCAGACGGGCATCCTCGGGATGACCGTCAGCGAGGTCCAGGGGTACGGACGTCAGAAGGGTCACACCGAGGTGTACCGGGGCGCGGAGTACTCCGTCGACTTCGTGCCCAAGGTGCGCGTGGAGGTCATTGTCGATGACTCCGCGGTCGACAAGGTCGTGGACGTCATCGTGCAGGCCGCACGAACCGGCAAAATCGGCGACGGCAAGGTGTGGGTCAGTCCGGTGGAGACCGTGGTTCGGGTCCGCACCGGTGAGCGTGGGTCCGACGCTCTCTGACGCAGACGTTGTGAGGTTCTTCGCGGCCGCACCGAATGAGCGTTAGTCGAGCGTCGGCCGTTGGAGGACTGAGATGACAAAGCAATCAAGAGATTCCGCCGCCGGCGCCTCCCGATGGGAGGCACCGGCGGCGGGTTCGTCGAAACCCGCGAAAGATCTGGCCGCCGCCAGCAAGCAACTGCTGGAAGGCGGCCAGCGCCACCTGGATTCGGCGGCATTGCGCGACGCGCTACTGGACCTGCACGAATTCTGGCTGACCACCAAGGCCACCGAGATCGGCATCACGGCCACCAGCGGGTTCGCCATCGTCGCCACCGGCGGGTTGGGCCGCCGCGAGTTCGTGCCGTACTCCGACCTCGACCTGATGCTTGTGCACGACAACATGCCCGCCGAGATCGTCACCCAGGTGGCCGAACTGCTGTGGTACCCCCTGTGGGACGCCAACATTCGTCTGGACCACAGTGTCCGCACGGTGCCCGAGGCCCTCGCGGTGGCCAACGAGGACATCTCGGCAGGGCTGGCCATGCTGGAGGCGCGACACATCGCCGGTGATGCCGAACTGTCCCAGCTGTTGATCGGCGGGGCGCGACGGCAATGGCGCACCGGAATCGCTTCCCGCTTCGAGGAACTCGTCGAGCTCACCCAGGCCCGCTGGCAGCGCAGCGGGCAGATCGCACATCGCGCCGAACCGGACCTCAAATGCGGTCGGGGTGGGCTGCGCGACGTTCAGCTGCTGAATGCGCTGGCGATCGCCCAGTTGGCGGACGTGTACCCGAGCCACTCGCTGGTGTCGCCGACCGGCTCACTCGGCGGTGCGCACCTGGCGCTGCTCAATGTGCGCACCGAACTTCACCGGTCGTCCAAGCGCGGCCGCGATCAGCTGCTGGCCCAGTTCGCCGACGAGATCGGCGCCGCCTTGCGCATCGGCGACCGTTTCGATCTTGCCCGGGTGCTCTCCGACGCGGCGCGCACCATCAGCTACTACGTCGACGCCGGGTTGCGCACCGCGGCCAATGCCCTTCCCAAGCGCGGTCTTTCGGTGCTGCGGCGGCCGGCCCGCCGTCCGCTGGACGAAGGGGTGGTGGAATTCGCCGGCGAGGTGATCCTGGCGCGTGACGCCCGTCCGGAACGCGATCCCGGTCTGATCCTGCGGGTGGCGGCGGCCTCGGCCACCACCGGACTGCCGATGTCGGCGTCGACGCTGAACAGGCTGGCCGCGTCGGCTCCCGAGCTGCGCACGCCGTGGCCGCGCGATGCGCTCAAGGACCTGCTGGTGCTGCTGGCCGCAGGCCCGACGACGGTGGCCACCATCGAGGCCCTCGACCGCACCGGTTTGTGGGGACGGTTGTTCCCGGAGTGGGGAGCGGTGCGCGACCTGCCGCCCCGCGACGTCGTCCACATCTGGACCGTCGATCGCCATCTCGTCGAGACGGTCTCGCGGGCAAGCACATTCACCACGCGGGTATCCCGCCCCGACCTGCTGGTGCTGGGCGCACTGCTGCACGACATCGGCAAGGGCCGCGGCGGGGACCACAGTGTGATCGGTGCCGAGCTGGCCGTGCAGGTCGGCACCCGGTTGGGCCTGTGGCCGTCCGACATCGACGTGCTGTCGGCGATCGTGCGCTACCACCTGCTGCTGCCGGACGTCGCGACGCGGCGGGACCTGCAGGATCCCAAGACCATCTCCGGTGTCATCGACGCGCTCGGTGGCGACCCGGTGCTGCTCGAGCTGCTCGATGCACTGGCCGAGGCGGATTCGCTGGCGACCGGGCCCGGGGTGTGGGGGGACTGGAAAGCTTCGCTGATCGGCGACCTGGTCCGGCGTTGCCGGTTGATGCTGGCCGGCGAGCCCCAGCCGCACGCGGATCCGATCGATCCGCATCATCTTTCACTGGCGGCTGACGGCGGCGTGCACGTCGAGATGACGCCGGGGGACAGTGTGCACACCTTCAACGTCGCGATGATCGCCCCGGACCGGCGCGGCTTGCTGTCGAAGGCGGCCGCGGTGCTGGCGCTCAACTCGCTGCGCGTGCATTCGGCGTCGGTGAACAGCACCGGCGGTGCGGCGATCAACACCTTCGTGGTGTCGCCGCGCTTCGGTGCCCCGCCTGCGGCAGAACTTCTCCGGCAGCAGTTCATCCTCGCGCTCAGCGGCGAGCTCGACGTGATGTCGGCGCTGGAGAAGCGTGACGCCGACGCCGCGCAGTACGGCACCGGCAGGGTGGGGGAGCACAAGCCGGCCGTGCCGATCAACGCGGTGCCGGCCCCGCCGCGCATCCTGTGGCACGACGGCAGCGGGGAGGGTCAGCTGATCGTCGAGATCCGCACCACCGACCGCACCGGGCTGCTCGCGACGCTCACCGGTGTGCTGGAGCGGACCGGCGCCGACATCGCCTGGGCCAAGATCACCACGCTGGGATCGTCGGTGGTCGACGCGTTCGGAATCTCGGTCCCGACGTCGCTATCGGTCGCCGAGGCCCGCGCGAAGCTGGAGAACGACCTCTACGCGGTACTTCCGACACCGCCGCCCGCCAAGCCGGCCGAGGTGGCCGGGTAGTCGTGCGCGAAACCGACACCATGGTCGTGGTTGGCGACGGGGGCGCGACCATGGCGTCGATCTCGGCGCCCGACCTCGCCCGCTAGGCTTACTGCGTGTTTGAATCCCTGTCCGACCGGTTGACCGGTGCGCTCTCGGGCCTGCGCGGCAAGGGTCGGCTGACTGACGCCGACATCGACGCCACCACTCGCGAGATCAGGCTGGCGCTGCTCGAGGCCGACGTTTCGCTGCCGGTCGTGCGTGCCTTCGTCAACCGCATCAAGGAGCGGGCGCGCGGCGCCGAGGTCTCCGGTGCGCTCAACCCCGCCCAGCAGGTCGTCAAGATCGTCAACGAGGAGCTCATCGGCATCCTCGGCGGGGAGACCCGTCAGCTGGCCTTCGCCAAGAACCCGCCGACCGTCATCATGCTGGCCGGCCTGCAGGGCGCCGGTAAGACCACGCTGGCCGGCAAGCTGGCCAAGTGGCTCAAGGGCCAGGGCCACACCCCGCTGCTGGTGGCCTGCGATCTGCAGCGCCCCGGCGCGGTCAACCAGCTCAAAATCGTCGGCGAGCGCGCCGGCGTCAACGTCTTCGCCCCCCATCCGGGCACCGCACCCGACGCCGCGGACACCGAGGGCGCCGGCCCCGGTGATCCGGTCGCCGTCGCCGCTGCCGGCCTGGCCGAGGCGCAGAGCAAGCACTTCGACGTCGTCGTCGTCGACACCGCGGGCCGGTTGGGCATCGACGAGGTGTTGATGGAGCAGGCCGCCGCCATCCGCGACGCCGTGCACCCCGACGAGACGCTGTTCGTCCTCGACGCGATGATCGGTCAGGACGCGGTGGCCACCGCCGAGGCGTTCGGGTCCGGTGTCGGGTTCACCGGCGTCGTGCTGACCAAGCTCGACGGCGACGCCCGCGGTGGTGCAGCCCTGTCGGTCCGCGAGGTGACCGGCGTGCCGATCCTGTTCGCGTCGACCGGTGAGAAGCTCGAGGACTTCGACGTCTTCCACCCCGACCGGATGGCCAGCCGGATCCTCGGCATGGGCGACGTGCTGAGCCTGATCGAGCAGGCCGAGCAGGTCTTCGATCAGCAGAAGGCCGAGGAAGCCGCCGCCAAGATCGGCTCCGGCGAGCTGACGCTCGAGGACTTCCTCGAGCAGATGCTGATGATCCGCAAGATGGGGCCGATCGGCAACCTGCTGGGCATGCTGCCCGGCGCGGGCCAGATGAAGGACGCGCTGGCCACCGTCGACGACAAACAACTCGACCGGCTGCAGGCGATCATCCGCGGCATGACGCCGCAGGAACGGGCCGACCCGAAGATCATCAACGCCTCGCGCCGACTGCGCATCGCCAATGGCTCCGGTGTCACGGTGTCCGAGGTCAACCAGCTCGTCGATCGCTTCTTCGAGGCGCGAAAGATGATGTCGCAGATGGCCGGTGCGATGGGCATGCCGTTCGGGCGTCGTTCATCGAAGAAATCGGCCAAGGGCAAGAACAAGCAGGCGGGCAAGAAGAAGGGCGGTCGGGGGCCGACGCCGCCGAAGCAGAATCCGTTGCTGGCCGGTGCCATGCCCGGTGGCTTCCCGGACCTGTCCGGAATGCCGGAGGGACTGAACGAATTGCCGCCCGGTCTGGCCGATTTCGATCTGTCCAAGCTGAAGTTCCCGGGCAAGAACTAGCGTGCCGGCTCTCCACGTTCGGGGCCGCGGTCTGCCCGACGGCGAGCTGGTGGAGTGGTGGATCGTCGACGGTGTCTTGCGCACCGAGCAGGTCGCCGATGCGGAGACAATTTTCGACGGTGGCTGGATCCTGCCCGGCTTGGTGGACGCGCACTGCCATGTCGGGCTGGGGGAGCACGGCGAGATTCCGCTGGACGAGGCGATCGCCCAAGCCGAGCGTGAACGCGAGGTCGGCGCGCTGTTGTTGCGCGACTGCGGATCTCCGACCGACACCCGCAGCCTCGACGATCACCACGACCTGCCACGGATCATCCGGGCCGGGCGACATCTGGCCCGCCCCAAGCGGTATTCGCGCGGCTTCGCCATCGAACTCGAGGACGAGTGGCAGCTGCCCGAGGCGTTGGCGGCTCAGGCCCGTGCCGGCGACGGGTGGGTCAAGCTGGTCGGCGACTGGATCGACCGCTCGGTGGGGGACCTGGCGCCGCTGTGGTCCGACGACGTGCTGCGCGCGGCGATCGCCGCCGTCCACGACGAGGGTGCGCGGGTCACGGCGCATGTGTTCAGCGAGGACGCGTTGCCCGGACTGATCGGTGCGGGCATCGACTGCATCGAGCACGGCACCGGGTTGACCGACGACACCATCGCGATGATGGTCGAGCACGGCACCGCGCTGGTGCCCACGTTGATCAACATCGAAAACTTCCCCGGATTCGCCGACGCCGCAAGCAAATACCCGACCTACGCCGCCCACATGCGCGACCTCTACGCCAGCTGCTACCCGAGGGTGGCCGCGGCCAGAGAAGCCGGCGTGCCGATCTATGCGGGCAGCGATGCCGGCAGCACGATCGTCCACGGCCGGATCGCCGACGAGGTCGACGCCCTCACCCGCATCGGGATGAACCCGACCGACGCGCTCGGCGCGGCGTGCTGGGATGCGCGCAGGTGGTTGGGCAGGCCGGTGCTCGACGACGGCGCGCCGGCGGACCTGGTGTGCTACACCGAGGATCCGCGCGGCAGCGCCGACATCTTGTCGAACCCCGACCGGGTGATCCTGCGCGGCCGGGTGTACTAGATCAGGCGGCGATGGCCGCGGCCGGGGCCGGGGCCTTGGACGCGACGATCACCCCGAAATCGCTTGACTGCCAAGACCACATGAAGCCGGCGATGGACACCGGTGCGCTGCCGGCGGCCAGGTTGCCGTCGTTCAGGTAGATCTTGCCGGTGCTGACATCCACTCCGGTCACGACCACCCAGTGGTTGGCCTCGGGTGCGGGCGTCTCGACGTCCTGACCGGACGCGTTGACGATCAGGCCGGCGTCGACGACGACGGCCACCGCCTTGCCTGCGGCCAACGCGGCTTCGACATCGCCGAGCGCGCGCTGGCCGTCGACCTGGGTGGCTTTGTTCGGGGCTTCGCCCGGCTCGGGGTCGTCGACGTAGGACTTGTAGGTGGCGTCGATTCCGTACTTCTTCAGCAGCGCAACGCCGTCGTAGTTGTAGAGGCCGATGAATCCGGTCTCGGCCCGGGTGCCCACGTACATCGGCTTCGTCGGGTCAACTGTGCTGGGCGTGGCCTTGCCGATCGCGATCATCTCCTGCTCGGTGAACTGTGGGCCGCCGAGCTGAGCGATGATGGCGGCATCGGCGAGCAGCACACACGAATTGTCGACGTCCTGGGTCTGCCAGTACTGCGCCTGATCGGCGGGGGTCCCGTACTTCCCGGTGCCGGAAATCTTGACGACGATGTCTTTTTCGATGGTGTCGGGCTTGGCCACCCCCAGTGCGACCGCCATCGAGTGCAGCGCCAGCTGCAGCTGGCCGAGCAGGCCCGGCAGCCTGGCGGCGGCACCGTTGCTCACGCTGACCGTGAACTCGTCGGTGATGCCGGGCGTAATCAGTTCGTCGCGCGCGACGTAGGTGTACTGCCCGGTCTTGGGATCGAGGGTGACCGTGCCGTACTTGGGTTGTTCGGTGACGGTGTAGGTCGGATCGAATCCGTTGTTGCTGCTGCCGTTGACGGCGCCGTCGACCTGTTTCTTCGGGCCCGCTTGGGCGCCCTGCGTGGGCGACGCGGTCGGCGCCTTGTTGAAGAACGTGTAGTCGATCTGGCGGGCGATGTCGCTCAGTACCGACTGGACAGTCGGAATCTTCGGTGTGGCAGACGCTTTGGGTGTCGCATCGGTGGTCGTCACCAGCGACAGGGATGGCTTGGAATCCGTTGGCGTCGCCAGGCCCTGCGCTGACGGCGATGTCACGGCGCCACCGCCGGCCGTCACCTTCGGTGACGGCTTACCGATCGCCCGGCGTGAGGAGCCCGTCGACTGATGCTTGTTCGCCGCGCTGGTGGAGGTGTCCGACGCCGAATGTGACGTCGACCCGGACGATCCGGTGTCTGCATATGCCACCGCGGTGCCGGCCACCATCGCAGCGCCGAGACCCGCGGTGAGGGTTCCCGCCGCCAGCCAGGCAGCGAATTTGTGTGCGGCTCTGCGCCTGCGCGTCTGACCCGTGCTGTAGTCCATCAACGATCCCCGTCCCGACATTCAACGCTGATAAGGATGGCCGACATGTGCCGACCTGAGAGTAGAGCTAATTAGCTCGAGTGGTCGTCAATTCGGGAATATTGCTGAATTGTTGATCTTTCCGTTGTCAAGCGGATAGCGCCGCGTTTGCGGTGGTTCACGCGGGGTAGTGACTGAAGCCCCAGTCGAGCAGTTGCGCGGCTTGGTTCCACAGGTCGTCGTCGCCGTACATCTCCACGACGATCAGCCGGTGCCCGCCCCGCTGCGCCATTCCGACATAGGTTTCGCGGGCCAGATCGGTGTAGCCGCTCTTGCCGCCGATGAAGCCGGCGTAGGTGCGCAGCAGGCGATCCTGGTTCTTGATCTCCCGGTAGCCCGACCGGCCGGGGAATAGTGCCGAGGTTTGGTGGACGATCTGCACAAACAAGGGGTACCGCAACGCTTCCCGATAGATCAGCGCCAGGTCGTGCGGTGAGGTCACCGACTCCCAGCCCGGCCCGTCCAACCCCGACGGCGATCCGGCCCTCGTGCTGCGGGCGCCCAGTTGATAGGCCTTGGCATTCATCTTCTGCACTGCCGCCTGCTGACCGCCGAGCATGTCGGCCAGCAGATTGGCGGCGTCGTTGCCCGACACCAGCAGCAGGCCGTCGAGCAGTTGGCGTGCGGTGTAGATCTGGCCGGGCACCAGCCCGACGCACGAACATTCGACTTGCGTGTTGGCCGCCGTCGCCCGGATCGCGGCATTGGGCGCCAACTGGTCGAGCACGACCATCGCCAGCAGCGGCTTGATGGTGCTCGCCGGCGCGTGCGCGCTGTAGGGTTCGCGGCTGCCCAGGATCTGGCCGGTGTCGAGGTCGGCGACCAACCAGGCTCGCGCCGGACCCTCGGGGGGAGCGGTCACCGCGCCGGCCGGCTGCGGGGTGGGTGCGGCCGCGGCGGGCGCCACCAGCACCAGGGACATGGCGATGCCCAATATCGCGACGAATGGGCGGGCCGGCATGAGTGCCCACGCTAACCAGACTGCGCCTCGGCAACGACGCGGGCGAGTCTCGAATGTATTGCGATGGGGTGCGACAGGTTTAGCGTGCGGCGACCAGGGTCGTGATGATCGCCCAGATGCCGGCTAAAGGGAGTGCTGTTAGGTAGGTCACAGTAAAGTATTCGGCACACCATTGCCAGGGATGTTGGCACCGATCAGCTGGGGAGAGACTGTGAAGATCGCGAAAATGGCCGGGGTGGCCGCCACTGTTGTCACGTTGGGCCTTGCCGGCGTCTGCGCCGCACCGGCGTGGGCGACGGACAGCGTGCGGGTGTTCGGTGAGCAGGAAACCTTGAACGGACCCAACGGGCTGCCCTACATCGGCTACGCCGTGGGCAAGCTCAGGCCCAGTTCGGATCCGGTGCCACACAATGGCACGTTGTATTCGGCCAAGCTGACGATCGACGGGTTTGGGGGCAGTTACCCGCCGTTCATCGAGCGATTCGGTGCCCGGGCCGAGTCCGGCGATTTCTACCCCTCTATCTGGGGTGCGTCGAATGCCGGAAAGCTCTACTTCGACGTCGTGGGCGACATCCCGAACAGCGTTGTCTTCAACGACGGCACCCGCGACCTCCTGGCCTGGGTGCCGGGTGACCCGGGCAGCACCGCGGCGCCTGTCGTCGTGCCGGATTCCGACGAGAATTTCCAGGTCGCGCCGGATAACCAAGCACCCGCCGGTGCCCCGCCGTCGGGGGACAACTCCGCGATTGTGGCGACCCCGAACGACCTGGCCCCGGCGCCGTACCAGATCACCGAAGGTGAGGCCGCTCAGCCCGGGTTCAATGCGGGTGGCGGACACCGCTAGCCGGACGAACTACAGCGCGGCGACGCTCTCGGACGGGTTCTGGGCGAAGCCCCAATCCAGCAGTGCCGCCGCCTGATCCCAGTAGGTCGGGCCACCTTCGTGGATCAGCCCGTACATCATGGCGATCACCAGCCGGCGGCCGCCGCGGTCTGCGGCGCCGACGAACGTCTTTCGGGCTGCGTCGGTGAAGCCGGTTTTGCCGCCGATCGCACCGGGATAGCGGGCCAGCAGTTCGTCCTGATTCACCAGCGGCTTGTCCCCGATCTCGCCGGGGAACATCGCGACCGGCTGGGCGGTGATCTGTGCAAACACCGGATTGGCCATCGCGGCGCGGAAGATCGCGGCAAGGTCATGCGGAGTGGTCCAGCCCGGGCCGCCCGCTCCGTCCAGGCCGGACGGCGTGGTCGCGTGGGTGTTGGTCGCCCCGATCGCCACGGCCTTGGCGTTCATCTTGTCGACCGCCGCCTGGTAGCCGCCGAGCATGTCGGCCAGGGTGTTGGCGGCGTCGTTGCCCGACACCAGCAACAGCCCGTCGAGCAGCTGACGGGCGGTGTAGCTACGACCGGGCCGCACACCGGCGCAGTTGCATTCGACGAGGGTGTCGGAGTTGTTGGCCACCACCGTCGCATTCAGATCGGGCAGCTCGTCCAGCGCGGTGAGGGCCAGCAGTGTCTTGATCGTGCTGGCCGGCGGGTGCGCGGCGTACATGTCACGGCCGGCCAGCACCTGGCCGGTGTCCATGTCGGCGATGATCCACGCGGGCGCGGGTCCATCGGGGATCGGCACCGAGCCCGGTGGCTGATCGATGGTGTCCGCGTTGGCAATCCCTGCCGTCGCCGTCAACACGGTGAGCGCCGTGGTCAGGCTCGCGAGAAGTCTGCGCATGGGCCCTGAGCCTAACCCGCTCGGTCAGTAGACGTCGCGTACGTACCGGTGGGCTTTGATCAGTTCGTTCACGTAGGAGTGCGCGGCGGCGGCGTCCATGTCACCGGCCTCGGCGACGATCTCGTGCAGGGCGGCGTCGACGTCCTTGGCCATCCGCTCGGCGTCCCCGCACACATACAGGTGCGCTCCGCTGTCGAGCCACCCGAACAGCTCCCGCGCGTTGTCCTTCATGCGGTGCTGGACGTAGGTTTTCGGCCCGGCACTCTCGCGCGAGAAGGCCAGATCCAGTCGGGTCAGTGCACCGGATTCGTGGAATCGCGTGAGCTCGTCGCCATAGAGGAAATCGGTGTGCCGCCGCCGGTCGCCGAAGAACAGCCACGATCTGCCCGGCGCAGCGGTCGCCTGGCGTTCGTGCAGGAACGCGCGGAACGGTGCGATGCCGGTTCCCGGTCCGACCATGATGATCGGTACATCCGGGGCGGGTAGCCGGAAATTGTGGTTGGGCCGCAGGTGAATTCGCACGGACTGCCGACCGGAGACTCTGTCGGCCAGAAAGGTGGAGGCGACGCCTCCGCGGGCTCGGCCGCGACAGTGGTAACGCACGGTCGCCACCGTCAGATGCAGCCGATCCGGATGGACCAGGGGACTCGAGGCGATCGAGTAGTCGCGAAACTGTAAGGGCCGCAACGATTCCAGTACCTCGTCGACCGACAGTTCGGTGAGATGTAGCAGGTCGAGCACGTCGCGGCCGTACAACCAGGACGACACCACCGCAGGGTCGGGGGAGCGCAGCGCCGCCGCGGCCTCGGTGTCGCCGGTACGGGCCGCGACCAGCGCCTGCAACGCCCGTGACGGAGAGCAGATGTCGAGGTGGCCCGCGAGCAGTTCGCCGAGCGGCTGATCGCTGCCCGCGGCGACGTAGGCGCCGTCGACTCCGAGTTGGGCCAGCACGGCCTCGACGAGCGCGGGATTGTTGACCGGATGCACGGCCACCGAATCGCCGGCCTGATAGGTGATTCCGGAATCCGCGAGGTCCAACTCGATGTGGCGGACCTCCTTGTCGGACTCCGGTGCCGTCAGCGGCCGGTTCACCAGGGCGGTCGAGGTGAAGGGATTCGCGTCGGTCCACGGGCTGGCTTCGTGACGGCGGTGCGGTGCCGCCTTCGGGGCGGTGGGTTCTGCTGCGGCGGGTGCGGCGGCGGCCGCCTCGATGAGGATCTTGGCGATGTCGGCGATCCACTCGCGGGCGTCGCCCTCCCGGTAGCAGTCGTATTCGGCGCGCGCGGCCAGCGCATGGGCACCCAGTTCGGCGAGGCGGGCATCGATGATCCGGCCGGCGTTGCAGAACATTTCGTAAGAGCTGTCGCCCAGCGCCAGGACCGCGTATCCCAGCCCGTCGAGCCGGGCGTCGGATGCCGCCAGCTCCTCCCAGAACACGGTGCCGTTGTCGGGGACCTCGCCCTCACCGAACGTCGAGGCCACCACGATCATGTGGGTCGCGGCCCGGACCTCGTCAAGAGCCACCTCGTTGAGCTCGGTCTCGGTGGCGTCGATCCCGGCGTCTTTGATCGCGTCGGCGAGTTGCATGGCGATGTACTCGGCGGTGCCCATGTCGCTGGCGTAGCCGATGATCACCGAGAAACCGGGTCGCTCCAGCACACCTGCTCCGATCTGATTTGGTTAGGCAAACCTTAGTAGAAAGTGTCCCGCAGGTGTGGACCACGCCCGCCGCGCCCGCCGATCAGGTGTTGAATCACGCGCATGCTGAGCCTTGAAGAGATGTCGGATCGGATGGAGATCCAGCAGCTGCTGGTCGACTACTCGACGGCGATCGACAGCCGCCGCTTCGACGACCTCGATCGTGTTTTCACCCCGGACGCCCACATCGACTACACCGAACTCGGCGGGATCGCGGGCACCTTTCCCGACGTCAAAGCCTGGCTGGCCGAGGTGCTGCCCAATTTTCCGGCCTATTTCCACATGCTCGGAAACTTCGACATCCGGCTCGACGGCGACACCGCGACATCGCGGACGATCCTGTTCAACCCGATGGCGCTCGGCGACGACGGCCAGATCATGTTCTGCGGGCTCTGGTACGACGACGCGTTCGTGCGTACCCCCGACGGCTGGCGGATGACACGGCGCGTCGAGCAGAAATGCATCCAGAAGATCGTCTGATCCGGCCGGAGCCAGGTCGCGCGATTAACACCTGACCAGGGCCGTCTGGCACAATCGGTGGCTGTCCGACCGCGGCTTCCGTTATGGATGGGCCGCCGGCTGGTCACGCACGCGAGGCAAAACCGGATCCGGCAATTCCGCCGGCATCGCTGAATTGCAGCGTGATACCCACAGGAGTAGTTCATGGCTGTCAAGATCAAGCTCACCCGGCTTGGCAAGATCCGCAACCCCCAGTACCGCATCGCTGTCGCCGACGCGCGCACCCGCCGCGACGGCCGCTCGATCGAGGTCATCGGCCGCTACCACCCGAAGGAAGAGCCGAGCCTGATCGAGATCGATTCCGAGCGCGCTCAGTACTGGCTGTCTGTTGGCGCCCAGCCCACCGAGCCGGTTCTCAACCTGCTGAAGATCACGGGTGACTGGCAGAAGTTCAAGGGTCTGCCCGGTGCCGAGGGCACGCTGAAGGTCAAGGAGCCCAAGCCCAGCAAGCTGGACCTGTTCAACGCCGCGCTGGCCGAGGCCGACGGCGCCCCCGGTGGCGAGGCCACCCAGGCCAAGAAGAAGAAGGCCCCGGCCAAGAAGGCCGACGCCGCTGAGGCCGAGCCCGCCGCTGAGCCGGTCGCCGAGGCTGCCGAGTCCACTGAGGCCGCCGCAGAATGAGTTCGGTCGTCGTCGACGCCGTGGAGCATCTGGTCCGCGGGATCGTCGACAATCCTGACGATGTCCGCGTCGACATGGTCACCAACCGGCGGGGACGCACGGTTGAGGTCCACGTCCACCCCGAGGACCTCGGCAAGGTGATCGGCCGTGGCGGTCGCACCGCGACCGCGTTGCGCACCCTGGTCGCCGGTATCGGCGGCCGGGGTATCCGCGTCGACGTGGTGGACACCGACCAGTAGCTGACGATGGAACTCGTCGCCGGGCGGGTGGCCAAGGCTCACGGCATCACCGGGGAACTGGTGGTCGATGTCCGCACCGACGACCCCGAAGAGCGGTTCGCAGTCGGAAACCGGTTGCGGCTGCGGCCATCTCGCGGTGAGGGCGGTCAAGACGTGGTCGTCGAGTCGGTCCGGCCGCACGGCGGTCGACTGCTCGTGCGGCTGCGCGGGGTGTCCGACCGCAATGCGGCCGACGCATTGCGCGGCCACCTGTTCGTCGTCGACTCCGCCGAACTTCCTCCCATCGATGATCCCGACGAGTTCTACGACCATCAGCTCGAAGGGCTGACGGTGCGGACCGTCGACGGCCGCGTCGTCGGCTCGATCAGTGAAGTGCTGCACACCGCGGGCGCGGAACTGCTGGCGGTGCGCGGAGCCGACGGAACCGAAGTGCTGGTGCCGTTCGTCGGAGCGATCGTCGTGTCGGTGTCGCTGGCCGACGGGATCGTCGAAATCGACCCTCCCGACGGCCTTTTGGATCTGGACGGCCTGGAATAGGGTGCGCGCCCGTGCGGATTGACGTCATCTCGATCTTCCCCGAGTACCTCGACCCGGTACGACAGTCGTTGCCCGGCAAGGCGATCGAGTCCGGCATCGTGGACTTCGCCGTGCACGATCTGCGTCGTTGGACCCACGACGTGCACCACTCGGTGGACGACGCCCCGTACGGCGGCGGCCCCGGCATGGTGATGAAGGCCCCGGTCTGGGGTGAGGCACTCGACGAGATCTGCACCGAGGACACAGTTCTCGTGATCCCGACCCCGGCGGGACGGCTGTTCACCCAGAACGACGCCCAAGCCTGGACGGCGGAGCGGCATCTGGTGTTCGCCTGTGGCCGTTACGAAGGCATCGACCAGCGGGTCGCCGAGGACGCGCGGCGGCGAATACGGGTCGAGGAGGTCTCGATCGGGGACTACGTGCTGGCCGGTGGTGAGGTCGCGGCGCTGGTGATGATCGAGGCGGTGGTCCGGCTGCTACCCAACGTGATGGGCAATCCGCGCTCGCACCAGGACGATTCGCACTCGCCGGAAAAAGACGGTCTGCTCGAAGGCCCGAGCTACACCCGTCCGCCGACCTGGCGTGAGCTACCGGTCCCGGAGGTACTGCTCTCCGGGGACCACGGCAAGGTCGCGGCGTGGCGCCACGAACAGGCGCTGCAGCGGACGCGGGAGCGTCGCCCGGACCTGCTCGGTGGTTCGGCGGGCAGAAGCGAAGCGACCCGGGATCGGTGACTGAGAGCACGGCGCGGCGCAGGTTACCGAAGCTCGCGGCAGGGTATTGAGAACAGCGTGAATCGTCCATCCACCGGCGCTCCGCCAGCACCGGCGGCTGCGCAGGTGACGGGCCGGCAGCGCAACTTCGTCTTCCTCGCCGTGGTGCTCGGCATGCTGCTGGCCGCCCTCGACCAGACCATCGTCGCAACCGCACTGCCCACCGTCGTCGCTGATCTCGGCGGAGCCGGTCACCAGTCGTGGGTCGTCACCAGTTACCTGCTGGCCTCGACGATCGTGACCGCAGTCGTCGGCAAGCTCGGCGACACCTTCGGCCGCAAACCGGTCTTCCAGGCCGCCGTGCTGTTCTTCCTCGCCGGCTCGGTGCTGTGCGGCTTGGCCGGATCGATGACGATGCTGGTCGCCTCGCGCGCATTGCAGGGCATCGGCGGCGGCGCGATCACCGTCACCGCCGTCGCGGTCATCGGCGAAGTGATCCCGCTGCGTGAACGCGGCCGCTACCAGGGCGCGCTGGGCGCGGTGTTCGGTGTCACCACCGTCGTCGGCCCGTTGTTGGGCGGGCTGTTCACCGACCACCTGGGGTGGCGGTGGGCGTTCTGGGTCAACGTGCCGGTCGCGGTGGTGGTGCTCGCGGTGGCGGCGGTGGCGATTCCGGCGCTGGGCCGTACCTCCCGGCCGGTCATCGACTATCCGGGCATCGTGCTGGTCGGTCTCGGCGCGGCCGGTCTGACCTTGGCCACCAGCTGGGGTGGCACCACCTACCCGTGGGGTTCGCCGACGATCATCGGCCTGTTCGTCGGCTCGGTGGCGATCCTGGTGGCCTTCGTGTTCGTCGAAAAGCGGGCCGCGGAGCCGATTCTGCCAATCCGGCTGTTCGCCGACCCGGTGTTCACGGTGTGCTGCGTGCTGTCGTTCGTCGTCGGATTCGCGATGCTCGGGGCGCTGACGTTCCTGCCGACCTACATGCAGTTCGTTGACGGCGTATCGGCCACTGTGTCCGGCCTGCACACCCTGCCGATGGTCGCCGGCCTGCTGGCCACCTCGCTGACCAGTGGTGTGATCGTCGGCCGCACCGGGCGCTACAAGATCTTCCCGGTCGCGGGCACCGCGATCATGGCGGTCGGGTTCGTCCTGCTGTCGCTGATGGACGCGCACACCTCGACGCTGGTGCAGTCGCTGGACCTGCTGATCCTTGGCGCCGGCATCGGGTTGAGCATGCAGGTGCTCATCCTGACCGTGCAGAACACCGTCGACTTCACCGACCTGGGCGTGGCCACCTCGGGCGTCACGTTCTTCCGCACCATCGGCAGTTCGTTCGGCGCCGCGATCTTCGGCTCGCTGTTCAGTAACTTCCTGGCCGACCGGCTGCCTGCGGCCCTGGCGGCCAGCGGTGCCTCGCCCGAGGTCGCGCAGTCACCGCAGGCGTTGCACAAGCTGTCGCCCGCGGCGGCTGCGCCGATCGTCGACGCCTACGCCGACTCCCTGAGCAAGGTGTTCCTGTTCGCGGCGCCGGTCGCGATCGTCGGGTTCGTGCTGGCGCTGTTCCTCAAGCAGGTGCCACTGCGCGACGCGGCCGCCACCGGCAGCACCGACCTCGGCGAAGGCTTCGGCATGCCGACCACCGAACCGGCCGAGAAAGTGCTGGAGGTCGCGGTCAGCCGGCTGCTGCGGGAAAGTCGCGGCCAGCACCTGCCTGCCCTGGCCCGGGCGGGCGGCACCCGCCTCGACGTCCCGTTGATGTGGGCCGCGTTGCGGATTTACCGGCATGCGCAGGTGGCCGGCACAGCGGACCTCAGCGTTGTGGCCGCCCACCACCGGGTGCCGGTCGAGATCCTCGAGCCGACGTTCGACCGGCTGGTCGCGAACGGCTACGCCCAGCGCAGCGGCGATCAGCTCTGGCTCACCCCGGCCGGCGCCGCGGAAGTGAATCACGCCCGCAACATGCTCGCGAGCTGGATCACCGACACCCTCACCCGGTCGCCCGCGTTCGAGGGCCGGCCCGACCGCATGCAGGTGCAGGGTGCGATCGAGCGGATCGCCCGCAGTGTGCTCGAACAGAACGACGACGAGAGCGCCCAGGCAACCCGCCCGCTGGTGCTCGGACCGCGACGCGCCGCCAGCCCGACCGCGCCGACGACGCGGCTCGCCAGCCCGATGGCGAACACGACCGCGGTGGCAGCGACCGTCGGCAATGAACCGACCCGGCCATTCCGGGCTCGGGCCGAATTCCGGCAGCCGCCGCCGAGACCGCCGCGTCGCTGACAGCGGGGTGCCGTCAGATCCGCCCGCTGGGGAACATCGTCTTGACGGCTTGGGTCATCGTGTTGCGCGCGGTCGCGTCGTCGACCGGCTGCAGGGAGGCCATGGCCAGCACGAAACGCCGATCCGGTCCGATCACCCCGGTAGACATGTGCAGCCAGTTGCCGCCGTTCCAGCAGCACATCCAACCTTGTTTGACCGCAACGGGTTCCGCGAACAGCCCGTCGGGGATGCCGAACCGCTGCGGGTAGCCGTCGGAGCCGGTCGGGGTGGATGCCGAGAGGTCGCCGAGGATGACCGCGGCCTGCGAGGCGGGCAGGCCGCCTGCACCGTCGAGCAGCATGTCGTAATACCGCACCAGGTCGGCGGTGGTGCTCATGGTGTTCCACCAGTTGCCGTCATACGGCGCACTCGTCGAGGTCAGCCCGTATCGCGCGGTGACCCTGCTGATGATCGCGCTGCCGCCGCTCTCGCCCCAGAACACTTCGGCCGCGCTGTCGTCGGACGACCGCAGCATGACGTCGAAGGACTGCTGCTCTGCCGGGGTGAGCTGGCGCTGACCCTTGGCCACCTGCAGCAGTAGGTCGTCGGCGATGAACAGTTTGCTCACCGAGGCGACCGGGAAGGGAGCGTCGTCACCGCCCTTGAGGACCCGTCCGGTGGTGCGGTCGAGCAGAGTGAAACTGATGTCCGCGCCGTCCTGCGCGGCCTCCGAGGCCGCCTCTTTGGCGCGCACATCGAGGTTGGTCGAGGGGTCCGGCGGCGCATCGGGCAGCGGACTGAGGGCAGGCGCCTGCGCGACGGCGTTCGGATCAGCGGACAGCAGGTTCACCGGGCGGGCGGCTGCGTCGCTCGGGCCGGCGTTCACCTGAGCGGACGAGGCGGCCACCAGAACGCCGATCACTGCCGCCGCGGTGCCGGTGACCAGCATCGACAGATGCCGTCGCATGTCCATCTCCTCGGAAACCGGTGCAACTCTGAGATCCGGGGTGCCGCGTTGCCGCCCGACCTTGGTCCAGGTTAACGGTACCTTTTCTACACCGCGTGTTCAGTTCGTCGGCAGATCAGCGGCGCCTCGGCGGGTCGCGCGATTTCACTGCTCGCGGTGCGTCTGGCACAATTGAGCAGTTGCCGCGCGGGCTGGGAGTTTTCCGCCTGCTGCGCCAAACATCACGTGCCCGAATCCATCGGCCCGGCGATCGCCAGCGCTTCCCGCGCAGGCAGGTGGCTGCGCCGCGAACCGCAAGGAAGTGTCACCGATGAACACGCTGGACTTCGTCGACCAGGCGTCGCTGCGCGACGACATCCCGACCTTCAGCCCCGGGGACACCATCAATGTCCACGTGAAGGTTATCGAGGGCAACAAGCAGCGCGTTCAGGTCTTCAAGGGCGTTGTGCTCCGTCGTTCGGGCGGTGGCATTCGCGAGACCTTCACCGTGCGCAAGGAAAGCTACGGCGTCGGTGTCGAGCGCACCTTCCCGGTGCATTCGCCCAACATCGACCACATCGAGGTGCTGACCCGCGGCGACGTGCGGCGCGCCAAGCTGTACTACCTGCGCGAGCTGCGGGGCAAGAAGGCCAAGATCAAGGAAAAGCGCTGAGCTTCGACGTGTGGGAGTCACTGACCGGTCAGCCGGTCTGACTACGCTGACGACGTGACCGACAACACGGGCTCGAACGACTCCACGCCGGACAACCTCACCGCGACGGACGGGGCGGACGACAGTCCCGCCGACGCGGCCCCGGAGACCGGGGAAAAGAACCCGGAGACCGGGGAAAAGAAGAAGTCGGCGCTGCGCGAAGGCGCGATCCTCGTCGCCATCGCGCTAGTCCTGTACTACGTGATGCTGACGTTCATCGCGCGTCCGTACCTGATTCCCTCCGAATCGATGGAACCGACGCTGCACGGCTGCCCCGGCTGCGTCGGCGACCGGATCATGGTCGACAAGGTCACGTATCGGTTCGAGGACCCCCGGCCCGGTGACGTCGTCGTCTTCAAGGGTCCGCCGAACTGGAACGTCGGATACAAATCCATCCGGTCCAGCAACACCGCGGTCCGCTACATCGAGAACGCCTTGTCGGTGGTCGGTTTCGTGCCGCCCGACGAGAACGACTTGGTCAAGCGTGTCATCGCCACCGGAGGCCAGACGGTGCAATGCCGTGCAGACACCGGACTGACCGTCGACGGCAAGCCGCTCACCGAGCCGTATCTCAACGCCCAGACGATGATGGCTGATCCTGCCGTCTACCCGTGCCTGGGCAACGAGTTCGGTCCGGTGAAGGTGCCGGACGGCCGGTTGTGGGTGATGGGTGACAACCGCACTCATTCGGCGGACTCCCGCGCACACTGCACCAGCACCCCCGCTGATGCCCAGAAGGGCATTCTCTGCACCGGTGATCCGATGGCCGGCACGGTCCCGGTGAGCAATGTCATCGGCAAGGCGCGGTTCATCGCGTGGCCGCCGTCTCGGTGGGGTGGTGTGTCCTCGTTCGACCCGCAGCAGGGTTGATCTGTGCCGGCGATGACATGGCCGCCGCGGACGGTGATTCGCAAATCGTCGGGTCTGCGAACGCTCGAATCCGCTTTGTATAGAAGCGGTTTGGGTCCGGTCGCCGGGGTCGACGAAGTCGGCCGTGGCGCGTGTGCGGGCCCGCTCGTGGTGGCGGCCTGCGTGCTGGGGCCCAACCGGATGGAGAGCCTCGCGGCTCTTGACGACTCCAAGAAGCTCACCGAGAAGGCGCGCGAAGAACTGTTCCCGCTCATCAGGCGCTACGCGCTGGCGTACCACGTGGTGTTCATTCCGGCCCCCGAAGTCGACCGGCGCGGCGTGCACGTGGCCAATATCGAGGGGATGCGGCGCGCGGTGGCGGGGCTTTCGGTGCGGCCGGGCTATGTGTTGTCCGACGGGTTCCGGGTGCCGGGGCTGCCGATGCCGTCGTTACCGGTGATCGGCGGGGACGCCGCGGCGGCCTGTATCGCCGCGGCCAGTGTGCTGGCGAAGGTCAGCCGCGATCGGCTGATGGTGGCGATGGACGACGAGCACCCGGGCTACGGGTTCGCCGACCACAAGGGGTACAGCACCCCGGCGCACAGTGCGGCGCTGACCGACCTCGGCCCGTGCCGTCAGCACCGGTTTTCCTACATCAATGTCCGGCGGGTGGCACGTGCCGGTGGTACCGAGATGGTGATGGAGTGCCCACCCCCGCAGCGCGACGATCAGGTGTGAGTCAAGATGGATAGCACCACGACAAGACAAAGAGGACAGCTGAACCGATGAGTGCCGAAGATCTCGAAAAATACGAGACCGAGATGGAGCTCTCGCTGTACCGCGAATACAAGGACATCGTGGGGCAGTTCAGCTACGTCGTGGAGACCGAGCGTCGCTTCTACCTGGCCAACACTGTGGAGCTGGTGCCGCGCAACACCGATGGTGAGGTCTACTTCGAGCTGCGCCTGTCCGATGCGTGGGTGTGGGACATGTACCGCCCGGCACGGTTCGTCAAGCAGGTCCGGGTGATCACGTTCAAGGACGTCAACATCGAAGAGGTCGAGAAGCCCGAGCTGCGGCTGCCCGAGTAGCTCGGGGTCGGCGCTGCGGGGACTCTTGTCAGTGCAGCGATGCGTCGATGGCGCCGGGCGACAAGATTTTCTCCAAGACCAGCATCGCGCTGCCGATGTTGCCTGCCTTGTCACCGTACGTCGACGGGACGACCTGAAGGTGCCGGGTAGCCAGCGCGGTTGCGTTGCCGTACAACGTTTCTCGTAACCCGGCGACAAACACGTCGTACGCGCCGGACATGTCGCCGCCAACGACGAGAACCTCGGGGTTGAGCAGGTTCACCGCGGCGGCGATCACCTCACCGACGTGGCGGCCACTTTCGCGCAGCAGCCGGCGCGCTTCGCCGTCGCCGTGGTTGGACAGTTCGACGACGTCGCGGATGTGGTGGACCTGCCGGCCCTGCTCCTGCAGCGTGCGTACCAATGCCCATCCGCCGGCGATCGCCTCCAGGCAGCCGGTGTCGCCGCAGCGGCACGGTATGCCCGCAGCCGCGACGGTCTTGTTGTGGCCGAACTCGCCTGCCGCGCCCACAGCGCCGCGCTGGAGTACGCCGCCGCACACGATCCCCGCGCCGAGGCCGGTGGATGCCTTGATGAGCAGCAGATCGTCGTGAATTCTCAAGGGCCCGCGGCGTTCCGAGAGCGCCTGAACGTTGGTGTCGTTGTCGAGCACGATCGGTGCCGTCGTCAGCTTCCGGAAGTACGGCTCCAACGGAACGCCGTCCCAACCGCTCATCACCGGAGACGCCAGGCTGCAGCCGCGCTGCTGGTCGACCGTGCCGGGTAGCGACACCCCGACGCCGAGCACGTCACCCGCGGCCCGGCCACTCTCGTCGAGCAGTACCTCGAGGCGCTTGACCAGGTCGGGCATCAGATCATCGGGGCCGATGCGGATCTCGGAGTCCATATCGGCCAGGGCGTGAATGTCGCCGGCCAGGTTGCATACCGCGAGCCGGGTGCGGCTGCGGCCGACGGCGGCCGACAGGACCACACCGGCTTCGGCGTTGAACCGCACCAGCGCTGGTGGGCGACCGCCGGTCGACGGTCCCTCCTCGCCTTCGGAGACCAGCCCGCGGCGGGCCAGGGCGGCGATGCGGCTGCCGACCGCCGTCCGGGACAGGCCGGTCAGCTCCCGAACTTCGGCTCGGGTGGTGGCGGTACCGGCACGTATCAGCGCGAAAACGTCCCCCGTCGTTGCGGGGGCAGCGGAACGCCTGGTTACCGGCATCTTTCCATTGAACCAAGATCAATCGGCCAGGCAAAGCAATGGAGACACCCATCACTTTGACCAGATTTAGACAAAAGTCGGTTGGTTCTGTGGTTTAAGTGGCGGTAGGGTCGGGGGACAGGGACCGAGCGCTGCACCGCGGCAGCATCCGCCACCGCACAGAAAGTCGATAGCACCCGTGACCCTTACGCTCCGACCCGCCGCACCGGCGGTGTCTCCCGCGCTCTGCCCGACCAGGACCGGGCTGGGCATTCTTGCCCTGGCATTCGGTGCCTTCGGAATCGGCACCAACGAATTCGTCGCGATGGGCCTGCTGCCCGAGATCGCCGGCGGCCTGCGGATCTCTGAACCGACCGCCGGCCACATCATCTCCGCCTACGCGCTCGGCGTCGTGGTAGGTGCGCCCGTCATCGCCGCGCTGACCGCGAAATTCAATCGCAAGCTCGTGTTGATGACCCTGATGGCGTTGTTCGCCGTCGGCAACGTGCTGACCGTGCTGGCGCCCAGCTACGGAGTCCTGATCGCCGCCCGCTTCATCGCAGGCCTTCCGCATGGCGCGTTCTTCGGTGTCGCGGCACTGGTGGCAGCGCAATTGCTTGGGCCCGAGCGGCGGGCCAAGGCTGTTGCGCAAGTGATGACCGGCCTGACCGTGGCGACCGTGATCGGAGTGCCGCTGGCATCCTGGCTCGGCCAATTGCTCGGCTGGCGAAGTGCGTTCGCGCTTGTCGTCGGCATCGGACTGGTGACGTTCGTTGCGATCTGGATGTGGCTTCCCGACCTGGCCGCGTCCCGCAGCACCAGCCCCCGGGCCGAACTCGGCGCGCTGCGACGCCCGCAGGTCTGGTTGGCGCTGGCGATCGGCATGGTGGGCTTCGGTGGCATGTTCGCCGTGTACACCTACATCGCAACCACCCTGACCGATGTCACCGGTGTCTCCCGCTCGTGGGTTCCGTTGGGGCTGATGGTTTTCGGTGCCGGCATGGTGGTCGGAAATCTGGCCGGCGGCCGAATGGCGGACCGGTCGGTGATCCGCGGACTGTACGTGTCGATGACGGCGCTTGCGCTGGTGCTCGCGGCATTCGTGGCCGGCGCACACAACCCGTTCACCGCGATGGTGCTGCTGTTCGGCATCGGTGCCAGCGGAGCGGCGATCGCGCCCGCGCTGCAAACCCGGTTGATGGATGTTGCCGCCGAGGCGCAGACGCTGGCCGCCGCGCTGAACCATTCGGCCCTGAACATCGCCAACGCGTCGGGGGCGTGGATCGGCGGACTGGTGATCGCCGCAGGATATGGCTACACCGCGCCGGCCGCCGCGGGTGCGGGGCTGGCGGTCGTCGGTCTGGTGGTGCTGAGCATCTCGGTTGCTCTGCAGCGTCGGTCTGCGGCGGTGTCCTCATGATCCGCGTCATGCTGGCATTTCTGCTGAAGCGGCGGGCGCCGATGTGTGTGGATCTGTATCTGCCTGCGCGGCAACGCGTCACCATTGTCGTGGGGCAGCGGGCGGCCCGTCGGGAGGCGAGTTGATGGCCGAACACGTGATCTTTCGCCACGACCCCGACCGTCAGCCTCAGCTGACCTTCCGGGGCGTACCCAGCGGCTGCGCAGGCGGAGCGAACACGATGTCCGAGGCCCGTGCGTCCTACCGGACCTGCCTGTCGGCCCGGCTGCACGTCGACCGTCGCGCCCTGCCACCCGTGGTCGAGCACATCGAAGGTTCGGTGGGCGGCATGTCGGTGCGCACCAAAGTGGGTGCGGTGCATCGGGATACGGCAAGTGACCGAATGCTGCTGCAGATCCTGCTGACCGAGCAGACCGGGCTGCGCGAGGAGGTGGCGCGGCTGGCCGCGCTGGGCGCCGAACCCGTCGTCGTGCTGGCCGAACCCGACTATGCGCTCGAAACGCTGCTGGACCAGATGTCGGCGCGGGACGCAATTGTGGTCGCACATTCCGACGGCAACGGCTCGGTGGACTGGAGTGTCCTGTTCGGGCCGGAATCATCTGTTCAACAGGGTGTTCCGAGTGTCGTGGTGGACGAAAACCTACGGACAACGCCGGTAGCGACGGTCACCCGGGCGCACCCGCACGCCGCGCTGGTCGTGCGGCACCAGCGGACCACACACATCGCGTCATGACCGCCTTGCTCGATCACGGGATTTGTCACCCGTCGGCGGGGAACACTGATGGACACAACGTCCCCGAAGGGAGGACCGTGCGCGCGACACCGCAATGCTGGCTCACCGATATGGACGGCGTCCTGGTCCGCGAGGATCACGCGCTGCCGGGGGCCGCCGAGTTCTTGGCGCGCCTGATCGATAAGCAGCGACGATTCCTGGTGCTGACCAACAACTCGATCTACACCCCGCGTGATCTCGCGGCGCGGCTGGCGCGCTCGGGGCTCGACGTGCCGGAGTCGGCGATCTGGACCTCGGCGCTGGCCACCGCGGCATTCCTGGATGATCAGCTGCCGGGCGGGTCGGCATATGTGATCGGCGAGGCGGGGCTGACCACCGCACTGCACGAGGCGGGCTACACGCTGACCGATACCGGTCCGGATTTCGTGGTGCTCGGCGAGACGCGCACCTATTCTTTCGAGGCGATCACGAAGGCAGTCCGGCTGATCGGCCAGGGCGCCCGGTTCATCGCCACCAACCCCGACGTGACCGGGCCGTCGGCGGAGGGTCCGCTGCCCGCCACGGGATCGGTGGCCGCGATGATCACCAAGGCGACCGGGCGTGAACCGTATTTCGTGGGCAAACCCAACCCGATGATGTTCCGCAGTGCGCTGAACCGGATCGAGGCGCATTCGGAGAGCACGGTCATGGTCGGTGACCGGATGGACACCGACGTGGTGGCCGGTATCGAGGCCGGTCTGGAAACCATTCTGGTGCTTACTGGTTCGACGACCGTCGAGGACATCGAGCGCTACCCGTTCCGGCCGGCTCGGGTGTTGCCATCGATCGCGGAGGCGATCGAGCTGATCTGACCCGCCGGCGATGGCGTGCGCTGTGCCAGAGATTCACGCGCTGAGTCCGGTCGAGCTCGGCATCCTCGAAGATCTCGGCTATACCGTCGTGCAGCACTAGCTCCGGTCCGTGGCGGTCTGTCTACGGCGGCGGCGGCTTCATCAGCAGTCGTTGCCCGCTTGCAAGAGAACGTGTTTGAGGCGCGGTGCGGGCACGGCGTGGACGTTGTAGCCGGGATCGTCATCAGCCCAGGCGATTTCGCTGCAGTCCCGAAACCCGCCCCGGTGTCGGCTGCGCTGTCCGGGTGCCGTTCAACCATCCATCGAGCGAACTGTTGCAACCCACGAGGTTGACGTCACCGAACTTCACGGCCGAGGCCGGCGGTCTGGTGGAGCCGTCCGTCGACCTTGGGGAAGAGCAGTAGGAGACCGAGGGCAAGGACAACGCCGAAACATCGACCGTGCTCACTTGGGCGAGACTATGCGCAAGAGTTGACGTAGGCCGCACATAGTGGTGCCACCATGTCGGCGAACAGCTTCTCGCTACTTACGTCAGGCCAATCAACAGCGGCCGGGGAACTGGACCACATCGCCAACTCGACGACCGTACTGCTGCGCAGATCGGAAACGAGGTACTCGTGAGTGATCGTTGGTCGCGCGCCGGTGGTCGTGAGCACAGCCCTCAGTGACTGGCCGGGGTGTCCGTTGGGCAGGAATTGCTCGGAAATTTCCGACACGGTGGTCCCCGCTGTCTGTGACATGCAGTCGCGATGCAACACCGCGCTCGCGGTGTCCATTACCGCCGACGCTCTCTGTCCGGCGATCCATGGATCGCCACGCCAGTGCAATATTTGAACCGCGAGCTGCCACTGCCCAGGGGGATTGGGCAGCATGATATGGGCCGCCACAGCTGTGTCTCGCTGGTCGTCGGTGATGGGTGGTGCGGCGCATACATCGTCCATCTCGAACCTAGGACTTGTAACTGATTCCGTCAGCGGCCCGAGAGTGGGCCACGAGTAGACGCGATTCAGCGGAATCGCTGATGGTGAGATCCAGGCAGAGTCGGGAATGTGAGCGCACGCCGGGGGGCAGTTGCCGTTCGGCACTCGGTTCGGGTCAGGTGCTGGAGCAGGGAAGATACTCGGTCCTGGCCCGGCGGCCGACGTCGCTGAAGCCGCATGCGGCGCGGGGGTCGTCAAATTCCCGGCACCCGGCCGCGCAGCCAGTTTGTAACCACCGAAAACCGCGACGCCTACGGCTGCCACAAGACTGACAAATACCGCGATGAGAGTGATGAGTCTGGGCGAGATCCCTCGTGTGATCGCATATGCGGAGTCGTCGGTTTCGCCGTCGTCGACCGTGCCCCACGCATACGCGGACTGAGTGTCCGCTTCAGCAGCGCCCGAGAGCTCAGTGGGGTCGCTAGGTTCCGTCATCGAAGATTCCCCCGAACCATCGGCGGAGCGTAGCGGAATTTCAGTACCAGCCTGCTCGAACCCTCCAAACTTCGGTTGAAGTCACAGCGAGTCCCAAGAGTGCCTCGTCGAGGGGAAAGGCTGACGTGATCGAGCGCCTGTTCAACTAGTTGATGTAGACGACCAGGAGTGTGCCTTGAGCATTCACGCCGGAGCAGCGCTTCGATCCCGGCCACACGTTCGTCTTATTCAACAAGCAGGTCATCAGATAGGACTGGTGGGTCACCGGGCTATAAGCGACAACGTTGGTACCGGGTTGGGAGTAATACGCTGTCCGGACGCTGTCTGCGAACGCGCAACTGGTGTCGTCGGTGGCGACGCCAGTCAAGCCTGATGGACAGACCTTGAAGTGCTCGACAGGGCCCGCCGACGGCGGCGGTGGGCCCGGTAGTGGGGGCGGCGGCGCGGCTTGGGCGGGCGTCGGCATATCTTGAATCGCAAACAGGAATGCGCCGGGCGCGGCCTCCCACAAGGTCCTGTCGCCATCTGAGGTGACGTCGATCGGCACATCGTGACTCGTCCCGCGCGACGTCTTGACCTGTGCGATGCCCTTGTATTCGTTGCCCGCCTTATTGACCAGGTCGACGTGAATCACCTTCAGGTGCAACGGTGATAGGTCCGGATCGGTGTCGAGTTTGGACTGCATGGAAGACTTCACTTCCGCAGCGACCTGGTCGGCCTTCGGTGTGCTCGGCGTGGGTGTTGTAGTCGGTGTGAGGGTCGGCGCAGCCGTGGAACCCTCCCCGGTGGGTCGCGTCAATACGAAAACCGCAGAGCCGACAGCGATCACGACAGCAAGACCCAGAACCCACAGCGGCCACAAGCGCCGCGACCTCTCTGTCGTCGGCGGCGGTGGCTCAGGGAATGGCTGGGCAACCTGAGGGCCTGTCGGTGGCCCCGGTTGGATAGCGCCGTCCCACTGCGTTCCATCCCAGTAGCGGGCACCCTGACCGCCGAGCGGGTCGGGATACCAACCCGGCTCAGTCGCCATCGCTGTCGGACTTCCCCCACGTCATGGGCGCATTTTAACCGGTTCCTGCGATTCTCTGATTGGATCCGCGCCGGCCGACCGGGACGCCGATGAGCCGCGATATCGAGTGGACGTCCATCGGTGAATTGCACGGACATCCAGGCCGTTGTAGTTTCAGCTTTAGTTTGCTGAAGGCATCGGCGGAGGCGTCATGGGTGATCGCTTGAATGTGAGCCCTGAACACTTGCTGTCCTGGGCGGCTACGGTCGACCAGCACTCCCAGAATGTCTTCGCCACCCACGCGCAGGCCGACCAGACCTTCGAGTCGTCGCTGTTCAGCTGGGCTGGACAGTCGCAAGCCGCGATGTCAGCGAAGGCGGCCGAGTGGGCCACGGTGACAACTGTTCTCTCAACGCGGTTATACGCGCACGGTGAAGGGTTGCGGGTAAGCGGGCTGTCGTTCGCTGACATGGATGCCCGCGACGCCGCGAAGCTGGCTTCACTGCGCGAATCCGATGAGCCCACGTGACTCTCGGCGTCGCCGACATCGAGCGGTGGGATCCCGAAGCGGTTCGGGAGGTCTTTCACGCCGCGACCGCACGGGCGACGTCGTCAACGCAGGCATCTCTGGCGCTTGCGCAGCTGCCGGCCTTCGACTCGTGGGGCGGCGTGGCCGCTGATGCCGCGCGGGACGCGATCGGTAAGACCAGGGTTGACCTCGACGCGCACGCTCAAGAGGCGCGCGCTGTTGCGCAGGCGGCCGAGCAAGCCGCGCAGGGCATCGAGAAGGTCAAGCTGGATCTGCGCCAACTCGACGAGGACTCCGACGCGGCAGGGTTGGCGATCGACCCCTTTAGCAGCACAGTCGTTCGGGGTCCGAAGTTCAAGGGCACCCCTGCCGAGCTGGCGTCCAAGGTCACGGCCTTCCAGTCCCGGCTGAACGCGATCCTCGCCGTGGCCAACGGTGTTGACGCGCAGCTGGCATCGGCGATCTTCATGGCCGACGGCAAGATGCCGATCCCGGATTCACCGCCAACGCCGGCACCGCCCCCGCCGCAGACCAGCGCTGAAGACGTCAAGAAGTGGTGGGAGTCCCTCACCCCGGAGCAAAAGCAGGCAGAACTGCGCGATCACCCGGACATCGTCGGTAACCTCAACGGCGTCCCAGTCGCTGCGCGCAGTGATGCCAACTTGCGGGTGATGCGCCACGATCTCGAAACTGTCGATGAAGCCGCCCGCCGCGCTGGTGTCTCCACCGCTGACGTCATCAAGGACCCGACCAAGTACGGGCTGACCGCCACCGACGTCACCCGGTTCCACAACGCCACCGAAGTCCAAGAAGGCCTCAAGCATGACGCGGGCGATCGAGGGACGAACCCGACGTTCTTGTTCGCCTACGATCCCACCGCATTCGGGGGCAAGGGCCGCGCTGCCATCGCCATTGGCAATCCCGACACCGCGAAAGACACTTCGGTAATCGTTCCCGGCACCAGTAGCAGCGTCACAGGTGGCTGGCTGCACGACAACCACGACGACGCCCTGCACCTGTACTCGCAGTCCGAGGCCGCCGATCCCGCCAATAGTCACTCGGTCATCGCGTGGATGGGGTACGACGCACCCAATGACTTCCAAGACCCCCGCATCGCGACGCCCTGGCTGGCGCGCGCAGGCGCTCAATCGCTGGCCGCTGACGTCAACGGCCTGGCGGCGACACACATCGGCGCGGATCACATCACTGTGCTCGGCCACAGCTACGGCTCCACCACCGTCGCCGACGCCGCAGTGATGGGAATGAACGCCAACGACGTCGTACTGCTCGGCTGCCCGGGAACGGACATGGCTCAGTCCGCAGCCGACTTCCACCTCGCCTTAGGTGGCCACGTCTATGTCGGGGACGCCTCAACAGATCCGGTGGGCTGGCTCGGCGAAGGCCAGACCGGCTTCAACTGGGCCAACCAACAACTCAACTACCCCTTCGGGCCGCTCGCGGGGCTGGGGGCAGACCCAGCGGCTGACGGGTTCGGGGCGACCCGCTTCCACGCCGAAGTGCCTGGCGCAGAGGGGATCAACCCGCACGACCACTCGCACTACTACGCCAAGGGAAGCGAGTCGCTGCGCGCTATGACGGACATCGCCACCGGCCACAGTGAGCGCCTTATGACCGATCAGCTCATCGCCGAGTCGCGGCACAAACCCACGGTCTCCACGCCGGATCACGTCGATATACCGGGCATCGGGCGCGTGAACCTGCCCCACTTCGAGGTACCGATTCCGGGAACCCCGGCGATCGTTGACCCCGAGTTCGATAGGCCAATCGGTTCGATCAACGACAGCCACGGATACGCCGAATGATCACAAGAACTCGCAGCCTGCTCGCCATCGCCTTGTGCGCATTGATCTTTCCACTCGGAGGGTGCCTCACCGTGAACGACAAACCGTCCTCCCCGCGCACATCGGCTGCGCCCGGGCCGACGCTGACACCGCTCAGTGATGACGAAGCCCAGGCCCAACTTACCCAGCTGGGCAAAGCAATCGTCTCCGCTGCCCAACTGCAGAACGTTGACGCCGGGTTCGCGTTCTCCTCGTGCAACGATCAGGGCGACCCACCCCATCAAGGCTCGCTGGAGATCGGCTTCACCGTACCCAGTGGACAGAGCCCGGATGCCTACCTGAATCAGGTCGCAGCGCATATGACGTCGCTGGGTTGGGTCGACGGAGCGCCGCCGGGAAAGACCTACGTAGGCAAGGTGCTCAGCATGGGAGGTATCGCGGCTCAGCTTCGCCCACCCACCGTCAACGACCCCAAAGCTGTCATCTCCATCGACGGCGAATGTCGCAACATGACCGACCACAAGACCGACGGCAAAGGCAACGGACACGACGTCACTGCCGAAGTCACCAGCTGACGGGCTCTGCAACTCAAGGCGGGCCCCGTGAATTATTTGTTGCTACGCACATTTCGGAATGCCCACTGGGAGTGCACGACGCCCCTTCGTTAGAGCAGGGGTTACGCCCCCTCCGTGCCAGTGCCCGACCCCGACGGGCTTGATCGGGGGTCTACTCCCGCAATGAACCGCTCGGGTTCTCAGCCCGATATTGATTGGAGTGGAGGGCCGGGTGCGCAAACCTGCGCTGGGGTCGTTCGAGGTAGATTGCCTGAGACAGGGTGATGCGACCGTACTGCCGACGCCACTTCAGAAGCACCTCATCATCAGTCACCGTCCCGTCCTAACGATGCTGTAGGAGCGCGGGACTCGCGAAGGCTATCGGGGCGCTCGCCGTAAGTGATTCTTGATCTCCCGATACGCCTCGGCCCGGGCCATGACCGCATCCATCGCGGACGTGTTTGGGGCGGTGTCAGGTGCTGCCTCGATCCCGTACAACTCCGCGCTTAACATGGCGGTCAGTTCTGCACGCTTCTCGGCGACCTTCGCATCTCTGCGTTCGTTGCGTAGAGATTCGTCGATGAGCTGTGCTTCCGTGGCGCACTTGCCGATCAATTCGACACTCTCGACTGCGGCCCGCTCTAGATTCGCGATTGTGTTGCGCGCCTCAGCAAGAGTTTTGCGATCATCGGCACCGGGATTATCTAACCCGGATAACTCGTCCGCAACCTTGCGTAAGCGGTGCGCCTTCTCGAAATTGGCGGTAATCCATTGGATGTTGGGGCCGAACTCGACATCGGGAAGCCATCCTGCGATAGCGGCCTCGGAAGCGCGAACCAGCTCCACTGCTGTCAGCGCGGATTCGAGTAGTGCGGCATTTTCTTTGCCGAGAGTATCGATGCGCCGTTGCTTTTCTAGTCGGGCCCGCTCTTCCCGATCTTCGCGTTCGCACTGAGCGACAATAAGCGCCCGCTTCTGCTCCATTTCATCGTGCCTTTTTGCACCCTCATTGACCCAGTACGCAATCAACCCGATTACAAATATCGCGACGACAACGCCGAACGCGATGAGCATAGCCTTCGCCGCCTCGTTATGCTCAATCCAAAACCAAAGCGCAACAAGGATGAGGATGAAGCCGCCGACGCCTCCGCCACCAGCTGAGCGGCCGTTGCTCACCCTCGCCTCACTTACTGTCGCTTCAACTTAATCTCCGGTGCGCCAGCGCACAGAACTGCTTCTTACAGGCACTGGCCGTCGTCGCTCGGATCGCTAAGAGCACCGTTGTGTGGTCATATCCACACATTTTTGCGGTGTTGCTTGGACAACACAACCCACGTTGTGCACCTCCATAGCTCAATTAGGTCGCGGCCTACTTCGTCATCGGTCACGTTGCCCTCCTAACGCGGTGCAACAACAACCTACTCAATCAACGCTGTCCCCGACGCGCACTATGCCGATTCGGTTGTACTTGCCGCCGGTTTGCGCGGCGTAGGTATTGCGCACCTCGCCGCAGAAGAACACTGGTCCAGGGTTTAAGCAGCTGATCAAGATGTCGAAGACGAGGCGTGGCGATACGTACTTGTCACATAGTTCTGCAGAGTTGGAGTCTCGACTCCAGGCGCGGCGGCCGGCCCTGAAGTGGATATGACCGGATCAGACGCAACCGTGGTTGCATCTGGAGTGCCGGACTAATCTCCCGCTTGGTAGTAACTCGACGAAACGGGCTTAGCGGTTGGGGATGGTGCCGGAGATGGTGATTAGACCTGGACGGTGATCTTTGGTGGCGTACTCACGGGGGGATTTGTTAGGGCATGGGAGATGTGGTAGCCGCCCATGGTAGCGCCGATGGTTGTGGCGGTAATCAGGATCGGTTTAACAAATTTTACTATGGATTGATCTCCTCGTAATTCTGCTATGCGCTTTTGTGCATATAAAATCAATACCGAAATGCGCGTAATGTAGACTGCCCGCTTATGTGGGGTAAGCTTTGGGAATTCCCATTCCACGCAGACATCTGGGGTGATGTTGCCACGTGGGCTGGTGCTGTCTCGACGGGTCTGGCGGCACTCATTGCTGCGATCACTTACGCGCGTAGCAGTCGTGCCGAGAAGTGGGCTCAAGCGAAGCTCATCTACTTCGAAATCGGAGCTCGCGGTAAGTACGTCGTCCACAACCGCTCAGACAAGCCGATCGTAGGCGTTCGTGCCGTACCCGTACGCCGGTCGCTATGGTCAGCCGCGAAAATAAGCAGCTTCACCGATTCGGTAATCTTCTCATTCTTCAATGCGCCTTCCTACGAGCTTTATGAAAAAGTACGACAGACTCACTCAAGGAAGAACCCAACCAGGCAGCATCCCGGCAACTACATGTTCGCGGAAAAGATCGAGGCTGATCACTCGGCGAGCGTTGATGCTAGATGGATTCATATCAACGGGTACGAGAGCTACATTGAATTCCGCGACGTCTATGGCCAGGATTGGCGCTGGGATATTGAAGAAGAGAAGCTGAAACCGGTCGAGCGGCGCCCTAGCCCTCTGAGGCTTAAGAGCAATCGTCGATCGGCGGCATGGTGGATCTTGAAGAACGAGTGTATTCACGTATGGCGACATCACCTTTATCATCCGAGCGGCCGGCCGGAAAGTCGCAAGGACGAGTCACTACATGAGTAACGACGAGGGCCGATGGCTGAAAGCTACCAATCTGGTTATCGCAGGTGCGTCCTTGGTAGCGGCGGTCTTCTCGGCTGTCGCCGCCTGGAATGCTAGCGACGTCGCCAACGATTCGCTTGAACTCTCTCGACAGATCGAAGCGCGGTCAGATTCGGCAATGTCGGCTAGTCCTTCAATCGGAATCAAAGGGCGATGCTCGGATGCCGCGAATCCTCTAACGGTGTCGGTTTACGTCGGCAATGGCGGCAAGTTGCCAGGAAAGATCACTGGTGTTTTCTTTCGAGCAGATCTACAACCTACTGAAGCGCAGAAGAAGGCGATGCCCAACGCCAACTGGAGTTCTGTGCTTGGTACATCTCTTGAGGAGGGAACGGTAGATCCATTCGATTCTGCCGAGGTGAAGATGCAGATCGATTGCAATAAATTGTCGAAGGTCGGTATCGATCCCGCGAAGGCGGGCGAAGATATTGTCTACTCGGTAGAGCAACACACCAAGGCGTGGTACGTCATGCCGCTGTATGCCTATGGCGGCAAGGGATTCGGAGAACGAGTGACCCACGCGTATTACGAGAACTAGAGTAGGTAAGAGGAAGCCTCCAGAACCAATCCGCCCATAACATTTCTGTGCGTCAGTGCCGTTAATAGTGCCACGTATGAGAATCGATTCCTTCAAGAAGTGGGTCACCTTCACCGACATGGGTACCAGCAAGAGCGGTCGCACAAAAGTCTGGGCTATCACGGGCAAGAAAACCATGGCAAAAGCGAAGGTACTAACCAACCTCTAACACGATGGCACTACCTACCCGGCCGGCGAGACGTTCGAGGCTGATGATTCGATCGTGGACACCCTGGAGCAGGCCGGTGTCGTTGAGGCGGCCGCTAAAGAGCGGTGAACATTGTCCGAAATCAAGAGCGACGCACCAGCCAGCAAGGTCGCCCCGAAGGGGCAGAAGTCTATGCAAGCATGCAAGAAAGCCAAGTAGGCTGCCAGCGCTTCACCGCCACAATGAGACGACCCAAGATGGGTCGTCTTTTGTATGCTGCGGTGGTGCCGACTCTTCACGAAGCTCCGAGGCCGATGCGCCATTTCATGACTGAAACAGCGCGCTACGGGCTAGTGGCGGTCTTCATCGCATACCTTGGATTCGCCTTTCCCTTAGTAACGAAGAAGGATGCGCCGCCGCGCCAGAGTGAAATCTCGAACAACAGCGGATGCATCGGCAATTGTCAGGGAGCGACAGTAGGAGCGGCAAAGCAATCAGACAAGGTCGAAAACACTTATGATCCGGAAGCGGGATGCACGCTGGACCCAGAAGACAAGTCGGTTGCCGGTGGTTGGGGGCCTGCGCGAAACGTGCTCGCAAAAGACCAGTACAGTGAATTCCCCGCGTTCAACCTAGATAAGCTTCCTGAGGTTGGCGATGAGCGTGGCTTCTACGACGGCCGCGAAGACGGCATACCGCCTCCGTATGTGTGGCACTACGATATTCATGTTCAGCGTGACAAGACCTATATTTTGCGCATGATCATACACAACAGTGCGTACCAAGGAAGCCCCGAAAACACAGCTAAAGGCACTCGGCTGGAGGTTAACCTGCCCGTTTGCACCGGTCGTCGTATCGCGAGTCAAGCAACGATAATTTCGACTAATTCCGCGCCAAAGGAGGTGTGGGGCGGTGTGACATTTATAGGTGATGAGCCGTTCAATTTGGTCTATGTCAGTGGGTCGGCCATCCTCTGCACGAATCACTTCGCGTGTAAGGCCGATGGACGTGGCGGCGTGCCATTATCTGAGGATTTTCTAACTATTAAAGGCGTATTACTGGGATTTGATTCAATGAATGGCGATGTGCCTGGCGGATACCAAGCATCATTGCTTGTCTTGTATAAAGTTCGTCCTCAGTTCGCGCCGAAGCCGTAGCCGCGTCATCCTGGATCTTGGGATGGATTCGTAAAATTCTCAGATCGAATGCCCAGTACTTCCCTCGCAGCGTGTTGTAGGTTTCATTGGTATAAGTAGATGCTGCTCGTTGCAATTGCCAAACGCAGTCAGTCGTCAATGGGTGGCACCCGATTTCTCCGCTACGCAATTCTTTGATGCTTGGCGGACGACCTTCATGCTGGGTGTCGCGAGCCAGATCACAAACCCTGATGTTGCGGTGAAGATAGCCAGCGCCGGTCCGCCGTTCTCATTGGCCGCATTGATGGCGCCTAGATAGCCGCTGCCACCAAGCAGTGATTTAACATTTGTCAAAGATCTAGCGCTGATCCGAGGACTGGAACGGGAAAATCAGGTGTCGCGGATGCAAGCAGATCAATTTGAGTTTGCCCTGGGCCAGTCTCAGCTGACAACTGGTAAGAGCGCTCAAGTACTTTCGAAGTGATGTGCTCTAGGTCATCGCCTGGACCTTTACGAAAACCATCTCGATTTCACTTATCCCCAAGGCGCTCGGCCATGTAGATATAGTTTCACTAATCGCCGGTCGGGGTCTACGTCTCCGTGGCCCTGTCTCCCTTCACAATTCCGGGATCAGGGAGGCCTCATTCATCCCCTTGGTACGGGGAAAGCGGAACCCCCGGCACCTGGGCCCGGGGTTCTGTTATTGCCCTTTCCCGCATCGGAATCCTCTTACGGTTCGTCCCCCTTGGCGTCCTGGGGGATTGAGGTTTCTGCTTCTGCTTCGTTGGAAAGGTCTGCTTCGTCGGTCACTGGAATGGCCGTGCCAGTTACAGGGTCGATGCGGATCTTTCCCTCTCGTTCTAGCGTTTCAAACGCTTTCTTCAACTCTTGACCAAAATACTCACCGCCAGAAAGTCCTGTGTCATCTCGTATGAGGGCGTTCATTCTAATGAGTGCTTCGCCTACCCGTGCCTCTTCTGCTGTGGCTGCTTCCCTCGATTGCTTGGCCATCTCACGGCCCCCTGCGATGGCTTGGCGGGCCATCGCTGACATGAACAGAATTCCTGGAACGCGTTGCTCCATTTCTTCGGTCGTCGAGACGAATCTGAGGGTTTTCGGCGGCACGAAAGTGAAGTCAGAGCTGTTGAAAAACATCTGCCCACTTTCGATTTCGCCCCTGGTGGGTTCTCTTGAAAGCTCGACTTCGAATACGTATTTCGTGTAAGCGCCCAACCTCGGCCAGCTGTGACTCGCTGGAGAGTCTGGCAGGGTATCGCTCTTTCGAATTGCGATGACGCGTAGCTCACTCGGCTCGGCAGTGCGCTTAGGTGATCCACCTCGTAACTTATGCACGATGCGATTCAGCCGCGATAATTTCGTCGGACGCAGTATATCGCCGTCTACCTCTGGGTAAACGGGGTGAAAAGAGTTCAGCTCCAACGTGGTCCATAACCAGGTATGCCCGTTCAATTCATCCTCGGGGTCGTCCTCGACCCGATGGCTGTGGGCGTGCAGAGGTTCGAACACTGATCCGTGCCCCGTTACTAGCCGCACGACATCTTCTAGGATCTGTTGTTCTCTCAAAGGTCCATTACCCCAACACATGTTGAATCTCCAGAAGCCGTCATGAGGCTTCCGCAGCATCGCAACCACGAAGTGGCCCGGAAGATAGGGGAGGCCACCTTCTGGCGAGCCGTTGCGATACCCATTCAAGTCTGAGGGGATTTCCCCTCGGGCCATAGAAGTAACCTCCCAGTCTCGCAGGACTTGTAAGAGGTCAGGTTTCGGTCCATCTCGGTCAACTATGGAATGGACTTGCTGCGCATACAGTTTCGGGGTCCGGTGTTCTAGGAATTGCTTTTTCTCTTGGCGCCCAGCGAATTTAGAGGCTATCCGCATCGTCATCCCCAGCTCAAACATCAGTTCACCGACTGCTGTTAGCGCCTGCTCACGTTGTTCTAGGGACGCTGCGTGGGTAGTGCGTGGCAGGGGGAGTGCCTGGAATGCCAGTTTGTCGAGGTGGTCGGAGACCACACCGGCCATGGTGACTACAGGAACGTCTGCCACGAGCATCAACGCTTGGTATTGCTGCAACAGTTCTGCTTCTAGGTCTCGGACTGTGCCTAGCACCTTCAGCCTGTCTTCTTCGCTGATGCCTTCGCGTGCCAGGTGGGCCAACTTCAACGCGGTGCGATGAAAATTTTGGTTGGCTTCTATTTTCCGTTCGGCGAGCCACTTACTGCGCTCCCTCCTACGGGTCAGTTCGGCGGTGACGATGGCAGCTAGAAGGCTTCCGAAGCCGAGGATGGTCAGGAATTGGATCCAGGTCGGCCCGGTTGTTGCTGTGGCCGCCGCGTCCGCTAGTACGCCGACTTCGCCAAGAGATGTCATAAGCAATGTCGCCGCCGGTCCGAAACCGGGTGATGCCACCAGCGAGTCATAGCGGAATCGTTGCACCGATGAGGGGGACCGCAGCCATGACGCGCCGCACGGCAGGCGCAGGACCTGCGAAATCGAGGCGTTAGCCGTCGCGTGGACATTGGCGGATCTGGCCGGCCGCACGACGCCGAACATCGACGACGCGGCGGTGGCGTGAGTTTCCGTAAGTCAGGAGCAAAGCCATGAGCGATGACGTGACGCAACGGTGCCGAGCTGGTGACGCGAGCCGACGAGGTCGTCGAATTGGTCGGTCGGGCCGGCGAATTCGCCGACGAGGAGCCGCGACCGGTTGGCGTGCTCGACGGTCTGAGCGACCCCGAGAAGCAGGTGTACGAGGCGCTGCCGGCCCGCGGGGTGCGCAGCGCCGATGACATCGCGGTGGCGTCCGGTCTGGCGCCTACGGCAGTGCTCGGCCCGCTGGCGATGCTGGAGATCGCCGGACTTGCCCGCCGTGAGGAGGGTTGCTGGCGGCTGGTGCGCAGGCCGGCCTGACGATGTAGACGGCCGGAACACACGCTCGAAACGTATAGTCGAGCCGGTTGGCTATCGATTTTCTTTCGTCGGGAGGCGATGTGGCGGGTCGACCACTACACACATTTCAGGTCGTCAGTACCGAGCAGCTGGCGCCGCACATGGTGCGCGTCGTCCTCGGCGGTACCGGGTTCGACACGTTCACACCCGGTGAGTTCACCGACTCCTACGTCAAGTTCGTCTTCGTGCGCGACGACATCGACGTCACGTCGCTGCCGCACCCGCTGACGCTCGACAGCTTCAAGGACTTCCCGCCCGAACAGCAGCCCACCGTGCGCACCTACACCGTGCGCCGCGTCGACCCGCAGGCTCGTCAGATCACCGTCGACTTCGTGGTCCACGGTGAGCACGGCGTGGCCGGACCGTGGGCGGCGGCCGCCACACCCGGCGACACCGTCTACCTGATGGGCCCCGGCGGGGCGTACGCGCCCGACCCGGCCGCCGACTGGCATCTGTTCGCCGGCGACGAGGCAGGACTCCCAGCCATCAGCGCAGCCCTGGAAGCGTTGCCGCCCAACGCTGTTGGCAAGGCCTTCATCGAGGTGGCCGGACCCGAGGACGAAGTCGAGCTCAACGCGCCGGAGTCCGTGGCCATCAATTGGATCTACCGCGGCGGGCGCGCCGACCTGGTCGGCGACGACCGGGCCGGTGACAACGCGCCGCTGATCGAGGCCGTCACCACCACCTTGTGGCTCCCGGGCCAGGTGCAGGTCTTCATCCACGGTGAAGCCCAAGCCGTCATGCACAACCTGCGCCCCTACATCCGCAAGGAGCGCGGAGTCGACGCCAAGTGGGCCTCCATCTCCGGCTACTGGCGGCGCGGCCGCACCGAAGAGACGTTCAAGCAGTGGAAGCGTGAACTCGCCGAGGCCGAAGCCGGGGAGGCTTAAGCCGGCGCGATCGCCTCGGTGTCATTCTCGGGTTCGGGCTTGATGTCCCGCTCGGCTGGGACCGCGCGCATCCGCTCGCTGTAGGCCGGCCGCTGCCGGACCCGCAGCGGCCACCAGAACCAGGGTCCGAGGATCGCGGCGATCGACGGTGTCATCAAGGACCGCACGATCAACGTGTCGAGCAACAGGCCGATGCCGATCGTCATCCCGCCCTGACCGACGTTGAGCAGGTCACCGGAGATCATCGAACCCATCGTGAAGGCGAACACCAGTCCGGCCGCGGTGACCACAGTGCCGGTACTGCCCATCGACCGGATGATGCCGGTGTTGATACCCGCGCCGATCTCCTCCTTGAATCGCGACACCAGCAGCAGGTTGTAGTCGCTGCCGACGGCCATCAAGATGATCACTGCGAACGCCAGCACAATCCAGTTCAATTCGATGCCCACGATCCGCTCGAAGATGAACACCGACAGGCCGAAGGCGGCACCCAGCGAGATCACCACCGTCCCGACGATCACCATCGACGCCACCAGGGCGCGCGTGATGATCAGCATCACGATGAAGATCAGTGTCAGAGCGGCGAACGCGGCGATCATGGTGTCGTATTTGGCTCCCGCCTGCACGTCTCGGTACGTGGCCGCCGTGCCGGTCAGGTAGACGTCCGCATTGGCCAGCGCGGTGCCCTTGATCGCCTCGTGCGCGGCGGTCAGCTGGTCGTCGACCACCGAGATGCCGGCTTCCGATGCGGGATTCACATCATGGGTCACAATAAGCCGGGCCGCTTTGCCGTCCGGTGAGAGGAACAGCTTCAGCCCCTTCTGGAAGTCCGGGTTGGCGAACACCTCCGGCGGCAGGTAGAAGTAGTCGTCGCTTTTGGAGGCGTCGAACGCCTCACCCATCGCGGTGGCCGTGTCGGTCATCTGCTGCATCTGCTGGATCAACCCGTCGAAGCTGCTGTGGATGGTCTGCAGGGTGTGCTGCATCGTCGTGGCGGTTGCGATGATCGGGCCGAACTGCTGCACCATCTGCGGCACCAGCGCGTCGATGCTGTCCATGCCGTTGACCATCTTGTCCATGCCGTCGACCATCGCCGTCATGTCGGTCTGCAGTGCGGCCATGTTGTCGCTGAACGTGTTGACGCCGTCCATCGCGTCGAACGCCGAGCGCACCGCAAAGCAGGCCGGGATGTTGAAACAGTTTGGCTCCCAGTAGAAATAATTACGGAACGGCCGCACCTCGTCGTCGAAGTTGGCGATGTTATCGCGCATCTGGTCCAGCGTGGCCTTCATGGTGTCCATGTCGGCGACGCTGCGGTGCGCTGACTCCACCATGCCGTGGCCCGCGCCGACGGTGGTGTGCATGGCGTCGGAGAACTTCACCATCAACGCTTGCAGCTGAGTCATCGATCCGATCATCGCGCCCATGTCGTCACTCATCTTGCTGATGTCGCCGACGCGCTGCTTCAAGAACTGCAGGTTCTGGGTGATCGGTACCGAGGACATGCTGATCTGGTAGGGGATGGAGCTGTGGGCGATGGGGGAGCCCAGCGGACGGGTGATGCTCTGCACCATTGCGATGCCTTTGATTCTGAACAGCGCCTTGGCAATCCGGTCGAGCACAATCATGTCGGTGGGGTTGCGCATGTCGTGGTCCGACTCGATGGTCATGATGTCGGGGTTGAGTCGCGCTGTGCTGAAGTGCTTTTCGGCCGCCGTGTATCCGACGTTGGCCGGCACGTCGGAGGGAATGTAGCGGCGGTCGTCATAGCTCGTCTTGTAGCCGATCATGGCCAGCAGGCCGAGCAGCACGATGCTGGTCGCCGCGGCGAGAATGGGTTTGGGCCAGCGGACTGTTGCGGTGCCGACCTTGCGCCACCCCCTGGTCTTCATCATCCGCTTGGGATCGAGCAGACCGAATCGGCTGGCGACGACCAGGATGGCCGGGGCGACGGTCAGTGCGGCGGCGACGACGATGATCAGGGCCAGGGCTGACGGGTAGGCCAGCGAATTGAAGTAGGACAGCCGGGTCAGCCGCAACGTCAGCATGGCGCCCGCGATGGTCAGCCCGGAGCCCAGGATGACGTGGCCGACGCCGTGGAATGCGCTGTAATAGGCCGATTCCGGATCCTCGCCGTTCTGTCGGGCTTCGTGGTAGCGACCGATCAGGAAGATCGCGTAGTCGGTGCCCGCTGCGATCGACAATGCCGTCATCAGCGGAACCGAGAACGTCGAGAAGTCCATGATTCCGAGGTGGCCGATCACCGCGACCGCGCCGCGGGCGGCACCCATCTCGATGCCGACGATCGCCAATATGAGCAGCACGGTGCTCACCGATCGGTAGACCAAGGCCAGCATGATCGTGATGACGATCATCGTGACCACGGTCATCTTGATCATGCCGCGGTCACTGGCTTCGAGTGAATCCGTGGTCAGCGGCGCAGGCCCGGTGACATAGGCGTGTAGCCCTGCGGGAGGCGGGGTTTGGTCGATGATCGTGCGCACAGCATCCACCGAGTGGTTGCCTTCGGTGCTGCCCTGGTCGCCGGCCAGGTTCAGCTGGACGTAGGCGGCCTTGCCGTCACTGCTCTGGACGCCGGCGGCGGTGATCATGTCGCCCCAGAAGTCCTGAACGTGCTCCACGTGCTTGGGGTCGGCCTTGAACTTCTCGACGAGGGTCTGGTAGTAGCGGTGCGCCGCGTCGCCCAGGGGTTGATCGCCGACGAGCACCACCATGGCGATGCTGTCCGACGTGGACTCCTGAAATTTCTGCCCCATCCGCTTGGCGGCGATCACCGCCGGCGCGTCCTGCGGTGACATCGATACGGCATTGGCCATGCCGACCTTCTCGACCTGCGGGACAAGCAGATTCACGGCTGCGGTGAATGCCACCCAGACCAGGATGATCGGAACCGCGAGCGCCCGGATGGTGCGGGGGACCCGGGTCCGGGTTTCCTTGGTGTGGGCGCTCATGCGGCTTTGTCCAGACAGAAGGCTTGCGCGTCACGGCCGTTGGCGAAATTCTCGGCGACGAGTTTGTCGTCGACCAGGATCCGGCACCCCAGAGCATCGGTATCGCCCTGGGCGACCACATTTGCCAGCACGCCGGGATCGGTGGTGCTCACCGTCACCGACCAGGGCAACTCCGTGAAGGCGGCCTCGATCGTTTTGCCGTTGACGTCGAGGTAGCTGATCCGCCCGGATGCCTCTGCGGGACCGACGATCTCATAGGTCACCCGCTTGGTGTTGATGGGCTTGATGGCGTCTGCCGGCATCGCGGCGGCGAGATAGGGCTTGTCGGAGTCAAAGAACGTTCGAAGCCGGCCGACCACACCGACCGCGGCGAGTAGAGCGATCACCACCATCGCTGCCACCCAAAACCGTTTCAGCAAGCCAAGCATTGGCGGCATCTCCCTCTCGTGTGACGCGACTCAGGCCGCAGCCCGTGGACGGCGACAATCTAGTCATACCATAGGGGGTATGGTATACAGAAATGGTGGGAACCGAGAAAGTCGACGTCGTCGACGTCGAGAAAGGCCATCAGCCGCAGTGTGATGCGGCCGTCGCCGGCGCGTTGACACGGCTGCGCCGTGTGCACGGTCAACTCGGCGGTGTGATCGGGATGATCGAAGAGGGTCGCGGGTGCAAGGATGTCGTCACTCAGCTCGCAGCGGTGTCAAAGGCTTTGGACCGTGCGGGTTTCACGATCATCGCGACCGGCCTGCGCGAATGCATCGACCCGGCCGCCGCCGGGCGCGAAGGCGCCCAGAAGTTGACGATCGACGAGTTGGAGAAATTGTTCTTGAGCCTGGCCTGACGCCGGCTCTTCCGGAAAGGAGATCACGATGTGCCGAGCTGTGAATTGTCGGGTGTGCGGGAAGACGACGTGGTCGGGGTGTGGCATGCACGTCGATCAAGTACGTCGCGGCGTGCCTGCCGGCCAGTGGTGCTCGGGTCACGCCGAGAGCGAGGCGCCGCGGTCGCGCTGGAATCCGTTCAAGCGGTCCTGACGCCGGCAACCCACAGCCGTTGGTGCGCACAGTGGCGCCGACGCTCTGTCGGTGGCGGGCGAACAGTTGACTCTGCGCGATAGCCTCGGAGGGTTCCCGACAAGCGAGGTGAGTGGTTCTGCGTTCTTATCGACTGGTCGCGGTGTCGGTTCTCGTGTGGGTGGCCGGCCTCGGGCTGATCGGCGCACCGCGGGCGGCGGCGCAACCCGCTCCCGAGGACGGATCACAACAGGTCACCGTCGCGATTCACCGCCTCGAGCCATTTGTGATGAAGACCAGCACCGGGGAGTGGACCGGGTTCAGCATCGACCTATGGACCGAGATCGCCAGGCGGCTCGGCTGGAGCACCGACTACCTCGCTACCGACGACGTCAACGGCCAACTCGCCGCGGTGGCCGACGGCAGGGCCGATCTGGCGGTAGGCGCGATCTCCTTGACCGCCCAACGCGAAAAGTCCTTCGACTTCTCGCAGCCCACACTCGATGCCGGGCTGCAGATAATGGTGCCCGTCCACCACACCCGACCGTCGGTGCCGGGCCTGGGGGGTTTCCTCGATCTGTTGTGGAGCCGGACCATGTTGATCTGGCTCAGCGCCGCCGTCGTGGTGAGTGTGGTCCCGGCGCACATCTTCTGGTTCATTGAACGTCGTACCGCCAAACCGGTTGTCTCGAGGTCATACTTCCCGGGCATATTCCAGGCGTTCGGTTGGGGAATCGGGTCGCTCGTCGGCAAGAACAGCACCGCGGCCACCCAGTCGGTCACCCGTGCGCTGGCGATTCTGTGGGGCTTCGCGGGCATTGTCTTTGTGTCCTTCTACTCCGCGAACCTGAGCGCCACACTGACCGTGGCGAAGCTGGAGTCCAAGATCAGTGGTCCGGCGGATTTGTATGGCAAGTCGGTGGCGACGGTGGCCGATACGACCGCCTCGTCGTACTTGCGCGGCATGGGCATCGAAGCGACCGAGACCCGTACGATCGACGACTCCTACCACCTGCTCAACAACGCCGATTACGACGCGGTCGTGTTCGACGCGCCGGTGCTCCGCTATTACGCCGCACACCGCGGCGAGGGTGCCGTCGCATTGGCCGGTCCGGTCTTCCAGGACGAAAGCCAGGGCTATGTCTTTGCCATCAACAGCCCGTTGCGCAAACCGATCAACCAAACGGTGTTCCTGATGCGCGAGGACGGCACCTACAACTTGATCAAGGAGAAATGGTTCGGCGACGACGAGGCAACCTCGGCAAGCAGTGCAAATTAGCGGCTGTTTCGGACACGCCGGGCCGCTCGCTCCCGTAATGCCCGCGCGTCTGCGAACGTAGCGGAGTGGACCCGAGCGACTACGCGGCGATCCTCGACGATTACGCCGAGTACCTCGCGCTGGAGCGCGCCCGCTCCGAGCACACTCAACGGGCCTATCTCACCGATGTGAAATCGCTGTTGGCCTTCCTCGACGAGCGCGCCCCGGGCGCCGGGCTGGGCGGACTGAGCCTGCCGATCCTGCGCTCCTGGCTGGCCGCGCAATCCGCCGCCGGAGCGGCCCGCACGACCCTGGCCAGGCGCACCTCGGCAGTCAAGACGTTCACCGCCTGGGCCGTCCGGCGCGGTCTGCTTGCTGACGACCCCGCGGTCCGGCTTCAGCTGCCCAAGGCCCGTCGCACCCTGCCCGCGGTACTGCGTCAGGATCAGGCGCTGGCCGCCATGGCCGCCGCCGACCTCGGCGCCGAGCAGGGCGACCCGCTGGCGCTGCGTGACCGGCTGATCGTTGAGCTGCTCTACGCCACCGGCATCCGCGTCAGCGAACTGTGCGGCCTGGACATCGACGACGTCGACACCGGCCGGCGGGTGCTGCGCGTTCTGGGCAAGGGCAACAAACAACGTACGGTCCCGTTCGGGGCGCCGGCGCTGGCCGCGCTCACTGCCTGGCTGACCGACGGCAGGCCCGAACTGGCCACCCCCGACTCCGGTCCTGCGCTGCTGCTCGGGACGCGCGGCAAGCGACTCGACCCCCGCCAGGCCCGCACGGTTGTGCACCAAACGATGTCGGCGGTCGACGGGGCGCCCGACATCGGACCGCACGGTCTGCGGCACAGCGCGGCCACCCATCTACTCGAGGGCGGCGCCGACTTGCGCATCGTCCAGGAGATCCTCGGTCACTCGACGTTGGCGACCACGCAGCTCTACACCCATGTGACGGTCGCGCGCCTGCGCGCAGTGCACGATCAGGCTCACCCGCGCGCCTGAGAATCTAAGTGCCGCAGAATGTTTGAAAGCAGCGGCCGAAATCTTCCGGTGCGGGCTCGGCGTAGCGTTCGAACCCCGCACGCTCGTCGTACGGCGAGCTGAGCGCCACCAGCAGCCGCGTGAACGGCTCGAGGTCGCCCACCGTGGCCGCGGTCAGTGCCTCCTCGACGAGGTGATTGCGGGGGATGTACACCGGATTGACCCGGCGCATCGCTTCGACGTCCGGGCTCAGGCTGCGCCACCGGGTCGCCCACGCCTCGAACGGTGGCTCGATGACACCCTCGGCGAGCCGACGGAAGAACGAGGTGTAGTCGACGCGCTCGCCTTCGAGTAGCTCCACCAGATCCTCGGTGAGTTGCAGGGCGGGTGCGTGCTCGACCTCGGCACCCAGTCCGAGCTTTCGGCGCATGCCCGCCAACCACGCCGAGGAGTACCGCGGCGCGAACTGCTGCAGCGATTCGGTCGCCAGCTCGACAGCGCGGTCCTGATCCTCATCGATCAGCCCGAGCAGCGTCTCGGCGAAGCGGGCGAGATTCCAGGTGGCGACGGAAGGTTGGTTGCCGTAGGCGTAGCGGCCCCACGAGTCGATCGAACTGAACACCGTCTTGGGGTCGAAGGCGTCCATGAAAGCGCATGGCCCGTAGTCGATCGTCTCACCCGAGATCGTCATGTTGTCGGTGTTCATCACGCCATGGATGAAGCCGACCAGCATCCACTGCGCGACGAGGTGGGCCTGAGCGGCGATCACCGAGTCGAGCAGCGCCAGATACGGATTGTCGGCTTCGGCGGCGGCCGGGTGGTGCCTGCTGATCGCATGGTCGGCGAGTCGTCGCAGCACCTCGAGTTCGCCTGCGGCCCCGACATATTGGAAGCTGCCGACGCGCAGATGGCTGGACGCGACACGGGCGAGGACGGCGCCCTCCAGCTGGGTCTCGCGCTGGACGATGCGCCCGGTGGCCACGACCGACAGCGAGCGGGTGGTCGGAATGCCCAGCGCGTGCATCGCCTCGCTGATCAGGTATTCACGCAGCATCGGACCGACCGCCGCCAGGCCGTCGCCGCCGCGGGCGAACGGCGTGCGGCCTGATCCCTTGAGATGCAGATCGCGTAACCGCCCGTCGGCGTCGGTGAGTTCACCGAGCAGCAGTGCGCGGCCATCGCCCAGGCGCGGCACCCAGCCACCGAACTGGTGACCGGCATACCCCTGCGCGACGGGCTCGGCGTCCGCGGGCAGCTGAGTCCCGACAAGTAGCCCGATTCCGTCGGGACTGCGCAGCCAGGCGGGGTTCACCCCCAGCTCGGCGGCCAGCGTCTCGTTGAGCACGAGCAGCCGTGGGTCAGGGGCGGCTTCGGCCTGCCAGCGCAGCGCGATCTCGGGCAACTCGGTGGCGAATCGGTGGCCGAGGACGACGGTCGTGTCGGGCGCGATGCTCATTACCGACCAGCCTACGGAGAATTACTTCTCGCGAGCAGACACCAACTCGCAATTTCGAGAGCCAGTTCGTACGAGTTTGTGTCTGCTCGCGGTGGGGATTCTCACCCCGCCAGCGGCTTGAGCCGAACCGGCGTGCCGGCCAGCAGACCCAGCGGATCGATGTAGTCGGCTCGCGACGCCGGCCCCCACATCGCCCCCCAATGCAGGCACGCCGGCGCCGGGCAGCCCGCATGCCCGGGCAACAGCCGGCCCAGCGCCGTCGACCCGTCGACGAGCTGACCGACCCGCACCGAGGCCTCGACCGGTTCGTAGCTGGTGCGCAGTCCGCCGGCATGCGCCAACGACACCACCGGGCGCCCCGCCAACCTCCCGGCGAAGACCACCGTCGCCGGGCCTGCGGCGTAAACCGGCTGGTCAGGCGTCCCGGCCAGGTCCACGCCGCGGTGACCGCGCTGCCAGTCCGGCGACGGTGCGTCGAAGGCCCTGGTCACCGACGGCGGAGGCCGCAGCGGCCACACCAGCCGGCCCGCGTCGGCACGCCCGGCGCCCGCACCCACCAGCAACGCCGCCACCACCACCGCAATGACCCGCATCACTCCAGTTCAGCGCGATATTCGCCGAGACGAAAGCCGCCAGGAGCCATCCTGTGGACGGGCGCCGCGCTGTGGACAAAGCACCCCTTCGAGCGGTGTAAACTTTCCCCTGCAACTCGCGCGAGCGGGTTGACTTCGCGCGCCTGTTCCGCAAGTTCGCCACGTCGACACTTGCACCACGCATGCCGGTTGGTCTCGTCCGAGGTTTCACAACGACGGGTCGGCACGCCTCAGGCGCCAGGGCTTGGCTTCACCCGAAGCCGGGCGACAACCGACAACACATAAGGAATGGCCGACCCATGGCTGTTGTAACCATGAAGCAGCTGCTTGACAGCGGCACGCACTTCGGGCACCAGACCCGACGCTGGAACCCCAAGATGAAGCGGTTCATCTTCACCGACCGCAACGGCATCTACATCATCGATCTGCAGCAGACGCTGACCTACATCGATCAGGCCTACGAGTTCGTCAAGGAGACCGTCGCCCACGGCGGCACCATCCTGTTCGTCGGCACCAAGAAGCAGGCCCAGGAATCCATCGCCGAAGAGGCGACGCGCGTCGGCATGCCGTACGTGAACCAGCGCTGGCTGGGTGGCATGCTCACCAACTTCCAGACCGTGCACAAGCGCCTTCAGCGGATGAAGGAGCTCGAGGCCATGGAGCAGACCGGTGGCTTCGAGGGTCGCACCAAGAAGGAAATCTTGATGCTGACCCGCGAGAAGACCAAGCTCGAGCGCAGCCTCGGCGGTATTCGGGACATGGCGAAGGTGCCGTCTGCGGTGTGGGTCGTCGACACCAACAAGGAACACCTCGCGATCAGCGAGGCCATCAAGCTCGGCATCCCGGTCATCGCGATCCTGGACACCAACTGCGACCCCGATCAGGTCAACTACCCGATCCCGGGCAACGACGACGCGATCCGCTCCGCGGCGCTGCTCACCAAGGTGATCGCCTCCGCGGTGGCCGAGGGTCTGCAGGCACGCTCCGGCGGTTCGGGCGACAAGGCTGACTCCGGTTCCGGAGCCGCGGCCGAGCCGCTCGCCGAGTGGGAGCAGGAGCTGCTCGCCAGCGCAACCGCGTCGGCCCCCAACGACGCTGGGCCGGTCGCCACCGAAACCACCACTGAAGGTTCTTAGTTTTTAGGGAAGGGCCACATGGCTAACTACACCGCTGCCGACGTCAAGCGGCTTCGGGAGCTCACCGGTGCGGGCATGCTCGACTGCAAGAACGCCCTGGCGGAGAGCGACGGCGACTTCGACAAGGCTGTCGAAGCGCTGCGCATCAAGGGTGCCAAGGACGTCGGCAAGCGCGCTGAGCGTGCCACCGCCGAAGGCCTGGTCGCCGCCAAGGGCGGGGCGATGATCGAGCTCAACTCCGAGACCGATTTCGTCGCCAAGAACGCCGAGTTCCAGAAATTGGCCAACGACGTGGTCGCCGCCGCGGCGGAGTCCAAGGCCGCCGACGTGGAGGCCCTCAAGGCCGCCAAGATCGGCGACACGACAGTCGAGGAAGCCGTCGCGGCACTCTCGGCCAAGATCGGCGAGAAGCTCGAACTGCGCCGCGCGGCGTACTTCGACGGCAACGTCGAGGCCTACCTGCACAAGCGTGCCGCCGACCTGCCGCCCGCCGTGGGCGTGCTGGTCGAATACACCGGCGACAACACCGAGGCGGCACACTCGGTGGCGCTGCAGATCGCCGCGCTGAAGGCCAAGTACCTGACCCGTGACGACGTCCCCGCCGACATCGTGGCCAACGAGCGCCACATCGCGGAGGAGACCGCCAAGGCCGAAGGTAAGCCCGAGCAGGCACTGCCCAAGATCATCGAGGGCAGGGTCACCGGCTTCTACAAGGACGTCGTGCTGCTCGACCAGCCGTCGGTGTCCGACAGCAAGAAGACCGTCAAGGCGCTGCTCGACGAGGCCGGCGTGACCGTGACCCGGTTCGTCCGGTTCGAGGTCGGCCAGGCCTAGCGCCCGACACCAAACTTGGGCGGAACACCAACCGCCCACTGGAAAACCCCGCGCCACATCCGGCGATCCCGGAGGCGCGGGGTTTTGCCATGTCGGGATCGCTGCTATTGAACACGTGCCTGCTAGCGTCGGCGGAATGCAACATGTGAACGCCTACCGCGATGACGCGCTCGGCACGATGGACGCCGTCGCTCTGGTCGACGCCCTCCGCACCGGCAAGGTATCCCGCCTCGAGCTCGTGGAGGCCGCCATCGCGCGTACCGAGGCGGTCAACCCCATGCTCAACGGTCTGGCCCATCAGACGTTCGAGCGGGCACTGGCCCGCGCGGCCGCCGGCGGCCACGGATACTTCGACGGGGTGCCGACGTTCATCAAGGACAACGTCGATGTCGAGGGCATGCCGACAATGCAGGGCACCGACGCCTGGGAGCCCCGTCCCCAGCCCGCGCACGGCGAGTTCGCCGGCCTCTTTCTGGCCACCGGCGTGGTGCCCCTGGGCAAGACCCAGCTCTCGGAGTTCGGGTTCAGCGCCTCCGCCGAGCATCCGCGGCTGGGCGCCGTTCGCAATCCGTGGGACACCGACTTCACCGCCGGGGCGTCGTCGTCGGGCTCCGGTGCGTTCGTCGCGGCCGGTGTGGTGCCCATCGCCCACGCCAACGACGGCGGCGGCTCCATCCGCATCCCCGCCGCCTGCAACGGCCTGGTGGGCCTCAAGCCGTCACGGGGCCGGCTACCGCTGGACAAGATGACCCGACAGATGCCGGTGCGCATCGTCAACGACGGGGTGCTGACCCGCAGTGTGCGCGACACCGCCGCGTTCTACCGGGAAGCCGAGCGGGTCTGGCGCGACCGCAAGCTGCCGCCCATCGGCGCGGTGACCGGGCCGAGCACTGCCCGGCTGCGCATCGCCGTCGTCACCCAGTCGGTGGTTCGTCAGGCCGCACCCAGCATCCGGGATCACACCCTGAAGACCGCCGAACTGCTTGCCGGCCTTGGTCATAGCGTCGAATACCTCGACCAGCCGCCGGTGCCGCGCTACTTCTTGGACGACTTCCTGTTGTACTGGGCGTTTCTGGCGATGACGCTGGTGCGCACCGGGCAGCGGACGTTCGGTCAGAGTTTCGACAAGACGAAGCTCGACAATCTCACCCTGGGGCTCGACCGGCACGCCACCCGCAACCTGCACAAGTTGCCGATCGCCATCACGCGGTTGCGCAGGCTGCGGCGAATCACCGCCCGGCTGTATCAGACGTACGACGTGATCCTGATGCCCACGCTCGCCGAGGAGACACCCCGCATCGGTCATCTGGATCCCACCGCGGACTTCCAGCAGATCATGGACCGACTGATCGACTGGGTGGCATTCACCCCGCTGCAGAACGCAACCGGCGAGCCGGCAATCTCTTTGCCGCTGGCCCAATCCGCGTCCGGCATGCCGGTGGGCATGATGCTGGCCGGGCCACTCGGCCACGAACGCCGACTCCTGGAGCTCGCCTACGAGCTCGAGGCGGCCCAGCCGTGGCCGCGCATCGACACCGCGCACGAACAGCCGCTGCCGCACTAGTTGCCACAGACACCTTGATTTAACAGCCGGGGTGCTCGCGTAACTCGAGTGACATCAGCGGATTCGGTGGCCGAAACAGTCCACGCCGAATATTTTCGGTGTGGAAACCTCTGCCTCCACAACGATTTCGCGGCCATCGGTGATCGCCACAACATCCGGAAACAAGACGTTCGTGCGTCTGCTCCGGTTTGCTTGGGCGAACATCCGCCGGCGGCCCGAACGGTTTGTGCTGTCTGTTCTCGGTATCGCACTGGCGATCACCTGCGTGACGGTGGTGCGCACGATTTCGTCGAGCTTCGCCATCACCGGCGCCGATTCGGTGACCGACGTGCTCAGTGGTGCTCAACTGTGGGCGGTGCCTGCCGCGGGCGTCCACTACGACAGCTCGGTGCAGGCGCTCGTCGCCGATGGTCCGGTCCCGGTGATCGACGCCCCTGGGGGGTGGCGGGCGATCAAGACGCTCTCGGGCATCACCGATATCGGTGGTACGCCGGTATCGCTGCGCGGCAATGACGAAATCCCAGACAGCCAAGCAGTTTTGGGCTCCGGTGTCGCGCAAAGACTGGGTCTGCACGACGGTGACCGGGTCAGTGTCGGCTCGCAGAGCCTCGCTGTGGTGGTACGCGGCACGGGAGAATCGGTCACGGTGTCGACCCCACTGGCGCGCACCGTGGTGGGCGACAGCGGGTGGTGGACCGTGTACGCGCCGACCGGTCAGGAGAAGAGCCGCAGCCTCGGCAGCACCTTCGGTGACGCGGTAGGGCTGCGGTCCACCTCCGATCCGTCCGTCAAGCCCGATCCCGGCGGCCCGGGATTGATCTACGACACGGTGGGCGGTACCGGCCCGCTGACGTTCGATCAGAAGTACTCGGCGTTGTTCTCCGGCAAGGTCACCAGCTCGACGCTGGGCATCATCTCGATCATCGGGCTGGTGCTGGGGTTCATCATCGCGGTCTCGTCCTTCCTGGCGGCCGTGCAGGAACGCCGCCGTGAGTTCGGCATCATGTCCAGCATCGGCCTGGCCGACGAGGTGCTTTATTTCTTCCTGGTGGAGTCCGCCGTCGTGTTCATGGCGGCTTACGTGGTGGGGGTGCTGACCGCGGGAGTCGCTGTGTGGCTGGTGATTCCGGGCATCGCGACCCCGGTCACCTGGCTTCAGGCGGCCGGCATGGTGGCGGGCTTCCTGCCCGCGATGTCGATCGTCGGTGCACTGATACCGGTGCATCGCCTGTTGCAGAACCGTCCGGTCGACCTGCTCGGAGCGCGCTGATGATGAGGTTCGGACTTTCCTACGGCTGGCTGGCGGCACGACGCCGGGTCCGCGAGATGGTGCTACCGATCGTCACCACCGCCACCGGCGCCTTTCTCGTCGTCATCGTCTTCGGAATGTCGGCAGGCATCCAGGAACAGTCGGCGTCGCTGGGTCACGCAGGAGAAATCGGCCGGGCCGTCATCCTGATCGCGATCACGGTGCTGCTGGTGGGTGTCGTGGAAGTGGCTGTGGCGACCACCCGCACGATCGCGCATCGCACCCGCGAACTCGGGGTGCTCGGCGCCACCGGAGTGCCGCGCCGTCCTGTCATCGCCGCACTGCTCGTCGAACCGGCAGTCGCGGCCACGCTCGGAGCGATCGTCGGTGTGGTGCTTGCGATCATCGCCGCCGTCGCATTCGGCATGCTCGGTCTGGTGCCCACCGGGGTGTCGGCGGCCGGTCTCGGATTCGGCTCGGCGATCGCGGTCGCGGTCAGCATTGCCGCCGCCCTGGCGACCAGCGTCATCCCCACCTGGAACGCGGCGTCGCGTCCCCCCGTCCATTCCCTGTCGACCGGAGGTTAGACATGACCGCAGTCGAAGACGCCGTCCCCGATGTCGCGTCAGCGCCCGAGCCGTCGCCGGTGATCGAGATCAGCGACGTGTGGAAGTTGCACAAGCTCGGCGACGAAGTCGTCAAAGCCCTGATCTCCGCCGAGTTGACCGTGATGCCAGGCGAATTCGTCTGCCTGATGGGTCCGAGTGGGAGCGGCAAGTCAACGCTGCTGAACATCATCGGCGGCCTGGACCGGCCGACCAAAGGGTCGGTGCTGATCGCAGGCCGGGACACCGCCAGGCTGACCGAAAGTCAGTTCGCCGCACTGCGCCACGACACCATCGGGTTCATCTTCCAGAGCTACAACCTGATCCCGTTCCTGTCCGCGGTCGAGAATGTCGAGCTGCCGCTGATGTTCGAGCCGTATGACCGTAAGGCGTTGCGGCAGCGCGCACTCGACCTGCTCGACCTGGTCGGGCTGAGCCACCGGGTGCACCACCAGCCGACCAAGATGTCGGGCGGTGAGCAGCAGCGCACCGCGATCGCGCGGTCGCTGATCAGCAACCCGACGCTGGTGCTGGCCGACGAGCCGACTGCAAATCTGGACCACCGTACGGGGGAGACGGTGGTGCGCATGCTGCGCGACCTGTGCTCAACGCTGGGCGTGACGGTCGTTGCCAGCACCCACGATCCCACGGTGGCCGATGAAGCGAGCCGTGTCGTCCGGATGAGAGACGGACAAATCATCAATTGATCCAACTCCGATGGGGAGTTACGTATGACGCAACAAATAGATGCGCCGGCCTCGGCCGGGCGTGACAAGCTGCTGACCACAGAGCTCGTTCCCGAGCAGGTACTGCCGAAGGTGATGACCACCTTCGGCCTGACCGCCACCTACGTCTTCATCATCTGCTGGATCACCGGCTCGTCGATCATGGCTGCCGGCGGGTGGACCGCGATCCCGATGTGGATTCTCGGCATCCTCACCTTCCTGATCCCCGCGGGCATGGCGGTCGCCGAACTCGGCAACCTGTGGCCCGGTGAAGGTGGTGTCTACATCTGGGCGACCCGAACCATGGGCGAGACTTGGGGATTCATCGGCGGCTACCTGTCGTGGATCCCGGTGGTGCTGAACTCGGCGTCCTCACCGGCGATCATCCTGCAGTTCCTGCTGCTGGCTTTTCACGCCGAATTGGGCCTGACGCTCACCATCATCATCCAGGTGGCGCTGCTGTGGGCCGTCATCGGCCTGGCGCTGGCCAAACTCGCTGCCAACCAACGCATCATGAACACCGTCTTCGTCGTCTATTGGGCCCTGACCGCCGTCATCTTCATCTCCGGCGTCATCTACGCCATCCGCAATGGGTCGGCCCAGGAGTTCACCGCGCACGCCGCAATGGTTCCCGACTTCGCCGGCGCCGGTTTCCTGTATGGCACCGTGCTGCTCTACCTGGTCGGTGTCGAGACGCCGTACAACATGGGCGCGGAGTTCCTCTCGGTACGCAAGAGCGGACCGAAAATGGTGGTGTACGGGTCGATCGCGCTGATCCTGATCTACCTGCTGACCACACTTGGCACCATCATGGTGCTGCCGGCCGATCAGGTGAATCCGGTCACCGGTGTCATCGGCATGCTGGGCACCGCCGCACCCAAGGGCGTGATGGAAGCCGCGGCTGTCGTGCTGGCCATCATCGTGTTTGTGGCGTTGATGAGCTACCAGGTCACCTACTCCCGACTGATCTTCGTCTCCGGTCTGGAACGTCACCTGCCGCGCATTTTTACGCACCTCAATCCGCGTACCCGCAATCCCGTGACGGCGATCCTCATCCAGGGCGTGCTCTCGTCGCTGCTCATCGTGGGGCTCTACTCCCAAAGCAGCATGGCCAACGTCACCGTGTTCCTGCAGGGCGGCCTGTCCATCGCGTGGCTGATTTCCGGATTCTTCTTCCTCGTCCCGGTCATCATCGCGCGCAAGAAGTACTCCGATCGCTATGCCGCGGAAAAGTTCTGGCGGATCCCCGGCGGCACGGTCGGTGTCTGGATCACGGTCATCGTCGGCTCGCTGGGCACCATCGGCGGCGTCTATTACTCGTTCGCGAAGTCGTGGATCGCGGATGTGCCCGACAGCACCTGGATGACCTGGACCGGCAGCATCGCGCTCGGCATGTTCGCCCTGGGTGTCGTCGTCTACATCTTCGGCCGGCGCTCGGCGCACAAGACGACCAAGGAAGACGCACTGGCGCATCTGGCCGTGCTCGATCTCAAGAAATCCGAATCACCTAGCCCTGAGGCGGTTTGACCGACAATGACCATGGACAGCACCGTGCTGAGCGCGGGAACGACCGATGACCGTGCCGCTTACCCGCTCGACCCGCTCAGCGGAGCCGAGATCGAGATGGCGGCCGCGATCGTCAAAGAATCCGACTATTCAACTCCGACACTAAAATTCGTGATGATCCAGCTCGCCGAGCCGGACAAGAACACGCAACTGACGTTTGAGTCGATGACCGATGTCCCGCGGCGGGCGTTCTGCACCATGTACGACGGGGCGGCCAAGATGATCTACGAGTCGGTCGTCGACATCGGCGCCCGGGTGGTGGAGTCCTGGACTGCGATTCCCGGCCGCTTCCCGTCGTATCTGGTCGAGCACATGACCGGCGTCGAGGAGGTGGTCCGAGCAGACCCACGCTGGCAGGAGGCGATGCGCAAGCGCGGCATCACCGATTTCGACCTGGCGATGATCGATCCGTGGCCGGCCGGCTATTACGGAGCGCAGGATCACTACGAGAACTCGCCGCTGATCTGTCGCCCGCTCACCTTCATGCGGGCGGCGCCGTCGGAGCACGGATACGCCCGCCCGGTGGAGGGCGTGATCGTGACCTTCGACCTCGACTCCATGACGGTGCTCGACGTCGAAGACCACGGCGTGGTGCCGTTGCCGCCCAAGGCGGGCAACTACTCGGCGCAGTTCATGTTCGACGCCGACAACCGACCGGCCTTCACCGAGTTCCGCGACGACGTCAAGACCATCGAGATCACCCAGCCGGACGGACCGAGCTTCACCGTCGACGGCTGGAAGGTCGAGTGGCAGAAGTGGTCTCTACGAGTGGGATTCAACCCGCGCGAGGGCCTGACATTGCACGAGATCACCTACAACGACCGGGGCACCGTCCGGCCGATCATGTACCGGGCCGCGCTCTCGGAGATGGTGGTGCCGTACGGGGACACCTCGCCGACACACTGGAACAAGAACGTGTTCGACATGGGCGAGGTCGGCATGGGCTTCTCGGCGAACCCGCTGACCCTGGGTTGCGACTGTCTGGGCGAGATCTTCTACTTCGACGGCATGGTGCACGATTCCGACGGCAACGCGGTCACCATCCCCAACGCGATCTGCATGCACGAAGAAGACTACGGAATCTCCTGGAAGCACACCGATTTCCGCACGGGCGAGGTCGAGGTGCGCCGCTCGCGCCGGCTGGTGATCTCGATGATCTGCACGGTCGGCAACTATGAGTACGGGTTCTTCTGGTACCTGTACAACGACGCGTCGATCGAGATGGAGGTCAAACTCTCCGGGGTGCTCACGACGGGGTCGATCCCCGAGGGTGAGAAGCCGCGGTGGGGCAAGCTGGTGGCGCCGGGTATCTACGGCCCGAATCACCAGCACTTCTTCAGTTTCCGACTCGACATGGCCATTGATGGTCCGGATAACAGTGTCTACGAGGTGGATTCGATCGCCGAGCCCGACCCGGCGCTCAACCCGCACCACAATGCCTGGATCACCCGAGACACCCTTGTCGCGTCGGAGGCCGAGGGCGCCCGGGACTGGAACTGGCAGACCGGGCGGTACTGGAAAGTCACCAACCCGTCGAAGATCAACGAACTCGGCGCCGAGGTGGGTTACAAGCTGGTGCCGCGGGATCCGGTGCCGGTGATGGTGCAGGAGGGCTCCTACATCTATGACCGGGCCCGCTTCGTCCAACACAATCTGTGGGTGACGAAGTACGACCCGGCCGAGAAGTTCGCCGCCGGGGACTACATGTATCAGTGCGCCGAGGCGCAGGGGCTGCCCGAGTACGTCGCCGACGACGCCCCGCTGGACAACACCGACGTGGTGCTCTGGTACACGGTGGGGGCCCACCACATCGTTCGGCCCGAGGACTGGCCGGTGATGCCGTGCGCCTACACCGGATTCCACCTCAAGCCGATCGGCTTCTTCGACGGCAATCCCGCGCTTGACCTGCCGCCGTCACCACCGAAAGCCTGCCACGCCAATCACTGACAACCAACGAGGCTGCAGCGCAACGTAATCGGGATCAGCTACTGGTCCGGGGCGCCGAGGGCGGCGAGAATGGTACGGAATTCTCGCCGCTGCTCGGTGGACAGGCCCGCCATCAGCCGCTGCTCGGCGGCGCGGACGCCCGTCTCGGTGCTGTCCAGCAGCTCTGCACCGGCCCGGGTCAGCTTCGCGGGCAACGAACGGCCGGAGGCCACGGTGTCGGGGCGGGTGACCAGCCGACGTTCTTCGAGGCTGCGCAGCACCATGTTCATCGCCTGTGGCGAGACGCCGGTGTCGCGGGCCAGTTCAGCGTTGGAGCGGTCGGGGAACCGGGACAGAATTCGCATGCAGATGTATTGCGGGAACGAGAGGCCGGCCGGTTCGAGCGCGGTGGTGCTCACTTCGGCGCGCAGCGCCGAGGCCACCCGGTGCATCAGGTAGCCCAGCGGCTCGTCGTGACCTCCACCCATGTCAATGATATTGACATATATCAACTGGGTTGATAGTCGTGGAGGTATGAGTACAGAAGATCTCTTTGATTCGGCCTACCGTCAGTCGGCTCCGCAGTTCGCGGGCCTTCGTCCGCCGTGGAGCATCGACGAGCCCCAGCCCGAGATCGCGGCCCTGATCGAACAGGGCAAGTTTCACGGTGACGTGCTTGATGCCGGCTGTGGGGAGGCGGCGGTCTCGATCTACCTCGCCGAGCGCGGCTTCACCACCGTCGGTCTTGACCTGTCACCCGCGGCCATCGAGCTCGCCCGCGCGGAGGCGGCCAAGCGCGGCCTGCGGAACGCGAGTTTCGACGTCGCCGACATCAGCGACTTCGGCGGCTACGACGGCAGATTCGGCACCATCGTCGACTCGACCCTGTTCCACTCGATGCCGGTCGAGTTGCGCGACGGCTATCAGCGCTCGATCGTGCGTGCGGCCGCACCGGGGGCGTCCTACTTCGTCTTGGTCTTCGCGGTCGGATCGATGCCCGCCAATGGGCCCGTGCATCCGGTGACCGAGGACGAGCTGCGCGCCGCGGTCGAACCGTATTGGGTGATCGACGAGATCCGTCCCGCGCGTATTCACGCCAACGTGCCACCGGAGATGGCTGAGATGGTCAAGTCGGCCGGTGGTGACCTGCGTGAGGAGCCGAAGGGTCGCAAGTCGATGCCGGCCTGGCTGTTGTCGGCGCACCTCGGCTGACTGCCGCTTGATGGGCGACGTCGTGTCGTAGGCTCTGCCGCATGGAACTACTACGTCATGTAGTTGTGCTGGTGCACATCGTCGGGTTCGCGGTGACGTTCGGCGCGTGGGCGGCCGAGGGAGCCGCCCGGAGGTTTCGCACCACCCGGTTGATGGACTACGGCCTGCTGGTGTCGCTGCTCACCGGTCTGGCGCTGGCCGCGCCGTGGCCCGCCGGAATTGTCTTGAACTATCCCAAGATCGGGGTCAAGCTGGCCATCCTGGTGGTGATCGGTGGCCTGCTCGGTATGGGCAACGCCCGGCAGCGGCGCACCGGCGAGCCGGTTCCGCGCCCGGTCTTCCTCTCGGTGGGGGTCTTATCGCTGACGGCAGCGGGTATCGCTGTGCTGTGGTGATGGGCGCACCAGGCATAACCCGGGAAATCGGCACCTTCGGCGATGAGGCAGGATGGAAGTGCCGTCCCGAAAGTCGCCGGGATGGCACTCTCATGCCAGGAGCCCGACTAGTCCGAGGAGTCTGATGGGGGAGACGGCGACGGATTCTCAGGAATTGCGCCCACATTTCAACAGGGTGGTGCTCAAGCTCGGTGGGGAGATGTTCGGCGGCGGATCGGTCGGGTTGGATCCCGACGTCGTCGCCCAGGTGGCCCGCCAGATAGCCGAGGTGGTCCGCAGTGGCGTCCAGGTTGCTGTCGTCATCGGCGGCGGCAACTTCTTCCGCGGCGCGCAGCTGCAGCAGCGCGGGATGGAACGCACCCGCTCCGATTACATGGGCATGCTCGGCACGGTCATGAACAGCCTTGCGCTGCAAGACTTCCTGGAAAAGGAAGGCATCGTCACCCGGGTTCAGACCGCCATCACCATGGGGCAGGTCGCGGAGCCTTACATTCCCTTGCGCGCGGTGCGGCACCTGGAGAAGGGGCGCGTGGTGATCTTCGGAGCCGGCATGGGTCTGCCGTACTTCTCCACCGACACCACAGCGGCGCAGCGCGCCCTCGAGATCCGTGCGGATATCGTGCTGATGGCCAAGGCTGTCGATGGCGTCTTCACCGCCGATCCGCGACAGGACCCGAAGGCCCAGATGATCACCGAGATCAGCCACCGCGAAGTGCTCGATCGCGGGCTTCAGGTCGCCGACGCCACGGCGTTCAGTTTGTGCATGGACAACGGAATGCCGATCCTGGTCTTCAACCTGCTCACCGACGGGAATATCGCCCGGGCGGTCGCAGGTGAGAAGATCGGAACTCTGGTCAGCGGTTGAGAGGACCACTACATGATTGAAGAGGCTCTCTTCGATGCCGAAGAGAAGATGGAGAAGGCCGTCTCGGTCGCCCGCGACGACTTAGCGTCCATCCGGACCGGACGGGCCAACCCGGGAATGTTCTCCCGCGTCGTCGTCGACTACTACGGGTCGCCGACGCCGATCACGCAGCTGTGCAGCGTCAACGTGCCCGAGGCACGGATGGTCGTCATCAAGCCCTACGAGGCGTCGCAGCTACGGGCGATCGAAGACGCGATCCGCCACTCCGATCTCGGGGTGAACCCCACCAACGACGGCAACATCATCCGGGTGTCGATCCCGCAGCTGACCGAGGAACGCCGCCGCGATCTGGTCAAGCAGGCCAAGTCCAAGGGTGAGGACGCCAAGGTGTCGGTGCGCAACGTGCGCCGTCGTGCCATGGAGGAGCTGCACCGCATCCGCAAGGACGGCGAAGCCGGCGAGGACGAGGTCGGGCGCGCCGAGAAGGATCTGGACAAGGCCACAGCCACCTACGTCGGCCAGATCGACGAGTTGGTCAAGCACAAGGAAGGCGAATTGCTGGAGGTGTAGCCACCTTTCAGCAACGCATCGAAGTGGCGGAAACCGATACCGGCGGCGCGGCCGCGCAGCCATCGCCCAAGAGTTCGCGCGCAGGGCGTGATCTGCCCGCCGCCATCGCCGTCGGCGTCGTGCTCGGCGCAATGGCGATCGGCAGCCTGCTGTTCGCCCCGAAGTGGTGGATGCCGCTATTGGCCATCGCGATGGCGATCGCCACCCACGAGGTGGTCCGCCGGCTTCGCGAGCACGGGTATGTGATGCCCGTCGTGCCGCTGCTGCTCGGTGGCCAGGCGATGATCTGGCTGGCCTGGCCGTGGGGCGTGGCGGGAACGCTGGGCGCCTACGGTGCCACGATCGTGGTCGCCATGGTGTGGCGCCTGCTCGGTCAGGGTCTGCGCGAGCAGCCGGTCAACTATCTTCGCGACATCGCCGCCTCGGTGCTGCTGGCCACCTGGGTGCCGTTGTTCGCGAGTTTCACCGCGCTGCTGATCTTCCAGGACAACGGCGGCGCCCGGGTCTTCACCGTGATCGCCACCGTCGTGTTCGCCGACATCGGCGGCTACACAGCCGGCGTGCTGTTCGGCAAGCATCTGCTGGCCCCGGCGATCAGCCCGAAGAAATCCTGGGAGGGCCTGGGCGGCTCGCTGTTGTTCGGCGTCACCGCGGCCGTGCTTTCGGTCACGTTCCTGCTGCACAAGCCGGCCTGGGTCGGTCTGCCGCTCGGGCTGATGCTGGTGATCACCGGAGTCCTCGGCGACCTGGTGGAGTCCCAGGTCAAGCGCGACCTCGGTATCAAGGACATGGGCACGCTGCTGCCCGGCCATGGCGGCATCATGGACCGCGTCGACGCGATGCTGCCGTCTGCGGTCGCCGGCTGGATAGTCCTGACTCTGCTGGCCTGACCGCCATACTGGAGCCAATGAAACGAGAGCTCGTCTTCGAGGCACCGCGGCGTGGGTTACCGCCGCGGCATCTCGCCGACCTGGATGCCGCGGCCCGCGCGGCCGCGGTGGCCGAACTGGGGTTGCCGGCATTTCGGGCCAAGCAGCTCGCGCAGCAGTACTACGGCCGGTTGCTCGCCGATCCTCAGCAGATGACCGATCTGCCCGCGACGGTCCGCGACGCCGTCGCCGATGCGCTGTTCCCGAAGCTGCTCACGGTGGCCAAAGAAATCGAGTGCGACGCGGGTGAGACCCGAAAGACGTTGTGGCGCGCCCACGATGGCGCCACGTTCGAGTCGGTGCTGATGCGCTACCCGAACCGCAACACGGTGTGCATCTCGTCGCAGGCCGGCTGCGGCATGGCGTGTCCGTTCTGTGCGACCGGCCAGGGCGGGCTGACCCGCAATCTGAGCACCGCCGAGATCCTGGAGCAGGTTCGGGCGGCGGCGGTGACCTCGCGCGACGAGTTCGGCGAACGCCTGTCGAATGTCGTGTTCATGGGGATGGGTGAGCCGCTGGCCAACTATGCGCGGGTGCTTGCCACCGTGCAGCGGATCACCGCGGCGCCCCCGGAGGGCTTCGGGATCTCCGCGCGGTCGGTCACGGTGTCGACCGTCGGGCTGGCACCGGCGATGCGCAAGCTTGCCGACGAACACCTCGGTGTGACGCTGGCGTTGTCACTGCACACGCCGGACGACGAGCTTCGCGACACCCTGGTGCCGGTGAACAACCGCTGGCAGGTCAGCGACGTGCTTGACGCCGCGCGCTACTACGCCGACCAGACCGGCCGGCGGGTGTCGATCGAGTACGCGCTGATCCGCGACGTCAACGATCAGCCCTGGCGTGCTGATCTACTCGGCAAGAAGCTGCATCAGGCCCTCGGCCCGTTGGCGCACGTGAACCTGATTCCACTGAACCCGACGCCGGGCAGTGAGTGGGACGCCAGCCCCAAGCCGGTGGAACGCGAATTCGTCCGCCGGGTGCGCGCTCAGGGAGTGTCATGCACTGTGCGCGACACCCGCGGGCGGGAGATCGCCGCGGCATGCGGTCAGCTCGCCGCCAGCGGTTAGCGCGTCGGCCTAGCGGATCCAGCCGCGGCGGCGACCCCACCAGTCGCGCACGGTCACGGCGAACACCAGCACCGCGAACACGATCAGCACGTAATCCTCAACGTGGCCGACGTGGTTGCCCTTCAACATCGCCAGCAGGAAGACCGTGACGAAGATGCCGAGAGCGTGCCAGGTGCGCGGATTGACCTTGCTCCAGCCCCAGGCAGCTGAGGGTACGTCGGCCGGATCGACCTCTGAATAGCGCTCCACCTCGGTGCTGACCATTGCGGCTCCTGTCACTCGGCAACTGCGGTAATTCTGGCATACCGCTTCGACCCGAGCTCAGCCGATCTGGCCGTAGCGCCGCAGCGCTTCGACCCGCTCCGCGGCGTGGTCGACGATCGGCTCCGGATAACCGGGCGGTGGGCCGCCCTTGAGCTTGTGGACATCGGTGACGTCGGCGAGCTCGGGCACCCACCGCCGGATGTACTCCCCGTCGGGGTCGAACTTCTGGCCCTGGGTGGTCGGGTTGAACACCCGGAAGTAGGGGGCCGCGTCGGTCCCGGACCCGGCGCACCACTGCCAGCCGTGCTGATTGTTGGCCATGTCGCCGTCGACCAGCTGCTCGAGGAACCACCGGGCGCCCCACTGCCACGGCAGATGCAGATCCTTGACCAGGAAGGACGCCACGATCATCCGCACCCGGTTGTGCATGAATCCCGAGTCGCGCAGCTGACGCATCCCGGCGTCGACGATCGGAAATCCGGTGCGGCCCTCCTTCCAGGCCTCGAACGCCTTCGTCGACTCGGGGCCGGTGTCCACCTCGATGGCGTCGAAGTTTCGGTTCCAGTTCCACCACGCGCTGTCCGGCCACTGGTCGAGCACTGCGGCGTAGAAGTCCCGGAACGCCAGCTCCCGCAGATACGAAGCCGGGCCCTTGGCGCGGAAGTCGAGGTCGGCGGCCATCGTCCTCGGGTGAATCGTGCCGAACTTCAGATGCGCCGACATCCGGCTGGTGGCCGCTTTGTCCGGCCGGTTGCGATCCTCGTCGTAGTCGGCCAGATGGGATCGGACGAACTCCTTCCACCCGGCCAGCGCCGCCGCCTCGCCAGCCTCGAGGTCGAGGTCGGCGCCCGGGTCGGGGGCGTCCACCCGCAGCTTCGCGGGCAGGTCCGCCGGGTCGATCCAGTTCACCTTCGCTGTTGCCGAGGCGGCAGGCCCGCGCCATCCGACTTCCCGCCACCGCGCCAGGAACGGGGTGAAGACCTTGTACGGGGTGCCGTCGTCCTTGGTGACCCGACCCGGCGTGACGAGATAGGGCGAACCGGTGGCCTGCAGCGTCGCCCCCGTCTCGGCCAGTGCGGCCGTGACCGCCGCGTCGCGCCGCACCCCGAACGGGGTGAAGTCGGCCGAGACATGCACCTCGGTGGCGTTGATCTGCTTGCACAGCAAGGGGATTCGTTCCTCGGGCCGCCCGCGGGTGATCAGCAGCCGGCCGTCGAGTGAGTCGGCGAGCGTGCGCAGCGAATCCCCGAGGAATTGCAGCCGACGTGGGCCCGATGACGTCTCCAGACGCGGGTCCAGCACGAAGCAGGCGAGCACCTCGTTGCCGTCGGCGGCAGCCTCCAACAGCGGGGGCAGATCGTTCAGGCGCAGGTCGCGACGGAACCACAACAGTGTGGGCATGTTCCTATGCTGCCCTTTCCATGCTGAAGGTATGCGCGACGCAGGTCCTCACCCGCGGGGTGACCCGCACGCCGCCCGAGCTCTCGATCACCGAGCGGGCCGGCGTACGGGTCGCGCCGGTCTACTGCGCCGGCGGCATCAGCACCGTGTCGATGAGGTACACCGTGGCGTTGGCGGTGCGCACGCCACCGCACACCACGTTGGCACCGTTGACCTGCAGGTGATCGCCCGAGCCGGTGACCGTCAGGTCCGCGCCTTGGACGGTCTTGTGAGTCCCCACCACCTTGTCGGGTGTGGCCTGACCCGGAACCACGTGATAGGTCAGGATCGAGGTCAGCAGGTCCTTGTTGGTCTTGAGCTGGTCGATGGTGGCCGGGTCGATCTTCGCGAAAGCGTCGTCCGTGGGCGCGAAGACGGTGAACTGCCCGCCGTTGAGGGTGTCGACCAGGTTGACCTCGGGGTTCAGCTTGCCGGACAACGCAGCCGTCAGGGTGGTCAGCATCGGGTTGTTGGCGGCCGCGGTGGCGACCGGGGCCATCGACATCCCGCTCACCGAGCCCGGCCCGGTGGGCACCTGCTCGGCGTAGGCCGCGCAACCCGGCCCAACCGGACCCGAGTGGTTGTCGGCGGCGGCGACGGGAGCCAGACCCACCGAGAACACCGCGGCCATGGTGAGGCCGGCCATCGACGCGACCTTCGTGGATACCTTCATCGACATTCGATCATTCCTTTCGTAAGACGTTGCGCCAGAAGAGGTCAGCGCACCGTTGCGATGTGTTGTGTTGAGAGTTGGCGTGGTTCGTGCGGAGCGCGCCGGGTCACTGGGCGGGCGGCATCAACACCGTGTCGATCAGGTAGACCGTGGCATTGGCCGTCTGCACACCGCCGCACACGACGTTGGCGTCGTTGACCTTCAGTGCGTCACCGGATCCGGTCACCGTGACCTCTGCGCCCTGGACGGTCTTGTGCTGGCCGACGACCTGAGCGGGGCTGGCCTGCGCCGGAACCACGTGGTAGGTCAGGATCGAGGTCAGCAGGTCCGAGTCGGTCTTGAGCTTCTCGACGGTGGCGGGATCGAGCTTGGCGAACGCGTCGTCGGTCGGCGCGAACACGGTGAACTGTCCGCTGTCGAGGGTCTGCACCAGGTTGACGTTCGGGTTGAGCTTGCCGGTCAGGGCCGACGTCAGCGTCTTCAGCAGCGGGTTGTTGCTGGCTGCCACCGTCACCGGGTCCTTCGACATGCCCGCGACCGAACCAGGTCCGGTGGGCACCTGCTCGGCATAGCTCGCGCAACCGGGGCCGACGAGAGTGCCGGCCGGTGCGGCCGCCGCCGAGGTGGTGGTCGTGGTCGTGGTGGTCGCCGCAGGCGAGGTGCTCGACGACGACTCCGCCGTCGTGCTGGTCGAGGAACAGCCCGCGAAGAGCACGGCGGCCGCCGTCAGTCCGACAGCGCTCAGAACGGTGCGATGAAATGCCATAGGTGACTCCCTTGTCGTGTGAATCGGTTCCAGTCGGTGCGACCGGTCGTGATCGGCAATGCACAGGCAATTCGGCACGCACCGCGGTCCGGACGGGTGCATCCGGGGTGGGGTCACAAACGCGTCACAGTCTCGGCGGGCGCGAATCGGCAGGGATGCCGGGATTGCGGGCCGCACGCGGCACAATTGAGTGGTGAGCGCCGCCAACCGTCTCCGGGTCCTGATCTTGGGCAGCACCGGTTCCATCGGAACCCAGGCGCTGGAGGTCATCGCCGAGAATCCGGACCGGTTCGAAGTCGTCGGTCTGGCCGCCGGCGGGGGGAATCCCGACCTGCTCGCCCGACAGCGCGCCGAGACCGGTGTGACCAGCGTCGCCGTCGCCGACCCCGCCGCCGCGGACCAGGTGGGCGAGGTCACCTACAGCGGGCCCGACGCGGTCACCCGGCTGGTGCAGGACACCTGCGAGACCGGCGTCGACGTCGTGCTCAACGCCCTGGTCGGGGCGTTGGGGCTGGAACCGACCCTGGCTGCGCTGGCCTCCGGCGCCCGCCTGGCCCTGGCCAACAAGGAATCGCTGGTTGCCGGCGGACCGCTGGTGGTCAAGGCAGCGGCTCCGGGACAGATCGTGCCCGTCGACTCCGAGCACTCGGCGCTGGCCCAGTGCCTGCGCTCGGGCACTCCCGATGAGGTCGCCAAACTGGTGCTCACCGCCTCCGGCGGGCCGTTCCGCGGCTGGTCGGCCGCCCAGCTCGAGCCTGTCACTCCCGAGCAGGCCGGCGCCCACCCGACCTGGAACATGGGCCCGATGAACACGCTGAACTCGGCGTCGCTGGTCAACAAGGGTCTGGAGCTGATCGAGACGCATCTGCTGTTCGGTGTTCCCTACGAGCGCATCGAGGTCGTCGTGCATCCGCAGTCGATCGTGCACTCGATGGTGACGTTCACCGACGGCTCGACGATTGCCCAGGCCAGCCCGCCGGACATGAAACTGCCGATCTCACTCGCCTTGGGCTGGCCGGACCGGGTGCCCGCCGCCGCCGCGGCCTGCGACTTCACCACGGCCTCCACCTGGGAGTTCGAGCCGCTGGACGCCACGGTGTTTCCCGCCGTCGACCTGGCTCGCGAGGCCGGACAGGCCGGCGGCTGTCTGACCGCGGTGTACAACGCCGCCAATGAAGAGGCCGCCGAGGCCTTCCTGGCCGGAAAGATCCGGTTCCCGGCCATCGTGCGAACAATCGCCGACGTGCTGCACGCCGCAGACCAGTGGGCCGCCGAACCCGCTACCGTGGAAGAAGTACTTGACGCGCAGCGCTGGGCACGGCAACGGGCCCGCGAGGCCGTCACACAGGAGGTCGCTTCAATCCGATGATGTTCGTTATCGGCATTGTGCTGTTCGCACTCTGCATCCTCATCTCCGTGGCGCTGCACGAGTGCGGTCACATGTGGGTGGCGCGCGCCACCGGAATGAAGGTGCGCCGCTACTTCGTGGGCTTCGGTCCGACCCTGTGGTCCACGCACCGGCCCAACCGGCTCGGCTCCACCGAGTACGGCGTCAAGGCGGTCCCGCTCGGCGGCTTCTGCGATATCGCCGGTATGACCTCGGTCGAGGAACTCACGCCCGACGAGCGCCCGTACGCGATGTTCAAGCAGGACACCTGGAAGCGGGTGGCGGTGCTGTTCGCCGGGCCGGCGATGAACTTCATCATCGGTCTGGTGCTGGTCTACGGGATCGCCATCGTGTGGGGTCTGCCCAACCTGCATCAACCGACAAATGCGATGGTCGGCGAAACCGCTTGTGTCGCACCACAAGTCAGCAAAGACAAGGCGGGTGACTGCACTGGACCCGGTCCGGCCGCGCTGGCCGGCATCAAGAAGGGCGACGTCATCACCAAAGTCGGTGACGCCCGGGTCAAGACCTTCGACGAGCTCGTCTCCGCGGTGCGCAAGGTGAACGGTCCCACCGTCTTCACCGTCGACCGGGTCGAGAACGGGCAGTCCCGAGAGTTCACCACCACTGTCGACGTCACCACGACCCAGCGGTGGACGTCCAAGGACGCGACCGCACCGACCACTGTCGGTGCCATCGGTGTCGCGCCCGAGGTTTTCGGTCCCACGCAGTACAACCCGCTGTCGGCGGTCCCCGCGACGTTCGCGTTCACCGGTGACCTGGCCGTCGAACTGGGCAAGTCGCTGGCGAAGATCCCGACCAAAGTCGGCGCGCTGGTGCACTCCATCGGCGGCGGCGAGCGCGACCCCGAGACCCCGATCAGCGTGGTGGGCGCCAGCATCATCGGCGGCGACACCGTCGATCACGGTCTGTGGGTGGCGTTCTGGTTCTTCCTGGCCCAGCTGAACTTCGTGCTCGGCGCGATCAACCTGGTGCCGCTGTTGCCGTTCGACGGCGGTCACATCGCGATCGCGGTGTTCGAGAAGATTCGCAACCTGCTCCGGTCGGCGCGCGGCAAAGTCGCCGCGGCGCCGGTCAATTACCTGAAGCTGATGCCCGCCACCTACGTGATCCTCGTCGTGGTGGTCGGCTACATGCTGTTGACCGTCACCGCCGACCTGGTCAACCCGATTCGACTGTTCCAGTAGTCGGCCCGACGTTTGGAGATGAAGACGTGACTTCCATTGGCCTGGGCATGCCGGCCCCGCCCGCACCCGTCCTTGCGCCGCGCCGCACGACCCGCCAGCTGATGGTGCGCGACGTCGGCGTCGGCAGCGACCACCCGATCTCGGTGCAGTCGATGTGCACCACCAAGACTCATGACGTCAACACGACGCTGCAGCAGATCGCCGAGTTGACTGCCGCGGGCTGCGACATCGTGCGGGTGGCGTGCCCGCGCCAGGAAGACGCCGACGCGCTGTCCGAGATCGCCAAGCACAGCAACATTCCGGTGATCGCCGACATCCACTTCCAGCCGAAGTACATCTTTGCCGCGATCGACGCAGGCTGCGCGGCCGTGCGCGTCAACCCCGGCAACATCAAGGAGTTCGACGGCCGGGTCGGTGAGGTCGCCAAGGCTGCGGGCGCCGCGGGTATTCCGATCCGCATCGGGGTGAACGCCGGCTCCCTGGACAAGCGGTTCATGGAGAAGTACGGCAAGGCCACCCCGGAAGCGCTCGTCGAGTCCGCGCTGTGGGAGGCCTCGCTGTTCGAGGAGCACGGCTTCGGCGACATCAAGATCAGCGTCAAGCACAACGATCCGGTCGTGATGGTGGCCGCCTACGAGCAGCTGGCCGAAAAGTGTGACTACCCATTGCATCTCGGCGTCACCGAGGCGGGGCCCGCGTTCCAGGGCACCATCAAGTCGGCGGTCGCCTTCGGCGCGCTGCTGTCCCGAGGGATCGGCGACACCATCCGCGTCTCGCTGTCGGCCCCTCCGGTCGAAGAGGTCAAGGTCGGTATCCAGATCCTGGAGTCGCTGAACCTGCGGCCCCGCGGGCTCGAGATCGTGTCCTGCCCGTCGTGCGGGCGGGCGCAGGTCGACGTCTACACGCTGGCCAACGCGGTGTCGGCCGGTCTGGACGGACTCGACGTGCCGCTGCGGGTGGCCGTCATGGGATGCGTCGTCAACGGTCCGGGGGAGGCGCGCGAAGCCGATCTCGGCGTGGCGTCGGGCAACGGCAAGGGCCAGATTTTCGTCAAGGGCGAAGTGATCAAGACCGTGCCAGAGGCACTGATCGTCGAGACGCTGATCGAAGAGGCCATGAGACTTGCCTCCGAGATCGGCGACGCCCAGCGTGACAGCGGCGCATCTGCCAGCGGTTCGCCTGTCGTGACCGTAAGCTGATGGCGTAACCCGCCGGGGTTTCACTCCGCAGAAAGTAAGGCCCATGTCGGCTCCGCCACTGTTTCGTCTGGTCGACGAGCGACGGGTATCGGTGGTGCGCGACGCCGCGGCGGTGAGCCGGGTTTTCGCCGACGATCCGGTCGGCTCCTGCATGGTCGCGGCGCGCGTCGCCGATCACGGCGTCGAGCCGCAGGCGATCGGCGGCGAACTCTGGACGCGCAGGCGCGCTGAGGAATCCCTCTGCTACGCCGGGGCGAATCTGATTCCGCTCCGTGGCGCGCAACCCGACCTGCACGCGTTCGCCGACAAGGCGATGAGTACCGCCCGGCGCTGTTCGTCTCTGGTCGGCCGGGCCGAACTGGTGCTGCCGCTCTGGGACCGCCTGCAGCACACCTGGGGGCCCGCCCGCGATGTGCGCGACCACCAACCGCTGATGGCATTGGGTGTGTCCCCGTCCGCACGAATCGACCCGGCGGTGCGACGCGTGCGCGTCGACGAGCTCGATGCCTACCTGGTCGCCGCGATCGACATGTTCATCGGCGAGGTCGGTATCGATCCGCGGATCGGCGATGGCGGCCGGGGATATCGCCGCCGCGTCGCCAGCCTGATCGCGGCGGGCCGGGCCTATGCCCGATTCGAGCACGGGCAGGTGGTGTTCAAAGCGGAGGTGGGTTCGCAGTCACCGGTGGTCGGCCAGATCCAGGGCGTGTGGGTGCATCCGGAGTGGCGCGGCCACGGGCTCGGCACGTCGGGCACCGCGGCGGTGGCTGCCGCCGTGGTCAACAGCGGGCGCATCGCGAGCCTGTACGTCAACAGCTTCAACGCGGTCGCCCGTGCGGCATATGCGCGCGTGGGCTTCGCCGAGGTCGGGATGTTCGCAACCGTCCTGCTCGACTGATTTCGTCATATTTACATGTGCCCGATCTGAGACGAGATCTTCCCGATCCCGCCTAATGTAGGTGAGACGCGGTGCACGTCGCGTCAAGGTCTGGAGTTCGCGGGGGTCCGGGGTGTTTGCGGTCTGCCCGCGTTGTCGAATCGGGGGGTCGGCATGCGGGAATCTCGTTATGGTTTGCCAACTTCCGGCTGGGTGACCGGCGCCCTGATGGCGCTCGGGGTCGGCGCCTCGATCACAGTGGGCTGCGGTGTCGCGGCTGCTGACGACGGCTCGTCGTCGTCAGCGGCGGCGTCCACGTCGAAATCCGGTGCGGCACATTCCAAGCCGTCCTCACACACCTCGGCTGTGAGTCGGCCGCGCGCGCCGCAGGCGAAAAAGCCGGTGGCGGCGGTCGGCACGACCGGCCGCCGGGTCGCGGCGCAGGCGCAGGCGCAGCCCGAAGTCATCGCCTCCGCGCTGGTCGGCGCGCAACCGACCAAGGCGGTAACGGCCACCAAAGGTGCTTCGGCAGTGGGTAATCCGCTGGGGTTCCTCAATTCGATCGCCCGGCGGATTCAGGTCACCTTCTTCAACCGAACGCCGACGATCTATTACGACGCGTCGAAGAACGTCATCAATGACGACGGCAGCATCACCGGGCAGGTCATCGGCAGCGACGCCGACGGCGACACACTCAAGTACACCGTCAGCACCCCGGCGGACGGGACGGTGAAGGTCGACAGCAGCGGTCACTTCACCTACACGCCCGGGGCCGACTTCGTGCCCGCCTCCGGTGACCTGTTCACCGCGTCGGTGAGCGACGCCATGGCCGGGCGCTACCACGGACTGATGGGATTGCTGGTTCCGGGATGGGGGTCGACGGCAAGCCTGGTTGCGAAGGTGACCGGTACGATCACGGTGCCCGGCGATCCGGGAGGTGTCGGAACATGGGGTACACCAACGCGATCCACGTTCTTCACTGACTGGTCGGTGCTGTCGGACTGGTGGGTGTACAACGGCAGGACTCAACATGGCAACCGCACACCGAACCAGATTTCGTTCGCCGACGGGGTGATGACGCTGTCGGGTGACGCGGCAGGCAATGATGCGGGCATCGCGTGGGGGCCGGGCCAGAAGTACGGCGCCTGGGAGGTCCGAGTCAAGATCCCGGTGGGTGCGCCGAACTACGATCCCGTGCTGCTGCTATGGCCTGATGCCGAAAACTGGCCCACCGGAGGTGAAATCGACTTCATGGAGATCTGGGGCGACGGCTCGCGGCAGGCGGTGAATTCGGTCCTGCATTACTCGTCGACCAACCAACAGGCCGGTGCGACGATGGCGGTGGACGCCACGCAGTGGCACACCTACGCGGTCAAGTGGACACCGACCGAGATCACCACCTACGTCGATGGCACGACGATCTTCACCACCACGGACACCTCGATGTTTCCGCCGGGCCCGATGCACCTGGCGATCCAGCTGGACATGCTGGGTCCCGACATCTCGGCCGGAGCGAAGATGATGGTGGCGTGGGTCAAGGAGTATTCACTGGCGTCGGTCCTGTGACCGGCGCCGCGCAACTTTGAGGTTCCGATCGACTCCACCGCGGTGTGTTTGCGGCACTTTCCGGTCACGGGCTCATAACATTTGCCCCAATGGCTACTTGCACCTCATTAGCAACACGAGTAACAGGCGTCATCTCGGTTTTGGCGGTGGTGGCGGCGTCAGCGACCCTGTCGGCGTGCACCCCGCGCCCCGATGGGCCGGGCCCGGCTGCGGAGAGATTCTTCGCCGACCTCACCAAGGGCGACACCGCCTCGGCTGCGCAACTGTCCGACCGCCCGGCCGACGCCCAGGCCGCGCTGAACGAGGCATGGGCAGGGCTGCAGGCCACCCACCTCGACGCCCAGATCCTGGGCTCGCGATACACCGAGGACACCGGCAGCGTGAACTACCGCTTCACCTGGCAGCTGCCCAAGAAGCGAACCTGGACCTACGACGGCGTGCTGCAGATGATCCGCGACGAGGGCAATTGGCACGTCCGCTGGACCCCTGCCGGACTGCATCCCAAACTTGGTGAGCACCAGCACTTCTCGCTGCGTTCCGATCCGCCGCGGCGGGCCTCGGTCAATGAGCTCGGCGGTACCGACGTGCTCGCTCCGGCCAACCTGTATCGCTATCAGCTCGACGCCGCCAAGGCAGGCCCCGCGCTGATGTCCACCTCGCGGGTGGTCGCAGACCAGCTGCGCCAGTTCGACAACACCCTGGACCCGCAGCGCCTCGCTGAGCAGGCCAGCTCGTCGAGCGCCCCGCTGGACCTGATCACCCTCAAGCCGGTGGACCACGACAAGGTCGCTCAGGCGCTGGACATGCTGCCCGGGGTTGTCGTCACCCCGCAGGCCGACCTGCTGCCCACCGACGACCGCTTCGCCCCGGCCGTCATGGGCCAGGTGAAAAAGGCGGTGATCGACGAACTCGACGGCGAGGCCGGCTGGAGAGTGGTCAGCGTCAACCAGAACGGCGCCGACATCGACGTGCTGCACGAGGTGGCGCCCACCCCGGCGCCGTCGATCTCGATCACCCTGGACCGGTCGGTGCAGAACGCCGCCCAGCACGCCGTCGACACCCAGGGTCGCAAGGCGATGCTGGTGGTGATCAAGCCGTCGACCGGCGAGATCCTCGGCATCGCGCAGAACGCCGCGGCCGATGCCGACGGACCGGCGGCCACCACCGGGTTGTATCCGCCCGGCTCGACCTTCAAGATCGTCACCGCCGGCGCGGCCATCGACCGCGACATGGCCACCCCCAACACGCTGCTCGGCTGCCCGGGTGAGATCGACATCGGCCACCGAACCGTGCCGAACTACAACAAGTTCGACCTCGGCACGGTCCCGATGTCGAAGGCGTTCGCCAATTCGTGCAACACGACGTTCGCCGAACTGGCCAGCCGGATGCCCCCGACGGCGCTGACCGTGGCGGCCTCGCAATACGGCATCGGCCCGGACTACACCATCGACGGGCTGACCACGGTGACCGGCACGGTGCCGCCTACGGTGAACCTGGCCGAACGCACCGAGGACGGATTCGGCCAGGGCAAGGTGCTGGTCACGCCGTTCGGTATGGCGCTGGTGGCCGCGACCGTCGCCGCGGGCAAGACGCCGACCCCCCACCTGATCGTGGGCAGCCAGACCTCCGAGACCGGCGATCACCCGCCGATCACCCCGGCGATGCTCGACGGTCTGCGCCCGATGATGCGGCTGGTGGTCACCAATGGCACCGCCAAGGACATCAGCGACGCCGGCGATGTGCGCGGTAAGACGGGCGAGGCCGAGTTCGCAGGCGGATCCCATGCCTGGTTCGCCGGCTACCGCGGTGACATGGCGTTCGCAGCGCTGATCGTGGGCGGCGGGAGTTCGGAGTATGCGGTCCGGATGGTCAAGATGATGCTGCAGGAGTTGCCGGCCGACTACCTGGCTTGACCCCAGGCGTCAGAACGTCGGCAGGTACGACAGGCTCTCATTCCAGAAGTCGTCGTCACCGTAGCTGCGCAAGTACTTGGACTTTCGAAACGCCTTGTCTCCGAAGAGGTCGAACACGCCGACTTCGGAGTGGTCTTGCTCGGTCGCGACGTACGCCGTGTCGCCGCGCTCGAGTCGGCGAACCATGTGTTCGCGACGACAACTGTCGACATCGTTCCCGACCTGATACTGAACCGCGACCAGATGGCGATAGTCGCGGCTCTCGGGGGGTGACATTCGCCGAGCAACAATTTGATAACGCATCGCACCACCTCGAAATATGCAGCTAGAAAGCGTGTCGAAGACTCTACAAGAGTTTGCCAAAAATGCAGCGCCGTGTCGAGTTCTCGGCGCGTCGCTGCTGGCTCGAGACCGTGGAACACTCGATGCTTAGATGAGGCGTGGCCAACCGGATTCAGACTCTGCTGGGTGTTGCCTACCCCGTCGTCCAGGCCCCGATGACCTACATCGCGCGGGCCACGCTGGCCGCTGCGGTGTCCGAGGCCGGGGGACTCGGGGTGATCGAAACCCTCACTCCGGAAGGTCGCGCCGACCTGCGTCGAGTGCGCGATCTGACCGACCGGCCGGTGGCCGCCAATCTGATGATCCAGGGCTGGAAACGGGATCCGTCGATCGTCGATGTGCTCGCCGGGGCGAACGTCCGCCACGTGTTCACCTCCGCGGGCGACCCGGCCCTGTTCACCGCCCGGCTGCACGACGCGGGGATGACCGTGGTGCACGTGGTGGGATCGCTGCGGGGCGCCCTCAAAGCCGTCGACGCCGGGGTGGATGCGTTGGTGGTCGAGGGCGTCGAGGGCGGGGGATTCAAATCGGCGCTCGGAGCGTCCACCTTGGTGCTGCTGCCGCTGATCGCCGACCAGGTCGACCTGCCCCTGATCGCGGCGGGCGGGATCTGTGACGCCCGCTCGGCCGCCGCGGCGGTGGTCCTGGGGGCCGAGGGCGTCCAGATGGGCACTCGCATGCTGGCCAGCCGCGAGGCGGCGGTACACGCCAACTTCAAGGACGCCATCGTCGCCGCCGATGACTTCGGGACGATCCTGCTCGACCTTCCCGGCAATCCCACGATGCGGGTGCTGCACGTCGGTCTGGCCCGTCGGGTGTCGACCGAGGGGGCCTCCGCGCCGCTGATCAGCGGTGTCACCGAGCTCTACTTCGAGGGTGACATGGAGGCCAGCGTGGCCAACACCGGTCAGGTCTCGTCGCGCATCGGCGAGGTTCTGCCGGTAGCCGACATCGTCCGCGATACCTGGCTTGGCGCCCAGGGCGTCCTCACCGGGGCCGCGGCCCGGCTCTGAGTCAGTCGGCGACGATGTTGCCGCCCGCGACCCGCACCGCCACCTGGGTCAACGGAGTCACGGCGGGCCCGCGCAACACGGCGCCGTCCAGGCCGAACCGACTGCCGTGGCACGGGCAATCGAGCGTGCCGTCGGTCACCGTGGACAGCTTGCAGCCGGCGTGCGTGCAGCGGGCCACGAATCCCTCGAAGACGCCGGCGGTGGGCTGGGTGACGACGGTGTCGCCGATCACCTTGCCCGACCCGACCGGGATGTCGGTGGCCGCCGCCAGCACCTGACCCGGTGCACTGGTCGTCGGCGGGGACACGAGCTCACCGGTGTTGGAATTGCAGGCGGCGATCGGTGCGACGGCGGCCCCGATGAGGACAGTTCGACGCGGCAGCCCAGAGATCGACGCACTCATCGGCCCAGGCTAGCCAGCCCGATCCCAGAGGTCGAGCAGGTACCGTGGAGAGGCCATGACCGGAATCGAACACACCCCTGGACTGCGGGTTTCCGACGCCGACCGCAACGGAACGCTGCGGCGGCTGCACAACGCCGTCGCGCTCGGGCTGATCGACATCGGCGAATTCGAGGAACGGTCGGCGCAGGTGTCGGCGGCGCGGATGCATTCCGATCTCGAGGTGTTGGTGGACGACCTGCCGGGGCCCGGGGCGATCGTCACCTCCGCCGCCGATCGGGTTGAACTGCGCGGCTGGATGGGGTCGCTGAGGCGGCAGGGCGAGTGGATGGTGCCGACCCGGCTGGCGTTGGTGCGCCGCTTGGGTTCGGTCGACCTCGACCTGACCAATGCCCGGTTCGCCGGGCCAGTCGTCGTGATCGAGCTGGACATGGTGCGCGGGTCGTTGGATTTGCGGCTGCCCGACGGCGCCAGCGCGTCGATCGACGACGTCACCGTGTACGCCGGCAGCGCCCGCGACCGTCGCAAGGACGCCCCGGCGGAAGGCACCCCGCACGTCGTGCTCACCGGCCGGGTGGTCATGGGGTCGGTCAACGTTCGCGGCCCCAAGCGTCCGCTGTTGCGCCGCCACTAGGCTGGGAACATGCCCGTACGTACTGCACTCCGGCCCGGAACCGTTGCACCGGAACTGCCTGTCCCGAAGGCGATCGAGCGACCGGAATACGTCGGCAAGTCGACGGTCGCCGAAGGCAGCGAACCGTGGGTCCAAACGCCCGAGGTGATCGAGAAGATGCGCGTCGCCGGGCGGATCGCCGCCGGCGCGCTGGCCGAGGCGGGTAAGGCCGTCGCGCCGGGGGTCACCACCGACGAGCTCGACCGCATCGCCCACGACTACATGATCGATCACGGCGCCTACCCGTCGACGTTGCACTACAAGGGTTTTCCGAAGTCGTGTTGCACGTCACTGAACGAGATCATCTGCCACGGCATCCCCGATTCGACCGTCGTCGAGGACGGCGACATTGTGAACATCGATGTGACGGCCTACATCAACGGCGTGCACGGTGACACCAATGCCACCTTCTTGGCCGGCGAGGTCAGCGAGGAACACCGTCTGCTGGTCGAACGCACCCACGAGGCGACGATGCGCGCGATCAAGGCCGTCAAGCCCGGCCGGGCCCTGTCGGTGGTCGGCCGGGTCATCGAAGCCTATGCAAACCGGTTCGGCTACAACGTTGTTCGCGACTTCACCGGTCATGGAATCGGCACGACGTTCCACAACGGACTGGTGGTGTTGCATTACGACCAGCCTGAGGTCGAGACCGTGCTGGAGCCGGGGATGACGTTCACCATCGAGCCGATGATCAACCTCGGGGCGCTGGACTACGAGATCTGGGACGACGGCTGGACGGTGGCCACCAAGGACCGCAAGTGGACCGCACAGTTCGAGCACACGCTGGTCGTCACCGAGGACGGTGCGGAAATCCTGACGCTGGCGCCCTAGTCATGGCGAGTGTGCGTCCGCGTACGCGGTCAGCGGCGTGTTGCGTACGCAACCGCACGTTCGGCGCCACGACGTGAGCGCCGGCGCGCTGCTGATCGCCGGCACCACATCGGATGCCGGTAAGTCGATGGTCGTCGCGGGGTTGTGCCGACTGCTGGCGCGCAAGGGAATTCGCGTGGCGCCGTTCAAGGCACAGAACATGAGCAACAACTCGGTGGTCGCCCTGGACGCGCACGGGGTCGGCGGCGAGATCGGCCGGGCCCAGGGTATGCAGGCGCGCGCGGCCGGACTGGCGCCGAGCACCCGGTTCAACCCGGTGCTGCTCAAACCCGGCAGCGACCGCACCTCCCAGTTGGTGGTCAGGGGCCGCCCGGTCGGCACTGTCGGCGCAGCCGACTACATCCACCATCGCGACCGGCTCGCCGGGGTGGTCGCCGACGAACTGGCTTCACTGCGCGCGGAATTCGACGTCGTGCTGTGCGAAGGTGCGGGATCGCCGGCCGAAATCAATTTGCGGGCAACCGATCTGGCCAATATGGGGTTGGCCCGGGCGGCCGATCTGCCGGTGGTGATCGTCGGCGACATCGACCGCGGCGGTCTGCTGGCTCACCTGTTCGGCACCGTCGCCGTGTTGTCGCCGGAAGACCAGGCACTGATCGCGGGCTTCATCGTCAACAAGTTCCGCGGGGATCCGGCCCTGCTGGCCCCCGGGCTCGACCAGCTCGCCGAGCTCACCGGCCGGCCCACCTACGGCATCGTGCCGTACAGCGACGGGCTGTGGCTCGACGCCGAGGATTCGGTGTCGGTGGTGGCCGGGCATGTGGTCGGTATCCCGGCTCCGCCGCGCGGTGAGCAGCGGTTACGCGTCGCGGCGATCCGGCTGCCGCGCATCTCCAATTCCACCGACGTCGAGGCACTGGCCTGCGAACCGGGCGTGCTGGTCCGGTGGGTCAGCGAGCCGGCGGAACTGGCCGACGCCGACGTGGTCGTGATCCCCGGCAGCAAGGCGACCGTCGCCGACCTCGGCTGGCTGCGGGAGCGCGGCCTGGCCGATGCCATCACCGCGCATGCGCACTCCGGTCGCCCGGTGCTGGGCATCTGTGGTGGTTTTCAGATGCTGGCACGGCGCATCGGTGACACCGTCGAAACCCGGGCGGGTGATGTCGAGGGGTTGGGACTGCTCGATGCCGAGATCGACTTCGCGGCCGAGAAGGTGCTGCGGCACTGGGAGAGTCCGTTGAGCGGTTACGAAATCCACCACGGCCGGGTATCCCGATGTGGCGAGGACGGCTGGTTCGACGCCGACGGCGCCGTCCAGGGTTATCTGCGAGGCGCGGTGTTCGGCACCCACTGGCATGGCTTGCTGGACAACGACGAGTTCCGGCGCGGGTGGCTCACCACGGTCGCGACGGCCGCCGGCCGGACCGGTTTCGAGGTTGCGACCGATGTCAGCGTGCCGGCCCGCCGGGATGCCCAGCTCGATCTGATGGCCGATCTGCTGGTCGCCCACCTCGACATCGATGCCCTGTTGTCGCTGATCAGCGGTGGTGCGCCGGTGCGTCCGACGGTGAGCACCCGCGTGCATCGCCTACCCTGAACTCATGTCGGGTCGGGCAGTTCTGGTCACCGCGTCGGCGGCTGCGGTCTTGGTCGCCGGTTGCGGGTCGACGGTGTCGGGAACCGCGACGTGGCCGGGTGCCACGCTGGAGAAGGCCACGCTGGCCCCTGCCGATTTCCCGCCCGGCGTGCAGTACGACCGGATCGTCGAGCAGCTCGGTCAACCTGACAACACCGGTAGTCCACCGTCGATGCGGTCGCGACCGGAGGGCTGCGCGAACGCCCTGACCAACGTGATCGCCGACTCGGCCGAACGCGGCCCGGGCAGCGCGGCCAAATACGCGGCCACCTACAACGGCACACGCATCGTGATGACGGTCCTGTCGTGGCCCCTGGATCTCGACAAGCTCGAGGCGGCGGCCGGCCGCTGCGCCCAGTTCGAGACCTACTTCGACACCCGCAGCAAGGGCATCCCGATCACCACCACGGAACTTCCCGGCTTGAGTGATGATGCGCTGGCCTATCAGCAAACGATGCAGCTGATGGGTTCGGCCAGTAGTGTTTACATGGCGTTCCAGAATGTGGGCCGGTATGGAGTTTTCGGAATCGCTTTTCCCACATCTGATCCCAGCATCGCTGCCAAAGCGTCACTGCCGCAGACGTTCCTGGACGTGTTTGCCAAACAAGCTGTGAAGATCCGTAAGGCGATCTGAGGAGATGAGGAACCCTGCCGAAACTGCCTCGGGCCCGCTGGTTTCCCAGTAACGTGGCGAAATGCCTTCGACGATGGTGACTGTCGACGGGTTCCCCGTCCCGGTCAGCGTGACCGGACCGGAGAAGGGCCCCCATGTCGTCGTGCTGGGCGCGGCCCAGCACGCACCTGCTGCCTATGACGGGGTCTGTCAGCGCTTGCACACGGCGTCGGTTCGCACGGTCGTCATCGGCGCCGACCCTCGGCTACATCCCAAAGCGGTCATCGGCATCCTCGACGCCCTCGACGTCCGATGGGGAATCCTGGTGGGGGATCGCGCGGGCGCCGAACTCGCCTGGGAACTGGCGGCCACCCGGCTCGATCGGTTCACCGGCCTGGTCGTGATCGACCGCGGACATCCGCGTGTCCCCGACCAGAACGGTGTGGTCCGCGATGAGGACTGCCCACCGGTGGAGATCAACACCACCGCGCTGGTCAGCACCCCCGCCGCCCGGGCATTGGCCAGGGCCAGCCAGCGCTACGTCTACAGCGATTACCGGTTGGTGGAGTTCACCGGCAGGCGCAATGCCGCCGAGTCCACCGCGCAGCTGGCGGCGGAGATCGTGTTACGCACCAGCACCTGGTGAGTTCAGCGCGGCGCCGCCTCGGTCGCCTCGCTAGGGGTCCACGCCTGGGGTAGACCCGGCTGTCCGGGGAACAGGAAGTCGACGAAAGCCTGTGCGGTGGGCTGTGGCTGGTGATTGGCCAGCCCGGGCCGTTCGTTGGCTTCGATGAACACATACTCGTCGCGGGTCACGTCGGGCACCAGGAGATCGATGCCGGTGACCGGGATGCCGATGGCGTCGGCCGCCACCACGGCGACCCGGCACAATTCGGGATGCACGATGGCCGTCACATCGTGAATGGTGCCGCCCTGGTGCAGGTTTGCGGTTTTGCGCACCCGCAGCCGTTCGCTTTCGGGAAGGACGTCGTCGAAGGACCAACCGGCCTCGGCGACAGTCGCTTCGGTGACGTCGTCGAGGGGGATACGCGATTCACCACCGGTGGCCGCGGCGCGGCGGCGGCTCTGGGTCTCGATGAGTTCCCGCACAGTGTGTTTGCCGGTGCCGACGATCTCGGCCGGTTTGCGCAGAGCCGCGGCGACAACCTTGCCGTCGATGACCACCAGGCGAAGATCATCGCCGGCGGCGCGTTGTTCGATCAGCACTTCGGGGTGTTGTTCACGGGCGCGCGCGAGAGCGGCGTCGAGCGCCTCAGGGCTGTCGATTCCGACGGTGATGCCCTTGCCCTGCTCGCCGCGGGTCGGTTTGACGACGACGTCGCCGACCTCGGCCAGGAAGGCATGGTCTTCGTGGTCGAAGGTGGCCAGCCGGCCCCGCGGCACGACGATGCCGGCTTCGGACACGATGCGACGGGTCAATCGCTTGTCGTCGCAGCGGCTCATCGCAACCGCGGAGGTGTATTCGCTCAAGGACTCTCGCGTCACCACGCTGCGGCCGCCGTACGACAATCGCATCTCGCCGGTTTCGGCGTCGAGGACCTCGATGCGGATTCCGCGGCGCATGGCCTCGTCGGCGATGATGCGCGCGTATGGGTTCAGATCGTCGACAGTCTCAGACGCCGGGGTGAACAGCGGCTCGTTGATCGCGTTCTTGCGCTTCACGGCCAGCACCGGGACGCGCTGGAAGCCGAGCTTCTCGTACAGCGCGATCGCGGCGTCGTTGTCGTAGGCCACCGAGAGGTCCAGGTAGGCGCGGCCGCGCTGGCGGAAGATGGCGGCCAGCGTGCGGGTCAGCGATGCGCCGATGCCGGGCAGGCTGGCGGTCGGGTCGACCGCCAGTGACCACAGGCTGGAGCCGTCCTCGGGATCGTTGAACAGGCGCTTGTGGTCGACGCCGGTGACGGTGCCGACCACCGACCCGTCATCGTCGCGCACGGCGACGAGGTACTCCACCGCGTCGCGGTGCAGGTGGTTGTTCCAGATCAGTTCGGTGGGGGCGGGGACCATGCCGCAGCGCACGTACACCCGGTTCATGTCGTCGGCTTCAGCCTGATCTCGCAGCTGGCGCACGGTGAATCCGGCCGGTGTCGGCACTTCGGGGTCGTCGGGGTGCAGCCGCCAGCGGTAGGTGTGGCTGGGGTCGATGAACAGTTCGGCCGGCGATTTGGCCACCAGCACATGCGATTCGCGGGCGTAGATGCAGATGTCCCGCCGGCCCTGCTCCTCCTGCTGCAGCACCGCGGCCAGCTTGTCGGGGCTCTCGAAGGTCTGCCCGAAAATCAATCGGCCCCAACCCAATTCGAGAACGGTGTCGTCGGACATCTCGCGGACCAGGTCTTCCGGCGAGGCCTCGTGCAGGCTCATCGTGATGGCCTCGGTGTGCGACGAGGTGCTCATGCGGCCGGCCCGGTGATGCCGTGCTGCTGCAGCCATAGCTCGAGGAGTCCGATCTGCCAGAGTTCGTTGCCGCGCAACGGGGTCAGCCGTCCGTTCGGATCGGCCAGCAACCGCTCGACGGCCTCGGGCCGGAACAGGCCGCGTTCCTTGGCCTGGGGCGCGTACAACGCGTCACGGACCATCTCCAGGTACGGCCCTTCCAGATGGGTGAGCGCGGGTACCGGGAAATAGCCCTTAGGCCGGTCTATCACCTCGGCTGGAATCACTTGGCGGGCAGCCTCTTTCAGCACGCCCTTGCCGCCGTGGGCGGTCTTGAACTCGGGCGGGCAGGTCGCCGCCAGCTCCACCAGGTCGTGGTCGAGGAAGGGCACCCGGCCCTCCAGCCCCCAGGCCATCGTCATGTTGTCGACGCGCTTGACGGGATCATCGACCAGCATCACGGTGGTGTCCAGTCGCAACGCGCGGTCCACGCCGGTCTGCGCACCGGCCCGGGCGAAGTGCTCGGCGACGAACGACAGGCTGGGATCCTCCCGGCCGGTGAGCCGGTCGTCGGCGAGCAGTGCGGCCACGCCGTCGTGGTCCCGGTCGAAGAACGCCCCCCGGTAGCGGGCGACCGAACCGTCGACGCCGGCCGCGTCCGGCTCGGCCATCGGGGGATACCAGTGGTAGCCGGCGAACACCTCGTCGGCGCCCTGGCCGGACTGAACGACCTTGACGTGCTTGGCGACTTCCTGGCTCAACAGATAGAACGCGACGCAGTCGTGGGAGACCATCGGCTCGCTCATCGCGCCGATCGCGCCCTGCAGAGCGGGCAGCATCCGGGCGGTGTCGATGCGGATCTGGTGGTGGTCGGTGTCGAAACGCTTGGCCACGATGTCGGAGTAGACGAACTCGTCACCCTTGACGCCGCCGACCGATTCGAAGCCGATGGAGAAGGTGGACAGTCCGTGCTGGCCTGCTTCGGCGAGCAGACCGACGATCAGGCTCGAGTCCACCCCGCCCGAGAGCAGGCAGCCGACGGGCACGTCGGCGACCAGGCGGCGCTTCACGGCGGCCCGCAGCGAGTCGAGGACCGCGTCCTCCCAATCGCGTTCGCTCCAGTCGGACCGGTCCGCGCGACGGCTGAAATCCGGTTCCCAGTAAGTGATCTCACGTCGCTTGCCGTCGGGTTCGATGGCCAGCAGGGTGCCGGGGGAGAGCTTGCGGACGCCGCACAGGATGGTGCGCGGTGCCGGGACCACCGAATGGAAGGTCAGGTAGTGGTGCAACGCGATCGGGTCGATGCGGGTGTCGACTCCGCCGCCGGCCAGCAGGGCAGGCAGTGATGACGCGAACCGGATGCGGTGGGAATCTTCGCTGATGTACAGGGGTTTGATGCCGAGCCGGTCCCGGCCGAGCAGTACGCGTCCGCTGTCTCGTTCGGTGATCGCGAAGGCGAACATGCCGGACAAGCGGTCGACGAACCGGTCACCCCAGTGGTGGTAGGCCTTGAGCAACACCTCGGTGTCGCTGTGGGAGAAGAACCGGTAGCCATGACCGGCGAGTTCGTCGCGCAGAGCTTCGTAGTTGTAGATACAGCCGTTCCAGGCGATGGTCAGTCCGAGCTCGGCGTCGACCATCGGCTGGGCGCCGGCGTCGGTCAGGTCGATGATCTTCAACCGGCGATGGCCGAGCGCCACGCGCCCCTGTGACCACACACCAGACGCGTCCGGCCCACGGGGCTCCATCGTCTCCGCCATTGCAGCCACCGCGGCCACATCGGGGGCCTGATTGTCGAGACGGACTTCACCCGCCGCTCCACACATCGTTACGACCAATCCCGTCTGTTTCGCTGTCTTCGGCGTTCCTATTTACCCGCGACGAACGATTCTTAACCCGAGCCTAGACGCCGGTCACAAAAACCGCGCCCCTCGGCCTGGGGCACGAGGGGCGCGGGGCCCGCCTCACGGAGGGCCTGGGGTGTGGTCTCCTGCAGTGTTTAGGAAACCCCCTCCAGTTCCTCACCGGTGAGGTCGATTTGCCGCACCGGCCCGGTGAACCAGTTCTTCACCGACGCGTGCCAGTAGATGTACAGCAGGATCAGCACGCCGCCGACCACCAGTGGGGTGTAGTTGACGAACTTCCACTCGAAGCTCGCGTCCCAGGGCGCGCCGCCGATCGAGGTGGGGAACATCGCGATGATCGAGGTGATGATGATCTCGGCCAACGCCAGAGGTGCCATCCACTTGTGGTGCCCACGGAGATTCCATTTGCCCAGGGGGAACGAGTCGCCGGCTTTCCAGCGGTAGTAGATCGGCACTGCGAAGCACAGATAGAGGCCGACCACCCCGATCGAGACCACCGCGAAGAAGGCGATCGGCACCGGGGCGCCATTGATGTCCACCTGGACCAGGGCGGGCAGCGTCAAGATGGCCGCGATCACCGCGGTGACCATGACGGCGTTGGCGGGCACCTTCTTCGTGCTGAGCTTGGACCACAGCTGATGGCCGGGCACCGCCCGGTCGCGGCTGAACGCGAACAGCATCCGCGAGGCGCTGGTCTGGCACGCCGTGGTGCAGAACAGCTGCCCTGCGGTGGAGATCAGCAGGACGATCGCCACCCACTTGGAGTCCATCGCCTGGCTGAAGATGGTGGCGACCGCGCCACCGCCCGTGGTCACGCCATCGACGTCCTGGACGGCGAACAGGAAGCTCAGCAGCAGGATCCAGCCGCCGATCGTGGAATAGAAGATCGACCGCCAGATGCCTTTCGCCGCGCCATCGGCCGCACTCTTGGTCTCCTCGGACAAGTGTGCCGACGCGTCATAGCCGGTGATGGTGTACTGCGTGAGGATCGCCGACATCGGCAGCACGAACAGCAGGAAGCCGAAACCGGAGGTGGATCCGCCGAAGAAGCCGGTGTTGTTGACCGTGGTGGCGAACACCGTGGAGAAGCTGGCGTGCTGGGCGGGGATCAGCCACAGGATCACGATCACTGCGGCGGCGCCGATGACGTGCCACCACACCGAGATGTTGTTGATCACGGCCAGCAGGTGGCTGGAGAAGATGTTGATGGTCGCGACGATCACCAGGATGACAAGGAACATGACGAATGTCCGGGTCAGGCTGTAGCCGGCCAGCCAACTCTCGCTGAACGTACCGAGCGTCAGATCAAGGAAGGTCGCCGATCCGTAGGCCACCGACGCCAGGATGGCGATCAGGCCGATCAGGTTCAGCCAGCCCGTGTAGTAGCCGGCTTTGGGACCGCCCAGTTTCGCTGCCCACCAATAGATTCCGCCCGATGTGGGGAATGCCGACACCAGCTCGGACATGCACAGCCCGATGAGCAGGATGAAGACCGACAGGATCGGCCAGCCCCAGGCGATGGCCGCCGGGCCGCCGTTGTTCCAGCCCAGGCCGAACGAGGTGAAGCAGCCGGCCAGGATCGAGATGATCGAGAACGAGATGGCGAAATTACTGAAGCCGGACCAGGACCGGTGCAGCTCCTGGGTATACCCGAGGCTGGCGAGGTGCTTTTCGTCGTCGTCGAGTAGTTCGTGACCCTCTGGCACGGTGTCTCCTTCTGGGCGTCATGACGAAGAGGCGCCCACCGGCGCTCTCCTTGAGTAGGGACAATAGAGTGCTATTGGTCTGGTGTCCTACCTTTGGAGTGACGTTTATGTAAACCTGGACCACGACGCCGTCGCGACGGCGGCATCCAATGGTTGACTTTCCGTCTAATCAACCCGATCCCGGGCTATCGAGAGGGGCACGCGTGACGCCTGATGGTGCCGGCCGCCGCCGGCCAGGTCTGTTGCTGCAGGCCGAGTTGGAGGCCATGGTCGCCGCCGGTGAGATCGACACGGTGATCGTGGCCTTTGCCGATATGCAGGGCCGGCTCACCGGCAAGCGGATCTCGGCCGAATTGTTCGTCGACGATGTCGCCGCCCACGGCGCCGAGTGCTGCAACTACCTGCTCGCGGTGGACGTCGACAACAACACGGTCGACGGTTACGCGATCTCGAGCTGGGAGACCGGCTACGGCGACATGGTGATGACCCCGGATTTCAGCACGCTGCGCCGTATCCCGTGGCTGCCGGCCACCGCACTGGTGATGGCCGATCTGTCCTGGACCGACGGCCGGCCGGTGAGCCAGGCGCCGCGCGGCATCCTGCGCAAACAGCTCGACCGGCTGGCCGAACGCGACATGTGTGCGGTCGCCGCGACCGAACTCGAGTTCATGGCGTTCGACACGAGCTACCGCGACGCCTGGAAGTCCGGCTACCGCAACATCACTCCGGCAACCGACTACAACATCGATTACGCGATGTTGGCGTCGACGCGGATGGAGCCGCTGCTGCGCGACATCCGTAACGGGATGGCCGGTGCCGGCATGTACTGCGAGGGCGTCAAGGGCGAATGCAACCTCGGCCAGCAGGAGATCGGGTTCCGGTACGCCGACGCGCTGGTCACCTGCGACAACCACACGATCTACAAGAACGGCGCGAAAGAGATCGCCGATCAGCACGGCAAGAGCCTGACGTTCATGGCGAAATACGATGAGCGGGAAGGAAACAGCTGCCACATTCACATCTCGTTCCGTGGCACCGACGGCTCCGCGGTGTTCGCTGATGACTCCGACGAGCTCGGGATGTCGCCGATGTTCCGCAGCTTCATCGCCGGTCAGCTCGCCACGCTGCGCGAGCTGACGCTGTTCTATGCCCCGAACATCAACTCCTACAAGCGGTTTGTCGACGGCAGCTTCGCGCCGACTGCGATCGCGTGGGGCATGGACAACCGCACCTGCGCGTTGCGGGTGGTCGGCCACGGATCCGGGATGCGGATGGAGTGTCGCGCCCCCGGCGGTGACGTCAACCAATACCTCGCGGTGGCGGCGCTGATCGCCGGCGGGCTGTACGGCATCGACAACGGGTTGGAGCTGCCCGATGCGGTTGACGGCAACGCCTACACCAGTGGGGCCGAGCGGCTGCCGACCACGCTGGCCGAGGCGGCCGCGCTGTTCGAGGGTTCGGCGGTGGCGCGCGAGGTGTTCGGTGACGACGTCGTGGAGCACTACCTGAACAACGCCCGCGTCGAGCTGGCGGCGTTCAACTCCGCGGTCACCGATTGGGAGAGGGTGCGCGGTTTTGAGCGGCTCTGAGAGGGAGACCTTGCTCCGTCCCGTCGTGGGTCTCACGACGTATCTCCAGCAGGCTCAGACCGGCGTCTGGGATGTGCACGCCAGCTTCCTGCCCGGCATCTACATCGAAGGCGTCACGCTGGCCGGGGGCATCGCCACACTGCTCCCGCCGCAACCGGTGGACGCCGGCATCGTCGAGCGGATCCTGGACGGCATCGACGGTCTGATCATCACCGGCGGCCGGGATGTCGATCCGTCCGCATACGGCCATGATGCGCACCCGGCCACCGACGTGCCGGACCGTGTTCGCGACGCCTGGGAGCTCGCGCTGGTTGCCGGGGCGATCCGCCGGCACCTGCCGGTGCTCGGTATCTGCCGCGGGGCGCAGGTGCTCAACGTGGCACTGGGCGGCACACTGCACCAGCACCTGCCGGACGTCGTCGGGCACACCCGTCATCAGCAGGGCAACGCGGTGTTCACCACCTCGACGATCAGCACCGTGGCGGGTAGCCGGCTGGCCGGCCTGATCGGCGAGAGCACGAATGCGCAGTGCTACCACCACCAGGCCATCGACCGGCTCGGTGACGGACTGATGATCAGCGCCTTCGACGCTGAGGGTGTGGTCGAGGCCGTCGAGGTGCCGGGGGACGATTTCGTCCTGGCCGTGCAATGGCATCCCGAGGAAACCCTGGACGATCTTCGCGTGTTCGCCGGCCTGGTCGAGGCGGCCCGGGCCTACACAACGGAAAGAGTGAATTGAGTACAACCGAACTGGTCAATCCGGCCACGGAAGAGTCGCTGCGCACGGTGGAGCTGACCGACGCCGCCGGCGTCGACGACGCCGTTGCGCGCGCCAAGGTCGCCCAAAAGGTCTGGGCCGCACAGGCGCCCGCCGAGCGGGCGGCCGCATTGCGGGCGTTCGCCGCCGCAGTCGACGCGCATGTCGGGGAGCTGGCCGCCCTGGAGGTGGCCAACTCCGGTCATCCGATCGGCGCGGCCGAGTGGGAGGCCGGACATGTGCGCGACGTGCTGCAGTTCTATTCGGCCACCCCGGAGCGCTTGTCGGGCAAGCAGATTCCGGTGGCCGGTGGCCTGGATGTGACGTTCAACGAGCCGATGGGCGTGATCGGGGTGATCACGCCGTGGAACTTCCCGATGCCGATCGCGGCGTGGGGCTTCGCGCCCGCGCTGGCCGCAGGCAACGCGGTGGTGCTCAAACCGGCCGAGTGGACGCCGCTGACCTCGATGCGGCTCGGTGAGCTCGCGATGGAAGCCGGCCTGCCCAAGGACCTGTTCCAGGTGCTGCCCGGCCGCGGTTCGGTGGTCGGCGAGCGGTTCATCAGCCACCCCGATGTCCGCAAGATCGTGTTCACCGGTTCGACCGAGGTCGGCACCAAGGTGATGGCCGGGGCGGCCAACCAGGTCAAGCGGGTCACTCTGGAGCTCGGTGGCAAGAGCGCGAACATCGTGTTCGCCGACTGCGATCTGGAGAAGGCCGCGGCCACCGCACCCTACGGTGTGTTCGACAATGCCGGCCAGGACTGCTGTGCGCGCAGCCGGATTCTTGTGCAGCGCAGCGTGTTCGACAAGTTCATGGAACTGCTCGAGCCGGCCGTCAAAGGCCTGGTCGTCGGTGATCCCGCGGCCCGGGACACCGAGATGGGACCGCTGGTGTCGCGCAAGCACTTCGAGTCGGTGGCCGCCTACGTACCTGATGACAGATGCGTCGCCTTCCGCGGCTCGGCGCCGAGCGGACCCGGTTTCTGGTTCCCGCCGACGGTGCTCACCCCGCAACGCACCGACCGCACCGTCACCGAGGAGATCTTCGGACCGGTCGTGGCGGTGCTGCCGTTCGACGACGAGGCCGACGCCATCGCGCTGGCCAATGACACCGAATACGGTCTGTCCGGGTCGATCTGGACCGACAACCTGTCGCGGGCCGTGCGGGTGTCCCGCGCGGTCGAGGCGGGCAACCTGAGCGTGAACTCGCATTCGTCGGTCCGGTACAACACCCCGTTCGGCGGCTTCAAGCAGTCCGGGCTCGGCCGTGAACTCGGCCCGGACGCACCCCTGCACTTCACCGAAACCAAGAACGTCTTTTTTGCTGTAGAGGAGAGCTAGATGGATCTGTCCCAGCGACTCAAGGACAAGGTCGCCGTCGTCACGGGTGGGGCGAGCGGTATCGGACTCGCAGCCGTCAAACGGATGCGGGACGAAGGCGCGATCGTCGTCATCGGGGATCTCGACGAGACAACCGGCAAGACCGTGGCCAACGACTTGAACGTGACGTTCGTCCAGGTCGACGTTTCCGATCAGGTCGCGGTGGATAGGTTGTTCGACACCGCTTTCGAGCTGCACGGCGGCGTCGACATCGCGTTCAACAACGCGGGTATCAGCCCGCCCGACGACGACCTCATCGAGAACACCGGCATCGACGCCTGGGACCGGGTGCAGGACGTCAACCTGAAGTCGGTCTTCTTCTGCTGCAAGGCCGCACTGCGGCACATGGTGCCCGCACAGCGCGGCTCGATCATCAACACCGCCTCGTTCGTGGCGGTCAACGGTTCGGCCACCTCCCAGATCTCCTACACCGCGTCCAAGGGCGGCGTGCTGGCGATGTCGCGCGAACTCGGAATCCAGTACGCGCGCCAAGGCATTCGGGTCAATGCACTGTGCCCCGGCCCGGTGAACACGCCGCTGTTACGGGAGCTGTTCGCCAAGGATCCCGAGCGGGCCGCCCGCCGACTGGTGCACGTACCGATGGGCCGGTTCGCCGAGCCGGAGGAGCTGGCCGCCGCGGTGGCGTTCCTGGCCAGCGACGACTCGTCGTTCATCACCGGGTCCAACTTCCTGGTCGATGGCGGCATCACCGGCCACTACGTCACCCCGCTGTAGATCATGGTTCGGCGGGCAGGAACGGAGTGACCCGGGAATTGTCAAGCGCACCGGAACCGCAGCAGGCCCACGAGGCATTGCTGCGTCCGGTGCGCCTTGGCAATGCCTTCGAGGACACCGTCGGCCGGCTGCTGCAGACCATCAAGCTCGGTGTGCTCACCCCCGGTGACTCGCTACCCCCGGAACGGGAGCTCGCCGCCCGGCTCGGCGTCAGCCGAGACACCGTCCGGGAGGCGATCAAGTCCCTGGCCGACGCCGGTTATCTGGTGTCGCGCCGCGGCCGCTACGGCGGCACCTTCCTGGCCGAGTCGCTACCGGCCCCCACCGAAGGCCGGGTGCGGTTCAGCCGCGCCGACATCGACGACGCGCTGCGGCTGCGCGAGATCCTCGAAGTCGGCGCCGCCAGGATGGCCGCGACCCGAACGCTGACCGCGGCCGAGCGGGAAGGGTTGTGGTCCCGGCTGACCGATGTGCGCTGCTCGTGCGCAGAGGACTATCGGCGGCTGGACTCCCGGCTGCACCTGGCCATCGCCGAAGCCGCCGGCTCGGCATCGCTGGTGCCGCTGGTGGCCGAGAACCGGATGCGGCTGAACGCGCTGTTGGATCAGATTCCCTTGCTGCGGCGCAATATTGCGCACTCCGACGAACAGCACAAGGCCATCGTCATCGCCATCCTCGCCGGCGATCCTGATGCGGCCGGAGCGGCGATGCAGGCCCACGTCGCCGGGTCGGCCGCCCTGCTGCACGGCTTTCTGGACTGAATTTCCCTTTCGCTTTATTGCCATTTCTGCGTGCGCTTCACCGCGTGCGCGCATTCTGTGCCCACGGCCGTGGTGAAGGAGATCTGGGATGGGTACCGGACCGGAACACGATGACTCCGCCGATCGCGCGCTGAAGGCCAAGCACCGTGCCCTGTGGGCGTCCGGTGACTACCCGACGGTGGCCGCCGAGTTGGTGGCCGAACTGGGACCGCAACTCGTCGACGCTGTCGGCATCCGGCCCGATCACGTGGTGCTGGACGTGGCCGCCGGCGCCGGCAACGCCTCGATTCCGGCCGCCGAAGCCGGCGCGCGAGTGACCGCCAGCGACCTCACCCCGGAGCTCTTCGACGCCGGCCGCCGGATCGCCGCCGCCCGTGGTGTCGAGTTGGAGTGGGTGGAGGCCGACGCGGAGGCGCTTCCGTTCGCCGACAACCACTTCGATGTCGTCCTGTCCTGTCTGGGCGCCATGTTCGCCCCGCATCACCAGGCGGCCGCCGACGAGCTGGTGCGGGTGTGCCGGCCGGGTGGGACGATCGGGATGATCAATTGGACGCCGCAGGGCTTCATCGGGCAGTTGTTCGCCACCATGAAGCCCTATGCCGCACCGCCACCCCCGGGTGCCTCGCCCGCACCGCTGTGGGGCGACGAGAACCATGTACGAGAGTTGTTCGGCGACAACGTCACCGACCTCACCATGGCACGGCGGGCGCTTCCGATGGCGCACAGTCCCAGCCCGCTGGAATTCCGGGAATACTGGAAACGCAACTACGGACCGACGATCGCTGTGTACAGCTTCAATGCGGAGCGCCCCGACCAGGTGGCGAACCTCGACCGCGACTTCCTGGCGTTCCTCGAGCAGTGGAATCAGTCGGATCGGCCCGGCCACACCGCGTATTCGGCCGAGTATCTGGTGGTGACGGCGACCAAGGCCGCGCGGGATTGACGGTGATCACCCGGCGATGAAGGCCAATCCGGCAACCCCGACGACGTAGAGCACAACCACGGCGATCGAGTCCGGACCCATGCGAAGCCATTGCCGCTGTGGGCGAAAGATCAGCCCTGCCATGTACACCACGGTGAGCAGGGCGGCCAGGGCGGTGAGGTAGATGTCGGTGTGGTGGGCGGTCGGCAACACGGCGGCGCCGGACAGCAGCGCCGCGAGGAGGAAGAGCACCGGCAGGAAAGCGTTGCCGCCGAAGATGTCGCTCATCGCCAGCTTGTAGTCGCCCATCCGAGTCGACGCCAAGCCGGTCGACAACTCGGGAAGCGAGGTGGCGGCAGCAAGCACGGTGGCGCCGAACAACACCCCCGACATGCCCCAGCGGCTGAACACCTCCTCGCCGCTGCGTTCGATCAGAACACCGGCGAGCAGTGTGCCGAGCGCCGCGACAACGAACACGGCGACCGCGCGGCCGGTGCTGACGCCCCGTTGCGTAGCGGTCTTCTCGTTCGTGGCGGTGGAGTGACCCGGTGGCTTGTCCTGGCTGCCCGGCGCGTGGCCGCCGTCGTGCCACGGCAGGCCCTGTCCGGCGCGGCGGATCAGATACAACCCGATCGCCCAGACGGCGGCGATCAGGACCGCACCGGGAGTCAGCCGCCAGACGATCAGCGAATCGGGCAGCTGCGTGGACATCACCACGATCACTAACAGCGCCACCACGAGACCGGCTTCCAGCACCAGGGTCAGCGATGCAGCCAGATAGGTCAACGGCTTTCGCGGACGCGTGCCTGCGGCGTCGAGGACGGCCAGGACGACGGTCTGGATCGCGATGCCACCGAGGATGTTGCCGACCGCCACATCGACGTGATGGGACAGTGCGGCGCTGGCGGTGATGGCGATCTCGGGCAGGTTGGTCGCAATGGCGAGAAGGATGACCCCGCCGAGCGCCGAGCCCAGATGCCATCGCTGCGAGAGCACATCGGTCGTCTGGGACAACTTGATTCCCGCGAACCAGATCACGGCGGCGCAGACGACGAAGATCGCCACCAGCGCCGGCGAAGCCAGAGAGGTCATGGCGATGTGTTTCCCGCCCGGCGGGATGCTAACCAGAGGGCAACAGTTGTCCAGCGACAAACAATCGGCGCGGGCGTCGAGTCGGTCAGCCGGCCTGATCGTCGCGACCGGCGGCGGCGAGGAGATCCTCGCGCGCCCGCGCCACCCGGGAGCGGATCGTGCCCACCGGGCATCCGCAGACCTCGGCGGCTTCGGCATAGGACAAGCCCAGCACCTGGGTGAGCATCAAGGCATTCCGGCGGTCGGTGTCCAAGCCGTCGAGCAGCATCCTGATCTCGGTGATCTCCTCGAAGCGCCCGCTGCTGCGCCGGGAGTCGAGCACCTGCTCCAGGTCGACCGCCGAGGTCGTGCGCGGTCGCGCCTGGTTGCGGCGGATCTGGTCGACGACGACGCGGCGGGCGATCGACAGCAGCCAGGTCCGGGCCGAGGACCGGCCGGAGAACCGGGGGAGTGCGCCCAACGCCCGCAGGAACGTCTCCTGGGTCAGGTCGTCGGCGTGACCAGGATCACCGAGAAAGGCGACCGCGCGCCACACGTCGCGCTGGGTGGCCTTGATGAACGCCTCGAGTGCGGCCGCATCGCCCCGGCCCGCGGCCAGGGCCAGCGCAGTCACGGGGTCGTCGTCGCGTTCGGCCACGCTCAGTGAGACTAGGGGATCTCCATGACCGGCACATTCCCGGCCCGTTGCAGGCGCGTATTTTGGGAGGCTGGGGAACCCGACGGCAGCTTCAGCCGACTCTTCCCTCGGGTCCGCACCACAGCCAAGGAGAGCGATGATGGTATCGGTCGTGGGCGGGTCGACCGCTCCGGGCGTGTCCGACGCCGCGCACCGGATCGAACTCGACGTCTCGGGGATGTCCTGCGCGGCGTGCGCGGCCCGGGTCGAGACCAAGCTCAACAAGATCGGCGGCGTGCGCGCCTCGGTCAATTACGCCACCCGGGTGGCCAGCGTCGACGCCCCCGACTCGGTGGCCGCCGACGACCTGTGCGAGGTGATCCGCAAGGCCGGGTACGACGCCGCTCCGCGTGCGGCCTCGTCGGCCGAGCCGGTGGACCCCGACGACAAGATGGCCCGCAGCCTGCTGCGGCGGCTGGCGATCGCCGCCGTGCTGTTCGTGCCACTGGCCGACCTGTCGGTGATGTTCGCGGTCGTGCCCAGCACCCGGTTCACCGGCTGGGGTTGGCTGCTCACCGCGCTGGCGGCGCCGATCGTCACCTGGGCGGCCTGGCCGTTCCACCGGGTCGCCCTGCGCAACGCCCGCCACGGCACCGCCTCGATGGAGACGCTCATCTCGGTCGGGGTCACGGCGGCCACGTTGTGGTCGCTGTACACGATCTTCATCGGGCATCGGGACCGGCGCAGTGACGGCATCTGGCAGGCGCTGCTGAGCAGCGATTCGATCTATCTGGAAGTGGCCGCCGGCGTCACCGTCTTCATCCTGGCCGGCCGCTATCTCGAGGCCCGGGCGAAGTCTCGGGCAGGCAGCGCGTTGCGCGCGCTGGCCGCGCTGAGCGCCAAGAACGTGACGGTGCTGCTGGCCGACGGCAGCGAAATGGTGCTGCCCGCTGACGAACTCAAAGAGCAGCAGAAATTCGTGGTACGCCCCGGCGAGACGATCGCCGCTGACGGGTTGGTGATCGAGGGTGACGCCGCCATCGACATGAGCGCGATGACGGGCGAAGCCAAGCCGTCGCGTGCCCATCCCGGTGGCCCGGTGGTCGGCGGAACGGTGGTGCTCGACGGTCGGTTGATCGTCGAGGCGGCCGCCGTGGGTGCCGATACCCAGTTCGCCGGGATGGTGCGGCTGGTCGAGGAAGCGCAAGCCCAGAAGGCCGATGCCCAGCGGCTGGCCGACCGGATCGCCGGGGTGTTCGTGCCGGTGGTCTTCGGTATCGCGGCGCTGACGGCGATGGGCTGGTGGCTGGCCGGGGCCGACGCCGATCGGGTGTTCTCGGCGGCGCTGGCGGTGTTGGTGATCGCGTGCCCCTGTGCGCTGGGGCTGGCCACCCCGACCGCGATGATGGTGGCCTCCGGACGCGGCGCGCAGCTCGGCATCTTCCTCAAGGGTTACCGTGCGCTCGAAGCCATCCGCGCGGTGGACACTGTGGTGTTCGACAAGACCGGCACACTGACCACGGGTCATCTGGCGGTCACCGAAGTGACGGTCGCCGACGGCGCGCAATCCGACGAGATCCTGGCGCTCGCCGCGGCGGTCGAGGTGGCCTCCGAACATGCTGTCGCGGTGGCCATCACGACCGCCACCGACGAGCGCCGCCAGGTGGAGGACTTCCGTGCCCACCCCGGCCGCGGGGTCGTCGGGACGGTATCCGGGCAGCACGTGACGGTGGGCCGCCCGTCGTGGGTCGCCGGGCAGGCCGAGATCCCCGAGCCGGTGCAGTCGGCGCGACGGCGTGGTGAATCCCGCGGTGAGACAGTCGTCTTCGTCGCCGTCGACGGACGGGTCTGCGGTGCCGTTGCGGTGGCTGATGCGGTCAAGGAGTCGGCCGCCGACGCGGTGGCCGCGCTGCACCGCCGGGGGCTGCGCACAGTGCTGCTCACCGGCGACAACGCCGCCGCCGCGGGTGCGGTGGCCACCGAGGTCGGCATCGATGAAGTGATCGCCGAGGTGCTGCCCGAAGGCAAGGTCGACGTGATCGAGCAACTGCGCGAACATGGCCGGGTGGTCGCCATGGTGGGTGACGGCATCAACGACGGACCCGCGCTGGCATCGGCGGATCTGGGTCTGGCCATCGGGCGCGGGACCGACGTGGCGATCGGCGCCGCCGACATCATCCTGGTGCGCGACGATCTCGACATCGTCCCGCAGGCACTCGACCTGGCCCGTGCGACCATGCGCACGATCCGGACCAACCTGTTCTGGGCATTCGGCTACAACGTGGCGGCCATCCCGATCGCCGCCGCCGGATTCCTCAATCCGCTCATCGCCGGTGCGGCGATGGCGTTCTCATCGTTCTTCGTCGTCTCGAACAGCCTGCGACTGCGCAACTTCGACTCCCGATAGCCACCGGAAGGCAGATCTCGATGTCTCACACGTTCAAGGTCACCGGCCTGCACTGCCAGAGTTGTGTGCGGGTGGTCAGCGGTGCGCTGACGGCGCTGCCGGCGGTCAGCGCCGTCGACATCGACCTCGACCCCGAGGGCGCGTCGATCGTGCGGGTCGACGGCGACGTCAGCGTCGAGCAGGTCCGTGCCGCGCTCGCCGACGAGGGCGACTACGCCGTCGTCGGCTGAGACGCGATGACCGTCATCACACCGATCTCGCGGGAGTTCCTGCGCGGTGCACAGGAACTCGAGCAGACGAGCCATGGCCTGCTGCCGCATCGGCTGCCCGGTTGGGCCCGGGCGCAATGCGCCGACCCACAACTCGCGATGGCCGAAGCCCAACCGGCCGGGTGCCGATTGGTGTTCGAAACCCGGTCCACCGAAATCGAATTGGACGCCCTGCGCACCCGGCCCGCCTATGTGGGCATGCCCATGCGACCCGACGGCCGCTACGACCTGCTGATCGACGGGGAGTTGACGGCGCAGGCCAGCCTGACCGGCGGCAGCCTGCTGATGAAGGATGTCGCCGCCGGTACCGAGGAACTCATCGCAGGCCCGCCAGGGACGATTCGCTTCGCCGGCCTGCCGGACCGGGCCAAGTCCGTCGAGATCTGGTTGCCGCACAACGAGATCACCGAACTGATCACACTGCGCAGCGACCACCCGTTGCAGCCTCGCCCGATCACCCGGCCGGTGTGGCTGCATCACGGCAGTTCCATCAGTCACGGCTCCAATGCCGTGCACCCCACCGGCACCTGGCCCGCGGTGGCGGCCGCCGGCGCCGGCGTCGAACTGATCAATCTCGGTATGGGCGGCGCGGCGCTGCTGGATCCCTTCACCGCCCGCACCATGCGCGACATCCCCGCCGACCTGATCAGCGTCAAGATCGGGATTAACATCGTCAACGCCGACCTGATGCGGCTGCGCGCTTTCGGCCCGGCCGTCCATGGCTTCCTCGACACCATCCGCGACGGGCATCCGGTCACGCCGATCGTCGTTATCTCCGCGGTGCACTGCCCGATCCACGAGGACACGCCGGGACCGTTGGCCCCCGACTTCAGCGGCGGAACACTGGCATTCGCCGCCACCGGCAACCCGACCGAGGTGTCGGCAGGCAAGCTGACGCTGCGCGTCATTCGTGATGAACTCGCCCGCATCGTCAGCCACCGCGCGGTCACCGACCCGAACCTGCGCTACGTCGACGGCCTGGACTTGTACGGTCCCGCGGACTTCGCCGAATTCCCGCTTCCCGACCGGCTGCACCCCGGCCCGCAGGCCCACGAGCGCATAGGGCAGCGGTTCGCCGAAGTCATCCGCGGGGCCCTCCCGCTCCTATAGCGAACCGATCGAATCAGTGTGGCGCCAAGGCCAATTCAGTGTGACGAGTGTGGTGGGCAGTGCCGGTCGCGAGCTACCACCTCGGGTTGAGGATCTGGCGATGTGCTGCATCGACTCGTCGACCGCGACCGACCTGCCACAGATTCACCCTATCATCTGAACACCTGAACAGATAAGTTGATGGCATGACGGAATACTCATTGCCTGACTTGGACTACGACTACAGCGCGCTCGAGCCCCACATTTCCGGCGAGATCAACGAGATCCACCACAGCAAGCACCATGCGACCTATGTGAAAGGCGTCAACGACGCGTTGGCCAAACTGGAGGAAGCCCGCGCCACCGCCGACCACGCCGCGATCTTCCTCAACGAGAAGAATCTGGCCTTTCATCTCGGCGGCCACCTCAACCACTCGATCTGGTGGAAGAACCTGTCGCCCGACGGAGGTGACAAGCCGACCGGTGAGCTGGCGGCCGCCATCGACGATGCGTTCGGGTCATTCGACGGTTTCCGTTCTCAATTCGCCGCAGCCGCAAACGGTTTACAGGGTTCCGGTTGGGCGGTGCTGGGTTACGAGCCGCTCGGTGGCAGACTGCTCACCTTCCAGCTCTACGATCAACAGGCCAACGTGCCGCCGGGGATCGTGCCGCTGCTGCAGGTCGACATGTGGGAGCACGCCTATTACCTGCAGTACAAAAACGTCAAGGCCGACTACGTTACGGCCTTCTGGAATGTCGTGAACTGGGCCGACGTTCAGGACCGGTTCGCCGCCTCGACCGGCAGACCGCTGGGCGGCCTTGCCTGACAGGCTGATTCAGCGCCGGTTCTTGGCCAGCTCCCGCAGCATCGCGTTGTAGGCGTCGAGATCGTCGTCGTAGTGGGCGTCGGCGTGCCGGTCGGTGCGGGTGGCGGTCCGCCGGTCTTGACGCGCCCATTGGTACACCAGTGCAATCACCACGACGATGACGGGGAGTTCGCTCGAACCCCAGGCGATCGCCCCGCCGAGGTGCTGGTCGTCGTTGAGGCTCGCCAGCCACGGCACGTGCAGGTAGCGGTAGAACGTCCCGCCGAGCACCGAGGTCATGGTCATGGTCGCGATGCCGAAGAACGCGTGAAACGGCATCACCGCGAACAGCAGGCCCAGCCGCCCGATGAACGGCAATCGCTTGGGTCCCGGGTCGATACCGATGATCCCCCAGAAGAACAGGTACCCGGTGATCAGAAAATGCAGGGTCATGAACTCGTGACCCCAGTGGTAGCGGACCAGGGTGTCGAAGATCGGGGTGAAGTAGACCGCGTACAGCGATCCGACGAAGAGCACGAAAGCCGTTGCGGGATGGGACAGGAACCGTGACGCCGGCGAATGCACCAGCCACAGCAGCCGTTCCCGCGCACCCGGCGGATGGCCGGCGCCCGCCACCGGAAGCGCGCGCAGCGCCAAGGTGATCGGTGCGCCGAGCACCAGGAACACCGGGATGAACATGTTCAGCGCCATGTGCTCGGCCATGTGCACGCTGAACATCGCCGACCCGTAGGCGCGCACCCCCGAGCTGGTTGCGAGGAGCAGTGCGGCACAACCCAACAGCCATGCCACCAAGCGGCCGGGCGGCCAGGCGTCGCCGCGCCGTCGCAGCCGGATGTAGCCGATCACGTAGCCCAGCGCCAAGACCACCGCCGCGACGCCGAGCAGCACGTCGAAACGCCAGACAGTGAGCAGCCGAAGCGCATTCGGCGGGTCGGAGAGCTGGTAGCCGAGGAAGACGTCCCAGGCGGTGAACTCGTGTGCCAACAGCCGGGGCGCGGTCTGAACCGCCATCGCCGCCACGGCGGCGACCGCCACGATGCCCGCCACCGCGCCGGTCACGGCGCTCCGGGGGGCGATCGCCAGGCTCACGATCAGGGCGACCGCGGCCAGCGCGCCGAATCGTCCATAGTCCGACGCCAGCCCGGCCGGTGTCGCCAGCAGGAACCACAGCACGGCGCCGTAGATCAGGGCCACCGCGCCGGCGACCCGCTGGGTGAGCAGAATCCGTCCGCGCAGTTCGGCCGTCGGCGGGGCCAGCGCAGCACTGACCGCCACGCCGGTCAGCACAGCCAGCGCGGTGGCGAAGACGATCACGGCGCTGGTCGCGTAGTCGTGGTTGGGCCCCTGGCCGGCGTTCCCCGTGACCGGTAGCGCGATCACGCCGATGAACGTGGGAATCAGCAGCACGGCGTGCCACGACCAGCGCAGGGTGGCGCGCAGACTGACGGTCACCACGGCCGCGACGACAGCGGCGGCGATCCAGCCGCGGCCCATTTCCGATGCGCCGAGCGCACTTCCGAGGCCACCGCTGGTGATCAACCGGGTCACCGGCACGCCGGCGGCGTTGGCGGCCTGGACCGGGATCATCGCCAGCGCCGTGACCAGCCAGACGGGGGCGAGGCGCTCGGCCAGCAGATGCACCCGGAACGATGCCGGGTCGAGCACGCCGCGGTCGTCGGGCTCGGCGGCGATGACGATGAACACCAGCGCGCCCAGACAGATCGCGGCGGCCAGCGTCGCGGTGAAGTAGCCGATCAGCCCGGCGACGCTGGTCGCCAGGCCGGGGTAGGAGTCGCCGGTCGCGGTGAAGCGACGGTCACCGGAGGCCACCGCGTAGGCGACGAGGGCGGCGAGCAGCCCGAGGTAGCCGCCGAGCATCCACCGACCCGGCGAGCGGGTGCCTGTGTGGGTGACTTCCATCATCGCGAGTCTACGACTCGTCGTCGTAGTCGAGTCGCCGTGGTGGGAACTTTCTGGTGCGATGAATCGACCATTGCTGACGTGCCGAGCGGAGAAGGAGTGACCGGTGATCGCTGACCTGACGCTGCGCTGGGTCGTCACGCTGCTGTTCATGCTCGCCGCCGCGGAATGCCTGTCGGCCCTCGTCGTCGGTGACCGGCGCCCGGCAGGTGTCGTCAGCCAACTGCTGCACGTCGTGATGGCGGTGGCGATGGCGGTGATGGCCTGGCCGTGGGGCGCGGCACTGCCGACCGTCGCGCCGATGGTGTTCTTCCTGCTCGCGACCCTGTGGTTCGTCGCCGTCACAGCGAGCCCGACCTGCGCCGGCCATCGGGTCGCGGGTGTTTATCACGCACTGATGATGCTGGCGATGGCGTGGATGTATGCCGTGATGAACGGCCGGCTGCTGCCCGGGCAGGCGTCCTACGCCGGGGACACGGCGTCGACGTCCGGCGGGTCGTCGGGCCATGCCGGTCACGCGGGGATGAACATGCCCGGCATGGACATGTCCGGGGCCGCGGGCACGGCGGACAGCTCCGGCGGCGGATACCCGCCCTACATCGACACGCTGAACTGGGTGTGCACGATTGGGTTCGCGGTGGCCGCGGTGTTCTGGCTGTATCGCTACCTGGCGGTGCGAATGGACCGCGAGCCCGCTGCGACCGCGCGGCCGCTCGGGATCCTGTGTCAGTCGATGATGGCCGCCGGGATGGCGATCATGTTCGGCGTGATGCTCTGAGGCGACGACCAACTGTGGCCCGAAGGATCGGGCCACAGTTCGTGGTGTGTCGGTCTAACAGGAGCCCTGCGCCCGCAGCGCCGTCTTCGCCGTCGTCGCGGTGCATACCTGCGTAGCTGTCGACGAAGCGCGCCGATGATTACCGGTGGCGACCTGGTGGCCGCTGAGTTGGCGGATCACTGCTGCGGAGAGGTCTGCCTCGTCGGGTAGCGCCGCACCCCTGGTTTGCAGGGAGTCGTAGGTCGTCTTGATCAGGCCGCCGTTCAACAGGCCCGTCACCGTGCCGTTCGATCCGTGGGTCGGGTGCTCGTAGTTCGGCGTCCCAAATGCGTTGTGGTAGTTGATTCCGAGTGGGGAATCGTCCAGGGCCTTGGTGAATGCGGTGCTCTGGTTGAACACCCGGTCGCCGAGTGCTTGGACGGCGCGCACACCCGGTGCCGGATTGCCCGGAGTCTCTTCACTTCCGAAGCCCGGCCGGCCGACTGCGTCGCCTGACGGGGTGCTGTAGCCGTGGGCGTGCCCGATACCCGCTCCGGGAGTCGCGACCATCAGTACCGCGGCCAGAGCGGTCCCGCCCAGTGCGGCGCCTGCGCGAATGCGGCGCCGGGGATTGACGTGCTGCGTGATCATGTGGGTCTGCCTTTCAGTCAATGGTGTTGTTTTCAACGGCCCCGGCCGTTGCAGGCCGCCGTGGTAGGCACGCCGGTGTCGGTGCACATCGCCCTGGACCCGCCGCCGTTGCCGGTGGCAGTGCCGGCACCGGCCCCGCCGCGGGTATTGGCGCCGCCGCTCTTCGCGCTGCTGTCGGTGCTGCCGCTGGTGCCGGAATCCGAGCCGCCGTGGTCGTGGCCGGGATGCGCGGCCGCATTTCCCGCCAGAGCGACGCCGGCTGAGACCGCTGCGGCGGCCACGAACGCGCCCAGTAGTCGCGGCACCCGACTGTTTTTTGTGACCTTCATTCGTCTCTCCCGTGTTGGTGGACCCCGATCTACTACAGGGCGTAGTAATCGAGGGCATATCGGTGCCCTTGCGGGCCGGCTGACCCTGATTCCGTCAGCTGCGTGCGAGCCTCAACCCATCGCTAGGGGGCTGAGCCCTCACAGCAGACGATCAGGAAACGCACAGATAATTGGTCGCGGGCCGCCGCGGAAAGTTCCCCGTTGTCAGGTCACGCAGCGCCGTCGGTGGGGTAGAGGTGACCGCGGCGACGGCCGCGAGAGGCACTGTCGGGCAACACCACATCGGCGGTGATGGGCGCGGCATCACCTCGGGGCTCCGGCTCGGACGCCCGGCTGTCGCGCCACACCAGCAGCGCCAGGACGGTCCCGGCCAGCACGGGCAGGTGCGATAGGACGCGGTCGAGCGTCACCGCGCCCGCGACCGCGTCGGAGACGACGTAGCCGGTGAGGACCGCGGTGAACACCGACAGCACCCCGGCCAAGCCGGCGGCCGCGGTAGGTCGCGCCGCCGCGACGATCATGACCACGCCCAGTGCCGCCGACCATGCCGTCGACTCGTTGAGCAGGTGGCCGCCCATCATCGCGTGGTGGGTGGCCGCCGATGTTCCGACGTTGACGCCGAGGGCCTGAGCCCCTGCGACCCCGACCTGCATGAGCCCGATGACGGCCAACGCCGCGCGCAGCATGTTATTGGCCGATGGCAGCCGCCGACGTGCGGCCAAAAGCTGGTCGTTCGGCGCAGCGACGGCCGCCACCTGGGACCGGCCGGCCAGCCGGCGCAGCAGCTGCGTCTGCTCGACGGCCCTGGCGTACCACGCCCCGCACTGGTCGCAGGTGGTGAGATGCTCGTCCACCCGGGCCGCGGGAACGGGTTCACGTTCGCCGTCGATCCGGGCTGACAACGCCTCCCGGGCGACATCGCAGTCCACGCATCAATAGTCGCGTACGGAGGCCGGATTGTTCCAGCGTCCCGGGTCCAGCCCGCCTGCTGGGCTAGATTCCTAGTCATGGATGCCCCCGGCGATACGGCGAAGGTCGAGCTTGCCTCGTCCGCGCTGGCCGATGTGGACATCCACAATTGGACGCAACGCTTCGATCTATTGTCCGACCCGCACCGGCTGGAGATCCTTCTTGGGTTGCACCGCGCGCCCGGCATCTGCGTCGGTGATCTCGCCGCCGCCGTGGGACGGTCGGAAAACGCTGTCTCGCAGGCACTTCGGGTGCTACGTCAGCAAGGCTGGGTCACCTCGACGCGGGTGGGGCGTCAGGTCAGCTACCGGCTGGAGGATCACACCGTGCACGATCTGCTGCACTGGATCGGCGCCGCCCACTCCGAGTGAGTGACCTCTTCACTCCATTATCTGTACAGGTAGACAGATATCTCGCCGGCCGATTATGGTTGACCGTTGGGGACCGACCCGACCGCGAGGAGACACGTTGAGCGTCCAGATCACGGCCATGCACATGAGCGACGGCCTGGTCAACGCGCCGACCTCGGTGATGTTCGGGGCGCTGGCGATCGCGGCGGTGGCGGTGTGTGGCTGGCGGGCGCGTACCGAACTCGACGAACGCACCGTCCCGCTGGCCGGTCTGGTCGCCGCCTTCATCTTCGCGGTCCAGATGATCAACTTCCCGATCCTGCCCGGCGTGAGCGGGCATCTTCTCGGTGGCGCGCTCGCCGCGATCCTGGTCGGCCCGTACACCGGCGTGCTGTGCATCACGATCGTGCTGGTGGTGCAATCCCTGCTGTTCGCCGACGGCGGCGTGACCGCACTGGGGATGAACATCACCAATATGGCGTTGATCGGCGTCACCGCGGGATACGCCGCCGCGCGGGTCATCTACGCACTGGTGCGACGGCGTCGCCCCGGCTCGGTACCGGCGCTCGGAGTCGTCGGCTTCCTCTCGGCGTTGTTCGGGACAGTCTGCGCAGCAATGGGATTCGTGGCCGAATACGCGATCGGCGGTTCCGCGCCGACCTCGCTGGGCACGGTCGCCACCTACATGCTCGGTACCCATGTCCTGATCGGTATCGGCGAAGGGCTGATCACGGCGGTGACGGTGATGGCTGTAGTGCGGTCCCGTCCGGACCTCGTCTACCTGCTGCGCCGCGATCGCGACCGCGAGGCGGTGGCCGCATGAGCGCGCAGACGGTGGCCCGGCGCTGGCAGTTCTGGGTCGGCTTCGGGGCGGCGATCCTGCTGATCGCCGGTGTGGTGTCCTACTTCGCCAGCTCGAGCCCGGACGGACTGGACTCGGCGACATTGCAGGGTTGTCAGGTCGTCCACACCGAGCACGGTGAACAACTGACCGGCAGCTGCATCGCCCAGCACGCAACCGAACACACCATGTCGGCCTCGCCGCTGGCCGACTACACGATCTTCGGCCATCCCGCGACGAGCGGACTCGCCGGCGTCATCGGCGCCCTCGTCGTGTTGGGCATCGCCTTCGGCGGATTCTGGCTGATCGCCCGCAGCCGCCGCGCGAAGGACTGAGATGGGAGCCGGGCACTCCCACCCGCTCTACCGGGACGGCGAATCAGCGGTGCACCGCGCACCCGCGGAAGTCAAGATCGCCGGACTCGTGTTGTTCGTCCTCGCGGTGGTGGCCACCCCGCGGGAGATGATCTGGCCGTTCGCCCTCTACGCCGTGATCGTGCTGGTGGTGTGGCGGGTGGCTTCGATCCCGCTGCGATGGATCCTGCCGCGGATGCTTATCGAAGCGCCGTTCATCGTGCTGGCCGTGTTGCTGCCGTTCGCCGAAGGCGGCGAACGCGTCACGGTCGGCGGTCTGCAACTGTCGGTCGCCGGGTTGTGGGCGGCGTGGGGGATCGTGGTGAAAGGCACGCTCGGCGTGGCCGCCTCGCTCACCGTCGCCGCCACCACGTCGGCGCGGGAGCTGCCGTTGGCGCTGAGCCGGCTCGGCGTGCCCGGGCTGGTGACCTCGATGCTGGTGTTGATGATCCGCTACATCGACCTGCTGTCGGCGGAGGTCAGCCGGATGCGGATGGCACGGATCTCCCGCGGCGACTCTCCGCGCGCCCTTCATCAGATCGGCGCGATCGCGAAAGGCGTTGGGGCGTTGTTCCTCCGGTCGTATGAGCGGGGCGAGCGCGTGTACCTGGCGATGACGTCACGCGGCTTCGACGGCACGGTGCCCGAGTTGGCGATCGTAGGGGCCGGTCCGCGGGCCTCAGGGGCGCAGTGGGTGTTCGCGCTGACGCCGGCGGTGGCCGCGGCCGCGGTGGCGGCCTCGGCGTGGGTGCTGCGATGAGCGCGCCGGCCGTCCGCGTCGAGGGTCTGCACTACCGTTATCCCGACGGCCGGGTGGCGCTCGACGGTGTCGATCTCAGCATCGCGCCCGGTGAGCGGGTGGCCATCCTCGGCCCCAACGGGGCGGGTAAGACCACGCTCATGCTGCATCTCAACGGCGTCCTCACCGCCACCTCGGGCACCGTCGAGATCAGTGGAATTACGTTGACCCGCAAGAGTCTTCGCGACATCCGGCGCCGAGTTGGGTTGGTGTTCCAGGATCCCGACGATCAGCTGTTCATGCCCACGGTCGCGCAGGACGTCGCGTTCGGCCCGGCCAACTTCGGGCTCACCGGGGATGCGCTGGCCGCCCGGGTGGCCGCCGCGTTGGAGGTCGTGTCGATGACCGAGCACGCCGACCGCAGTCCCGGGCACCTGTCCGGTGGGCAGCGTCGCCGCGCCGCGCTGGCCACTGTCCTGGCCTGCGAGCCCGAGATACTGGTGCTCGACGAGCCCTCGGCGAACCTCGATCCGGTCGCGCGGCGGGAACTGGCCGAGACGCTGGCTACGCTGCCGGCGACGATGGTGATCGTCACCCACGACCTGCCGTATGCCGCGCAGCTGTGCGACCGGGCGATCGTGCTCGACGGCGGCGCGGTGGTCGCCGACGACACCGTCACCGCGGTGCTGTCCAACGCCGAATTGCTGGCCGCCCATCGGCTCGAATTGCCCTGGGGTTTCGCGGTTCCCGCGCGCTGATCGTGTCCCGAGCAGACACAAAATCGTATGAATCGGGCGAGAATTCCACGACTTTCTGTCTGCTCGCGAGGGAAATCGAGCACGCCTCAGTCGGCGAGCGACAGGACGACGGGGCCGCCACCCGCGTCGACACCATCCAGGATTCTGGACGGGACCCGGAACACTCGCCCGGGCGATGCGGGCCAGGGCAGCGTCGTGCGGCCGATGACGGCACCATCCTGGCGGGCAACGACTTTGGGAATGCGGACCAGCCGATCAGTCCACAACAGCAGCCGGTGCCGGGCGGGCGCCGGATCGCCGGGACGCAGCAGATTGGGAGCCACCCAGCGCAACGGCGCCGCGGCGTGGATCGGAACCCCCGCATCCGTAGGCCGGTGTCCCGCCAGGTGTGCGCGGACCTGGCCGGCGACGTGGCGGCCGTCGAGTGCGGCGATATCGGCGGTGTCGACGGGGTGCAGCAGGTTGCCGATCGCGAAGACCCCGGGTCGGCTGGTTCGCAGCGCGGTGTCCACGACCGGACCGAGAGTTCCGGGATCGATGTCGAGGCCGGTGCTGCGGGCGAGTTCGTGGTCCGGGATCCAATCGCCGGTCAGGACGACGGTGTCGCAGTCGACGATCCGGCGTTCACCGGTGTCGAGATTCTCGACCTCGACGCCGGTGACTGTCGGCGTGCCGATGATCCGCACCACTCGGGTGCGTGTGGCGATCTGCAGTCCCAGCAGCGGTGACCGGCCGGCGAGGTTGAACAAGCCGTAGGACTCCGGCGACGGGTATTCGGTTGTCATCAAGACGGTCTGGCAGCCGACGTGTTTGAGGGTGAGCACCGCCGAGTAGCTGACCAGCTCGGCACCGACCACGACGGCACGCCTGCCGACGGCGCGATGCTTGAGATGCACCGCGTTCTGCAACAGGCCGGTGGTGTAGACGCCCGCCCCGCGATCGCCGGGAATCAACCGGGCCGGGCGTGGTCGCTCACGTGCCCCGGTGGCCAGGACGATGGCCCGGGCGGTGAGGTGGTAGCGCCCCTGCGGCGAGGTGATTTCGAGAGTCTGATCGTCGGCCCAACCGGTGACCATCGCACTGGTGCGTATCGCCGCGCCGGCGGCGCGGGCATCCCGGGTGAGCCGTTGCGCGTAGGCGGGCCCGCTGATGAACGTCTTGCGGTCACGTATTCCGTAGCCCGGGTGATCGCTGTGCCGCGGGATCCCACCGGCTTCCGACTCACGTTCCAGAACAACGATATTCAGCGTGCTGGTGCGGGCCAGGTCGGCGGCCGCCGTCAGTCCGGCGGGGCCGGCGCCGACGATCGCGACGTCGACCGTTTCGGTGGCGGTCATCGGCGGCTCTCCTGGTGAGTCTCACGGTCGAACACCGACTGAACTTCGGCGCCGCAGAAGAACGCCTGGCAGCGGCCGTTCATCACGCGGGTGCGTCGCCGCAGTCCCTCCACGGTGGCGGGCGGGATCACCGAATGGCAGGCGTCGCGAATCTCACCCTCGGTGACCCGCTCGCAGAAGCACACGATGCGCCCGTAGGCGGGGTCGGCGGCGATGGCGTCGGGCTGCTGGAAGGGGCGGGGGAATGCCTCGCCCAGATTCGGCATCTGCGGGGGAGCCGGCAGTTCGGCCTTCGGCACCAACGACAGACCGGCGTCGGCGAGCTGATCCCGCACGTATTCGGCGATTGCCATACCCGCGGTCAGGCCGGTGGAGCGGATACCGCCGACCAGGAGGTAGTGCTGCGCGGTATCGGCCTCGATGAGGTAATCGCCGTTGTCGATGGCCGCACGGAGCCCGGAGTAGGTGGCGGTCACTTCCTCCTCGAGGAGGCGTGGCATCAGAGTCCTGCCCTTGCCGAGCAGGAAATCGAAGCCGGCTTCGGAGGTGCCGGTGGCGGTGCGGTCCTGCAGATCTTCGGACGTGGGTCCGAGCATGACATTGCCGTAGATGGTCGGACTGACCAGCACGCCCTTGCCGCGCGCGGTCGGCACCGGCAACACGATCTTGTCCACCAGTGCACGGGCGAGCTTGTCGTAGACGATGAGTTCGCCGCGGCGCGGGGTGACCGTGAACCGCTGATAGCCGAACAAGGCGTCGACGAGATCGGCGCCGAGTCCCGATGCGTTGACGATCCAGCGTGCGGTGACCTCCCCGCCGCTGGTGTGAAGAGTGGTGGCATCCGCTGCGATGTCGACGCCGTCGACCCGGTGGCCGGTCAGCAGCACGGTGCCGCGGTTGACGGCATCGGTGGCCAGTGCGAGGTTGACCGTCCACGTGCAGATGATCGATTCGTCGGGGACGGTCAAGCCACCGAGTGCGCCCGGTCCGAGGTTCGGGATATCGGCGTAAACCGCTGCGGCATCGATGATTTCGCAGTCATGGTAGCCGTTGTCTTCGGCTTTCTTCCGCAAGCCGGGTAGGGCGTCGACTTGCTCCTGGTCCCAGGCCACCAGGATGGCTCCGGTTCGTTCGACCGGGATGCCGGTGTGCGAGGCGTAGTCGGAGAGCAGGTGGTAGCCGCGGTGCACCATCGCAGACTCGAGCGTGCCGGGCTTCGCGTCGAAGCCGGTGTGCAGGATCGCGGTGTTGGCCTTACTGGTGCCGTCGCCGACGTCGCTACGGGCCTCGATGAGCGCGACCGAGAGTTGGTGGCCGGACAGTTCACGGGCGATCGCCGATCCGACGATGCCCGCGCCTATGACGACGACGTCGTAGGCGGTGGGGGTGGTCATCACGTCTCCTGGGAGGGGTAGGTGGTGGCGGCAAGTTCACGCCACCGATCACGAAAGCCGTTGGCCTGCTGTCCTGTCCAACTCGGTTCGTAGGTCGCCGCAGGTGCCCAGTCCGGAACGACCTCGGACAGAGACTGATTCGGAGACCGGCTCAGCCGGGCCAGCGCCGCGGCACCGAGCGCGGTGGCATGGGCGGACGGGTACACCTCGACGGGCACCTGCAGGATATCGGCGCAGGCCTGCATGAGGACGGTGGACTGGGTCAGTCCGCCGTCGGCGCGCAACGTGGTCAGCGGCGTCGGGGTGTCGGCGTTGATGGCGGTCACCAATTCGGCGATCTGGGCGGCGATGCCCTGCAGGACGGCCAGCACCAGATGACCGCGATCGGTCGACAACGTCATCCCCGAAATGGACGCCTTGGCTTGAGATTTCCACCACGGTGCCGCCAGACCGGCCAGTGCGGGCACACACAGCACCCCGCTGCTGTCCTTGGCTGCGATGCCATCCATCTCCTCGGCGCCGCCGACGATGCCGAGCGAGCTGAGCCAGCGCACGGCCGACGCCGCGGTGTACACCTGACCGTCGACGCAGAACGTGTCGCGGCCCCCGATCCGCCATGCCACCGAGGAGGTCAAGCCGGTGGTGGAGTGCACGCCGGTGGTTCCGGTGTTGGCCAGCAGGAACGCGCCGGTCCCGAAGGTGCATTTGGCCATGCCCGGCTCCAGGCAGGCCTCGGCAAGCAGGGCTGCCTGCTGATCGACGACGATACCGCCGACCGGAATTTCGCCGCCGAATGCCGTTGTCGTGCCGATTGTTTCGTCATTGCCGACGATGGCCGGTAGGCGTTCGCCGTCGAGCTCGAACAGCGCCAGCAACTCGTGGTTCCACTCCTTGGCGCCCAGATCCACCGCCAGGGAGCGACTCGCGGTGGTGGCGTCGGTGACGAACGCTCCGGTCAGCTGATGCAGCAGCCAGGTGTCCGATGTAGTGACCACTCCGTCGGTCTCGACATTGCGACGCAGCCAGGCCATCTTCGGTGCCGAGAAGTAGGGGTCGAGCACCAGCCCGGTGCGGGCGGCCAGCATCTCGCCCCACTCGCGCATGGCCGCGCACAGCGGTTCGGCACGGCGGTCTTGCCACACGATCGCCGGCGTCAGAGCACGGCCGGTATCGGGATCCCAGGCCAGGACCGTCTCGCCCTGGTTGGCCAACGAGACCGCGTCGATCGGGCGGTTCGCCTGGGCCACCGCTGCGCGCCCGGCGATCAGGACCGACTCGAGCAACTCGTCCGGGCTCTGTTCGACGCCACCGCCCTCGAGATACCGCGGATGCACGGCGACTTCGGCCAGCCCCACCACGCCTTCGTCGGGGTCAACGACGATGGCCTTGGTTCCCGACGTGCCCTGGTCGATGGCCAGGACACTCATCGCGGCACGTCCTCGGCGACTTGCCGTGCGCCGGCCGCGCTGTCGAGTTCGGCGTCTATCGAACGCAATTCGGGCATCTTGAGCCCGTCGCGACCGCGGGTGATCAACAGGTAGCCCAGGTAGACCGCGCCGATCGCCACCATCACCAGCACATAGAGCCACGGCTGCCGGAACGAGGCGTCGCGGAACAACGACAGCGCGAACACCAGCCACGCCACCGCCACGACGATGATCGGGACCTCCCACCGGCCGAGGCTGAACGCCGCGCTCTGCGGCAGCTGACGCCGCTTGGCGATGTAGAGCGCCACGGTGATGGCATAGATGACGGCCGGCAGCAGGGTCGCGGCGGAGAACAGGATGAACAGCGCGTCGGTACTCGTGGAGAAGACGCCGAGGATCACCGCCGAGATCGTGGTCATCGCGATCGTGGCGTTCAACGGGGTCTTGGTGCGGGGAGACACCTTGTGCAGCGCCTGCCAGCCGGGGAAGCGCTGATCGCGGGACATCGCCCAGGTCAGTCGCACACCGCTCATCACGATCACCAGACCGCAGGCGAAGATCGCGATGGCGACCAGGATCAGCAGCGCGGTCCCGACGAATGAGCCGAGGATGTCGCGGATGACGTCGGCGATCGGAGTTCCCGACTCGGCCAGCGCCGTCGGATCGTTGACCGCGGCGGTCACCACCAGCAGGAACAGGAAGCCCAGCACGCCTGAGGCCAGCACGGCCTGCCACATCGCCCGTGGCACAACAACTTCCGGCTGCTTGGTCTCCTCGGCCAGGTTCGCGGCGGATTCGAAGCCGACGATGGTGAACGCGCCGAGCAGGAAGCCCAGCATCCAGGGGCCGGCGGCGGTCGCGGTGCCGAAGTTCCAGTAACCCTCGGCAGGGATGTCGCCGCGGGAGAACAAGTTGCCCGCCGACAGTTTGTGGGTGACCACACCCACGATGAACAGCAGGACGACCAGCGCCACCATGCCGATCAGTTCAGCACTGACCGCGAAGTTGTTCACCCGTTCGGTCCACTTCGTCGAGACCGCGACCAGAAGACCCTGCAACAGCAGGATGGCGGCGGTGATCAAGAACGACGTCAGTGCCGTGCCGGTGAAGTCGAACAACGCCGGAACGACCGTCGCCGCGACGGTGTAGTCCACCGCGACGGCCACGATGGCCAGGAAGGTGAACGAGATCCAGCCGGTGATCCACCCCAGGATCGGGTTGGCCAGCCGGGACACCCACTGATAGGCGTAGCCGGTCACCGGGATCCGGGCGGCCAGCGCGCCGAGCAGCAGGGCGACCGCCAGCTGCCCGATGATCACGATGGGCCACGTCCAGATGCCCAGTGGGCCGGAGCTTTTCAGGACACTGCCGTACGTGGTGAAGATGCCGGTGGCGATCGAGACGAAGGCGAATGCCACTGCGAAGGAGGCGAATCGCCCGGTGGAGCGCTCCAGGGTGTCGGTATAGGTGCCCTGAGAGACGTCTCGAGAAGGGGTTCCCGCGGGTGGCGGTGTGGAAGAATGTGTCACTGGATCGGTCTTTCTGACTCTGAGTGATTCGGATATGAGGTTCGGTCCCGCGGGCGGCGCTGCAACGCCGCCCGCACCCATGTGGGGGGAGCGATTCAGGCAGTGGCTGCGGCCGGCGGCCGCGCTGACAAGACCACACCTCCCGTCTCGTCGAAGGCTGCTGCAACAGCCGTGTCGGTGCTTTGGTCGGTGATCAGGCCGTCGACCGCGCTGAGGGCACACACCCGGTGCGGCGCCACCTGGCCGAGCTTGGAGGAATCGGCCAGGATGTAGCTGCGCGCGCTGTTGGCGATGATCGTGCGCCGGACGTCGATCTCGTCGAGATGGAAATCGGTGAGCCCCGAGCGGGCGTCGACCCCGCCGGAGCCGATCAATGCGAGATCGGGATAGATGTCGGCGAAAAAGGCTTTGGTGTGGGCATTCGAGCAGGCCAGGTCGCCGGGGCGGACGCGCCCGCCGGCCAGCAGCACCTGGATGCCGGGGCGGTCGGCCAATTCGACGGCCACCGGCAGCGACGGCGTGACGATCGTGCCGGTGAATCCGCGCGGGATCGCCTGGGCGACGGCGACCGCAGTCGTGCCGATGTCCAGGACCACGGTCTGGCCGTTCTCCATCAGTCCCACAGCGACTTTCGCAATCTGAGCCTTCGCCTGATGGCGGATGACCGAGCGTTCGGTGAACGACGGTTCCATCGCTCGGCGCTGGTCGACCGCGGCGGCACCGCCATGCACGCGGCGGATCACGCCACGCTCCTCCAGCAGTGCCAGATCGCGGCGTACGGTCTCCGCGGAGACGCCCAGCCGGCGGACCAGGTCGTCGGTGCTGACGGCCTGGCCGGAGCTGCTGACGGCCTCCACGATCGCTTCTTGCCGTGCGACGGGCAGCATCTCAGCTGACCGATTTTGTGGCTTTTTGACCGCACATGACTGCAAGTGTGGAGTGTTGTGTGCATCACGTCAAGCCGAGCGCGCGAGCCATCGTGGCGACAGTCGCGGGCTAGTGGGGACGTCAGTGCCGGCGCGACGGCGGCCAGGGCGGCTCGCCGCACAACGCCAGCAGTGCGTTCTCGATCACTTCGGGCAGGGCCGGGTGAATCCAGTACTGACCTCGGGCCATCTCCTGACCGGGCAGCCCGAAACTCATCGCCTGGATCAGCGGCTGGATCAACGACGATGCCTGGTACCCCATGATGTGGGCGCCCAGGATCTTGCCGCTGTCCTGCTCGACGATGAGCTTGGCGAACCCCGTGCTGTCCTCCATCGCCCAGCCGTACGCCACGTCGGAGTAGTCCTGCACCTTGACGTTGATCTTGTATCCGGCTGCGCGGGCTTCGTTTTCGGTGAGCCCGACGCAGGCGATCTGCGGGTCGGTGAACACCGCCGACGGCACGAAGCGGTGATCGGAGTACATCAACGCGTCAGTGTCGTCCCAGTCCTGCAGCAGGTTGTGCCGCACCACCCGGGCCTCGTGGTTGGCGACATGCTTGAGCTGATAGTGCGACGACACGTCACCGAGGGCGAAAATGCCTCGCGCGGTTGTGCGTTGGTAGTCGTCGACCTTGACCAGACCGTGCTCGTCGAGTTCCACGCCGGCCAGGTGCACGTCCATCAGATCGCCGTTCGGCTGGCGGCCGGTGGCCACCAGCACGGCGTCGGCGTGCACTTGCGATCCATCGTCGAGTTCGACCACGGTCTGGGACCCGTCGGTATGCGCCCCGATCATGTTGCGGTGGCTGCGGATCTCCCACTTCTTGGCGGCGATGTCGGTGAACCGCTCGCAGAGCGCGTCGTCGCAGTGCGACAGCATCGCGGCACCGCGGATGACGATGGTGACCCGGCTACCCAATGCCGAGAAGACATGCGCGAATTCGGCCGCCACGAACCCGCCACCGATGATCACCAGATGGTCGGGTAGCTCGGGGATGCGCATGATCGTGTCGCTGGTGTGGACATCGACACCGCAACCGGCGATCGCGTCGGGCACCATCGCCCGCGCACCCGCGGCGATCACCACCTGCGCGGCGGTGAACTCGTCACCGGCCTCGGTCCGCAGCCGGTAGCGATCGTCGTCGCGGCCGGTGAATCGGGTGTGGCTGTCATAGACCGTCACGTCCGGCGAGGAGCGCCGATAGTTCTCGCCACCGGCCGCCAACGGATCGATCCGGCCGAACACCCGCGAGACGATATCGGTCCAGCGCACGCCGTCGATGTGGGCGTCGACGCCGAATCGGGCGGCGTCGCGGACGGTCTGGGCCACCTCGGCGGCGTAGACGAACATCTTGGTGGGGATGCACCCCACGTTCAGGCAGGTGCCGCCGAACACGCCCTGCTCGCAGATCGCGATCTTCTTGCCGCTGAACCGCTCGTCGATGATCGTGTTGCCCGAGCCGGTCCCGATGATCGCAATGTCGAAGTGCTCCAACGACTTCCCCTTATCCCTGACCTGCGGCCGACGCGGCGGTGTGGCGTGCGCGGTAGAAGTCCAGCCAGCCCGACAACTCGTCATAGGCTGCGGCACGCGGCGCGGCCAGCGACAGGAACACGTCGTGCTTGGCGTCGCGGATCGGCACCACCGTCGTGCGATTACCGATACAGCCCGCCCACCGCGCGATCTGCGTGACGTCGAGCACCGCGTCACCGCGCTGCATGCTCGCCGCGTCCGCGCTCTCGGTGACGCTGTGATCGGAACGCAGGATCAGGTTCGGCACGCCGACGTCCAGACCGCGGTGCAATGTGGCGTGACCGCGGCGGATCGCGTGGATCCAGCCGAACGTCACCGGGAAGCCGCCCAGCGGTTTCCACTCCAGGTTGTAGTCGAACTCACCGTGGTAGTCGCGGTGCAGTGTCAGCCCGTAGCCGCCCTTACTGGTGCTGCGCACCACCCGGGTCTTGCGAACCCGCGACATCGCGCCGATGGCCGTCGAGGTGAGCCGGGTGCGCAGGATCGCGGGTCCGTGCAGATCCAGCCACGGGCTGTTCAACACGAGACCGCCGATGGACAGCGCCGCGGTCGCGGAGCGCCGCCGCACCCGATCGAGCCACAGCGACACGATCAGTCCGCCGGCCGAGTGGCCGCACACCAGGATGGTCGTACCGGGATTCTCGATCGCAATGATCTCGACCGCCCGCTCCAGCTCGCGGTCATAGCGGGCGAGGTCGGTGGTGAAGTGCGGCGTCTGGCCGTCGCGCCACGACCGCCCGCACTTGTGTTGGTCCAGCGCGTAGAACCGGAACCCGGCGCCGGTGAAGTGGTCGGCCAGGTCGGTGTTGAAGAAATAGTCGGTGAATCCGTGCACCGCCAGCACGGTGTGGGTGGCCGGTTTGCCGTCCGCGCGGCGCACCAGCGTGGCGAACAGATCTGCCTCACCATCGGGGTCCGGGCCCAACGCCATGGTGGCCTGTTGGTAGCCGGACAGGACGTCGTCACCCCAGTCGGCCTGCCGTGGCGTCACAGCCCCTACCCTAGCTGTGAGCAATGCGGGGTGTGGTGCTGGCGACTCTCGCGAATAAGTCGGTGTCGGGCGGGATAACCTGACTGTCTATACAGCTGTCACAAGTAAAGGACGACGATCCGGTGTCAGATACCACCAAGACCGATGTCGTACTGGTCGGTGCGGGAATCATGAGCGCGACGCTGGGCGCCCTGCTGCGGCTGGTCCAGCCGGACTGGTCGATCACGCTGGTCGAACGCCTGGACGCCGCAGCCGCCGAGAGCTCCGATCCGTGGAACAACGCGGGCACCGGCCACTCCGCGCTGTGCGAACTGAACTACACGCCGGAAAAGGCCGACGGCACCATCGACATCGCGAAGGCCATCACCGTCAACGAGCAGTTCCAGGTCACCCGCCAGTTCTGGAGCTACGCCCACGAAAACGGCATCCTGCCCGACGTCCGCAGCTTCCTGAATCCCATCCCGCACGTCAGCTTCGTGCAGGGCGCCGAGCACGTCGACTACCTGCGCCGCCGCCGCGAGACCCTGGTGCGCAACCCGTTGTTCGCCACGATGGAGTTCATCGACGACCGCGACGAGTTCAGCCGTCGGCTGCCGCTGATGGCCAAGGGCCGCGACTTCTCCGAGCCGGTCGGCCTGAACTGGACCCAGGACGGTACCGACGTCGACTTCGGCTCGCTGACCCGTCAGCTGCTCTCCTTCGGCACCGAGCGCGGCATGAGCACATTGTTCGGTCACGACGTTCTCGATCTGCACAAGGAGTCCGGCGGCGGCTGGACGGTGAAGATCCATAACCGTCGCACCGGGCAGAAGCGCAAGCTGTCGGCCAAGTTCGTATTCGTCGGAGCCGGCGGTGGTGCGCTGCCGCTGTTGCAGAAGGCCGGCATCCCCGAGGCCAAGGGCTTCGGAGGCTTCCCGGTCAGCGGTCAGTGGCTGCGCACCGGCGACCCGGAACTGGCTGCCGCGCACCAGGCCAAGGTGTACGGACTGCCCCCGCTGGGTGCCCCGCCGATGTCGGTGCCGCACCTGGACACCCGCGTGATCAACGGCCGTTCCTGGTTGCTGTTCGGTCCGTTCGCGGGGTGGTCGCCGAAGTTCCTGAAGGAAGGCAAGGTCACCGACCTGCCGCTGTCGGTCAAGCCCAACAATCTGGCTTCGATGATCGGCGTGGGGCTCACCGAGATGGGCCTGTTGAAGTACCTGATCGGCCAGTTGGCTCTCAGCGAAGCCGACCGGGTGGACAACCTCCGCGAATTCGCCCCCACCGCACGGGATTCCGACTGGGAGCTGGACATCGCCGGCCAGCGGGTGCAGGTCATCCGCCGCGACTCCAAGAAGCTCGGTGTGCTGGAGTTCGGCACCACGGTGCTCGCCGCCGCCGACGGTTCGATCGCCGGCCTGCTCGGTGCCTCCCCGGGCGCCTCCACCGCGGTCCCGGCGATGATCGAGGTTCTCGAACGCTGCTTCGCCGACCACTACCAGGGCTGGCTGCCCAAGCTCAAGGAGATGGTGCCCTCGCTGGGCGTCAAGCTCTCGGAGAATCCGGACCTGTTCGGCGAGGTGTGGGCGCACGGCACCAAGGTGCTCGGGCTCGAGAGCGGAACCCACGCCGGCCACGCCGCACGGGCCGCCGGCCCCGACAGCACCCCGGTCGCGTCAGATTCCGGTGATCCGGAACCCGCGGGAGTGGTGTGACGGTCGCCTTGCGCCGGTCCTGGGCCAAGGACCTCGACGCGGCGACCCTCTACGAGCTGCTGAAGCTCCGGGTCGAGGTGTTCGTCGTCGAACAGGCTTGTCCCTACCCGGAACTCGACGGCCGCGACCTGCTGGCCGAGACCCGGCATTTCTGGCTGGAGCAACCCGACGGCACGGTGATCGCCACGCTGCGGCTGATGGAGGAGCACGCCGGGGGAGAGAAGGCATTCCGCATCGGCCGGGTGTGCACCCAGCGCCCGGCCCGCGGGCAGGGCCACACCAGCCGGCTGATGCAAGCCGCGCTGGCCGATGTCGGTGATCACGCCTGCCGGATCAACGCCCAGACCTACCTTGTCGACATGTACGGCAACCACGGATTCGTGGTCGACGGAGCCGAATTCGTCGAGGACGGGATCCCACACGTTCCGATGTTGCGCCCGGCCGCACCGATCTTGACCGAGAAGCCGTGAACGCACCCGCTTTTCCGTTCAGTGCGATCGTCGGGCACGACCAGCTGCGTCTGGCGCTGATCCTGTGTTCGGTGCGCCCCGAGATCGGCGGGGTGCTGATCCGCGGCGAGAAGGGCACCGCGAAGTCGACGGCGGTGCGGGCGCTGGCCGCGGTCCTGGCCGAGGTGGACGCCGGTGCCCGGCTCGTCGAGTTGCCGATCGGCGCTACCGAGGACCGGGTCGTCGGATCGCTGGACCTGCAGAAGGTGCTGCGCGATGGTGAGCACGCCTTCTCACCGGGCCTGCTTGCCCGCGCCCACGGTGGCGTCCTCTACGTCGACGAGGTCAACCTCCTGCACGACCACCTCGTCGACATCATGCTCGACGCCGCCGCGATGGGCCGGGTGCACATCGAGCGCGACGGCATCTCCCACTCCCACGAGTCGCGATTCGTGCTCATCGGAACCATGAATCCCGAAGAGGGCGAACTGCGTCCGCAACTCTTGGACCGGTTCGGGTTGACCGTCGACGTGCACGCCTCCCGCGATGTCGCGGTGCGCAGCGAGGTGATCCGCCAGCGGCTGGCCTACGAAGCCGATCCCGCCGCATTCGCCACCCGGCACGCGGGCGCGGACAGCGAGCTGGCCGCCCGGATCGCCGCCGCGCGAGCGCGGGTGGCCGCAGTGGTGCTGCCCGATGCCGAACTGAACCGGATCGCGGCGCTGTGCGCGGCGTTCGACGTCGACGGCATGCGAGCCGACCTGGTGGTCGCACGCACCGCGGTGGCGCACGCCGCCTGGCGTGGAGCCGAAGTCGTTGAGCAGCAAGACATTCGGGTGGCCGCCGAACTGGCGCTGCCCCACCGCCGCCGTCGCGACCCGTTCGACGACCCGGGCCTGGACCCGGCGCAGCTCGACGAAGCGTTGGCCGCCGCCGACCCCGAATCCGGCCCCGAACCCGAGCCCGAGCCGGACCCGCCAGGGGGCGGGCAGCCGAGCGAAGGATCTCCGCAATCGTCTGCGCCGCAAGGCACGTCGTCCTCGTCGCCGCGCCCGGCTGCACCGCCCGCGGCGACGTTCCGGACCCGTGCGCTGACCGTGCCCGGCGTGGGGGAGGGCAACCCCGGTAGGCGCTCGCGGGCCCGCAACCGCTCCGGTGCCGTGGTCACCGCGACCGATTCCCCCGAGCAGGGGCACGGTCTGCACCTGTTCGCCACCGTGCTGACCGCCGCGGGCAACCGCCGGTTGCGTCCGCAACCCGAGGACATCCGCCGCGCCATCCGGGTCGGCCGGGAAGGCAACCTGGTGATCTTCGTCGTCGACGCCTCCGGGTCGATGGCCGCGCGGGACCGGATGTCGGCGGTATCCGGTGCGGCACTGTCGCTGCTGCGCGACGCCTACCAACGCCGAGACAAGGTCGCCGTCATCACCTTCCGACAGGACGGCGCACGAGAACTATTGCCGCCCACGACGTCGGCGCACATCGCCTCGCGGCGGCTGACCCGATTCGACACCGGTGGCACCACGCCGCTGGCGCAAGGACTGCTGGCGGCGCGGGACGTCGTGGTCCGCGAACGAGTGCGGGACCGCACCCGCCGCCCGCTGGTGGTGGTTCTGACCGACGGCCGCGCCACCGGTGGGCCGGACCCGCTGGGGCGCAGCCGTTCCGCGGCCCGCCGGCTGGTCGCGGAAGGTGCCGCCGCGGTGGTGGTGGACTGCGAGACGTCCTACGTCCGGCTGGGGTTGGCCGCCGATCTGGCCGAGAATCTGGAAGCCCCCCTGCTGCAACTGGAGCAGCTGCGCGCAGACTATCTGGCACAGGCCGTGCGCAGGGCCGCCTGAAGCTGCGTTAGCGTTCGGAAAGGTTTACGTCCATGCCGCAGGGTCAGCCGCTCACCGTGCCGAACGACGGGCTGACCACCCGGGCCCGTCGCAACACCCCGGTGCTGGCCGTGCACACCGGGCCCGGCAAGGGCAAATCCACCGCGGCGTTCGGAATGGCATTGCGCGCGTGGAACGCCGGGATGAGTGTGGCGGTCTTCCAGTTCGTCAAGAGCGCCAAGTGGAAGGTCGGCGAGGAGTCGGCGTTCGCCGCACTGGGCCGGCTGCATGACGAGCAGGGACTCGGCGGAGCCGTGGAATGGCACAAGATGGGCTCCGGCTGGTCGTGGACTCGGAAAGCCGGCTCCACCGACGATCACGCCGGGGCCGCCGCCGAAGGGTGGACCGAAATCGCCGGGCGCCTCGCCGAACAACGACACGACTTCTATGTCCTCGACGAGTTCACCTATCCGCTCAAGTGGGGCTGGATCGACGTCGACGAGGTGGTCGACGTTCTCCTCGACCGGCCGGGTGGTCAGCACGTCGTGATCACCGGCCGTGATGCGCCGCAACGCCTTCTCGACGCCGCCGACCTGGTCACCGAGATGGCCAAGCTCAAACACCCGATGGACGCCGGCCGCAAGGGTCAGCGCGGAATCGAGTGGTGAGCATGACCAGCATTCCCGCCGTGGTGATCGCCGCGCCCGCGTCGGGAAGCGGAAAGACCACCGTCGCAACGGGTTTGATCGGCGCGCTGCGGGCCGCCGGCCGACGGGTCGCCCCGTTCAAAGTCGGACCGGACTTCATCGACCCCGGCTATCACGCCGTCGCCGCGGGCCGGCCGGGCCGCAACCTCGACCCCGTTCTGGTGCCCGAGGAGCTGATCGGCCCGCTGTACCGGCATGGCAGCAGCGATGCCGACATCGCCGTGATCGAAGGCGTGATGGGCCTTTTCGACGGCCGTATCGACGAGCATCCGGTCACACCCGCGCGCGGCTCCACCGCCCACGTCGCCCAACTGCTCGGCGCCCCCGTCGTCCTGGTGGTCGACGCCCGCGGCCAGTCGCAGAGTATCGCCGCGGTGCTGCAAGGCTTCTCGACGTTCCACACCGGCGTGCACATCGGCGGGGTGATTCTCAACCGGGTCGGCACCAACCGCCACGAACAGGTGCTGCGCCAAGCGTGCGAGGCGGTCGGGGTGCCGGTGCTCGGTGCGATTCCGCGCCGTGACGAATTGGCCGTGCCGTCACGGCATCTGGGGCTGATCACCGCCGTCGAGCACGGCGAGCAGGCCCGCGCCGCGGTCGCCGCGATGACCGAACTGATCGCTCGTCACGTCGATCTGCCCGCCGTCGTCGCGCTCGGTGCCTCTCGGGTGCAGGCGCCGGCGTGGGCACCTGAGGACGTGGTCGGCGAACCCCACGCGGGGCATCCGGTGGTCGCGATGGCCGCGGGCAAGGCCTTCAGCTTCGGCTACGCCGAACATCGCGAACTGCTGCGGGCCGCCGGGGCGGACGTCGTCGAATTCGATCCGCTCACCGACAGCCTGCCCATGCGCACCGCGGCGATGGTCCTGCCGGGCGGCTTTCCTGAGCAGCATCTGGCCGATCTGTCGGCGAACTCCGAACTGCGCGCCCAGATCCTTGAGTTGGCCGGCCACGCACCCGTGCAGGCCGAATGCGGCGGCCTGGCCTATCTGATGGACGACCTGGACGGCCATCCGATGTGCGGGGTACTGGCCGGCTCCGCCCGATTCACCCCGAGGCTGACGCTCGGCTACCGGGAGGCCGTGGCGGTGTGTGACTCATCGCTGCATGCCGCGGGTCAGCGCGTTGTCGGCCACGAATTCCACCGCACCACAGCGGAATTCATCCACGCGCCCGAGTCGGCCTGGGCGTTCCGGGGCCATGACGGCCAGCCCGTTCGGGAGGGTGCGGTCCACGCCGGGGTGCATGCGTCGTATCTGCACACCCACCCGGTCGCCCAACCGCAGTCGGTCGCTCGATTTGTCGCGCACGCAACCTTGACTAGGCTGCCCCGGTGACCGAGAACGCCTACCTCGTCGGCTTACGCCTGGGCGGCAAGAAGGTCGTCGTGGTCGGCGGCGGGACAGTGGCCCAACGGCGGATTCCGCTCCTGATGGCCCGCGATGCCGATGTGCACGTGATCACCCGGGCCGCGACACCGGCTGTCGAGGTACTGACCACCACCAACCCCGGCATCACGCTGGAATTGCGGGACTACCGCGACGGCGACCTCGAGGGCGCCTGGTACGCCATCGCCGCGACCGACGACCCGGCCGTCAACGCCGCCATCGTCGCCGAGGCCGACCGTCGGCAGATTTTCTGTGTGCGCGCCGACATCGCCCGCGAGGGCAGCGCGGTCACCCCGGCCTCGTTCGACCACGACGGGCTCCTGGTGGGTGTGCTCGCCGGTGGGGAGCACCGCCGGTCGGCGGCGATCCGCACCGCCATCCGCGAAGCCTTCCAGCAGGGACTGATCACCGCCGAGGCTCCGGACGACGTCACGCCCGGCAGCGTCGCCCTGGTCGGGGGCGGTCCCGGCGACCCCGAGCTGATCACCGTGCGTGGCCGGCGGCTGCTGGCCCGCGCCGACGTCGTCGTCGCCGACCGGTTGGCGCCACCGGAACTGCTCGCCGAGCTCGGACCGCACGTCGAGGTCATCGATGCCGCGAAGATCCCGTATGGCCGGGCGATGGCTCAGGAAGCGATAAACAAAATTCTTATAGACCGCGCCCGGGAGGGGCGGTTCGTGGTGCGCTTCAAGGGCGGCGACCCGTTCGTGTTCGCCCGCGGATACGAAGAAGTTCTGGCCTGCGCGGAGGCCGGCATCCCGGTCACCGTCGTACCCGGTGTGACCAGTGCCATATCGGTGCCGGCGATGGCCGGTGTTCCCGTTACTCACCGCGCGGTCAATCACGAATTCGTGGTGGTCAGCGGCCATTTGGCACCCGACCATCCGGAATCGTTAGTGAATTGGAATGCGCTGGCGCAATTGTCGGGAACGCTGGTTTTGTTGATGGCCGTCGAACGCATCGAATTGTTTGCCCAGGAATTGATGTCGGGCGGCCGACCTGCGGAAACACCGGTATTGGTGGTGCAACACGGCACCACCGCCGCCGAACGCATACTCCGGACCACACTGCGCGATGCGCCTGATCGGATTCGAGCCGACGGTATTAGGCCCCCGGCAATCATCGTGATCGGCCCCGTCGCGGGCCTTCCCGGGGCGTTCGGCCTTTAAAGAATCCTTAAGATTACTGTAGGGTAGCTCGGTATGACGGCCCTCAACGACGCTGCGCGGGCGACCGCCAACAGTTCTGAGCGCGCGGTCCCGATGCGCCTCGAGCCGGCAGCACTGGCGAAGACCAACAAGTACATCCCGAGCTGGTTGCCGTCTCGGCGGTTCTTCGCCGCGGTGACCGCCATCGGCGGCATGCAGCTGCTGGCCACGATGGACAGCACTGTCGCTATCGTCGCGCTGCCCAAGATCCAGGACGAGTTGGCGTTGTCCGATGCCGGCCGTAGCTGGGTCATCACCGCTTATGTGCTGACGTTCGGCGGGCTGATGCTGCTCGGCGGCCGGCTCGGCGACACCATCGGCCGCAAGCGCACCTTCATCGTCGGCGTCGCGCTGTTCACCATTGCGTCGGTCCTGTGCGGCGTCGCGTGGGACGAGGCGACGCTGGTGATCGCACGGCTGCTCCAAGGTGTCGGTGCCGCGATCGCCTCACCGACCGGTCTGGCCCTGGTGGCCACCACATTCCCGAAGGGGCCGGCGCGCAACGCGGCGACCGCGGTGTTCGCCGCGATGACGGGCATCGGCTCGGTGATGGGCCTGGTGGTCGGCGGCGCGCTGGTCGAGGTGTCCTGGCGGCTGGCGTTCCTGGTGAACGTGCCGATCGGCCTGCTGATGATCTACCTGGCTCGCAAGACCCTGCGCGAGACCCACCGTGAGCGCATGAAGATGGACGCCGCCGGTGCGCTGCTGGCGACCGTGGGTTGTACCGCGGCGGTCTTCGGCTTCGCCCAGGCGCCCGAGAACGGATGGCAGTCGCCCATCACCCTGGCCTCGGGCCTGGCGGCCGTACTGGCCTTCGTCGCCTTCGCGTTCGTCGAGCGTCGCGCGGTCAACCCCGTGGTGCCGTTCGCCCTGTTCCGTGACCGCAACCGGCTGGCGACGTTCGCCGCGGTGTTCCTGGCCGGCGGCGTGATGTTCACGCTGACGGTGCTGATCGGCCTGTACGTGCAGGACATCATGGGCTACAGCGCACTGAAGGCCGGGATCGGCTTCATCCCGTTCGTGATCGCCCTCGGCATCGGCCTCGGCGCATCCTCGCAGTTGGTGTCCCGTTTCCCGCCGCGGATCCTGGTGATCGCCGGTGGCGTGCTGGTGCTGGCCGCGATGATCTACGGCTCCACGCTCAACGGCGGCATCCCATACTTCCCGAACCTGGTCCTGCCGATCACCGTCGGCGGCTTCGGCATCGGCATGATCGTCGTGCCGCTGACCGTGTCGGCCATCGCGGGTGTCGGCTTCGACCAGATCGGCCCGGTGTCGGCGATCGCGCTGATGCTGCAGAACCTCGGCGGACCCGTCGTGCTCGCCATCATCCAGGCCGTGATCACCTCGCGCACCCTGTACTTGGGCGGCACCACCGGTCCGGTGAAGAAGATGAACGAGGCGCAGCTGCACGCCCTGGACCAGGGCTACACCTACGGCCTGCTGTGGGTCGCCGCCGTCGCGGTGATCGTGGGGGCTGTCGCGCTGTTCATCGGCTACACCGCCGCGCAGGTCGCGCACGCCCAGGAAGTCAAGGACGCGATCGACGCGGGAGAGCTGTAACTCCGCGAGGGCTCACCGACGACCGCCGCGGCGGCCAGTAGGGTAGTCACCCATGTCTGGTGTGAGTGGTCGTCAGCCGACCACCAGACCGCTGTCCTCCAGAGTGCTGGGGCTGGCGATCGTCGCGATCACCGGTATGCAGCTGATGTCCACGCTGGACGGCACGATCGTGATCGTCGCGCTGCCGCGGATGCAGGCCGAGCTGGGCTTGTCGGATGCCTCCAAGAGCTGGGTGATCACCGCCTACGTGTTGGCCTTCGGCGGCCTGCTGCTGCTCGGCGGTCGCGTCGGCGACGCCGTCGGCCACAAACGCGCGTTCATCTCCGGCGTCGGCGTGTTCACCATCGCCTCACTGGCGTGCGGACTGGCCAACGACCAGTGGACGCTGATCGTGGCGCGCGCCGTGCAGGGGATGGGCGCCGCGGTGGCCGCCCCGACAGGTCTGGCGCTGATCGCCACCACGTACGCCGTCGGACATGCCCGCAATCAGGCATTGGCCGTCTCGGCCGCCATGCAGGGACTCGGATCCGTTCTGGGCCTCGTCGCCGGCGGTGCGGTGACCGGCTTGTCCTGGCGGCTGGCCTTTCTGGTCAATGTGCCGATCGGAATCTTCATCATCATCGTGGGTCTGACCCGGCTCGAGGAGACCCGGCACGAGAGACTCAAGCTCGACATCACCGGCGCGCTGCTGGCCACCCTGGCGTGTACCTCGGCCGTGCTGGTCTTCACCCAGGGCCCGCCGCGCGGGTGGATCGATCCGTGGGTCATCGGTGCGGGCGTGGCCGCGGCGGTGTTCTTCATCTCCTTCCTGATCGTCGAGCGCGGCGCCGACAACCCGCTGGTGCCGTTCTCGATATTCGACAATCGCAGCCGTGTCGCATCCTTCGCGGCGTACTTCATGGCCGGCGGCGTGATGTTGACGCTGAGCGTGATGATCGGTCTGCTGGTTCAGGATGTGCTCGGGTACTCGCCGTTGCGCGCCGGGATCTGCTTCATGCCGTTCGCGGCGGCGTTCGTGGTGGGCAACGTCGCCGCCACCAAACTGGCGCTGCGGATCGCGCCGCGGTGGGTGATCCTCGGCGGTGGTCTGCTCGTGCTGGCGGCCATGCTCTACGGGTCGACGTTGAATCGGTCGATTCCGTACTTCCCCGACCTGTTCGTCCCGATCGTCGTCGGCGGTCTCGGCATCGGGATCATCTCGGTGATCTTGCCGCTGTGCACCCTGGCCGGAGTCGGGCCGCGCGAGATCGGCCCCGTCTCGTCGGTCACCCTGATGGTCTTCAACCTCGGCGGTCCGCTGGTCCTGGTGATCGTCCAGGCGGTGCAGACCTCGCGAACGCTGTACCTGGGCGGAACGACGGGTCCGGTCAAGTACATGACGCCCGCCCAGCTCGACGCGCTGGGCCAGGGGTATACCTACTCGCTGCTGTGGGTGGCCGGCATCGCCGTGCTGGTGGGGGTGGCCGCGCTGGGCATCGGGTTCTCCACCCGCGACATCGCCGCCGCCCAGCACACCCGCGAAGCCGTCGAGGCCGGCGAGCTCTAGGACCTACGCGCTCGCATCACCCGATAGCCGCCGTAAACCGCCGCTGCGACAAGGAAATTCACGAAGTACGCCAGATCGGCGCCGTGCAGAGCCGTCGCCACCGGCCCGACGATCAGGTTCGTGTGCATGAACGGCACCGCCGCCGCGAACGCCACGAAGAACGCCGCAAGGGCGACGACGGCGTCAGTGCGGGGGGTGACCTCATCGGCCGGGTTCACCGCGTCGCGGCCGGCGCTGCGGAAGCGCCAGTCGATCGCCACGATCGCCACGAACGCCGGAATCCAGTAGCTGACGAACAACAGCACACCCTGAAAGCGTGACGCCAGGTCGCCGGAGTGCAGCCACATGATGAGCGCGAACGCGATCAACACCACCACAACCGCGGACACCGGCCTGCGTACCCGCACCCCGACGGTCTGCAACGCCAGCGATCCGCTGTAGTCGTTCATCGCGTTGGAGGCCACCGACCCCAGTGCGATCACCAGCAGTGCCACCGCGCCCAGCACGCCGCCGCCCATGATGTCGCGCACGCCCTGCGCAGTCTGATCGGTGAGCGTGCCTGCCGCGGCCACCCCGATCGCCTGCACGGCGATGTAGGCCACCGCCAGGCCGCCGAAGGTGTAGCCGAACACCGCCGTGCGCGATGTGGTGACGGGCAGATACCGGCTGTAGTCCGAGGCGTAGCTGGCCCACGAGATCGCCAGGCTCAGCGCGATGGTGACTTCCAGCGCGAACGCGCCGGCCAGGTCGGCGCCGCCCAGGGTGGGCAATGAGATCACCTGGTGACCGCTGATCAGCTTCCACGCGAACACCGCGAAGGTGACGATCAGCACGACCGTCATCACCGCCTGCACCCGGTGGATCACCTCGTAGCCGAAGACCCCTACTGCACCCTGGGCCGCCAGCACGATCACCACCGCCAACCAGAACGGCATGCCCAGCAACTCGGCGAGCGCCTCACCGCCGAACAACCCGACCAGGCCGTCCCAGGCGATCGACGACAACCACTGGATCACCGCCACCACGCCGACGGTGCCGCCAAATGCCATGCGCGCGTTGGGAAGTTGCGCGGTACCCGTGCGCGGGCCCCAGGTGGACAGGTAAGCGACGGCCAGCGACCCGATCACCGTGCCGATCACCATCGCCAGCAGTCCAAGCCAGAAGCCCAGCCCGAGCACCACCGCCAGCGTGCCGGTGAACACCACCGTCATGTTCACCTGCGGGGCGAACCACACGGTGAACAGCCGGCGCGCGCCGCCGTACCGGTTGCCCGGCGGAATGGGCGCGATCCCGTGGGTTTCGACTGCCATGTCCCCGACGTGCGACGGCATCCGGCCGGCATAGGTCTGGGCGGCCAGCGATGACCCGGCAGAACCGGTCGGCGACGATTCGGTTGTCACCCACCCACCCTAGAGGCCGCCGGGCTCACACCTCGATGGGTGGGTGCAGCCGCTCCATCGTGTATTGGCGGTTTCGCCGGGCCGCCCAGGCGGTGGCCCCCAGCGATGCGGCGAGGACGCCGGAGAGCACCGCCACCGCGATCCACAGTCGGTGGTCTATCCCACCATTGATGAGTTGGCGTAAACCGTTGACGGCGTACGTCATCGGGTCTGCCGGGTGAATCACCTGGAAGGGCTTTGCGGTGGTCTCCACCGGATAGATCCCGCCGGCCGACACCAGCTGGAGCATCAGGAACGCCAGCGTGACGACGCGTCCGACGGCCACGCCGAACACGGCGTTGAAGGCCTGGATGATGCCGAGGAACGCGGCGATGACCAGGATCAGGAACGCCACCGTGGCAACCGGATAGCGAGCCTTCAACCCGACGCCGTAGTGCACCACCACGTACATCACCAACACCTGGCTCACCGCGACGAGGAGGGCAGGCCAGTACGACGCCAGCACCACGCGCAGCGCTCCGAGCCCGTTGATGATCGGCCGGGACTGCAGCGGGGTCAGAAGCATCCAGATGATCAGCGCTCCGATAAACAGTGCCAGCGGCAGGAAGAACGGGGCGAATCCGGTGCCGAAGGTCGCCGCCGGGTTGTGTGTCTCCATGTCCAGATTCACCGGAGAGGCAACGGTTTTGGCGACGACTTGGCGCTGTTGCGGCGTCCACGACGGAACCTGTGTGGAGCCTTCCCGCAGCTTGCCTGCCAGCTCCTGACTGCCGTCCCGTAGTTGCCCGGTGCCGTCGGCAAGGCGCTGCGCACCCGCTGCCAGCTGACGGCTGCCGTCGGTCAACGCCACCAGGCCGGCGCTGAGCCGCTGTGTGCCGGAATCGAGCTGTTGGACGCCGCTGCGCAGCTTCAGCACTTCGGCGCGCAGGCTGCCGTCGACCGCCGCCGTGAGGAAGGTCCGCACCTTGCTCGTGGGGTCGCCCAACTCGTTTTCGAGTTGGGCGGCGCTGTCGCGCAGTCGGGCGAGGCCGTCGTCGGTCGTGGGATCGATACCTTGGGCCCGAAGCAACCGCTGGGCGCCGGCGAGGACTGTCCCGACATCGCGCACCGTGGGGTCCGGGTTGTTCGACAAGGTGGCCACCGCTTGATCGACCAGCGCTGCGGCCTGCCGCTGGTCGATGTTCAACGCCGCTATCCGGTCAGAGGTCGAGCGCACCGCTCCGCTGAGGTGTTCGGCGACCGCGCCGACCTCGGCCGGATCCAGTCCCAGCCCGTCGACCCGCTCCAGCACGTGCACCAGCGGATCGGTCGCCGTGGTGACGGCGGCATTCAATTGTTTTGTACCGGTGGCCAATTGGGCTGCGCCATCTCGAGCGGTGGCCATGCTGGTGGCCAGAGTGGCCGATCCGGTGGCGAGTTGGTGGGCTCCCGCGTCGGCGGTGTCCAGTCCGGACGCCAGCCGGTCGGCGCCGTCGGCTGCGGCCTTGAGGCCAACGCCGGCGTCGGTGAGCCCGGTCAACACCGTGCCGACAGTCTGTTCGCCGACGCTGGAATTGACCTGATTGATGACCTCGCGCGCGGCGTTCTGACCAATGATCGAGCCGAGGTAGTTGTTGGCGTCGTTGAAGGTGAACTTCAGGCTGGCCGGGGTGGGCTCATCGCCGGAGGGCGAGGCGATGTCGGCGCTGAAATCGGCCGGGATCGTGATCGTGAAGTAGTAGGTGCCGTCTGCGAGCCCGCGGGCGGCGTCGGCCGCCGACGTCTCGTGCAGCTGCAGTTGGCCGGAATCCTTGAGCGCCTTGGCCACCTGGTCCCCGGCCCGCAGGGGTTTGCCCTGAGCCTGGGCGCCACGGTCCTCGTTGACCAGGGCGGCGGGAACCTTGTTGACCGCGGCGAACGGATTCCAGAACGCCCACAGGTACATCGCTCCGTACAGCAGCGGCATCAGGATGATGGTGACCAAGGCGATGCGGGGCAGGACGCCTCGGGAGTAGCGCTTGAGGTCGGTGCCCAGTGACATTCCGGCGAGCATGGTCAACCCGTCCCTTTCTGGGATTCCGACAATTCGGCGCGGTCGGCGTTGGCGACCGGAATCTGTGACCGGACGTCGTGGCCGCTCACCCCGTTCACTGTCGCGGTCACGATCGTCTGTTCGCGGCCCAGGTCGATCAGCCGCTCGATGAGCAGGTCCCGGTTGAGGTCGCTGGTGACGAAATCGAGGTTGCCGACGACCAGCAACGGCGGGCGCTTGGTGTTGGCCAGGGCGATGCGGAGCAGCAGCCGGTCGAGTTCGGAGAGTTCTTCGAAATACTCGTCGAGGGGAGGCAGTGGATGCGGCCCGAACACCGGCGCGCAGATGGCCGTCAGCGCGGCCATGTCGGCCCTGCGCACCAGGCGATACCACGGTGCGCCCCAACGTAATTGTTCAGTGATCAGATCGCGGACGGTGACCGACTCGGGGACGGTGTCGAGCTCGTCGATACCGGCGAGGGCGGACGTGGCGAAGATGTTGTGGACGTCGCCGGCACCGAAGACGGTCAGCTCGCCGGACTGGGGTGCCATCCGTCCGGCGATCGTCATCAGCAGCGCCGTGCGTCCCGAGCCGGCCGGACACACCAGGACGTTGACGCCGCCGGCCGGCACCTCGAGGTCGACGGGACCGTAGACCGGACCCCACGGTCCCCGCACCCTGATCCCACGGGCGACGACAGCGGGTGGACCGGAGTCGTCACTGTGGCTGTCGGGCAATTCCGGTAACACTGCGCACCTCCCGCGTCGTGCGTGCCCGCACATCAGAACACGCCGAGGCGGTGGCGCGCGCGGGAAATTATGCACGCCCTGAGCGCGGCCGGCCAGATCGCTAGGCTGACCTCTGTGAGTGCGTCGGACCGGCCGAGCCGCCAGGAAATCTCCGACGCGGTGACCGGCCTGGGCTGGCGACTGGTGCTCGGCGCGGTCTACGCCGAGGTGACGGTGTCGTCGCTGGCGCAGGCCGGTGAGGCGGCCGCACTGGTGGTGGCCGCCGTCGGCGCGGACGGGCAGGGACACGCGAGCATCGACATCAGGTCCGATCGGGTGGTGGTGCGGCTGCAGTCGGCATCCGCCGGGGCGGTCCTGGGTGTGGATATCGCTCTGGCGCAGGCGATTTCGTCAGCGTTGACGGAACGAAACCTGCGCCTTGCGCCTTGCTCGGTGCAGGCGTTCGAGATCGCCGTCGATGCGCTGGACATCGGTGCGGTCCGGCCGTTTTGGCAGGCGATCACCGGCTACGTCGATGAAGCCGGGCCATCGGATCTGACCGACGGTTTGATCGATCCGGCCGGGCGCGGCCCGGCGATCTGGTTCCAGCAGATGGATGCGCCCCGGACCCAGCGCAACCGGATCCACCTCGACATCGACGTGCCGCACGACGTGGCATCGGCACGCGTCGCCGCCGCGATCGCCGCGGGCGGGACGCTGCTGTCCGATGCCAAGGCGCCGGCGTTCTGGGTGCTGGCCGATCCGGAGGGCAACGAAGCCTGCATCTGCACCTGGCAGGGGCGCGACTGAGGGCATCGCTAGGCTTGCCCACTGTGATCACCCGCATGTCCGAGCTGTTCTTGCGCACCCTGCGTGACGACCCAGCCGACGCCGAAGTGCCCAGCCACAAACTGTTGATCCGTGCCGGGTACGTCCGGCCGGTGGCGCCGGGGCTGTACACCTGGCTGCCGCTGGGCCTGCGGGTGCTGCGCAAGATCGAGAAGATCGTGCGCGAGGAGATGGTCGCGATCGGCGGCCAGGAGATCCTGTTCCCGGCGCTGCTGCCGAAAGCGCCCTACGAGACCACCAACCGCTGGACCGAGTACGGCGACGGAGTGTTCCGGCTCAAGGACCGCCGCGGCAACGACTACATGCTGGGCCCCACCCACGAGGAGTTCTTCACCCTGACGGTGAAGGGGGAGTACAGCTCCTACAAAGACTTCCCGCTGCTGATGTTCCAGATCCAGACCAAGTACCGCGACGAGGCCCGGCCGCGGGCCGGGATCCTGCGCGGGCGCGAGTTCATCATGAAGGACTCGTACTCGTTCGACGTCGACGACGACGGCCTCAAGACCGCCTACCACGCGCACCGCGAGGCGTATCAGAACATGTTCAAGCGCATGGCAATTCGCTATGTGATCGTCTCGGCGGTGTCCGGCGCGATGGGCGGTTCGGCCTCCGAGGAGTTCCTGGCCGAAAGCGAGATCGGCGAAGACACCTTCGTGCGGTGCGTGGAGTCCGGGTACGCGGCCAACGTCGAGGCGGTGGTCACCGCGGTCCCGGAGGCAATGCCGGCTGAAAAGGTGGCTGGCCTTCCTCCCGCCCAGGTGCACGACACGGGCGATACCCCGACCATCGCCACCCTGGTCGAGTGGGCGAACTCCGCCGGCCTCGGCCGGGAGATCACCGCCGCCGACACCCTGAAGAACGTGCTGCTCAAGGTCCGTGCGCCCGGTGGCGATTGGGAGCTGCTGGCCATCGGCGTGCCCGGTGACCGGGAGGTCGACGACAAGCGCCTCGGCGCCGCGCTGGATCCCGCCGAGTACGCGCTGCTCGACGACGCCGACTTCGCCAGGTACCCCTTCTTGAAGAAGGGGTATATCGGCCCGAAAGGCTTGCTGGCCAACGGGGTTCGCTATCTGGTGGATCCTCGGGTGGTGGACGGGACGGCGTGGATCACCGGCGCCGACGAAACCGGCAAGCACGTCGTGGGCCTGGTCGCCGGCCGGGATTTCGTCGCCGACGGCACCATTGAGGCCGCCGAGGTGCGCGACGGCGACCTGTCGCCCGACGGCGCCGGACCGCTGGTGTCGGCGCGCGGAATCGAGATCGGTCACATCTTCCAGCTGGGCCGCAAGTACACCGACGCCTTCGCCGCCGACGTGCTCGGCGAGGACGGCAAGCCGGTGCGGCTGACGATGGGTTCCTACGGCGTCGGGGTGTCCCGGCTGGTCGCGGTGATCGCCGAACAACAGCACGACGAGTTCGGGCTGCGCTGGCCGGCGTCGGTGTCACCGTTCGACGTGCACGTGGTGATCGCGAACAAGGACGCACAGGCCCGCGCCGGGGCCGAGGAGCTGGCCCGCGACCTGGACCGGCTCGGCCTTGAGGTTCTGCTCGACGACCGCACCGCCTCGCCGGGGGTGAAGTTCAAGGACGCCGAGCTGCTCGGGGTGCCCTGGATCGTCGTGGTCGGGCGTGGCTGGGCCGACGGGGTCGTCGAGCTGCGTAACCGGTTCACCGGCGAGAAGCGTGAGATCGCTGCCGAGGGTGCCGTCACCGACATCGCGGCGACCCTGGCGTCCTAGTTACTCGGTGCCGCCGGGGAACGCCTCGGTCAGCGGCCGGATGCCCAGCGCCTGCTTCCAGCGTGCCGTCAGTACCGCCGTGTCGGTCAGCGCGCTGACACCGAAAGCGCGGTCCTGGTCGGACGTCGCCCGTTCGATCACCGCGCGCCAGGCCGTCGCGCAGTCGTTCTCCATCCGGATCGCGAGATTGCCCGCGTCGGTCGGGGTGTTCACCGCCATCGGCAGCTGATAGCCGGCGGCGGGCACCGGCGCCTTGACTGAGCGGCCGGTCAGCATCGCGATGGCCGCTTCGCGGCGCTCGCGGTGCTGCGCCATCGCGTCGGAGACCAGATCGTTCTCGTCCGGAGAGCTGTGGGCCGAGACGATGCCGTATCCGTAGATCGCCGCGTGCTCGGTGGCCACCGCGTCGAACAGCGCCGCCGCGGCGGCATCCGACGGCCGGTCGGGATCTGGCGTGGTCGACGGGGTCGGCGACGTCGACGAGGTGGGTGACGTCATTGCCCGGCCTTTCCGGCGGCGAGGGCCACCGAGTACCCGGTGACGCAGGACGCCGCGATCGAACCGATCAACCCGGCCCGGTATCCGGACAGGGTCGGCGCCAGCGAGGTGGCGCTGTCCGCCGAGCTGCGCAGCGCGGCGACCACATCGGCCACCGTCGGTGCCGGGGCGCCGGACGCCGACGTGGTGGTCGCAGCGGTGGAACTGGTCGTGGATGCCGGTTTGCCGGAGAGTCGCGCGACCTCGGCGGCCAGCACCGTGGCGTGCTTCCCGCGTTCGGCCGCCAGCTCGGTCAATGCCGGCGCCAGCGCTGAGGGAGCGGTCTTGGCCGCGGCGGCCGCCAGTTCGCTGTCGTGGCGGGCCAGCTCGGCCTGCTGCTCCAGCGGATCGGGTTCCGGCGGCGACGGGTTGCCGCAGGCGGTCGCCGCCGCGCCCAACACCGCGAGCAGCGCCAACCCGCGGCTGCCGTCGATGAGAACTCGTCGTCGGGATATCCCGCCGAATGGACGGGGATCTCGGCTCAGCACGCCAACATCCTGCCATTGCAGTGCCCCGCGCTGGCGTATCGTGGAGGGCTGGCTCTCTCGAGAGCGCTGCATCCGACGCAGCTGATCAGGACAACTCAAGATGGAGGAGCTCGCCGTGGCTGGCCGTTCTACGGGGCTACCAACCCAGAAGCAGGTGATCGAGCTACTCGATGGTGAGTTCGTGCGCGCCGGATACGAAATCGAAGACGTCGTGATCGACAGCCGCCCCCAGCCGCCGCGCGTCACGGTCATCGCCGACGGCGACAAGCCACTGGACTTGGATACCGTCGCCGCGCTCTCCCGCTCGGCCTCGGCACTGCTGGACGACCTGATCAGCGGTGACGACGCCTACGTTCTCGAAGTCACCTCGCCGGGGGTGGACCGACCGTTGACCAACGAGAAGCATTTCCGTCGCGCGCACGCCCGCCTGGTCGACGCCGAGCTTGCCGACGGAACCACGGTCACCGCCCGGTTGGGCGTCGTGTCCGATGACGCCGTCGACCTGGTGGTGCGCGAGCGCAATGATTGGACGGTGCGCCGGATTCCGCTGGCTGACATCGTCAAAGCTGTTGTCCAGGTTGAGTTTTCACCACCAAAGCCACGCGAGCTCGAACTTGCGGGAGCAGCCGGAACGGAGGCCGAAGCATGAACATCGACATGACCGCCCTGCATGCGATCGAGATCGATCGCGGCATCTCGGTCGACGAGTTGCTCGACACCATCAAGACGGCGTTGCTGACCGCCTACCGGCACACCGAGGGCCATCAGCCCGACGCGCGCATCGAGATCGACCGCAAAAGCGGTGCGGTGCAGGTGATTGCGTGCGAGACCGACGAAGACGGCAACCTGATCAGCGAATGGGACGACACGCCAGAGGGATTCGGCCGCGTGGCGGCCACCACGGCCCGCCAGGTCATGCTGCAGCGCTTCCGCGACGCCGAGAACGAGCGCAGCTATGGGGAGTTCTCCGCCCGGGAGGGCGACATCGTCGCCGGTGTCATCCAGCGCGACGCCCGAGCCAATGCGCGCGGCCTGGTCGTCGTGCGGCTGGGCAGTGAGACCAAGGGCGCCGAAGGCGTCATCCCGGCTGCCGAGCAGGTGCCGGGCGAAACCTATGAGCACGGCGACCGGTTGCGCTGCTACGTCGTCGGGGTCAGCCGCGGTGCGCGCGAACCCCTGATCACGCTGTCGCGCACACACCCCAACCTGGTTCGCAAGCTGTTCTCGCTGGAGGTGCCCGAAATCGCCGACGGCTCCGTGGAGATCGTCGCGGTGGCTCGAGAGGCGGGCCACCGATCCAAGATCGCGGTCCACTCACGGGTGCCCGGGCTCAACGCGAAGGGCGCCTGCATCGGCCCGATGGGCCAGCGGGTGCGAAACGTGATGAGCGAGTTGTCCGGCGAGAAGATCGACATCATCGACTTCGACGAGGATCCGGCGCGGTTTGTCGCCAACGCTCTGTCACCGGCGAAGGTTGTCTCCGTCTCCGTCATCGACGCGAACACCCGCGCGGCGCGGGTGGTGGTGCCCGACTTCCAGCTGTCGCTGGCGATCGGCAAGGAGGGGCAGAACGCCCGACTGGCAGCCCGCTTGACCGGGTGGCGCATCGACATCCGCAGCGACGCGGCGGCGCCGGAAGACGAGCCGCGACCTGCCGCGTCGCACGACGTGGAGCACTGACGAGAACCGGGCGCTGAGCTGCCGATGTAGCCACATCGGCGACCGGTGGGTACACCATCGTCAATTAGGTGGGTGCACCATCGTCAACAAGGGGGGAATTCGTTGTCAGAACTCGGCGCTGCCCAATCCGTCGACGTGCTCGTCGTCGGAGCCGGCCCGACCGGGCTGACGGCGGCCGATGCGTGTGTGGCGGCCGGGTCTTCGGTGGCCATCGTGGAACGCACCGGCTACGTCGGCGGGTTGGCCCGTCCGGCAACCGTGGCCGGGCATGACGTCGACCTCGGCGGTCACCGGCTGCTGTCGGCGACACCCGAGCAGCGCCGAGTGTGGCTGGAGTTCGCCGAGCGGCTCGGCGGTATCCCGATGTCGGACATCGACCGGCACAGCGGAATCCTGCGGGAAGGCTACGTGGTCAGCTATCCGTTCGACTGGCGGCAGTTCCGCCATTCGGCGCCGCTGTCCGTCCGGGCCCGCGGCGCCGCCTCGCTGATCGCCTGGAAGCTGACGGCGCCGGCCGGCCGCACCGACGACACCCTGGACGACTGGGTCAAGAACCGGTACGGGCCCTACCTGTCGGAGAAATTCATGGCCCCGCACGCCCGGAAGGTGTTCGGCATCGACCCGAAGAACATTCCGGCGGCGTGGGCGTCGCAGCGGATCCTCTCGCCGCGGCTCGCCTCGGTACTGGCCACCGCGTTACCGCGGATGCGGAACTCGACGCGTCCCGATGAGCCGACCGACAGGTTCATCTATCCGCACGGCGGGGCGGGAGTCCTGTGGTCGCGCCTGGCCGCATCGCTGGGAAGGAAAGTCGACTGGCTGTTCGACTCCACCGTGGCGGCGATCAGCAGGTCCGGTGGCGGACGATTCACCGTCACAGTGTCGGGTCCCGCCGGAAGACGCGTCGTGTCCTGCGGCCGGATCATCTGGACCGGGCGACCCGATGATCTGGCCGCAAGCCTGGGGCTGAGTGAGCTGTCCACCGCGATCGCGCAGGCCTCGGGACGGCGCGACCTTGTCGTCGGCGTGGTGCGACTGCCCGACGCACCGCCGAGTTGGCATGGCTACCAGTGGCTCTACACCCACGACGCCGGCGTGCGAGCGCACCGATTCAACAACTACGGCGAGTGGAAGACGCTGAACTGCCCGTCCGGCGTGATCGGCCTGGAGTACGCGGTTCCGTCCGGTGAGCCGTTCGACGTCCGGTCCACCGCATCGAAAGACATGTCGATCTTGCTCAACGGCGGTTCCTTCGAGTTTCTCGGATCCGAGACGACCGCCGATGCGTACTCCAACTTCGACGCCGCCGCCGACCTGTTCGCCGAGCTCGACACGGCGCTTCACCGGTTCGGCGAGGGGATCATCGCCACGGGACGCCAGGGGGCCGGGATCTACATCAATCTCGACCAGGCGAGGGAGTTGGGAACCCGGGTCGGCAGCTTGCCCGCCGACCACGCGGGCGTGGTCGGTCGGGACGGATATTCGCGGTATCAGGAGAAAGCGGGCTGACGGCCGGACCCGGATCGCCCAGCCAAGGGTGGTTCTGAGCGATGCCGCGATGACGGTAGACTGTGCCGTGATCCAGCGCGAGACTCCGACTCCCGAGCGACCGCATCGACGTACCGAAGGTCCGGTACGGACATGTGTCGGGTGCCGGAAGCGAGAGTTGGCCGTCGATCTCCTCCGAGTGGTGGCTGTGTCGAACGGGAACGGCCATAGCGCCCTAACCGTTGATCAAGCAGGTAACCTCCCAGGGCGGGGTGCGTGGCTGCACCCCGACGACCGGTGCCTTCAGGCAGCGTTCCGACGGCGAGCATTCGGCCGAGCGTTGCGCATCACCGGTTCACCGGATACATCCGCGGTGGTCGAGTACGTCGAGAAATCGACGTGCCAGACCAGCCCGGCAAGAGAACAGGCAGCGAAGAACATGAGCACACCGTGAAGTCCCGACGATGACCATGCGTCGTAGCTAAACCCGAGGCGCGGCCTACCACCGCTGTCGCCTCTTGAGTAGGAGATGTAGTGGCAGGTAAGGCCCGCGTACACGAGTTGGCCAAGGAACTCGGTGTTACCAGCAAGGAAGTTCTCGCCCGACTGAGCGATCAGGGCGAATTCGTCAAATCCGCATCATCGACGGTGGAAGCCCCCGTCGCACGCCGTCTGAGGGAATCATTCGGCGGCGGTAAGCCCGACAAAGCCCCGGCGAAAGCCACACCGGCCAGCGCGGCCGGAAACGGAGCGCCGGCACCCAAGCCCGCGCCCGTCTCTGATGGCGCTGCCGCGACCGCGCCGCCCGCGGCGCCGGCACCCAAGCCGGCCGCTCCGGCTCCGGCCCCAGCCCCGGCCGCCCCGACTCCGGCACCGCCGGTGCCTGCGGCTCCGGCTGCACCCGCGGCCTCGGCGGCCCCCGCCGCCCCCGCGGCACCCGCGCCGAGCAGCCCCGGGCCCACGCCCGGTCCGCGTCCGGGACCGGCAGCGCCGAAGCCGGGTATGCCTCGGCCGCCGCGCGTCGGCAACAACCCGTTCTCCTCGGCTCAGCCGGTCGAGCGGCCCGCGCCGCGCCCCCAGGGCCCGCGTCCCGGCCCCGGTGCCGGTGGTCCGCGTCCCGGCGCGCCGCGCCCGGGTGGAGCCACACCCGGCAACATGCCTCCTCGTCCGCCCGGCGCCCGGCCCGGTGCGCCCGGTCGGCCCGGTGCCCCGCGTCCCGGCGGCGGTCCCCGTCCCGGCGGCGGCGCCGGTGGCGGCGGGCGTCCCGGTGGTGGCGGCGGCGGTAACTACCGCACCGGCGGTCCCGGTGGCGGCGGTGGCGCAGGTGGAGCTGCTGCCGGTGGCTTCCGTGGCCGTCCCGGTGGCGGTGGTGGCGGTGGTCGTCCCGGTCAGCGCGGTGGCGCGGCCGGCGCGTTCGGCCGTCCCGGCGGTGCCCCGCGTCGTGGCCGCAAGTCGAAGCGGGCCAAACGCGCCGAGTACGAGAGCATGCAGGCGCCCGTCGTCGGTGGCGTGCGGTTGCCGCACGGCAACGGCGAGACGATCCGGCTGGCCCGCGGCGCGTCGCTGAGCGACTTCGCCGAGAAGATCGACGCCAACCCGGCCGCATTGGTCCAGGCGCTGTTCAACCTCGGTGAGATGGTGACCGCCACCCAGTCGGTCGGCGACGAGACGCTCGAGCTGCTCGGCGGCGAGATGAACTACGTCGTGCAGGTCGTCTCGCCCGAAGACGAGGACCGCGAGCTGCTGGAGTCGTTCGACCTCACCTACGGCGAAGACGAAGGCGACGAGGGCGACCTGGAGGTTCGTCCTCCGGTGGTCACCGTCATGGGTCACGTCGACCACGGCAAGACCCGACTGCTGGACACCATCCGCAAGGCCAGCGTCCGCGAGGGCGAAGCCGGCGGCATCACCCAGCACATCGGTGCCTACCAGGTGACCGTCGAGCACGACGGTGTCGTGCGCCCGATCACCTTCATCGACACCCCGGGCCACGAGGCGTTCACCGCCATGCGTGCCCGCGGTGCGAAGGCCACCGACATCGCGATCCTGGTGGTCGCCGCCGACGACGGCGTCATGCCGCAGACGGTGGAGGCCATCAACCACGCGCAGGCCGCTGACGTGCCGATCGTGGTCGCGGTCAACAAGATCGACAAGGAGGGCGCCGACCCGGCCAAGATCCGGGCCCAGCTCACCGAGTACAACCTGGTTGCCGAGGACTTCGGTGGCGACACCATGTTCGTCGACATCTCGGCCAAGAACGGCACCAACATCGAGGCGCTGGAGGAGGCGGTCCTGCTGACCGCCGACGCGGCACTGGACCTGCGGGCCAACCCCGATATGGAAGCCCAGGGTGTGGCCATCGAGGCGCACCTGGACCGTGGCCGCGGCCCGGTGGCGACCGTGCTGATCCAGCGCGGCACGCTGCGGGTCGGCGACTCCGTGGTGGCCGGCGATGCCTACGGCCGGGTTCGCCGGATGGTGGACGAGCACGGCGAGGACGTCACTGAGGCGTTGCCGTCGCGACCGGTGCAGGTCATCGGCTTCACGTCGGTGCCAGGTGCCGGCGACAACTTCCTGGTTGTCGACGAGGACCGCATCGCCCGCCAGATCGCCGACCGGCGCAGCGCGCGCAAGCGCAACGCACTGGCCGCGCGTACTCGCAAGCGCATCAGCCTGGAAGACCTGGATTCGGCACTGAAGGAAACCAGCCAGCTGAACCTGATCCTCAAGGGCGACAACTCGGGCACCGTCGAGGCGCTCGAGGAAGCCTTGCTGGGCATCGAGATCGACGACGAGGTGGAGCTGCGCGTCATCGACCGCGGTGTCGGTGGCGTCACCGAGACCAACGTCAACCTGGCGTCGGCATCGGACGCGATCATCATCGGGTTCAACGTGCGCGCCGAGGGCAAGGCCACCGAACTGGCCAACCGCGAGGGTGTGGAGATCCGGTACTACTCGGTGATCTACCAGGCGATCGACGAGATCCAGAGCGCGCTCAAGGGCATGCTCAAGCCGATCTACGAGGAGAAGGAGCTCGGCCGCGCCGAGATCCGCGCGATCTTCCGGTCGTCGAAGGTCGGCAACATCGCCGGCTGCCTCGTGCAGTCCGGGATCATGCGGCGCAACGCCAAGGCGCGGTTGCTGCGTGACAATGTCGTCATCGCCGAGAATCTCACGGTCTCCTCGCTCAAGCGGGAGAAGGACGATGCCACCGAGGTGCGCGAGGGTTACGAATGCGGTCTCACGCTGACGTACTCCGACATCAAGGAAGGCGACGTCATCGAGACCTACGAGCTGGTCGAGAAGGAGCGCGTCTAGTGGTTGATGTTGGCAGGGCCCGCAGGCTCTCCAAGCGCATCGCCACCATCGTCGCCTCGGCCATCGAGTTCGAGATCAAGGATCCGCCGCTGGCGTTCGTGACGGTCACCGACACCAAGGTGACCGGTGACCTTCACGACGCCACCGTGTACTACACGGTGCGCGGCAAGACCCTCGATGACGAGCCGGACTATGCGGGTGCGGCCGCGGCGCTCGAACGTGCCAAAGGTGCACTGCGTACCAAGGTCGGTGCGGGCACGGGTGTGCGGTTCACTCCGACCCTGTCCTTCGTTCTGGACAAGGTGCCCGACACCGCGCAGAAGATGGAGGAGCTGCTCGCCAAGGCGCGCGCTGCCGACGCCGATGTCGCCCGGATTCGGGCCGGGGCCACTCCTGCGGGAGACGCGCAGCCGTACCGTGTGGTAGGAGAAGAGGGGACATCTTCCCTCTCGCAGGACGACCAGGACGCCGGTGACCGCGATCGACTCGACGACTGAGATCACCCGCCCCTCGCGGCGGGTGGATGCGCACGGCGCCGTCGAGGTCCTGCGCGGCGCCGGCGCGGTCAGCGTCATCTGCCACGTCCACCCCGACGCCGACAGTGTGGGCGCCGGACTTGCTCTGGCGTTGATTCTCGAGCGTGACGGTGTCGACGTCGAAGTGAGTTTCGCGACGCCGTCGACGCTGCCGGAATCGCTGCGCATGCTGCCCGGCGGGCACCTGCTGGTGGCCCCCGGTGACATGCGCCGTGACGTCGACCTGGTGGTGACTGTCGACGCCCCGAGCGTGAACCGGCTCGGCGCGCTGTCGGAGTTCACTCAGCTCGGTTGCGCGGTGCTCGTCATCGACCACCACAAGTCGAACACCCTGTTCGGCAGCGTGAATCTTGTTGATCCGAAGGCGGATTCGACCACCATGGTGGTGGCCGAGCTGCTCGATGCCTGGGGTAAGACGATCGACTGCGATGTCGCATCGTGCCTGTACGCGGGACTGACCACCGACACCGGCTCGTTCCGGTGGGCATCGCCGGGCGCGTTGCGGCTGGCCGCCCGCCTGGTCGAGCTCGGGGTGGACAACGCCGCGATCAGCCGTGAACTGTTCGACACACATCCGTTCGTGTGGCTGCCCTTGCTGTCGCGGGTGCTGTCCCGCGCCCAGCTGGTGCCCGAGGCGGCAGGCGGGCGCGGACTGGTCTACGCGGTGGTCGCCCACGAGGAGTGGATGGAGAACCGCTCCGAAGAGGTCGAGAGCATCGTCGACATCGTGCGCACCACGCACGAAGCCGAGGTCGCCGCGGTCTTCAAGGAGATCGAGCCCGGGCACTGGTCGGTGTCGATGCGCGCCAAGAGTTATGACCTGGCTGCGGTCGCCAGTGGTTTCGGCGGCGGTGGGCACACGTTGGCCGCCGGGTACTCCGCGGCCGGACCGATCGACGACGTGGTGGCGGAGCTGACCGCCGCCCTTGGCTGAGTCGGGTCTTGGCCGGTACCGCTGCCGCACCATCGAATTTCACCTTTGGTAGCGATTTACTCGTACTTCGAGTGCAAAAGGTGAAACTCGATCTCACTACTCCGGGGTCTGGGCTTGACTGACTCAGCCGACGACGCCGCTGTAACCAGCCTGCGGATCGCGGCGCTGGCGCTTCCCGCGTTGGGTGTCCTTGCCGCCGAACCGATCTACTTGCTGTTCGACATCGCGATCGTCGGCCGGCTCGGCGCGCTGAGCCTGGCCGGCCTGGCGATCGGCGGCCTGATCCTGTCGGTCGTCAGCGCCCAGCTCACCTTTCTGTCGTACGGGACGACGGCTCGCTCGGCGCGTTTCTACGGCGCGGGTGACCGGGTCGCGGCCGTCGGTGAAGGGGTCCAGGCCACCTGGCTGGCGCTCGGGATGGGTGTCGCGATCGTGGCTGCCGTGCAGTTGGCCGCCGTGCCGATCGTGTCGGCGATCGCGGGGACGACGTCCGGCGGCGGCGACATCGCCGGTGCCGCCTTGCCCTGGGCGCGTATCGCGATCTTCGGTGTGCCGGCCATCCTCATCTCCGCGGCAGGCAACGGCTGGATGCGCGGTGTGCAGGACACCATGCGCCCGCTGCGCTACGTGCTGGTGGGTTTCGGTGTCTCGGCGGTGCTGTGCCCGTTGCTCGTCTACGGCTGGCTTGGCTTGCCGCGGCTGGAACTGGCCGGTTCGGCAATCGCCAATCTGGTGGGGCAGTGGCTGGCCGCGATTCTCTTCTGCTGGGCGCTGCTGGCCGAGAAGGTACCGCTGCGCCTGGACACGTCAGTGCTGCGTGCGCAGGTGGTGATGGGCCGTGATCTGGTGCTGCGGACCCTGGCCTTCCAGGCCTGTTTCGTCTCGGCCGCCGCGGTGGCCGCTCGGTTCGGTGCGGCGGCCGTCGCCGCGCATCAGGTCGTGCTGCAGCTGTGGAACTTCCTTGCGCTGGTGTTGGATTCACTCGCGATTGCCGCGCAGTCGCTGGTCGGTGCCGCCCTTGGCGGAGGTCGAACGGAGCACGCGAAGTCGGTCGCGTGGCGGGTGACGGTGTTTTCCGCGATCGCCGCCGCGGTGCTCGCTTTCGTGTTCGCCGCCGGCGCGTCGGTGCTGCCGTCGCTGTTCACCGACGACCGGTCCGTGCTCGCGGAGATCGGGGTGCCGTGGTGGTTCATGGTGGCCCAATTGCCCATCGCCGGAGTCGTTTTCGCACTCGACGGGGTGCTGCTGGGTGCCGGCGATGCGGCCTTCATGCGCACCGCTACATTGGCCAGCGCACTGATCGGGTTCCTGCCGCTGATCTGGTTGTCGCTGGTGTTCGGTTGGGGCCTGCTCGGGATCTGGTCTGGCCTGAGCACGTTTATGGTGCTGCGACTGGTCTTCGTCGGATGGCGCGCCTTCTCCGGGCGGTGGCTGGTGCCAGGCACCAGCTAGCGTCGGGCGATTGCCGCCCAGCCGAAGTCGTTGGTGCGCACATCGATCCGCTCGAATCCAGCCGCGGTCAATCGGTCCGCGAGGGCCGCCGGATCGATCGGATTGTAGGTGTCGCCCACGTGTGCGGCGGCCATGTCGTCGTCGCCGATGCCGTCGCTGGCCACCAGTGCGGCACCCGGCCGCAGCACCCGGGCCACCTCGGCGAACAGGCGATCCTGCAGCTCGGCGGTCGGAACGTGGTGCAGCATCGTGAAACACGCCGCACCCGAGAACCGTCCGTCGGGGAAGTCCAGTGCGGTCGCGTCGCCGCGCACGATCCGGACTGACGGCACATCGGCGAACCGCTCGGTGAGGATCGTCGCGAGCCGTTCGTCGATCTCGACGCACGTCACCTGCGGCACAGTCCGGCTCAGCACGTCGGTGGCCGCGCCGAAGCCCGGCCCCACTTCCAGGACGTCATCGCCAAGGTCGCAATCACCGAGGACCCACGGCAAGATCTGCTCGCGCATGATCTGACGCCATTCGTCACCGCCGCAGACCTCGTGCGCCTCGTTCACGCCCCCAAGCGTAAATGAATAGCCCGTCAAATATGTTGTATGGCTATGTATCGATTTTTGCTGAGTTACTTCCGCGCACGTCGCTGGTGAGTTATTAATGACGTTGCTGATACATCGATTCATGACGGGGGCTCCATGAGTTCGGCCAACTTTGGATTTCGCATCGGTTCCGCAGCGTTCGCCATGGGCCTGGGGGTGGCAATTGCCAGCAACCCCGGAGCCGCGGTAGCTGAAGGCCCGGACTCGGGCTCGACTGGGCATTCCCCGACATCCTCGACGTCCACCGATTCGTCGGATGCCGCTGGTTCAGGCCGTTCAGGGCCACGCGCTGTCGGCTCGTCCCGGCGCGCGCCGCAGCAGGCCCGCGGCGCTGCCGGCCCGCAGAAGAAGTCGAGCGGCCGGACGTCGGCAACGCGGCCCAGTACTGCGGTCCGGTCGGACGCGTCGGTGACCACTCCCGCAGACGCCACGCCCGCAGTGAAAGCGCTGGCCGGTGATCGGGTGGATCCCGGCGCGCAGACCACTGCCGCCACCCTGTCGTCTGCAACCGAGCCGAATTTGCCGGCTGCCACCTCCGTGTCGTCGTCCGCGCCGGTGCCCGCGGCCCTCGTTGCGCCGGCGCGGCGCGCCGCGGCCACCGTGATTCGCCCACCGAACATCGTGTCGGGATTCCTGTCGCTGTTCGGTCTGAGGCCCGGCACCGGCCTGCCGCCGGCCCCGATTCAATTACTCACCGGTGCGCTTGCGCTGATCAGGCGCGACCTCGAGTCCGTGGTCAACCAGGTGACGGCGTGGACGGCCGCCCCGGCAACCCGCAGCCTGTCTGCCGCCACCGCCGGGACGACCACCACGGTCACCTGGGCGTGGGGCTCGAATCCGGTACTGGCGTTCAACCCGGCCACCGACAAACTCGATTTCGGCTGGATGCAACCGGGCCAGTTCACCGTCGTCGAGAGGTCCGGATCCGTGGTGATCGGGGTCGTCGACAACAACCACTCCTACACGCTGCAGGGCGTCAGCCTGGGGCAGCTGTCGACGACGAACATCGTCGCCAAGGACGCGGGCACCGTGGCCAAATGGCAGTCGCTGATCAGCGGCGCGCAGACCGCGCTTCCCAGCGTTTCGGTCGCCGACACGACGGTGACCGAGGGCAACAGCGGCACCACGAAGGCCGCGTTCACGATCACGCTGTCCAAAGCCAGCACCAAACCGGTGACGGTGAATTACACGACGTCCAACGGTTCGGCCACGGCCGGCCAGGATTACACGGCCGGCTCCGGCACCGTGACGTTCGCCGCGGGCCAGGTGTCCCAGACGGTGGACATCACCGTGCTGGGCGATACGACGGTCGAACCGACCGAGACGTTCACCGTCACGCTGTCGAACCCGTCGGGTGCCACCCTCGGCAGAGCCACCGCGACGGGCACCATCACCACTGACGACGCCGCACCGGTGTTGCCGAGCATCTCGATCGCCGACGCCACCGCGACCGAGGGCAACAGCGGCAGCGCCTCGATGGGGTTCACGGTGACGCTGTCCACAGCGTCGACCAGTACGGTCACCCTGAACTACACGACGGCCAACGGCACGGCCACCGCCGGCCAGGACTACACGGCCGGCTCCGGCACGGTCACATTCGCGCCCGGGGTGACCTCACAGGTGATCAACGTCGGCGTGCTGGGCGATACGACGGTCGAACCGACCGAGACGTTCACGGTCACGCTGTCGAATGCTTCCGGCGCCACCATCGGCGACGGCTCGGCGGTCGGCACGATCACCAACGACGACACCGCCACGACACCGGGCGGAACCGCGCAGTGGGGCACGAGCTTCTTCGCGCCGTACATCGACATGGGTGCCTACCCGGTGCCGAACCTGCTCGCGCTGTCCAAGACCTACGGCACCTCGCTGGTCACACTCGGCTTCATGCAGGCCGACCCGAACGGCAACCTCGCCTGGGCGGGATTGGCTGCGCTGGAACCGAGTTCGACCAACGAACAGGCGGTCGCCATCAACACCTCGATCGCCACGTTCAAGGCGGCCGGCGGCGACGTGATGATCTCGTTCGGCGGCGCATCGGGCACCAGCATCGCCCAGGCGTACGCGGCCAAGGGTCGCAGTGCCCAGGAGCTGGCCAACGCCTATGCCGCGGTGATCGACACCTACGGCGTCACCCACATCGACTTCGACATCGAGGGTGGCGCCGTCGCCGACCCGGCGTCGGTGGCGCTGAACAGCCAAGCCCTCGCGCTACTGCAGAAGCAGAAGCCGGAGCTGCACATCTGGTACACGCTGCCGGTCTTGCCGACCGGGCTGACCGCCGACGGCCTCAACGTCGTGGACGCCGCAGTCAAGGCCGGGGTCAAACTCGACGGCGTGAATGTGATGGCGATGGATTACGGCGAGTCCGCCGCCCCGACCAGCGGTGCGGGTGCAAAGACCATGGGCGCGTACGCAATTGAATCAGCCCAGTCGACGTACACGCAGCTGAAATCGCTGTACGGCAAGTATGGGCAGAGCTTCGGTTACAGCCAGATCGGTGTGACTCCGATGCTCGGCGTCAACGACGTCCTCACCGAGGTGTTCACCGTGGCCGACGCGCAGGCGCTGGAGGACTTCGCCCGGGCCAACGGTATCGGCATGCTGTCGATGTGGCAGGTGCTCCGCGACACCCCGGGAACCCTCGGGCAGGCGAGCACCGGCGCCTCCGGGTTGAGTGATCCGCAGGGCGCATTCAGCAAGGTGTTCAACGACTACGGCACCATCAACGTCGTCGACTACAGCAACACCGGAGGCACCGGAGGCACCGGAGGCACCGGTGGCGTAACCCCGGTGAACGGCGGCACGACGACGACGATCACGTGGGGCTGGGGCACCAACCCGGTGCTGAGCTTCAATCCGGCGAAGGACACCCTGGACTTCGTCTGGATGCAGCCAAGCGAGTTCGACGTCACCGAGAAGGCCGGCTCTGTGGTGATCTCCGTGGTCGGCAACAATCACACCTACACGCTGGCCGGTGTGACGCTGAGTCAGCTCCAGGCCGGCAACATCATTGCCAAGGACGCCAGCACGCTGGCCAAGTGGCAGAGCCTCATCGCCGCCGCGAAAGCGGTGTAGCAGAAGCTATTTCACCTGGCTGCGACCACGTTCGATCACCGAGGCGCGGCTGGCGGCGATGTCGTCACCGGACGTCGCCGCCATCCACTTCCTGGCCGACATCGCTTCGATCCACAGTCCCGAGCCGGTCTGGTCCTCGTCGATGCGGTGATACGACGTCAGCAGCGCGCGGACGGCCTTCTGGTTGTTGCCGACGATCGAGGCGGCCACCGCCCGCGCGGTGGGAAGAAGCTCGTCGTGGGCGACGACCTGGGTCACCAGCCCGGCCCGCAGCGCGTCGCCGGCGGACAGGTAGTCCCCGGTGAGGCTCATCCGCCGGGCCATTCCGACGCCAACCTTCTGCGGCAGCCGCACGCTGAGGCCCCACGTCGGCAGCAGTCCGACCCGGGCATGGGTGTCGGCGAAGCGGGCGTTCTCGGAGGCGATCAGGATGTCGCAGTACAGGGCGAGTTCGAGTCCGCCGGTCACGGCAGCGCCGTTGATGGCCCCGATGACGGGTTTGGTCATGGGCGGCCACTTGGGGGAGATGTCGGGCAGCTCGGTGGTGTCCCCGAGCTCCTTGAGGTCCAGCCCCGCGCAGAACACCGGGTCGGCCCCGGTGACGATGATGACGTCGACGCCCTCGTCGGCCTCCGCCTCGCGCAGCGCGCTGAAGAAACGGCTGCGCAGTGCGCTCGACAGCGCGTTGCGCGAGTTGGGCCGATTCAGCGTCACCGTGCGGACTCGGTCGGTGGTGTCAATGAGCAGGATGTCGTCGCCGGTCATACGGACACCGTATCGGCACCCCTAACGGCCGGGGCGTGCGCTCCGGCTGGTCGAGTGGTGGGGTGCTGTCGCGGTGCGCGCCGGGCCGGTATCCGGCGGCGGGGCGCCTGGATTGACGGCCGCCGCCGGGCGCGGCGCCACCGAGCCGGTCCGGGCAGGCAGCGGCGGGCGCACGGCTGGTGCGGGCGAGGAGCGGCCGGCTGTGGTGCCGCTGGGTGCCACCCGGTCGGCGACGGCGACAGCGACGGGGATCTGCACCCGATCCGGCACCTCACGCTGAACCGATAGTGTTGGGGGAGAGGGAGAAACGGTTGTCTGGATGGGTGGTTCGGCCACGTCGGTGCTGATCTGCTCCGGCGCCGCGCAGGTGTCGATCATGGACTGCAGGCGGTCCTGCAGCGAGTGACTGTCCTGTTCCGAGCGCAGGGACGTCTGATGGATCGCCGCGGCCGCGACCGAACACTCGTGGACGTCGACGACACCGCCGAACATCGGCACGCCGCCGAGTGCACTGGGGACGTACCACGCCAACCGCATCGGGCCCGCCGCGGCAGCCCTGCTCTGCTGGATGACGGTGGACAGTTCCTGCTCGGCGACGGCCGGGTCGGCGGGCACCATGGCCTGCAGCACTCGGACGCCGCCGCCGTCGATGCGCACCCCGAAGACGTCGACCGGGACGGTGTCGAGGAACTGCTCGACCGAGTTTTGGTCCTCGGCGCTCAGCGGGAACGACGCCCGCATCCGCGGTGTGCGCGGCGACGGCGACGCCGGCGACACCGTCAATGTCAGGCCGGTGTCGCCCGCGGTTCGGCGCACGGTGTCGAGGATGTCGGATCCCGGGGTGTGGCTGTCGGTGATCGCCAGGTGGTTGACATCCGGGTGGTTGGCATCGTCGTCGTCCCGGAACCAGTCGATGCGGCCGTCGGTGTGCGCGGCGATCACCCTGAGTCGTTCTGCGTCGTCGGCGATCTGCGCGGGATCGACATGCGACTGTCGGCGGACCGTCACGGGTTTGTCCGGGGTCACCCAGAACTCGACGTCTTCGATGTAGTTCGAGACGAGGCTGATCCGGGTCTCGGCGATGCGGTTCGCCACGGCGACGAGCTGCGGTCGTGTCGCGTCAGGGACGTCGACCGCGACGGTGAAGACGATGCCTTCGGCGTAGCTCTGGTCGTGATACACCCACGCGTCGGTCACTCCCGGCATTGACATCAGGGCGGACTGGAGGTTGTTGGCGATCTCGGTGAGGCTGCCGGGGCCACCGCACGACGGAACGGCAGCGGCACCGGCGAGCAGGGCGACTGCCGAAAGGGTTCGGCCCCATCGTCGCATTCGCAACGGACCTCCAACCCTTCGTCGCACGTACTGCGGCGTGCGCGACGCGCTCAGCGCAGACCACGCGCAAATCTACTCCCGCGCAGCATCCTTGGGCCGCAGCCGTGCCGAATCAGTGGCCGGGAGTTTGCTCACAGCATGTCTAGGTCCATCTGCAGATCGATCCACGTGAGCTCGTAGGCGGTCAGAACCCATCGGCCGACGATCGTGGCGACCAGGGCCTCCACCTGATCCGCATCATCGCGCGGGCCTACGGCCTGGATACACATTCGGCGCAGGTCGGCCGAGACGCCGGCGATTCGGGGTGCGACGTCGGCTATCCGGTGCGAGTGTGCCAGCGACGTGCCCAACAGTGCGCAGGCCATGCGCAATCCGCCGTGTTCGGGGCCGGTGAAGCGTTCCGATCCGATTCCGGCCGGGGTCATCGCAATGTCGTACGCCCGCTCGAGTGCCGCGCGGTACAGCGGTGCCTTGCCCGGGAAGTGGTGGTGGATCGCCGGGCGGGTGATGCCGACGAGATCGGCGACCTCTTGCACGGTGGCGGCGTCGTACCCGCGATAGGCGAAGACGCGGATCGCCGCGGTGATGATCATCTCGCGTCGCGCATCGGTGTTCGACCCGCGTGGCCGGCCGACTGCGCGTTTGATCACTCGAGGTCGAGGTGACGCCACTCCCGCGGTCATGGTGCACCCTTCTCATCACACGAATTCGACGGCCAGGCGGCCAGGCTAGGTCCCGAACGTGTGAGCCAGATGGGTACCGGATATCAATCCGATCAGCACTTCGGCCGTGAACTCCGGGGTGAAGGCGGGCATGCTGGGGGCATGTGCCGAAACATCACCGAGTTGCGTGGCCTGGAGCCTGCGGCCACCGACGAAGAGATCACCGCGGCGGCCCGTCAGTATGTCCGCAAGGTCAGTGGCATCACCCGGCCCTCCGATGCTGTCGCCGAGGCGTTCGAGATCGCGGTCGCCGAGGTCGCCGCCACCACCGCCCGGTTGCTGGAGGAGTTGCCCGCCCGGCGTCAGCCGCCGAAAACCATTCCGCCGCTGCGGCGCCCGGAAGTGCGGGCGCGGCTGGCGACATGACCAGTGCGCTCAAGGAGTGGAGCGCGGCGGTGCACGCGCTGCTGGATGGTCGGCAGACCGTGCTGCTGCGCAAGGGCGGTATCCACGAGAAGCGGTTCGCCGTGGCGGCAGACGAATTCTTGTTGTTCCCCACCGTCGCGCACAGTCATGCCGAGCGGTTGCGCCCGGAACATCGGGACCTGCTCGCCGCCGCGCAGCCGGACAGCACGACTGACCATGTCGTCATCAGGGCTGGCGCCAAAGTGGTTGCTGCCGTGGTGGTTTCCGATCCGCGGGGACTTGCCGACATCGAGGACCTGCACATCTGGACCGCCGAGTCGGTGCAGGCCGACCGGCTGGACTTCCGACCCCGTCACCAGTTGACCGTGCTGGTGGTGCAGGCCTTTCCACTGGCCGAGCCGGTCCGGTTGGTGCGGGAACCGCACTACCGGGGCTGCACCAGCTGGGTGCAGCTACCCGCGACCGCCGCCGTCGGCGCCCCGGTGCACGACGCCTCGGCCCTGGCCGGTATCGCCACCCGGGTTCGCGCGGCCGTCGCCTGACGGCAGGTCCGCCGAGGCGGGCAGCAGCAACCTGGAGACCCCACCCGCCCCGTGGTGCACGGTGTGCAGCGAGGGGACCATCCGCGCGCCGGTGAGCGCCGGTTCGCCGGTCCCGAGATTGCGCGCGTAGCGCGGGTGCGAACCGCCCGCGACGAGCACCCGGATCCGGGTTCCGGCGGGGAAGCGATGCGCGACGGCGTCGAGTTCGATGCGAAGCGGCCCCGGTGCCGTGGCATCGAGCCGGCGGTAGCCGTCGCTGACGTTTCGGGAGCGGCCGCGGCTGTCGACCTCGCTGACCCGCACGAACACGTCGGCGTGGGCGATGTCGGCGTGGTGGGCCAGTTCGATCACCGGCTCGCCGAGCACATAGAGGTCGGCGTCCAGCGGGCCGCTGGTGAAGCTCAGTACGTCGGCCCGCTCGGCGAGCCGCGCGTCGTTGCGGTAGCCGCTCAGCTGAGACAGCAGCCGGCCACCGACCGTCGGGGTCGGGTCGGCGGGGTCGTAGCGGAACGTCGAGGGCGCGGCGTCGGCAGGTGGCGCGCTGGCGGCGAGCCGCCCACCCGGCTGCAGGTACATGACACCGGTACTGGTGGGCGGTGGCCAGTCCGGCAGGTCGAGCCAGCCGTGATGGGCGACGTGTACCCGCACCGGGCTGGGCCGGCCGGTGGTGGGCGCGCCGGCCAGATGTGTGCCGAGCCAGCCCAGCGTCTCGGCGGCGGCGGTGCCGCCCGCCTTCATGATCATGTCGGTGTGGGTCCACGGCCCGACCGTCATCGCGACGTCGACCCCACGGCCGCGCAGGTGGCGATACTGCGCGAGCGTCTGCTCCAGGAACAGGTCCTGCCAGCCGCCGAGCAGGAGCACCGGCACCTCACAGCGGTCGAGCGCAGCGGTCATCCGCATGGCGTCCCAGAACGGGTCGTCGGCCTCGGGGTGGTCGATCCACGACTCGTACCACGGTGACGCGGCGCCCAGCAGATCCCGGCCGGCTGCCCCCAGCGGCAGCCCCAGGGTGGCGTGTTCGAGCCTGCGGGCCGCACGGGTCTGGAAGGCCAGGCGGCGCAGGTTGGTCTGCTCCTGGTGACCGACCATGTCCGACCAGCCCAAGAAGTCGTTCAGCGAGAACGAGCCGGTGCCCCACGACGAGGCGTGGAAATCGTGCGGGCCGACGGTGATCACCGCGGCAACCAGTTCCGGCGGCGGGTCGGACAGCAGCGCCCACTGGGTGAAGCCCAGGTAGGACAGCCCGATGGTGGCGAAAGTACCGGTGAACCACGGCTGGTGGCGTAGCCAGGCGACGGTGTCGGCGGCGTCGTCGGCTTCGTGGACCATCGGCACGAAGTCGCCGCCGGAGCCGAATGTGCCCCGCACACTCTGCAGCAGGACGTGGTAGCCGCGGGCGGCGTAGAGCTGCGCGTAGACCAGGGAGAACGGGAAGGCCCGACCGTACGGGCAGCGGACCAGGATGGTGCCCAGCGGTGCGTCGGCAGGCGCGTAGTGAGTGGCCCGCAGGATCACACCGTCGCGCATCGGCACGTCGACGCCGCGACGCACGGCATAGTCCGTGGTCGGCGGCGTTATGTGCAGGGCTCGGGACAGGGATCGGTCGACGATCTTTCGAAGCCGACTGCTGCGCACGGCTCCCAGACTATGCACCGCGTAGCAGGGTTGTTCCGGCCGGTGCGCTTCATCACCCAGAACCGGGCGGGGTGGCGTGCGCAAGTAGGCTGGCATGTTGTGGCACCCACACTTTGGGCGATCAGTGACCTGCATACGGGTCACACCGGCAACAAGCCGGTCACCGAATCGCTATATCCCTCGACCCCGGACGACTGGCTGATCGTCGCCGGCGACGTCGCCGAGCGCACCGACGACATCCGTTGGTCGCTGGATCTGCTGCGCCGGCGGTTCGCCAAGGTGATCTGGGTGCCGGGCAACCACGAACTGTGGACCACCGGCAAGGACCCGGTCCAGGTGTTCGGCCGGGCCCGCTACGACTATCTGGTCAACATGTGCGACGAGATGGGCATCATCACCCCGGAACACCCGTTCCCGGTGTGGACCGAGCAGGGCGGCCCGGCGACGATCGTGCCGATGTTCCTGCTCTACGACTACACATTCCTGCCCCCGGGCGCGACGACCAAGGCCGAGGGCCTGGCGATCGCCCGGGAACGCAATGTGGTGGCTACCGACGAATTCCTGCTGTCCAGTGAGCCCTACGCCACCCGCGACGCGTGGTGCCGGGATCGACTGCGCCACACCAAGGCTCGGCTCGACGAACTCGACTGGATGACGCCCACGGTATTGGTGAACCACTTCCCGTTACGCCGTGAGCCCTGCGACGTTCTGTTCTTCCCGGAGTTCTCGCTGTGGTGCGGGACGACCGAGACCGCCGACTGGCACACCCGCTACAACGCGGTCTGCTCGGTCTACGGTCACCTGCACATCCCGCGGACCACCTGGTACGACGATGTGCGCTTCGAGGAGGTGTCCGTCGGCTATCCCCGAGAGTGGCGGCGCCGCAAGCCTTATCGCTGGTTGCGCCAGATCCTGCCCGACCCGCAATACGCGCCGGGCTACCTCAACGATTTCGGCGGCCACTTCGTCATCACCGAGGAGATGAAAGAGCAGTCGACGAAGCTGCGTGAGCGTCTGCGCAGTCGGCGCGAATGAGCGAGCTGATGCGGGCGGTGTTGCCCGACCGCGACGGTCTGGTGTTCGCCGAGACCTACGACGATCCGCCGGATTTGGCTCCGCTGCCCGAGGAAGAGCCGCTGATCGCGAAGTCGGTGGCCAAGCGGCGCAACGAATTCATCACCGTCCGCCATTGCGCGCGGGTCGCGTTGGGGCAGCTCGGTATCCCGCCCGCGCCGATCCTCAAAGGGGACAAGGGTGAGCCCTGCTGGCCGGATGGCGTGGTGGGCAGCCTGACTCACACCCAGGGCTATCGCGGCGCGGTTGTCGGGCGCACGACGGCGGTCCGCTCGGTCGGCATCGACGCCGAACCGCACGGCGTGCTGCCGGACGGGGTGCTCAACGCGGTAAGCCTGCCCGCCGAGCGGCATGAGATGGGTGCCCTGCCGGGCGGACTGTACTGGGATCGAATCTTGTTCTGCGCCAAAGAAGCAACCTACAAGGTGTGGTTCCCGCTGACCGAGCGCTGGCTCGGATTCGAGGATGCCCACATCACGTTCGGTGTCGATCCTTCCGGCGTCACCGGCACGTTCGTGTCCCGAATACTGATCGACCCGGCCGCGCGCTCCGGCCCGCCGCTGAACGAACTGGCCGGCCGGTGGTCGGTGGGCGGTGGCCTGGTACTGACGGCGATCGTGTTGTGACCTCCAGCGGACCGGAGCCCGGCATCGTCGTCGTCGACAAGGCCGGCGGTATGACCAGCCACGATGTCGTAGGCCGGTGCCGGCGGATCTTCGGAACCCGCAAGGTCGGCCACGCCGGCACCCTTGACCCGATGGCCACCGGCGTGCTGGTCATCGGGATCGAACGCGCCACCAAGATCCTGGGACTGGTGACCGCCACGTCGAAGTCTTACACCGCGACGGTCCGGCTGGGCCGGTCGACCACCACCGAAGACGCCGAAGGTGAAGTGCTGCAGGACGTTTCCGCGGCCGATGTCACCGACGACCAGATCCACGCCGGCATCGCGGAGCTGCGCGGCGAGATCTCGCAGCGGCCGTCTGCGGTCAGTGCGGTCAAGATCGGCGGCAAGCGCGCCTATCAGCTGGTGCGCGAAGGCCAGCAGGTGGAGCTCGCCGAGCGCGCGGTGCGAATCGACCGGTTCGACGTGTGTGAGGTGCGGCGGGACGGGCCGTTCGTCGACCTCGACGTCGAGGTGGACTGCTCGTCGGGTACCTACATCCGGGCACTGGCCCGCGACCTGGGTGATGCGCTCGGTGTCGGGGGACATCTGACAGCCTTGCGCCGCACCCGCGTTGGCGGCTACGGGCTCGATCACGCCAGGACGTTGGACGAACTCGCCGAACATCCGCAGCTGAGCTACTCCCTCGACGACGCCTGCCTCTTGGCGTTCCCGCGCCGCGACGTCACCGCTGCCGAAGCCGACGACGCCAGCCATGGCCGACCGTTGGCCGCGGCGGGAATCGACGGGGTCCATGCCGCAACTGATCCCGAGGGCCGGGTGATCGCGCTGCTGGAGGACAAGGGCGGTCGCACCCGATCAGTCGTGGTGATCCGGCCTGCCACGCTCTAGCCGGCTGGGGTCCTAGCCGACGACCCAAATCGCCTGGGCCGCAGGGCTGCCCAGCTCGACAGTGTTCGCTGCACCATCGGCTGATTCCACCGACACCGAGATCATGCCGGCGAAATCGCGCCGGGCGAGCACCTTAAGCCGCGAGTCCAGACTGATGCCGACGGTGTCGAAGTAGCGCAGCATCTCCGGGTCTGCGTCGGAAATCCGTGCCACCGTGCCGAGTTCGCCGTCGACGCATGCCGACAGCTGTCGCGCCGGCGGAGTGGGGACCCAGCCGTCGGCGGTCGGGATGGGGTCGCCGTGCGGGTCGCGGGTCGGGTGACCGAGCTTGGCGTCGATCCGGTCGAGCATCATGTCGCTGATCGCGTGCTCGAGAATCTCCGCCTCGTCGTGCACCTCGTCCCAGCTGTAGCCGAGCTCGCGCATCAGGAACGTCTCCAACAGCCGGTGCCGCCGCACCACCGCCAGCGCCGCGAGCCGTCCGCGTTCGGTCAGCGTGACCGCGCCGTACTTCTCGTGGTCCACCAGCCCCTGGTCGGCGAGCCGGCGGATCGATTCCGACGCGGTGCTGGCAGAGACCCCGATGCGTTCAGCAAGCAGCTTGGTGCTGACCTTGTCGAGCGACCATTCCTGCGCCGACCAGATCGTCTTGAGGTAGTCCTGGGCGACCGTCGTCAGGTCGTGTACCCCGGGGTTGGGGTTGTCGTCAGGACTCACATCCAAAAGTTTAGGCAATCATCACCTGATCTGGGGATCTGGCGTGTCCGGGCGGCTCGGCGCGCCGTAGGCTTGCCGTCGTGGAACGGTGGCGCGGACAGGACGAGATCCCCTCGGACTGGGGCCGATGCGTGGTGACCATCGGCGTCTTCGACGGTGTACACCGCGGGCACGCGGAGCTGATCGGGCGTGCGGTCAAGGCCGGCCGGTCCCGCGGGGTCCCGACGGTGCTGATGACCTTCGACCCACACCCGATGGAAGTGGTCTTTCCGGGAAGCCATCCGGCACAGCTGACCACGTTGACCCGGCGCGCCGAACTGGCCGAGGAATTGGGTATCGACGTCTTCCTGGTGGTGCCGTTCACCACGGATTTCATGAAGCTCACCCCGGAGCGCTACATCCATGAACTGCTGGTGGAGCGGCTGCATGTGGTCGAGGTGATCGTCGGCGAGAACTTCACCTTCGGCAAGAAGGCGGCCGGCAACGTCGGCACCCTGCGCAAGGCCGGTGAACGCTTCGGCTTCGCCGTCGAGAGCCTGTCGCTGGTCGCCGAACACCACCAGAGCGAAACCGTCACGTTCTCCTCGACGTACATCCGGTCCTGCGTCGACGCCGGTGACGTGGTGACGGCCGCCGAGGCGCTGGGCCGCCCGCATCGTGTCGAAGGTGTGGTGGTGCGCGGCGACGGCCGGGGCCGGGTGCTGGGCTTCCCGACCGCCAACGTCGCACCGCCGATGTACTCCGCGATTCCGGCCGACGGGGTGTACGCGGCGTGGTTCACGGTGCTGGGCCACGGCCCGGTGACCGGTTCGGTGATTCCGGGGGAGCGGTATCAGGCCGCGGTCTCGGTGGGCACCAACCCGACGTTCTCCGGACGCACCCGCACCGTGGAGGCGTTCGTCCTGGACACGGCCGCCGACCTCTACGGTCAGCATGTCGCGGTCGATTTCGTCGCGCGGCTGCGTGGCCAGCTCAAGTTCGATTCGGTGGACGACCTGATCAAGGCGATGGGCAAGGACACCGAGAAAGCTCGCGCGATTCTCTCCGCGCAGGACTGACCGCCGTCAGACCGCCAGCAGCTCGTCGATCTGGTTGATCGCCGACGTGGCGCCTTCGACCACGCCCATGTCGAGCACCTGCTGCAGGCCTTCCGCGGAGGCGAACGTGCTGACATACACCGCGCGCGTGCCGCCGTTGTGTTCGGTGAAGGTATAGGTGTTCTCCGAGACCGGCATGTCGGGGTTCGGCTTCAGATCGGCGTCGGCGAACCCGTCCCGGAACGCGAAGCTCGTCGGCTCGTCGACGCTGGTGATGTCCCAGTACCCGGCGTGTTTCTCGCCGTCCGGCCCGGTCATGAAATAGGTGACCCGGCTGCCTGGGGTGAGGCTGTGGTCGACGAACGTCGCCGGATGGGAGGGCGGTCCCCACACCTTCTCCAGCTGACGCGGGTCGGCGTAGATCTGCCAGACCCGCTGCACCGGTGCCGCGAACTCAGCGGTGATGGTCAGCGTCAGGTTCTCCAGATCGTGCTTCACGTCGGTGACAGGCATCAGCTAGTCCTCCTTGTTCTCGGATGCGATGAGGTCGTCGATGCGGCCGATGCGACCGCGCCAGACCTCCTCCAGTTCGGTGAGCATCGCCGCCACCGACCGCACGGCGGTCACATCACCGCTGGCCAACTGCTCGCGGCCGTGGCGCCGCTTGGTGAGCAGGCCGGCCTTCTCCAGGACGGCGACGTGTTTTTGCACCGCGGCGAAGCTCATGTCGTACTTCAACGCGAGCGCGGACACCGAATGCTCACCGGCCAGTGCCCGGCGCATGATGTCGCGGCGGGTTCGGTCGGCGAGAGCGTGGAACAGGGCGTCCGCACGATCCTCGGCAGCTACGGTCACCACTGCAACATACAACCATTTGGTTGTATGTTGTCAAGGGGTCGGCCCGCTGTGATTTCGGTTCGCGACGTGGGCGCTGCTAGAGTCGGCGATCAGCGTGCGCTGCAGTCCGCGGCGGCCCACGGCATTAGATTCCCCTCGCGGCACCGATTGATGGAGATGTTTTCGTGGCGCTTACCGCCGAGCAGAAGAAGGAAATCCTGGGCCAGTACGGTCTGCATGAGACCGACACCGGTTCGCCGGAAGCCCAGGTGGCGCTGCTGACCAAGCGTATTTCCGATCTCACCGAGCACCTCAAGCAGCACAAGCATGACCACCACTCGCGGCGCGGTCTGCTCTTGCTGGTCGGCCGCCGTCGCCGGCTGCTCAAGTACGTCGCCGACCTGGACGTCGCGCGCTACCGCTCACTGATCGAGCGGCTCGGTCTGCGCCGCTGAGGCGCACGACCCGCCGTGTAACATAGGGGCGTTGCGAGCCGGATTCCGGCTCGAACAACGGGTGCGGTGCATGCATACCCGCGTGTCCCGTTCCTGCGTGTCACAGCGAAGCTTCCCTGATCGGGCGGTCTTCGGTAGTGGCTGCCGGGCCCCAATGATTTGGGGAGCGCCCGGCCGCTTCGATCGACGGCCGTAGCCGACTGGATGCACCTGTGGTGACGCGAAACAGCTGAACAGTGAATTCAGAAAGGCTGAACGGGCATCCATGTCTGTAGCTGAAATCGACGAAGGCGTATTCGAAGCGACCGCCGTCATCGACAACGGGAGCTTCGGCACCCGCACCGTACGTTTCGAGACCGGCCGGCTGGCGCAGCAGGCCGCAGGATCCGTCGTCGCCTACCTCGACGACGAGACCATGCTGCTGAGCGCGACCACCGCCAGCAAGACCCCCAAAGATCATTTCGACTTCTTCCCGCTGACGATCGACGTCGAGGAGCGGATGTACGCCGCCGGGCGCATTCCCGGCTCGTTCTTCCGCCGCGAAGGCCGTCCGTCCACCGACGCGATCCTGACCTGTCGGCTCATCGACCGCCCGCTGCGCCCGACGTTCGTCTCGGGTCTGCGCAACGAGATCCAGGTCGTGGTCACGATCCTGAGCCTCGATCCCAAGGATCTGTACGACGTGCTGGCGATCAACGCAGCGTCGGCGTCCACCCAGATTTCCGGTCTGCCGTTCTCCGGTCCGGTCGGCGGCGTGCGTGTCGCCCTCATCAATGGCCAGTGGGTGGCGTTCCCGACCGTCGAGCAGCTCGAGGGAGCGGTGTTCGACATGGTCGTCGCGGGCCGCAAGGCGGGCGATGACGTCGCGATCATGATGGTCGAGGCCGAGGCCACCGACAATGTCATCGATCTCATCGCCGGTGGTGCGGGCGCACCGACCGAGGCTGTGGTGGCCGAGGGCCTCGAAGCCGCCAAGCCGTTCATCGCCGCGTTGTGCGATGCGCAGCAGGCACTGGCCGACAAGGCTGCCAAGCCGGTCGCCGATTACCCGCTGTTCCCGGACTACCAGGACGACGTGTACGCGGCCGTCTCGCACGTGGCCGGTGGCCCCTTGGCGGAGGCGCTCACCATCGCCGGCAAGCAGGAGCGCGACGAGCGCACCGACGAGATCAAGAACGAGGTCCTCGGAGAGCTCGGCGAGACCTTCGCCGGGCGCGAGAAGGAAATCGGCGCGGCCTACCGATCGCTGACCAAAAAGCTTGTGCGCCAGCGCATCCTGACCGACCACTTCCGCATCGACGGCCGTGGTGTCACCGACATCCGCGCTCTGTCCGCCGAGGTTGCGATCATCCCTCGGGCGCACGGCAGCGCGCTGTTCGAGCGCGGCGAGACCCAGATCATGGGTGTCACCACTCTCGACATGGTCAAGATGGCTCAGCAGATCGACTCGCTCGGGCCGGAAACCTCCAAGCGCTATATGCACCACTACAACTTCCCGCCGTACTCGACCGGTGAGACCGGCCGCGTCGGCTCCCCGAAGCGTCGGGAAATCGGCCACGGCGCGCTCGCCGAGCGCGCGCTGATGCCGGTGCTGCCGAGTGTCGAAGAGTTCCCGTACGCGATTCGCCAGGTGTCGGAAGCGTTGGGCTCCAACGGTTCCACGTCGATGGGCTCGGTGTGCGCCTCGACGCTGTCGCTGCTGAACGCCGGCGTGCCGCTGAAGGCCCCGGTTGCCGGTATCGCCATGGGCCTGGTGTCCGACGACGTCGATGGCGAACGCCGCTTCGTCACGCTGACCGACATCCTCGGTGCCGAGGATGCCTTCGGCGACATGGACTTCAAGTGCGCAGGCACCAAGGAGTTCGTCACCGCTCTGCAGCTGGACACCAAGCTGGATGGCATCCCCTCGCAGGTGCTGGCCGGTGCTCTCGCTCAGGCCAAGGACGCTCGCCTGACGATCCTCGAGGTGATGGCCGAGGCCATCGACGAGCCCGACGAGATGAGCCCGTACGCGCCTCGCGTCACCGCCATCAAGGTGCCGGTGGACAAGATCGGCGAGGTCATCGGACCCAAGGGCAAGATGATCAACTCGATCACCGAGCAGACCGGTGCGTCGATCTCCATCGAGGACGACGGCACCGTGTTCGTCGGCGCCACCGACGGTCCGTCGGCGCAGGCGGCGATCGACATGATCAACGCGATCGCCAACCCGCAGCTGCCCAAGGTCGGCGAGCGGTTCCTCGGAACCGTGGTGAAAACCACCGACTTCGGTGCATTCGTGTCGCTGCTTCCCGGTCGCGATGGCCTGGTGCACATCTCGAAGCTGGGCAGGGGCAAGCGGATCGCCAAGGTCGAGGATGTCGTCAAGCTCGGTGACAAGCTCCGCGTGGAGATCGCCGACATCGACAACCGCGGCAAGATCTCGCTGATCCTGGTGTCCGAAGACGGAGCAGACGCTCCTGAGGATGCTGCACCGGCACCAGTTGATGCCGATGCCGCGACCGCCAGCAGCTAGCGGCCCCGCACTTCGCCGCGGCCGGCGCCTCTCTAGCGAGGCGCCGGTTGCGGTGCGGCGCACCGTACTTCCCGGCGGCCTGCGGGTCGTCACCGAGTACGTGCCGTCAGTGCGGTCCGCTTCGGTCGGTGTCTGGGTGAACGTCGGTTCCCGCGACGAAGGCCCGACCGTGGCCGGCGCCGCGCATTTCCTGGAGCATCTGCTGTTCAAGGCGACGCCGAGTCGCACTGCCGTCGAGATCGCGCAGTCCGTCGACGCCGTCGGCGGTGAGCTCAACGCATTCACCGCCAAGGAACACACCTGCTACTACGCCCACGTTCTGGACGACGATCTGGAGTTGGCGGTCGATCTGGTCGCCGACGTGGTGCTCAACGGTGTGTGCGCACCCCACGACGTCGAACTGGAACGTGACGTCGTGCTGGAAGAGATCGCGATGCGCGACGACGATCCCGAAGACGCCCTGGGCGATGTGTTCCTCTCGGCGATGTTCGGGGACCATCCCGTCGGGCGTCCGGTGATCGGCAGTGTCGATTCGGTGTCGGGGATGACCCGATCGCAGCTGCATTCATTCCATGTGCGCCGCTACACCCCGGAGCGAATGGTCGTGGCGGTTGCAGGCAACATCGATCATGACGAGGTAGTCCGGTTGGTGCGCAAGCACTTCGGCGCGCATCTGGTCAAAGGCCGCACCCCGCGGGCTCCGCGCAAGGGCACCGGCCGGGCCACCGGCGCACCCCGGCTGGAGCTGATCAGTCGGGACGCCGAGCAGACCCATCTGTCGCTGGGTGTTCGGGTACCGGGACGGCACTGGCCGCAGCGCTGGGCGCTGTCGGTGCTCAACACCGCCCTTGGCGGTGGATTGAGTTCGCGGCTCTTCCAACAGATTCGGGAAAACCGCGGGCTGGCGTACTCGGTGTACTCCTCGGTTGACAGCTTCTCGGATGCGGGGGCATTGTCGGTGTATGCGGCGTGCCTTCCCGAGCGCTTCGACGAGGTGGTGCGGTTGACCACCGAAGTCCTCGAGGGCGTCGCGCGTGACGGCATCACCGAGAGCGAGTGCCGCATCGCCAAGGGCTCGATCCGCGGCGGCCTGGTGCTCGGCCTGGAGGACTCGGCATCGCGGATGCACCGTCTCGGTCGCAGCGAGCTGAACTACGGTGAGTACCGCAGCGTCACGAGCACTCTGGAGCGCATCGACGAAGTGACCCTGGATCAGGTCAACGCGGTTGCCCGCCAGGTGCTCACCAAGCCTTTCGGCGCGGCCGTACTGGGGCCACACAAGTCCAAACGATCTCTGCCGCAGCCACTTCGGACGATCAGGAGCTAGCCGTGCCCTTCTGCCTGCAGGATTTGGCGATACCGATTCTCGGTGCACCAATGGCAGGCGGTCCGAGCACGCCCGCCCTGGCGGCCGCGGTGTCCGACGCAGGTGGCCTGGGTTTCGTGGCGGCCGGCTATCTGACAGCGGACAAGTTCGCCGAGGTGATCGCCGGTGCCCGGGCGTTGACGTCGGCCCCGATCGGGGTGAATCTCTTTGTGCCGCAGCCGTCTGCGGCGAACGCCGATGAGCTGGAGCGCTACCGCGACCTGCTTGCCCCGCTTGCCGATCACTACGGTGCTGAGATCGCGCGGCCCCATCCCGACGACGACGCGTGGCAGGCCAAGCTCGACGTGGTCGCCGATACCGCACCCGAGGTGGCCTCGTTCACCTTCGGTTGCCCGACACCGGAAATCATTGCCCGTCTGCGTGATCGGGGCGTGCTGGTCGCGGTGACGGTCACCAGCCCGGACGAGGCGGGTGCGGCGGTCGCTGCGGGCGCCGACGCTCTGGTGGTGCAGGGCCCGGAAGCCGGCGGGCATCGGGGGACGTTCGATCCCGTCGTCCGGCCGGGCGATGACCCGCTGGATTCACTGCTGTCCGCGATCGTCGCAGCTTACGACCTGCCGGTGATCGCGGCGGGCGGTCTGTGCAGCGCGGCGGATGTCCGACGGGTGCTGCACGGCGGAGCAGTCGCGGCGCAGGCGGGCACGGCGTTCTTGCTGGCCGAGGAGGCCGGCACCAACGCCGCCCACCGCGCGGCGCTGACCGACGGGACGTTCACCGAAACCGTGGTGACACGGGCTTTTTCGGGCCGGTATGCGCGCGGCCTGGCGAATGACTTCACCGCCCGCTATGACGATGTGGCACCGTTGGGCTATCCGGATGTCAATCAGATGACGGGTCCGCTGCGCCGCGCCGCCGTCGCCGCGGGCGATCCGCATGGCACCAATCTGTGGGCGGGCACCGCGTGGCGGGAGATCAGCGGGGGTAGCGCAGCCGACATCGTGGCGGCATTGGCGGAGGGCACCCGATGAGCCTGTCCCGCCGCCGCCTTCTGGTCACTGGCGGCGCGCTGACCGTTCTCGCGGCGTGCGGCGTCAAACCCTCACCGACCCGTCCGACACTCAGCGACCCGGCCGAGCCGTTGCCGCCCGTCGAACAGCGCATCGCCGCTCTGGAGAAGCGGCACAACGCATTCGTCGGCCTCTATGCCAAGAATCTGGACTCCACGGTGGAACTCGCGAACCGCGACGGCGACCCGTTCGCGATGTGCTCGACGTTCAAGGTTTACCTCTCGACTCGGGTGCTACAGAAGGCGCAGGCGGGGGAGCTGCGGCTGACGGACACGGTGGTGGTCGACCCCGCGGAGCTCAAGCCCAATTCCCCGCGCACCGAGCCCAATGCCGGTCAACCCATGGCTATTTCGGATCTGTGCGCGGCGGCGCTGCAAGTCAGCGACAACACCGCGGCGAACATGTTGCTGCGTATCATCGGCGGCCCGCCGGCGATCACCGCGTTCGCCCGCTCGATCGGGGATGATCGCAGCCGGCTGGACCGCTGGGAGACCGAGCTGAATTCGGCTGTTCCCGGCGATCCGCGCGACACCAGCACGCCGCGGGCGCTCGGCAGCGGATTCGCGCGGGTGCTGACCGGCGACGTCCTCGACGGGTCGCACCGCACTCAACTCGAGGACTGGATGCGCGCCAACACCACCTCGAGTATGCGCGGTGGGCTGCCGGCTGGCTGGACGACCGCCGACAAGACCGGATCCGGTGACTACGCCAGCACCAATGACGTCGGGATCGCATTCGGGCCCAACGGCGAACGCGTTCTGCTGGCGATCATGACCCGTACCCGATCCGACGATGCGCAGGCCGAGCCGCTGCGCCAGCTCATCGCCGAGGTGGCGACTCTGGCGTTGCCGGAGGTGACGCGCCCGCGATGAGTTTCCGCCCCGCTGGGTGTCAGTACTGAAGACCGACGACATCAGCCGAAAGGATCCATCGTGAGTGAGTACGCCGCCCCGGTCGGGGCGCCCATCTGGTTCGACCTGATGAGCAGTGATCCCGCGCGAGCCGCGGAGTTCTATCGGGAGATCTTCGGCTGGGAGCTCGAGGGACCGGCGCACCCGGAATTCGGCGGTTATCAGAACTTCACCCGTAACGGTAAGCGGGTGGCTGGGCTGATCCCGCCGATGGGCGAGGGCCCGGCGAACATTTGGTCGGTGTACCTGCACACCGCGGACGGCAGCGCCACCGTCGCGGCGGCTGAGGCCGCGGGCGCGACGGTGATGGTGCCACCGATGGCGGTCGGAGATCTGGGTTCGATGATGGTGGTGACCGACCCCGCCGGTGCGGTGATCGGGTTCTGGCAGCCCGGGACGCATCCCGGGTTCACCGAGTGGGGTGAGCACGGGACGCCGTACTGGTTCGAATGTCAAAGCAAGGACTACGACGCGTCACTGGCGTTCTACCGCCAGGCGCTCGGGGCGCGGATCGAGGAGATCGGCACCGGCGGTGACCCGGACGCCGTCGGGCCGGACCGCTACGGTCAGGTTTTCGCCGGGGAGAGCGCCTATTCGGGAATCATGGACGCCGCCAAGCTCTTTCCCCCCGATGTGCCGTCGTTCTGGCAGGTGTACATCACCGTCGACGACGTGGCCGCCACGGTGAAGCAGGCCGAGGGACTCGGGGCGACGCTGCTGATGCCCATCGAAGAGACGCCCTACGGAACTCTGGCGGCGATCAAAGACCCCTTGGGCGCGCTGATCTGCCTCGGCCATCCGCCTGCCGGGATGTAAGACCAACGAACCGGGACGCTGCGGTGAGCAGTCCCGGTTCGCTGTGCAGTAGTGAGCTGTTGGCTCACTGAGGTTTTCAGGCCATCAGGCCGGCCGGATCGGTGTACGGCAGATCGAGGTCGTTGGCGACCTCGTGATTGAGCAGCTGACCGCTATGGGTCGACAAGCCCTTGGCCAGCGCGGGATCGGATCCGCAGGCGGCCTTCCAGCCCTTGTCGGCGAGCTTGATGACGTACGGCATGGTTGCGTTGGTCAGTGCGTAGGTCGAGGTCCGCGGGACCGCGCCGGGCATGTTGGCCACGCAGTAGAACACCGCGTCGTGCACCCGGAAGGTCGGGTCGTCGTGCGTGGTTGGCTTGGAATCCTCGAAGCAGCCACCCTGGTCGATGGCGATGTCCACCAGCACCGCGCCCGGCTTCATCTGTGCCACAGTCGCATTCGTGACGAGCTTCGGAGCCTTGGCGCCCGGCACCAGCACGGCGCCGATGACCAGATCAGCCTGCTTGACGGCATCCTCGAGGTCGAGCCGCGAAGAGTAGCGGGTTTCGATCGCACCGCCGTACTCGGCGTCGATCTTGCGCAGGATGTTGATGTTGAGGTCGAACACGGTGACGTGCGCGCCCATGCCCCAGGCGACGGCGGCGGCATTGTCGCCGGCCATTCCGCCGCCGATCACCACGACCTTGGCCGGGGCAACACCGGGCACGCCGCCCATCAGAACACCGCGACCGCCCTGGGTGCGCATCAAGTGGTAGGCGCCGACCTGCGCGGCCAGCCGGCCTGCGACCTCGCTCATCGGGGCCAGCAGCGGAAGCGCTCCGTCGGCGGTCTGCACCGTCTCGTAGGCGATCGACGTGGTGCCGGATGCCAGCAGAGCGTCGGTGCACGGACGCGAGGCGGCCAGGTGCAGGTAGGTGAACAGGGTCTGGTCTTTGCGCATCCGCGAATACTCGGCCTCGATGGGCTCCTTGACCTTCAGCAGCAGGTCGGCCTCAGCCCAGACCTGGTCGGCGCCGGCGATGATCTGCGCACCGGCGGCCTTGAAGTCGTCGTCGTGGATGGCGGAACCTTCACCGGCGCCGGCCTGGACGATGACCTCGTGGCCGCGGCGGACCAGTTCGGACACGCCGGCCGGGGTGATGGCGACGCGGTACTCGTTGTTCTTGATCTCGGTCGGGATGCCGACGCGCATGATCGCTCCTCGATTGGAATTTGGCTTAGGAAGAAGTGTGAAGAAAATTCGAGTGGATTGCAATCGGATTGGTGAAAATTCGATAGATTGGGTCCATGAATGAAGAATCGGCGATATCGGATGCTCGTCCGGCGGTTGCGCCGAAGGATGTTCGGACCGAATTGGACGATGTCGACCGCCGGATTCTGGCCACCCTGCATGCGGACGCCCGGATCTCCAACAGCGCGCTGGCGGACGCTGTCGGTATCGCGCCGTCGACCTGTCACGGGCGCGTGCGCAGGCTGCAGGACATCGGGGTGATCCGCGGCTTCTACACCGACATCGATCCGGCCGCGATCGGGCTGTCGTTGCAGGCGATGATCTCGGTGAGCCTGCAGTCCAACGCCCGCGGAAAGATCCTCAGCTTCATCGAGCACATCCGGCGCAAGCCGCAGGTGATGGACGTGTACTTCCTGGCCGGCGCCGACGACTTCATCATCCATGTGGCCGCCCGCGACACCGACGACCTGCGCTCGTTCGTCGTCGAGAACCTCAACTCCGACTCCGACGTGGCGGGAACCCAGACGTCGTTGATCTTCGAGCACCTGCGCGGTGCCGCTCCGCTCTAGGCCGGCCGCGATTGCCTGGCGCCGAGCGTAACGCCATGGCGGGAAGTCGCGCCGATCGCGACCGTGGCGTTACTGTCGGCGAGCCGAGGATGCTGTCGAGCCTTTCGGTTTGGGCTGGCTGGTCGACTTGGCGCTGCCGGAACCGGCTTTGGCGCGTTTCGTCGATGCTGCCTTGGCCGGTGGCGCAGCGGAGCGAGCGGATTGCACCGAGACCGAAGCCGGCGCCGGCGCATGCGGATCCGGTATGTCGACCGGCCGGTGGTAGGCCGCCTCGATGATCGGGCGCAGTTTCTTGTCCAGCGCCGGGGCCAGTGGTCCGGCCCAGGCGACGAGCGGCAGTGTCTTCGTCGGTACCCACACGTAGGTGACATTGCCCGGCTGCCCGGCCACGTCCGGTGTGTACCGCAGGTTGTTCGGATCGTTGAGGTCGACGTTGCGGTAGTTGGTGTGGATCGAGAACATTCCGGCGAACGCATTGGCGACCGCAAGCAGGTTGCGTGTGTCGTCCGGCCAGTCGGCCCACCCGTCGTACTGCCGAATGACTTCGGTGCCGGTGTAGGCAGTGTCGACCGGTAGGTACGGAGTAGCCGGCGTCTCGGTCTTGGCTCGCCGCCCACCGTACGGATTTTCCGGATTGCCGATCGAGACCCACGTCAGCCGGGACGGGTCGGGTGCGGTGGCCGGGTCGGCGGCAAACCGGCGCAGGTCGGAATAGACGACCTGTCCGCCTTGGCTGTGGCCGAAGAGGACGATTTGCTCATCGGCGGGCAGACGCGCGATGGCCTGCTGAACTTTCGTCGCTCCTTGAGCGGTGAAGGTGTCGGTGGGAAACGCGAAGTAGTCGACCGGCTGACAGTGATTCGGGCTCTTGCACAGGTCTCCCTGCAGCTGGGTCGGCACGAAGTGCACAAAGTGCTGCATCCCGACGAAGCCGCCCTCGAGCGTCAGCACCGTCGCGGCTGTGCTCACCGGAGCCGCCGCTATCAATGCGGCGCTCATTGCTATGGCCAATCCAGCTTTCGTGAACATCCCCGACCTCCCCAGAGAAATGGTAAGTCCTAGCAACCCACCCTGGACGGTGAATGGTGCATTGAGATGACGGTAGCGGTGCCTCGTTAGGCTGCAGGTATGCGAGTTGCGGTGCTGGGAGCCAGAGGCAAAGTCGGAACCACGATGTGCGACGCCGTCCGCGCGGCCGACGACCTGACGCTGAGCGCCGAAGTCGACGCCGGTGATGCGCTGTCGCTGCTTACCGACAGCGACACCGAGGTAGTCATCGACTTCACCCATCCCGATGTGGTGATGGACAACCTGAAGTTCCTCATCGACAACGGGATCCATGCCGTCGTCGGCACCACCGGCTTCACCGACGAGCGCCTGGACACCGTCCGGTCCTGGCTGGCTGACCACCCCAAGTCCGCTGTTCTGATCGCCCCCAACTTCGCGATCGGCGCCGTGCTGTCGATGCACTTCGCGCAGAAGGCCGCGCCCTACTTCGAATCCGTCGAAGTGATCGAACTGCACCACCCACACAAAGCTGACGCCCCCTCAGGTACTGCGACCCGCACCGCCCGGTTGATCGCCGAGGCACGAAAAGGCTTGCCGCCCAACCCCGATGCCACCAGTACCGGTTTGGACGGAGCTCGCGGGGCAGATGTCGACGGCGTGCCGGTGCACTCCATTCGGTTGACCGGGCTGGTCGCGCATCAGGAGGTGCTGTTCGGCACGCTCGGGGAGACGCTGACCATCCGGCACGACAGCCTGGACCGCACCTCGTTCGTGCCCGGCGTCCTGCTCGCAGTCCGCGAGGTCGCCAACCGGCCCGGCCTTACCATCGGAATCGAACCGCTGCTCGACCTGTGAACGCCGCCTTGCGCGTCCAGCTTCTGATCGGCCTCATGTGTGCGGCCCTGGTTGTCTACTTTCTGCTGCTGGGCCGAACCGGGATCACCCTGATCGGCACCGGAACTCCGGTCGCGGTCGCGCTCGGCATCGGGGTGCTGATCCTTCCGGTGGTCGGGGTGTGGGCGATGGTGGCGACGCTGCGCGCCGGGTTCGCCCATCAGCGGCTGGCGCGGCTGGCCGTCGAGGCCGGGATGGAACTGGATGTGAGCCAGCTGCCGCGGACGCCGTCGGGACGTATCGAGCGCGACGCCGCGGACGCGTTGTTCGACACGGTGCGGGCCGAACTGGAAGCCGATCCGGACAACTGGCAGCGGTGGTACCGGCTGGCGCGGGCCTACGACTATGCCGGCGATCGCGGCCGAGCCCGTGAGACGATGCGCAAAGCCGTTGCCATGCAGGCGGAGGTGAGACGGTGACGGCTGACTCGCCGGGCGCGCGTCTCTTCAACACCGTGAACACGGACGACGCGCGAGATCCCGGTCGTTGTGCTGACTCCCGCGGCGACCTCGCGCTGAAACGGTTTCGGAGATGAAGCGTCTTCTGATTGTGCATCACACGCCGTCGCCGCACTGCCACGAGATGTTCGAGGCGGTGCTCGCCGGCGCGACCGACCCCGAGATCGACGGGGTCGAGGTGATTCGCAGGCCGGCACTGACATGTTCGGCCGCCGACATGTTGGAGGCGGACGGCTATCTACTGGGCAGCCCCGCCAATCTCGGCTACATCTCGGGCGCTCTCAAGCACGCTTTCGACCAGTCCTACTACCAGATCCTGGACTCCACCCGAGGCCGCCCGTTCGGCGTCTACCTGCACGGTAACGAGGGCACCGAGGGCGCGCAGCGCGCCATCGACGGCATCACCGCCGGCTTGGGCTGGGTGCGGGCCGCCGAGACGGTCATCGTGTCCGGCAAGCCGACCAAGAACGACCTCGAGGCGTGCTGGAACCTCGGCGCGACCGTCGCGGCTGGGCTGATGGAGTGAGGGTCTCTTAGCCTGACGGGGTGTCGATGCCTGGTTGAGAGAAGAGCGATTTGGCGACGATCGGCTGCACGGACGCCCGATCCACTCGACTCATCGCACTGGTGAATGCCGAAGCTGCAAGAGGACTGACGATATCCGCCGGCGTGGTGGCGGTTGCGGCCTGCGCCGATGACGTGGTCGGGTTCTCCCCGACGGTGTCGCGTCCGATGTCGTGGAGCTGGTGGACGTTGAAGTTGCCGGGCCGAATCAGGATCTGCTGCTGCCGCCGTCCTATCTGTTGATCAGAATCGGGTGCCTGTGTGTTCGTGGCAGTGGGTGCCATTCGTAGCACCGGCGGAAAGGTCTTTTTCGAATCTTTGCCCTCGCCGCTAAGCACATTGCTCTTGCTGCCGCCAGTGTTCTCGGGTTCGTTGGCGACGTCCTGTCCGGGCCCGCGGAGGTGCTGCGGAGCGGGGGAGAACAGCTGGCCGCCGAATAATGGCGTCGGCACGGCTGAGGGTGTCGCCGGGGAGGTCTGCGGTGACGACGGCGCCACCCCTGCGCTGTGCTCGAGGTATTGTCGCCAGGCTTGAAGGTAACTGAACAGCTGCTGCGCATAGTCGGCCGGTGCGGGAGGCATCGGCTGCGGGGCAAACGCCGGCGGCTGTCCGGCCGCGGTGGCGGTTGGTGCCACGAACGGATTGGGCGGTGGGGGCGAACTTCCCGCCATGGTCGTCCACTGTTGCAGAAGCTGTTGTCCTGCTTGAAGATAAGCGAACAACTGTTGCATGTAGTCCGGTGATGGCGTGATCATTCCATGACCTCCTGCAGGTGGGGTGGGAAGGGCGGGCGGGGCTCCGAGCGGAAAGAAGGGCGGCGTGTCCAACGGGTGCGGCAAAGACTGCTCGCAGAAGTCAGAGTCGAGGTTGCGAAGGGCACGGGTGTCGGCCGGTTCGCGGTTCTCTATGTCGAACACGTAGCAGTAGTCACCCGCAGGCGTCGGCATCCGGATCGGGCTCGACAAACTCTGATCGAGGAAGCCGTAAGGGAACACCCAATCAAGTGCCGGACTCTTTTCGCGGCGGTCGGCGCCGCCGGTTTCGACCCAGATGTAATGGTCGAGAATCGCGTTGACTGCGTGACGACCTGATTCGCACGCCGCCTCCATCGATGTCAGCCGGGTGAACGTCTTGTTCCAGGTGCCGGCGAAGACGACCGAATTGTTGTGCACCTGATAGCCGCCGTGGCGCGCTTGCCAGACGTTCTGCCGATCGAGATCATCCAGCCAAACATCCTCGGGCGGAACGTAACTCCACGACGTACCGTGCGGATTCCACGGTTCTGTACTCGGCCGGTTGTCCCAGTCCCCGACGATGGGGACCAGATACGGAGTGTCGTTACGGACCACCCGGCCCTGCCCTTGGCCGGGACCTTCCGCCATGACGAGGCCGCGATCGAGCGCGTACCACGTCGGCGTCGGCACCACCCCTTGGCCGCCTGAACCGGAATTGCTGGCCAGCGCGGATGTGATCTGGCGCCAAACTTCTGCGGCAATCTCGTCCGGCGTACAGTCGCGCGCCGCTTTGCCACGGCCGGACTCGTCCAGCACATGTGACGACGGGGTATTGAAATCGCCGATGTCGACCGACAGCACCGAGATATGGCCGTCGCGGTCCAGAATCGGCCGCTTCTCCCACAATCCGGTTTGGTTGACCGACGACAGCGCCCACTCGCTGCCGACATAGAGCATGTGCCCGCGAACCAGCTGGAACTCGGTGTCGAAGTAGAACTGGATACCGCACAGGGTCTGGAATCGGTCCCACGGCACGCGACCCAACTCGTCCATCGCGTAAGGGTTGCGCCGCAGCACGGGTCGGGTTGCGCCAGGTTGTAGTGGCCCGTCAGGAGGTGGAGCGATTGTCGTGAATCCCTCCAGCCTGGCCGCCGTACCGCCCGTGCCCGCGATGTGCAATGCGGCGGCGAGGTTTTCGGCAGCCGGGGCGTCGACGGCGACGACCGCGTAATCCGCGGTCACACGCGAACCGTCGGCGAAGGTGATCTGAGCACGCGGCCGCAGGTGGGGCGACAGTGTCTTATCGACTGCGGGTGGGTCGATGCGCGTCGCCGCTGTTCGGACGAACCGGACGCCGAGAGCGACCAGGTGGTGATACCAGTGGTCGAACCACGACTCTGTTGTGGGGCCGTTGAGCACTCCGTCGGCCTTGTTGTCGCGGCGATCCATGCTCAGGTACAGCTGCAGATTGGTGCTGAGATTCGTGCGCGCGTCTCCCCAGCGTGAATCGAGGGCGACCAAAACTCTTGGCATCTGGCGCAATAGCTTGTCGCACTGCGGTGTGTAGGAGTACTTGTTGATCCCGGTTCGGGGGTCGTGTCCGACAAAGAAGTCATAAGCCGAAACGTTCTGGAGTTCTTCCGCACGGCGCAGGGGGCTTGTGACGAGATAGCGCAGCAGTCTGCTCTCGTAGGTGGCGATGTCGCTTGGCGCAAAACCCAGAGTGCTCAATTGGCTCAGTACACCGAGGAATTCAGCGGGGCTGCGCGGAAGTTCGCGGGGAAACACCAACGATGGCTCTCCGTCGGCGGTGGCGCCTTGGGTAACTACCCGTCGGACGTTGTCGTAGACAGTGCGCGAGGTCGGCGTCCAGTGGGCGCTGCCGTCGGCTCGGTGGCTGTGTTGATACACCGGAATGCGTTGGAACATGTCCCAGATGTGCAGGTAGTACGCCGGGAAGAAACGAAATCCGTGTTCACCCGCCACCGCACGTCCCGGCGCAGGCGGATGGCCCCGCCGCCCGGGGAACGCCCGCAGTTCGGCCTGGCTCCCGTTGTGCGTGCCCACCGTCGAATACTGGGAGGCGGCAAGACCACCGAGCTTCACCGGCGGGTACGCACCCGCGTGCTTGGGTCCCAACCCGTTTCGTTCGTCCTGTTGCGCTTCGTACACCGTCACGATGAAGCCGCGTTCGGCGAGTTCGTGAGCGGCGGTGAGTCCCGCGATGCCGGCGCCGATCACCGCTACGGTCGGACGGCGCTCGCAGGACGCCGGTGTCGTTATGCCGTGGTCGGTCATGTCGCACCAGCCCGGAGTTCGGACAGCAGTGCGGGTACCGACGCCGCCCGGACTGCACCGTGTATGTATGCCAGCAGTGTGTCGTGTGCGCGCTGAATGTCATCGAGGCACCCGTGTACCGAGACGGCGCCCGCCTCCACGGCTTCGTCGAGTCCGACTTTCGCGTCGATCAGATCGAGAATCGCGGTTCGCGAGGTCCGGATCCGGACCCTGGCTTTCTGGGCCGGGCCGTCCGACACGTGGAGCCGGTCGCTCGCGGCGTGGACGGTAAACATATCGTCGGCGACGTCGAGTTCAACGACCAGCGGACCGAGTTCGCTAACCAGCATTTGATAACTGGCGGGCACATCTTCCTCGAGATGCTCGATTGACCGCCGGAAGAGCGACGAGACCTGTTCAGCCATAGAGGAACTCGAATACGCCGGTACCGTCGAAGGTGAAGTTCTCGCCCTTGATCGTGCCGTGCACCCGAACCGTCCCGTCGGTTTCACACAGCACAGTCGAGCGGTCGGGGCGCACTTCGCTTGGTTGCGCCAGACGAGCGTAGGAACGCGATGTGAACTCGACATGCACGGAGTCGCCCGCTCGGCACGCGCCGACTTCGACCCGCGCTGGCACACCCGGAAGCTCCCCGTCCAGCAGAAGTCGCATCGGCGGCGGAAGCGTGCAATCGGCCGCGCGGGCAAGCCTGCCGTCTGAGCGTGTCTGAACCGCCGCGTGCCGGAATATCGCGGCGGGTTCGTCGTGGCGCCATACGTAGAGCGATCGCGATACCGACCGCAACCAGCTGCGGTCGGTTATCTCGACGAACACCATCGACCACGGGTCGTCGGGGGCTGTGGGCAGGATGGTTGCCCAGGTCCAGCCGAAATCGTCACCCCACCGGAATCGGCCCCAGTTGTGGTCGTGATAGGCCAGCTCGTCGTCGAATCGGTGATCTCGGCCGCCGATGTGCAGCCAGCCCTGCGCGCGCAGTCGTGGCACGAACAGCCAGCTGATCCGGCCTTCGCCAGCCGGTTCGTTGCGAACCACGAACGGCTGGCTGGTCGCGGCGAAGTGTAATTCACCCCGAATATCGTTGTCGGGCAGATCTATCGATACGTAGTAGCCGTCGGCCTCGACCGTCATTTTGTTGTTGCCGATCGCCAGACCGCCCAGATCCGGCGAGACCTCGATCGCGTGTCTGTCGAACCGCTCGATGGCACCGGTCCAGTTCTCGTCGTGTGCGATCACGATGACTCGCGGGGCAGGTCTGATGTCGCCGGCACCGAAGACCTCGTTGTTGAGGCTGAAGTTGATCAGCACCCGCACGCCGTGACCGTGGATCACGAAGTGATGCCACTCCTTGAAGGCCGCCGGCTGCACGCCCGCCAGGACCGGCGTTCGGAGGAAGTCGCTGCGCGCGAGCGCGGCGTTCATCGGAGGTATCTCGTCGGTCGGGCGGCCGCGTCGGCGTCACGACTCGGATGTGGCGGTTGGGCAACACAGTTGGCCATTCGCTCGATGGCCGAACCCACGCTGGCAAGCCCGAGCAGGGCATATCGGAAGTCGTCGCAGTCCCGTACCGGTTCGGCGCGGCGATCGGTGGCGGCTAGGGAGCGAATCATGTCAGCCATCGCGGCGAGACCGACCAGATAGCCGACGAAATCGCTGTGGTCGGCGAGCGCGTCACGAGGATCAGTGAGCCTCACGTGAACCCCGTGGGACGAAGCCGTGCCAGGGTGGAGTCGTCGAGTCGCTGCCCGACGAGGGCATCGACCAGCAGGTCGGCCCAGGCATGGGGAGCTCCGCTGGATGAGGTGGGGCCGCCAAGGACGTTAAGACTCACCATTTCCCAGACGCGGCGGAGATTTTCCACCGATTCGGAGGCGACCAGCCCGTCGCGCAGCCTGGCCCCACGGGGCGTTTCGGCGTAGCGCCGACCCTCGGTGGCGAGGACGTCATGGAGCCGACGAGCAGCGGCGGGGTTGCCCAGGACCGCGCGGCGAGCGCTCAGCAGTAGGTCGAACACGGCTCGCTGCGTTGCATCGCCGTCGTCGGGCGGAGGCGGTTGCAACTGCGGTGTGTCCCGCTCGATGAGGTCGAGGGTGAGTTCGCGGACTCGCTCGAGCTCCGCAAGCATGCCGGCCAGCTCTTCGGGGCTCATCGGGTACGCCCGTGCACGTAGTCCACGAGGTCGGCGAGGAAGTCGCGGTGTCGGCTGTGAGGGAACCAGTCGAAACGCGTCAGCAGTGTGCTTGCCTGCTGCGCATGGGCGGCGGCGATGTCGCGAGCGTGCCGCAGCGATCCGACGTCGTGCATCAGTTCGAACAGCCAGCGAATGTCACTGATGCTCTTGCACTCCGAGGTCTGGTGGCTCCGCAGCCGTGCCGCGAGCTCGACGCGCCCTGACTGCGACAGTTCGCCTTGCGCGGCCAGTCGGTCGAGTACTTCGGTCAGCCCTTCACCGTCGGGACTTGGCCGCCGTTTGGCCAAGATTGCGATCACACGATCCTGATCCTTTGGCTCGGCATGCCGCAGTGTGTACAGAAGCATCAGGGTTCGCTTGCCCTCCCACAGATCCCCGCCGATCTCCTTGCCGTACTCCTGCGGGTCGCCCCGAAGATTGAGCAGGTCGTCGGTGATCTGGAATGCCGCGCCGAGATGGCGTCCGAAGGACTCCAACGGGTCCATCCGCTCGGGCCCGACCCCCGCCGCGATAGCGCCCGCCTGCAGGGGAGTGATGAAGGTATACCAACTGGTTTTCAGTTCCACCATCCTCAGGTAGTCGGCGTCGAGGAGCCGCCAACTGTTGGAACGGACCCAGTCGAGCTCCAGCGCCTGGCCGTCGACCGTCAGCCGGGTCATCTTCGCCACCGCGCGCAGGATGCGAAGTGCGGGTCCGAGCCCGACCCGTTCGACATTGTCGAGCAGCGGTTGCAGCGATAACGAGAGCATGGCATCGCCGACATTGATGGCGATCGGGATGCCGTGGTCGATATGCAGCGTGGGTTTGCCGCGCCGCCACCACGATTCATCCTCTATGTCATCGTGGATCAGGAACGCGTTGTGATAGAGCTCCAGAGTGGCTGCTGTTGGTAGCACCGCCTCGAGACGGCCGCCGAGTCCCAGGCATGTCGCGATACTCAGCGCTGGTCGAAGGGCCTTCCCGCCACGTAGCGGATAGTCGAGGATCAGGTCGTAGAGGCCGCCGCTTCCACCATCGCGGGGTCCGTACAGCCGAGCGATCTCAGCGTCGCACGCCTCTTTGCAGAGCGCCAGGTAATCGTCGAGCGGGTAGCGAACTATGGGGCTTGCACCGCCATCAGCGCTATCACAAGTGGAGGGCAACAAGGCCGTGGGCATCGGTGACCCTGTTCGCGTAGCGGATGCGTGCTGTGAGTTGGATATCGCCGCCGACCTCACCGTCGACTTCCAGGCTCGGCGGCAGGCACACCGCGAGGTCCACCGGCTCTTCGCCGGGTGATGCCTGCGGCGCAGCAGCCTGGGGTATCCGCCGTCGTCGCCCGACCAGCAGCAATTTGAAATCGCTGTCAGGGGGATTGAGCGGTACGGTCCGGTACAACGAATTGATGTTTGCGGCGGCTGTCAAATCATCGAGTATGCTTGACCCGCCGGCGAATTGGCTGAGTTTAGTAAGTCCTTCCGTATTGGTGATGATGCACGAGGGGGCTCGGTATCCGGCGTCCTCGAGAGATGCCCGAGCGCTGATCAGCGAGCCGAGCAGCGCCGCCGGGCCGGTTCCCGTCGGGGCGTTCGTCGCAGCGGCAGTAAAGACAGCCTGGAGGATGGCGTCATCCACCTGTTTCGCGAGATCCTTGGTTTTAGCCATCACCTGAGTAAGCAACAGATCGGGCGTGGGCGCATGTGCCGTGGCGAGGGTGATCGTGAAGGACTCCGCCTTTTGATCGACCGTGATGAAGCCCGCGGGGTTGTATTTGCCGTCCGGCACATTGATCTGGCCAGGGTCGCCGGTGTCCCACTGCGGGATCGCCTGCCAGACAATACTGCACTGCTCGAACGTCTCCCGAACCGCCTGATTGGCCAAGGCCAAACGTTCTGCGCTCAAATACATGACTACGGACCCCCGACAAGTCGTAGATGTTTCGCCTGATCATGGCAGAGGAAATCGACGAGCGCGCAAGTAATTCACCGAATTTCCAAAATGCAGTAGTGCACTACTTACTCAGGAGAACGATTTCTTGGCCGGGGTCCATTTCGCCACGCGTCATCGCATCACAGTGAGCTAAGTGCAGTGGCGCAACGGGATCGTCGGGCAGCAACTGTCGGCAGCGTTCGAAGGCGGCGCGGGCCTTGTCGACATCTCCCGCGTCGAACAGTGCGAAGGCTTCGTCGAAGGCGGGCTGTGCCGCACGCTTGGCCTCTCGCACTTCATCCGGATCCGATTCGTAGACTTCATAAATCGTCACCTGCTGGCGTCGGTTGACCACCCTGACCCGTTCCATGCGACGGATGTCGAACTCCGCCAGGTGGGCAATCCGCGCATGGGTCTGATCGGAGATCAGCAACGCCGACCCGTACCGCTTGTTGGTGCTCTCGATACGCGCAGCGAGGTTGACTGCGTCACCGATGATGGTGAGAACCATCCGGTTGACCCCACCAACCAGACCGACCCCCACGGTGCCGGTGGTGATCCCGATGCCGGCCCGCAGCTCCTGGGAACCAAGTGCTGCGCGCTCCTGGTTGTGATCGTGCAGAGACCGCAGCATGCCCAACCCCGCGCGGACAGCATCGGACTCGGACTCGAAGACGGCGACGATCTCGTCGCCGCGCATGTCTTGGATCATGCCGTTGTAGCTGATGATCGGTAGTTCCATGGCGCGCAGAAAGTCCGTCGCCAGGATGCCCGCGTCGGCGACGTTCATATCCTCGATCATCGTGGTGTAGCTACGGATGTCGCTGATGAGTACCGTCATCTCGCGTTCGACCCGGTAGCCGCTACGGACGCGGCGGAGGTCGTCGATGTCGAGGATGCGCAGGAGTTTGTTCGGCACGAATCGTGACTGAACGTCCATCAGGGACTGCCGGTACTCGTCGGCGGCCCGAAGTCGTGCCTCGAGTTGAAAGTTCGACAGCGGCGCCGCTGCTTGTGCACACACGAACTCGACCGCCTGCTTGTGGTCGGCGCTGAAAACTCCTGCAGATTCGCCCTTCTCGGCGTATACAACACCGATTATGTTGTCGTGCAGACGGATCGGGGAAGCGAGCACAGAAAGAGTTGTTGCTGCGCGATCAACGGCAACAATGACAGGTGATCCCTCGTCGATCACTCGGCGCACGATCGTCGGGTCGTAGGCGACTTCGTTCCACGGTCCGTCCACCATCGAGATGGCGCCGCGGTCATTGACGGCGCGAACTTCCAGGTGTTCGGGCCCGCCGGTGAGGAACAGGACGCGATCTGCGCCGGTGGTGTCGGCCACCGAGCCCAGAACGATGTTGGCCAGAGTGTCCGCCGTCCGCGCGGAAGACAACGAGTGGAGCAACTGATGTGCCCCGACCGGATCGATACCCCCCGAACCCGACAGATCGCGCCGCAGTAGCCAGGGGTGCTCCCGTGCCAGCCTGTCGGCGCGCACCACGAAACCCAGGTTCTGCCATCGCTGGTAGGCCCTGCGCAGCATGTGTTCGCCGAGGGTCGCCCGCCCGGTTTCGGCGTAGAGCGCGGCGACCTCCTCGTGGGTGTACGCGCTCACCATCGGAAGTTGATGCTCCTCGGCGAGTCCGATCGCCTGATGAAGAAAGCGATCGGCCTTGGTGTTCTGGCCGCGCGCTCGCGCCCACGCCCCCTGAATGAGCGCATAGGATGCCGCATAATTCTCCGGTGCCCCCGCCGCCCATTTGCGGTGCAACGCCAGAGCCTGACGGACGAAGCGAGTGGTCGCGGAATCCTTTGGTGCGCTGTGGATCATGCCAAGTGCGCCGAGTAGGTACACGAATTGTGAGGCAGGAACCCCGGCCAGGCCGTCGATGTGCTCGATCGCCTCATGCGTGGCGGCGGCCGCGCCGGCGTAGTCACCGCACCAGAAATGCAGTCCCTGCTTCATGGCCGCGGCCGCGGCGAGCGTCACGGCATCGCCCTCGCTGCGCGCGGCTGGAAGCACGTCTCGCTCGTCGTAACCGCTCTCGCCGGCAAGCAGGAGCGGATCGGCGCTGCGCCCCATCAAATTGAGGCACAGTTGCTGCACGGCCTGGCAGAGGGCACTGGGCACGGGCTGTGAACGGATTTGCGGGATCAGGGATCTGGCGAGGGCGTCGATCTCGGCCAGCGGACGACCAAGCCAGAACGACTGAGAGAGCAGCACCGCGACCAGGAAGCCGGCGTTTTCCTGGTCGCCTTGGTCGAGTGCTGCATCCACCGCACCGCGAAGCTCAGACACCCCGTCGCGGATGGGGTGGCGCCAGTGATGGATGTAGTCGAGATACATGAAAACGACCTGCGGACGGGCCTCCCGGAATTCCGGTCGCGCGGCGAGTGCCCGCCCCACCTCACCGAAGCGCTGGGCGCCCGCGTGGTCGCCGAGCAAGACCAGCACGATTCCGTACCCGGCGATGACCACTGGAGAGGAGGGCGTGTGGCCGTGCGCCAGCGTGAGATCGAGTTGCTTCCGAACCAATAACGGCAGGATGTTGGGCCGGATCAGGACCGCCAAATTGCACAGCTCGGCGAGGATCGGGTGAAGCGCGATGACCCGCTCGTCTTCGCAGTGCCGCAGCGCGAGCAGGCGTTCGTTGCTCCAGCGCCGCATCGTCAGTTTCATCTGGACGATGGCGTTGCCCATCCGGGGTTTGCCTGCGTCGGAAGCGATGGGTTCGCCGAGCTGCCGGAGAGCGTGGAGGCCTGTCTCGAGCGCATCCTGGAGGCGATTCTCGGTGACGCAGCCTTTGAGACGTAGATAGGCGATCCGCGCGCGGTCCGGCGGCTGGTGCAGGAACCGCTCTGCTTCGTCGAGCAGCGCGTTGAGTGTCGTCGCATCACCGACGAGCAATGCGGCGTCCGCGGCGTCGAGTTGCAGGTCTCGCGTCAGCGCGAAGTCTGTGCTCCAGCGTTGGTCGCCGAGCAGGTCCAGCGCATTGCGGCAGTAGTCGAGCGCCAGCGGAAAGGAGGCCTGCGCCCGAGCTTTTCGAGCCGCACGCCGTACGACTTCGACGAAGCCGCTGCGTTCCGCTTCTTCGGTCGCTTCGACGCCGGCGAGGCCGATATGGCGCGCCGCATCGAAGACGCGGTCATCCCCGAGTGTGATCAGCCGTCGACCGATGCGCAGATGGATGGCACGCAAGGTGTCGTCCGACAGCTCCGCGCGGGCGGCTTCGGCCACACGATCGTGGCTGAACCGATAGCGGGCGTCGCGGCTGATCGCGTTGGTGATCCGTTGCCCACCCGCGTCGAGCGCCTCGACCAGCCGGAGTTCGAGGCACTCCCACAATGCGCGGGCCACCACGTCGGGCGACTTCGCAGCCGCCGCGATGGCGTCCTCGAGGTCAAACTCGCCGCCGATGCACGCCAGCGAACTCAACACCTCCCGATCCGGCGGGCGAAGCTGGTCGAGGTAGCGGCCCAGGAACTCGGCGGCGGTGGCGGACACCTCGATCGAGGTGAGCAGGCGCAGATCCCAGCGTGGATGGCCGCCCGGGCCGACCGGTACCAGCGCGCCCTCGCGTTGGGCACGGTAGAACAGTTGCCGGACGTGCAGGGGGTTGCCGCCTGTCCGATGATGAAACTCGGCGGCCACGTCGCCCATCTCCACGCTGCGGCCGCACACATCGGCCAGCAGCTCTTCGACGTCGGCGAGGCCCAGCGGTTCAAGCTGGATAGCCTGGAGGCCGTCCGATTTCAGGGCGACCCCGGCCGGATCGAACTCGCCCTCCCGGTGGGCGCCGAGAACCAGGACGTTGCGCAGCGACACCGTCAGCAGTTCAGCCAACAGCAACAGCGTGTCCCGGTCGGCCCACTGGAGGTCGTCGATAGCCAGCACCACCGGTCGATACGACGCAGTGGCGGCGAGCAGCCGGATGACTGCACGGTGTAGCTGGTGTCGAGAGTCGGCGGCGTCGAGCTCGGTGGGATTGGTGAATTCGCCTAGTAGCGAAGCTAATTCGGGTACGAGTTCGGCGAGGATCCCCGCGAACCCGGACATCTCGGCGACGAGTTCGGCTTGCCACCGGGTGCGTTCGGCCGGGCCGGTGGCTTGCATGGTGCGCACGATCGAGCCCAGCGCGACGGACAACGCCGCGTACGGCGCCGGGGCGTCAGCACGGCACCTCCCGTAGCCGAATACGCACCCGCCGCGGGATACCTCGACGCCGAAGGCTTGGATCAACGTCGACTTGCCGACGCCCGGTGCGCCGCTCAGCAGCAGGCACGCCCCGCCGGCGCGCCCCGCCGCGTCGACCGCGGCCCGGAGGTCGGCGAGTTCGTTCCGTCGGTCGACGACACGACCGCCGAGGTCCAGAACCGGTGTCGTCACGGCCGGAACGAGGCCTGGTACGGCGCCAGCGGTCGCACGGCGTCGTGAAGAAATCGCAGGTTGACATCAAAATGCATGGCCAGACCCCCCGAGGGCAGTGTCCATGCATCTTAGTGACGAATCGACTGTTGCGTGCGCTATCCACGCCTGGTCAGGGGCGCAGGCCGGAAAGGATCATCTCGGCGAAGACCTCGCCGATCTCCGTCAATGAGCACCGCCCGCTGGGCGCGTACCACCGATGAATCCAGTTGTGCATCCCGAGAATTCCGTGGGTCACCAGCCGGGGCTCCAGGTCGGCGCGGAAAACCCCTGTGCCGACGCCCTCCTCGACGATCGCGAGTAGAGCTTGGACGTAATCCTCGGCGTTGCTGCTGATGCCCTCTGCGTCGGGAATCGCGGCGATGTGCTGACTCTCGTTGAACAGCAGGAACAACTCCGGATGGTTCTCGAGGTCGTCGACGTAACAATGCAGTGCGGCACGCAGTTTGACGTCGGCCGGCGCGTCGGATTCCAGCGCGGCGCGGCAGTGCCGCGTCATGTCACGGGCCGGCTCCTCGATGAGGGCGAGCAGCAACTCTTCCTTGGTTCCGACGTAGTAGTAGAGCGACGCCCGGTTGATGCCGACTTCGGCGGCCACGTCTTCGAGCCGGGCTCGGGCAAATCCCTCCCGCCGGAACACCTCGGTGGCGCCGAGAAGGATGCTTCGCCAGCGCTCGTTGGACGCCCGGCGATCTGCTGCCCGACGTTCGATGCGGCGCCTGGCGTTGTCGCTCTGCTGGCGTGTGACGGGGATCGGTCTCGCCCTTCCACTCGGGATCGGCTCGCCTAGTCAAACTACGTCATCAGCCCTGCGACCTTGCCAATCGCGACGCGTCCGCGTCCGAGACCGGGCAACACGATCTGACGTCTTTCTGGACCGGCAGGCCGGTCGGCCCTACCGTCATCTGCAACAACCGCCCGATGAAGGACGTGAGGTGTCATGCCGGGAATTGCTGATATCGCTCTGGGGGCCGCGCCGATTGCCGGCGGGGCGCTATTGGGTGTCGCCGCCGGCAATCTCCGGGGCCCTGACGTGCGCGGCGCCATCAAGGCCGACCTCGAGCTGCTCGACCAGCTGCCCGAAGAGGACGTCGAGTTGCGCGCCAGGCTGCGCGAGAGCATCAACGTGCGGATCGTCGACCTCATCGATGCCACCGAGAAAAGCCGCGAGCTGCGCGAGATCGCGGCGTCCTACAAGGGCAACTGGCGAGACATCGTGGTCTTCATCTGCGCGGTGCTGTTCACCATCGTCTGGTGGAACGTGCCGCACAGCCGGACCAACTGGCTGGTGATGTTCGTATTCCTGATCCTGCTGTCCGGCGTCGTCGCCGTCTACGCCTCACGCGGCGTCATCCGCGCGCTGGCCAGCCTGCGCCACTCCCGACACAAGCACGAGCACGACTCAGCGGGGTAGGTGGGCCGCGAAGAAGTCCCGCATCGCATCCCAGTGCCGCGCGGCGGCTGCCTCGTCGTAAGGCGCGTTGTCGGGGACCGCGAAGCCGTGGGCGGCCGGATACCACTCGATGGTGTGGTCGACGCCGGCCGCCGTCAGCGCCTTGTCCAAGGTGTCGGCCTGGGCCGTGGTGAACGAGGCGTCGTCCTGGGCTCCGCCGACATAGACCGCCGCCGTGATCTGGTCGGCCAGCAGATGCGGGCTGTCCGGATCGTCGGAGGCCAGCCCGCCGCCGTGAAACGACATCGCCGCGGCGACGCGTTCGGGCACCCGGCCGGCGACCGTCAGTGACGTGCGCCCACCCATGCAATAGCCGGTCGTGCCGAACGCCTCGCCGGTCACCTCGGGGCGGCCGGCCAGGTAGTCGAAGAACGCCCGCGCGTCGGCGGCCATCGCGTCTGGCGTGACGCTGCCGATCATCGAGAACAGCCGCTGCCGCTCGGCTTTGTCGCTGAATACCGTCTCCATGTCGAAGGGCGCCCAATCGCCGCTGCGGTAGTACACGTCGGGCACCAACACGGCGTACCCCAGGTCGGCCAGCCGGGCCGCCATGTCGACAAACGTCGCGCGGGTGCCACCGGCATCGGGATACAGGATCACACCGGGCCACGGGCCCTGGCCGTCGGGAACAGCGAGGATGACCGGACAGGTTCCATCGGCGGTGGTGACGGTGTCAGAGATGGTCGGCATGGCTTCGTTTGTACTCTCTGCCTGCGGACGTAAGCTGAGCGGCGTGCCGATCGCCACGCCGTACGAGGATCTGCTGCGACTTGTGCTCGAGCAGGGCACACCGAAATCCGATCGCACCGGTACCGGCACCCGCAGTCTGTTCGGCCACCAGTTGCGCTACGACCTGTCGGCCGGATTCCCGCTGATCACCACCAAGAAGGTGCACCTGAAGTCGGTGGTCTACGAGCTACTGTGGTTCCTGCGCGGCGAATCCAACGTCGAATGGCTGCAGCAGCACGGCGTCACTATCTGGGACGAATGGGCTTCTGCCACCGGCGATCTCGGACCGGTGTACGGGGTGCAGTGGCGGTCATGGCCGACCCCGTCAGGTGAGCACGTCGACCAGATCAGCGCCGCGCTGGATCTTCTGCGCACCGACCCCGACAGCCGCCGGATCATCGTTTCGGCCTGGAACGTCGGTGAGATCCCGCAGATGGCGCTGGCGCCTTGCCATGCGCTGTTCCAGTTCTACGTGGCCGACGGGCGGCTGAGCTGCCAGCTCTACCAGCGCAGCGCCGACCTGTTCCTGGGGGTTCCGTTCAACATCGCCAGCTACGCGCTGCTCACCCACATGATGGCTGCCCAGGCCGGGCTGACGGTCGGCGACTTCGTCTGGACCGGCGGTGACTGCCACATCTACGACAACCACGTCGAGCAGGTCACCGAACAGTTGAGGCGCGATCCCCGCCCTTACCCCGAATTGGTTCTCGCTCAACGTGATTCGATATTCGACTACACCTACGAAGATGTCGAGATCCGCAACTACGATCCACACCCGGCGATCAAAGCGCCCGTCGCCGTATGACGGGTTTGGGCCTGATCTGGGCGCAGTCGCCCTCCGGGGTCATCGGCCGCGACGGCGGCATTCCGTGGCGCCTCCCGGAGGACCTGGCCCGCTTCAAGGAGCTCACGATGGGACACACCGTCGTGATGGGTCGGCGCACCTGGGAGTCGCTGCCCGGCTCGGTGCGGCCACTGCCCGGCCGGAAAAATGTCGTACTCACCCGGCAAGCTGACTACATGGCTGACGGAGCGACGGTGGTGGGCGCGTTGGACGACGTGCCCGATGACGATATGTGGGTGATCGGCGGATCGGAGGTCTACCACCTGGCGCTGCCGGTGGCGACCCGCTGTGAGGTGACCGAGGTGGAGATCGACCTGCGCCCGGAGGACGAGGACGCCCTGGCTCCGGTTCTCGACGAATCCTGGATCGGCACGTCGGGGGACTGGCGGGCCAGTAGTTCGGGACTGCGGTACCGATTTCTCAGCTACCTGCGGGCATGACCCGGCTGTCAGCCGACCAAGCCCGCCGCGTCGCCGTCTCAGCTCAGGGTTTCGCCGAACCCAAGCCGCGCGGGTCCGTCAGCCGCGCGCATCTGCGCCGACTCGTCAGCCGCATCCAAGTGCTGCAGCTCGACTCGGTGTCGGTGGCGGTGCGCGCGCACTACGCACCGGTGTTCAGCAGGCTCGGCCCCTACGATCGCAGCGTCCTCGACGCCGCGGCGTGGAGCCACAGCGCCCGGGCGCCGCGGCTGCTGGTCGAATACTGGGCGCACGAGGCCGCGCTGATGGCGGTCGAGGACTGGCCATTGATGCGGTGGCGGATGCGGGAATACGCCCACGGCCGCTGGGGTCAGGAGATCGTCAAGAAAAACCCTCGGCTGGCCGACAACGTGCTGGCTGCCGTCGACGAACTCGGGCCCAGTACGGCCGGCCAGATCGAAGCGCACCTGGAAGGGGAACGCGCGCGGCGCAAGGGTCCGTGGTGGGATCGCAGCGACACCAAGTGGGTGGCCGAGGCCTTGTGGTCGTCGGGAGCGCTGACGACGGCGACGCGGATCGGGTTCGCCCGGCACTACGACCTCACCGAGAAGGTGTTGCCACCGCACGTTCTGGCCCGCGAGGTCGACGATGACGAGGCGGTGCAGGAATTGGTGCAGCGCGCCGCCGGTGCGCTCGGGGTGGCCACCGAACCGGATCTGCGTGACTATTTCCGGCTGAGTCCCAAGCAGAGCAAGCCCGCGGTCGCCGCGCTGGTTGCCGAGGGTGCGATCGAGGAGGTCGAGGTCGACGGCTGGTCGGCGCCGGCGTACCTGGCACCGGGGGTCACGGTGCCGCGGGTGGATCGGGGCACGGCGCTGCTGTGTCCGTTCGACCCGCTGATCTTCTTCCGGCCGCGCCTCGAGCGGCTGTTCGACTTTCACTACCGCATCGAGATCTACGTGCCAGAACCCAAGCGACAGTTCGGCTACTACGTGTGGCCGTTCCTGCTCGACGGGCGTCTCGTCGGACGTGTCGACCTCAAGGCCGAACGCGCCAACGACGCGCTCAACGTGGTCGGAGCGTTCACCGAGCCGGGGCAGAGTCCGACGGTGGTCGCGCCGAGGCTGGCTGCCGAACTGCAGAGCATGGCGGCCTGGCTCGGGTTGGGCAGCGTCACGGTCGGCACCCGCGGCGACCTGGTCGGGGCGCTGGGCAAGGCCCTGTAGGCGCCCAGACCGCCACCATGGTCGTGATCCTCGCCGATCAGCAGCCCTGGTGTCGATCTCGTTGCGGTGGAACTGCGTCAGCTGAATCGTGCGGCCAGGCGCTTCTTGTCGATCTTCTCGCCAGGAAGCGTCGGCAGGGCGGTGGTGCTGATGTGCCAGCGGGTCGGAATCGCGAAGTGCGCCAGCACATCCGACACATGGGCGCGAAGTTCATTCTCCGTCGGCGCAGCCTGCCCGTGACGGTGGACCACCACGGCAGCCAGCTCCTCGCCGAGGTCGGGGTGTGGCAGTCCGATGGCGGCCACCTCAACAACCGCCGGGTGGGACGACAGAGCGGCTTCCACATGGCCGCAACCGATGTTCTCGCCACCCCGGATGACGATGTCCTTGGCGCGACCGTCGATGAACAGATAACCGTCCACGACATGGCCGAGATCGCCGGTGTGCAGCCAGCCCTCGTCGTCCACGGTTCCGTCGTCGATACCGACATAGCCGTTCATCACTGTTGGCGAGCGCGCGAGGATCTCCCCGACTCCGTCGGCATCCGGGCGGTCGATGACGAGCTCCACGACCGGGTAGGGGCGTCCGACGGTACCCGGATACTGCTGCAGGTCGCGGCCCGTCGCGGCGGTCAGGAATCCGCCGGATTCGGTCATGCCCCAGGTGTTTCCGAGTCCCCGGCCGGCGAGCTGCGGCAGCCGGACCCGCATCCGGTCCAGCAGCGCGGTGGGTACCGCCGCTCCGCCGAGCGGGAATGACCGCAGGGTCGACAGATCGAACGAGTCGAAGTCCGGGTGCTCGAGCACCCGGATCGCCATGGTCGGAACACCCCCCCAACTGTGCACACCCTCGCGTTCAATCAACGCGAGTATCTGACCGGCGTCGAACCGTCCCTCGGGAATGACCACCCGACCGCCGGTGAGGTAGTTGCTCAACAGATTCGAGAGCCCGCCGACGTGGAACATCGGGGTGCTCGCCAACGAGACCACCTGGGGTGCATCAGGATTGAGCTGATGCGGTAGGCGTTTGGTCACCGCCAGCACGTTGTGCTGGTTGGCGATGACGGCGCGCCGGGACAGTTCGACCGCCTTCGGAAGGCCGGAGCTGCCAGAGGTGAACAGGATCACCGAGGTCGCGTCGGGATCCTCGATTTCAGAGGAGGCGACCGTGGGGGACGCGAGGCCGCCGTCGGTGAATGCAGCGATGTCTCGTGTCTTCGCCGCCGCCACGCTCTGAAGGGATGTGTCGGAGATGACGAGATGCGGATCGAGCAGCTCGATGGCGTGGTCGACCTCGGTCTGTTTCCACCAGCGATTGGCGAGTACCGGGACAGCGCCGCTGCGCCACGCCGACCACAGGGCGACCACCCACGCCGGACTGTTATAGGCGTACAGCATGATTCGATCGCCGGGCTTTACGCCGTCGTCGCGCAGGGCGGCGGTTCCCGCGTTCACCGCCTCGCTGAACGCGGTGAACGTCATGCGGTGCTCGCCGTGGACCAGAAAGGTGCGCTCGGCCCAGCGCTGCGCGTCGGCGAACACCTGCGCGAATGTGGCTGGCCGAGGGGAGTACTGCAGGCCCCGGTGACCGGCATAACCAGCGGCGTCGATATCGCTGCCCCAGCGTGCGTCTGGCATCTGACTCCTTCGGCATTGCTCAGTGACCTGAGGGAAGGTGCTCACGCATCCCCGCGACATCACTACCATCAGGAGCAATCACGATCACAGCTTGGGGGCGCGGGGACAAGTGCATGGCATAGGCCTGTGGTGGCGACAACCCGACCACTACGACTGGCTGACGTCCTACCTCAAAGCGCGCCGCCTGCTGACGTTCATGCGCTGGCTGATGTTCGCCGTCTTGGCGACCATCGCCGCCGCCAATGCGCTGGCACTGGCCAGCCCCGCGGGCCCGCAGACCCCGGTGCAGCGCGCCCTCACCTGTGGGGCCAGTGCCGTCCTGGCCGCGATAGCCGTGTCGTACCTCCGGCGGTGGCCGACTCGTATTCAGTCGCAGGTGTTTTCGATCGCAGGTAATGCGTGCATCGCCGTGGGTGTCCTAGCCGAGGCGGACCCCCGCACCGCCATGGTCGGCGCGGTCGCCTTCGTCGGGCTGGCCGGATACGTCGCCTTCTTCCACACCGCACCGTTTCTGGTTCTGACCCTCGGGACGGGCGTGGCGACCGCCGCCGTCAGCGCCGCACGCATCGCCATGGCGGGCGATACCGCGATGGCGGTGGCCAAATTGCTGATCCTGTGCGGCGGGATATTGGCTGTCCCCTTCTGCGGTCAGGTAATCGTCCACTGGTTGTCGGTCGACTCCCTGAAGTCCTCGACCGACACCCTCACCGGCTTGCCGAACCGACGCGGCTTCTTCCGGTCGGCGCAGACCCTGTTGCGGCACGCCGACTACCGATCTCGGCCGTACTTCACAATCGCCATGATCGACCTCGACGGTTTCAAAACGCTCAACGACACCTTGGGCCACCCGACCGGCGACCGGGTTCTGGTCGCTGTCGCCGACAGCCTCCGAGACGTCAGCGGAACCAACACCGCGATCGCCCGAATCGGGGGCGAGGAGTTCCTCTTCGCGCAGCTGTCCACCCCGGAGCAAGCCAGGGAGAGCAGCGAAGAACTGCGCACGGCCATCGCCGCCGCGCCGTGGGGTGTGACCGCCAGCCTGGGTTTGGCATCGACGGTGATCCGCGCGCCCGCGCTGAAACCACTCGAACTGATCGAATGGCTGATCGCCCGCGCCGATGCCGCGATGTACGAGGCCAAACGCAGCGGCGGGAATCAGATTCGCTATGCCGGGGATCTGACGGGCGACGGGTCCGAGGCGCACTAAGGTGAGCCCGTGGCCGAGACCGCGCCGCTGCGCGTGCAGCTGATCGCCAAGACCGAGTTCCTGGCACCCGCCGACGTGCCGTGGGACACCGACGCCGACGGCGGTGAGGCGCTCGTCGAGTTCGCCGGCCGCGCCTGCTACCAGAGCTGGTCCAAGCCGAACCCCCGGACCGCGACCAACGCGTCATATCTCAAGCACATCATCGACGTCGGCCATTTCTCGGTCCTCGAGCACGCGTCGGTGACGTTCTACATCACCGGCGTCTCCCGGTCCTGCACCCACGAGCTGATCCGGCACCGGCATTTCTCGTACTCGCAGCTGTCGCAGCGGTATGTGCCCGAGAACGACGCCCAGGTGGTCGTGCCGCCGGGTCTGGAGGACGATCCGGAACTCCAGCAGATCCTGCTGACGGCGGCCGACGCCAGCAGGGCGGCCTACCTCGAACTGCTGAACCGGCTGGAAGCGAAGTTCATGGCCGGTCAGCCCGGCGAGAACACAGCTGTTCTCCGCCGCAAACAAGCCAGGCAGGCGGCCCGCGCGGTACTGCCCAACGACACCGAGACCCGCATCGTGGTGAGCGGCAACTATCGGGCCTGGCGGCATTTCATCGCGATGCGGGCCAGTGAACATGCCGACGTCGAGATTCGCCGCCTTGCCATTGCCTGCCTGCGGGAACTGCGCGACGCCGCGCCCGCCGTCTTCGCCGATTTCGAGATCACCGAACTGGCCGACGGCACGGAGGTCGCGACGTCCCCGCTGGCGACAGAGGTGTGAGCGGAGCGGGTAATCTAGACGTCCGTGAGCACCAGCGGAATCGATGTCAGCGCCCAGTTGGGCACCGTACTGACCGCAATGGTGACTCCGTTCAAGCCCGACGGCACGCTCGACACCGTCGTCGCGGCGCGGGTGGCCACCCACCTCGTGGACTCCGGATGCGACGGACTCGTGCTGTCCGGTACCACCGGGGAGTCCCCGACCACCACCGATGACGAGAAGCGAGCGTTGCTTGCCGCTGTGCTCGAGGCGGTCGGTGACCGGGCCCGCATCGTGGCCGGCGCCGGCACCTACGACACCGCGCACAGCGTGCACCTGGCCAAGGCCGCAGCCGCCGAGGGCGCGCACGGTCTGCTGGTCGTCACGCCTTATTACTCGCGCCCGCCGCAAGCCGGTCTGATCGGGCACTTCACCACCGTCGCCGATGCGACAGACCTGCCGGTGATGTTGTACGACATCCCGCCGCGCTCGGTCGTCCCGATCGAGTGGGACACCATGCGCACGCTGGCGGCGCACCCCAACATCGTCGCGGTCAAGGATGCGAAGGCCGATCTGCACGGCGGCGCGCAGATCATGGCCGAAACCGGGCTGGCCTACTACTCCGGCGACGATGCGCTGAACCTGCCGTGGCTGGCGATGGGCGCGATCGGCTTCGTCAGCGTGTGGGGTCATGTGGCGGCAAGTCAGCTGCGAGACATGCTGAGCGCCTTCAACTCCGGTGACATCGCCACCGCGCGCAAGATCGCTGTGGCGCTGGCGCCGCTCAATGCCCCGCAGACTCGTCTGGGCGGTGTCACGTTCGCCAAGGCCGGGCTGCATCTGCTGGGCATCGACGTCGGCGATCCGCGGTTGCCGCAGGTGCCCGCCACCGCCGAGCAGCTCGACGAACTGGCCGCCGAACTCCGCGCAGCAGCAGTCCTGCGATGAACGAAGAGCTGTCACCTCCCGGGCCGCTGGCCCCTGGAGGTCTGCGCGTGACCGCGCTGGGCGGCATCAACGAAATCGGCCGCAATATGACTGTTTTCGAGCATCTCGGCCGGCTGCTGATCGTGGACTGCGGGGTGTTGTTCCCCAACCACGACGAACCCGGGGTCGACTTGATCCTGCCCGACCTGCGACACATCGAGGGCCGCCTCGACGACATCGAGGCGCTGGTCCTGACCCATGCCCACGAAGACCACATCGGCGCGATCCCGTATCTGCTCAAGCTGCGCGGCGACATCCCGGTGGTGGGCTCCAAGTTCACCCTCGCGCTGGTGGCCGCCAAGTGCCGCGAGCACCGGGTCAACCCGGTCTTCGTCGAGGTCGCCGAGGGCCAGCGCAGCACCCACGGGGTGTTCGAATGTCAGTACTTCGCGGTCAACCACTCCATCCCCGACGCGCTCGCGATCGCCATCCACACCGGCGCCGGAACCGTCCTGCACACCGGTGACATCAAACTCGACCAGCTGCCGCCCGACGGGCGCCCCACCGACCTGCCCGGCATGTCCCGCCTCGGTGATGCCGGGGTGGACCTGTTCCTGTGCGACTCGACCAACTCCGAAATCCCCGGCGTGGGGCCTTCGGAAAGCGAGGTCGGCCCCAACCTGCACCGGCTGATGCGCAACGCCGAAGGGCAGCGGATCATCGTGGCCTGCTTCGCCTCCAATGTCGATCGCGTGCAGCAGATCGTCGACGCCGCAATCGCATTGGGCCGGCGGGTGTCGTTCGTCGGCCGCTCGATGCTGCGCAATATGGCGATCGCCCGCGAGTTGGGTTTCCTGCATGTCGAGGATCGCGACGTCGTCGACATCGCGATGGCCGAGGAGATGACGCCCGGGCAGGTGGTGCTGATCACCACCGGCACGCAGGGCGAGCCGATGGCGGCGCTGTCCCGGATGTCGCGCGGAGAGCACCGCAGCATCACGATCACCTCCGACGACCTGATCATTCTGTCGTCGTCGCTGATCCCCGGCAACGAGGAGGCCGTCTACGGGGTGATCGACGACCTCGCCAAGATCGGTGCCAGGGTGGTCACCAATCAACAAGTGCGAGTCCATGTTTCGGGCCATGCCTACGCCGGTGAGCTGCTGTTCCTCTACAACGGGGTACGGCCGCGCAACGTAATGCCGGTGCACGGCACCTGGCGGATGCTGCGCGCCAACGCCAAGCTGGCCGCCCGCAGCGGCGTGCCCGAAGAGAACATCGTGGTGGCCGAGAGCGGCGTCAGCGTGGACCTGGTCGGCGGCCGGGTCTCGATCGCCGGCGCGGTTCCGGTGGGCAAGATGTTCGTCGACGGCCTGATCATGGGTGATGTCGGCGAGGCAACACTGGGCGAGCGGCTCATCCTGAGTTCGGGATTCATCGCCGCCACGGTGGTGCTGAACCGGGAGACCGGGCGCTCAGTGGCACCGCCGCAGCTGCATTCGCGGGGGTTCTCCGAGGACCCCAAGGCGTTGGAGCCCGCTGCCCGCAAGGTCGAAGCCGAGCTGGAAAAGCTTGCCGCCGACAATGTCACCGACCCGGTGCGCATCGCGCAGGCGGTGCGCCGCACCATCGGAAAGTGGGTGGGGGAGACCTACCGCCGCCAGCCGATGATCGTGCCGACGGTCATCGAAATCTGACCGGCCCGCCTGGTAGCGGATAAGCTCTGCTGCTTATGGCGGGCTCCGTGCGGAGCGGAAACTATCTGGCTTTGCTCACCCAGGGGACGTTCTTCAAAGTAGGCGTCCAGGTGAGCAGCATCTCGGCTGTCATCCCGTACATCGCCGACCAGCTCGGCAGTCCGGGCGTGGTGGTGGCACTGCTGGCACCGGCCTTCACCGTCGGAACCATGCTGGGAACAGTCCTCGGGCCCAAAGTGTTACGCCTCACCGACTCGGTCACGGGGCTGCTGGTCGGAGTCGCTTTGGCCCAAGCAGCGCTCACCGCGCTGGTCGCACTCGACATCGCACTGGCGCCGCCATGGCTGTTCGCGTATCCGTTGTTGCTGGTGTGTCTGCTCATCGGCATCGTCACTGGCAGTTCGCAGGTGGTCTCCCCGATGGCGATGTCGGCGCTGCTGTCGGCTCAACAACGCGGCGACGTCATGCTGAAACAGGCCGGATACAGTGGCGCGCTGGTAGTTCTGATTACCGCCTTCACCGCGGGACGTCTGCTGCCCGACTTTCCTCGATGGCACGACGCCGATCTGCTCTGGATCTCGGTGGCGGCCATGGTGGTGGGCGCCCTGTGCTGCGCGACGCTGCGCACGCCCGGGGTGCAGCTGGCCAAGGGGCCGGCACGCATGGTCGACACGTTGCGCCAAGGACGTTCGCAGTTACGGGCCAATCGGTGGCTGCGGCGTTTCCTGACAACGAATCTGGTCTTCACCCCGGTGATCCTGACGCCCACCTTCTACGCCATCTACGCGGCCGAACTCCTCGGCTCCAGCCTCAATGTCGACCAGTTCCTGGTGTTCGTCGGTGTCGGACTGCTTATCGGCATTCCGCTGTGGCGGGTGGTGCGCCGGAAGTTCGGTGCCCGCGGTGTCTACCTGTGCAGCGCACTGATCAGTATGGCCGCGGCGGCGCTGTGTATCGCTGCGCAGCAGTGGCATATCGTGCCGGGGCTGTGGGCGTTCGGGCCTGCGATGCTGCTCTCGGCGGTCGCCAATCAGGCGCTGCTGCCCGCCGCCTACGACTGGATTTTCGACCATGCCGACAGTGCGGACGCGGCGGTGCTGATCAGCTGCACCCACATCGTCATCAGTCTGGGAATGATTGTTGCCGGCTTCACCCTCGGCCTCATCGCCGAAGGGGCGCCGGCGATCTGGCCGCTCGTGACGATGCTCGTGCTCACCGTCGCCGCCGCGTTCTCCGCGGTGCAGGCCCCGGGCATTCAGCGCGAGCGCAGCCAGGTGACCGCGCGGTCCCGATAGGGACTCAGTCCCTTGTAATCGACCATGTCGTCCGGCAATTCGGCCAACACCGCTGCGGTGCGCACCCGCCACTCGTCGACAGTGGCGATGTCGGCCAGCGGCAGCATGTAGCTGCGGATCAGAAAGCAGATCGCACCTGACTCGGGCAGCCGGATCAGGTGCTGGACCTCCACCCGCAGGTGGATGAGCCGGCCGAACGTGTCGTCATCGACGGCGTCCAGGTGCGCGCGGTCGGGCAGCCACTGCGGGACGGCTTCGGTGGATACGTCGAGCCGTCTGCCGACGGTCATCGACCAGTTGGTCCGGCGGTAGATGCCGCCGACCTGCAATCGCATCAGGAACTCCCGGGCCCGGGTGATCACCCCGGTCTCTCGTAACCGGGGGACCGGTCCGTGGATCTCCAGGAAGGTCATCCCGACGTCGAAGCCGAACGACCAGCCCGCGGCGAACGTGACCACACCGGCGTCGGCGAACAGGTCGCCGTCACGCTGGTCGAGCAACACGATGTCCTCCTGCACCTGCCCGGCGATGTAGGCCAGCGGATCGCACGGCAGGCTTGATTCATCGCCGGCCACGAATTCTTGGGTGATACCGAGCAATTCGTTGCGCCAGCACCAGGTGTCGCCGGCGCGGCTCAGGGACATCGCCGCCGGATACGAGTTGGCGAGCTCAGACATCAACGTCAGCATGGTGTCCCAGCACGCGATTCCCATGTGCGGCAACACCGCATGCCGGGATGGATCGGCGGCCAGGATGCGTCGGCGTTCGGCGAGTTCAAGGGTGTACTCGCTGTCGATGTCGACCACCCGGCCGCCCCACTGCCCGGTCGCGGTGGTGACCACCGTGCGGGCAGGCGCGATATTGGTGCTGTACCGGTACGAGTCGGCCGTATACGGAAATGGGAAGGACGCAACCAGATCCGGTGCCGACACCAGCCCGCTCACAGGTCCAACTCCACCCGGCCGGAGCCGCGGGAGACGCAGGCCATCATGGAGTCGCGGCGTTCGTCATCGGTGAGGAAGAGGTCGCGGTGCAGCACCATCCCGCCGCGAACCGGAACCCGGCATTCGCCGCACACGCCCTGCCGGCACAGATTGGGAATGACGTATCCGTGTGCGGTCAACGACTCCAGCAGCGAGACACCTGATTCGACGGTGAAAGTGCTTCCATCGGAGAATAATTCGACCTCGAACGGATCACCGGGTGCCAGCTCTCCGCCGAAGTGTTCGACGTGGATGCGCCCCCGGGGCCAGCCCAGCTCGGTGGCGACAGCCACGACGTCGTCGATGAACTGGCTTGGACCGCAGAGGTAGGCGTGCGTGCCGAAGGGCTGGGCGGCCAGTGTGGCTGTCAGGTCGGCGAGGAAGACCGTCCGGTCGGTGAAGAACGAGGCGTTCTCGGTCAATGACCGGATCTCGTCGACGTACGCGCCTCGGCCGTCCCGAAAGATGTAGAGCAACCGCACATCTCGACCCCAGCGTCGCGCGCTGCGCAGATGCGACACCATCGGGGTGATGCCGATGCCCGCAGCGATCAGCAGGTGTCGCCGGGCTCGCAGAACGGGGGCGAAGGCGCTGCGCGGCGGGTGCACGACGACGGCATCGCCCACGCTCAGGTCACGGTGGATCCACCGCGAGCCACCCCGGCCCGCAGGGCATTCCAGCACCGACACCACATAGTGGCGAGGCGCAACACTGTCCCCGGTCAGCGAATAGGCGTTGGCCCCGCCGGCATGTTCGATCACCACGTGGCTGCCGGGCGTGAACGATGGCAACGCCGCACCGTCGGCACGGGCCAGGTTCAAAGTCCTGATTCCGGGCACCGTGTCGTCGATCGCGACGACGTGCAACGTCAGCTTGGTCATGGCGTGGTGTCGGCGGTCGTCGCGAATCCGAGGTGAGCACCGATCCGGCGAGAAACGTGGTAGTGCACGAACAGTCGGCGTGCACAGCCGGGGCAGGTGATCTCCTCGGACAATCCCGTCGCCGCCGTGGTGGTGATCCGGCAGTGCGCGCAGTACACCTCGCGGGTGGCCACTTCGGTACTCGCGACGGTGATTTCGTCGTCGGCGGCGCCGAGTTCGAAGGCGCGGGCGCGGATGCGAAGACACGCGTACGCGGGGCCGGCCAGCAGCAGCCGCCAGCCGACTTTCGCCTCCTCGAGGTCGGCGTCCAGCGCGGCACACGCCGCCTCGACGTCGGCGACCTGATGCACCCGGGGCCGGGCGTCCGGATGGGCGGCGTGGATCTCATCGACCCACCGTGCGGCGACGGCGGCCGCGTCGGTGCCGACAGCGAGCACCGTCCAGTACCGGCCGGTGAGATCGGCGGTCGGACAGGTTGGTTCGACGGCCCAGGCCGGGACGCTGGTGAGCTCCAGATCGGGTGTCATCGTCACCCGATCGTAGTGCAGCGTGTGGTAGACAGCTTGCGTGTCAGCCATCGACCCGTCGACTCCGGTTCTGGTCGGCTGGCATGCGGTGAGCCGCCGTGACGGTGATCCTCGCGACGGTCAGGAAGCGGCCGAACTCATGGCGAGCGCCGCGCGCGGGGCGCTGCAGGCATCGGGCGTGGACGCCGCCGACGTGGACTGGATTGGTGCTACCGCGGGCCTGACCCGGTACGCCGATCCCGCGCGTCTGGTGGGTGAATGGATCGGCGCCGGCGCCGCGCACACTGTCCTCGCTCACATCGGCGTCATGCAGCAGACGCTGGTCAGCCATGCCTGTCGGGCCGTCCAAAGCGGCACTCACCACGTGGCGTTGGTAATCGGTGGCGAGGCTCATTATCGAAAGGTGAGAGCAGTCGCCGGCGGGCACGACCCGCACGTCACCACTCAGGCGGCGGGCGTCGTGCCCGACGAGTCGCTGACCTCTCCGGATTTCGACGAGAGCATGTCACATCCCGCCGAGGTGGCCGCCGGGCTTTCGGCTACTCCCGCGTACTACGCGTTGATCGACAGCTTCTGGCGCAGTCAGAACGGCCAGGGCATCGAGGAGCATCGCGATGAACTCGCGCGGGTATACGCGCGTTTCGCCGCCGTCGCTCAGCACAACCCGGATGCGGTGCGCACCAAGGGCTATCGTCCCGACGAGCTGCGCAACCCGTCGGCCGACAATCCGATGCTCGCCTTTCCCTACACCAAGTTGTTGGCGACGACCTGGACCGTCGATCAAGGGTGCGCGTTGCTCATCACAACCCACCGCCACGCCGAAGAACTCGGCATCCCCGACAGTGCGCGGTGCTATCCAGCCGTGGCGGTCGAGTCCAATCACGTTGTGCCGGTGGCCGGCCGAACCCGGTTGAGTCAGCCGGCGGCAATGCGCATCATCGGCGACACGATTTCGCACCGGATGAATCGGGATGTTTCCGAGATCGAGCTGCTGGATCTCTATTCGGCGTTCCCCGCGCCGGTGTTCATCGCAGCCGAAGCGTTGCGGGTGCCGGCGGGACGTGATCTGACCCTGACCGGTGGGATGTCCTTTGCCGGTGGTCCGCTCAACAGCTATGTCCTGCACGCCATTGCCGCGGCGGCACAGCGATTGACCACCTCGGGCGCGCACGCCGCACTCGTCAGCAGTGTGAGTGGTCTGTACTCCAAGCAAGGGGCCTTGGTGATCACCGCCGACGCGCCGCCCGACACATTCGAGACCATCGACGTCACAGAAGCAGTCGCCGACGAAGAACCGCAGCTGCCAGTCGCCATTGACCCGCAGGGAAGCGGCCGGGTTGTCGCGTATACCGTTGTGTTCGAGAGTGATCGGCCCGAGCGGGCGATCGTCGTGGTCGATTTGGCCGACGGCCGCCGAGCCGTGGCGCGCAGCCACGATCAGGAACTCATGGCATCGGCACTGACACATGACATCGTCGGTGCCGAGGTGGTCGTACGCGACGGAATCTTTGTTATCACCGACCGCGGCGAGCCTCAACGCTTGTTCGTGAACCCTGCGTCGACGGGCAACGTGACGCCGGTGACGTAGCGGCCCGCGTCCGACACCAGGTAGTACACCGCGTTGGCGATGTCCTCAGGTTCCAGCGTCTGGACCGGCAGCGCATTGCTCATGTCGGGGCCGCCTTGCATCTGTTGGGCGAAACCTTCGAGCCAGGAGCGGGTGAACTCGTTGTCGATCATCGGGGTGTTCACTCCGGCCGGATGCACCGAGTTGACCCGAATATTGAATGCGGCAAGGAAATTCGCGTACGCCCGCATCAGGCCTACCACGCCGTGCTTGGCGACCGTGTAGCCCAGCGATCCCGCGACCGGCGCGCCGATGCCGACCAGGCCGGCCACCGAGCTGGTCAGCACGATCGCGCCGCCGTCGCCCTTCTTGATCATCGGCTTCATCGCCACGTCGACGGTGTGATAGACCCCGGTGAGGTTCACGTCGAGGACGTCCTGCCAGGCGCCGTCGTCGGCCATCGGGGCGATCCCGGCGTTCGCGATCACGATGTCGAGCCGGCCGAGTTCCTCGATGCCCTGGTACATCGCGTTCTTGAGCGCCGTCCGGTCACGGACGTCGGCCTCGCGGGCGACGATCCGCACTCCGGTGTCCTCGACGAGCTTGACGGTCGCCGCCATGTCCTCCGGCGTGGCCATCGGATACGGGACGCTGGCGATCTGGTCGCAGAGGTCCACCGCGATGATGCTGGCGCCCTCCGATGCCAGCTTCACCGCATGCGCTCGGCCCTGGCCGCGGGCCGCGCCGGTGATCAGCGCGACCTTGCCGTCGAGTTCACCCATGACGATCAGGGACGAACCTGGCCCTTGGCCGGGTCGCCGGCCGGGATGGGGGTGAGCATCTTGATGTCGGGAGCACCGTCGAGGTGCTCACCGATCGCGCCGAACAGCGCGGTCACGCCGGGCGCGGTGCTGTGGGTCTTGAGGGCGTCCTCGTCGGCCCACTGCTCGACGAACACGAACGTCTTGTCGCCCTCATGGACGGCGTAGAGGTCGCAGCCGGGCTCGCCGTGGACCTCCGCGACGGCCTTCTTGCAGGCCTCGCGCACGGCGTCGACGGATTCGGGCTTGACGGTGAAGCTGGCAACGACGACGACGGGCATGAGCGGGGCTCCTCAGCTCTTCGGGGCAAGTGTGACGGCGCTTACGTTAGCCCTGCTTTGTAATGCCACGAGAAGGGGTCCCGGTCAGCGGCGCGGGGTGCCCGAAATCGACCTCAGCCGGCGTTTGTCGCAGTCTGGCAACGACGCGCCGTGGAACGGGTGTTGCGGATGGTGCAGATGGGGCACATGCGACTAGGCTTCCCCGCATGGCGAACAAGACGGCCGCTCGCTCAAGCGCGCGAACGACCAGGTCAAAGGGTGCGACGCGGTCGGCCAAGCCGGCCCCGCGGCGCAAGCCTGCCAAGAAGCGCACCTCCTCGCCGGTCGCCACCGCGGCCGCGACCGGGGGACGCGCAGCGCGGGCGACCTGGCTGATGTTGGCCAAGGGGGCGGGCTCGACCGCCCGATCGGTCGGTCGAGCCCGCGACATCGAGCCCGGGCATCGCCGCGACGGCATTGCGCTGGGGCTGCTGGCGGTCGCGGTCGTGATCGCCGCGAGTTCGTGGTTCGACGCCGCCCGGCCGGTCGGCGCCTGGATCGACTCTGTGCTGCGCACGATGGTCGGCGGAGCCGTCGTTCTACTGCCCGTCATCATCTGCGCCATCGCTGTCCTTCTGATGCGCACCGAACCCAATCCCGACGCCCGGCCCCGCCTGATCCTGGGGTGCGCGATGGTCGCCCTGCCGGTACTGGGGCTGTGGCATCTCTGGTCGGGTTCGCCCCAGGATCCCGCGGCGCGTCAACGCGCGGGCGGCTTCGTCGGCTTCGCCATCGGCGGTCCACTGTCCGACGGGCTGACCCCGTGGATCGCCACACCGTTGCTGATCATCGCCGCGCTGTTCGGGCTGCTGCTGCTGACCGGCACGACGATCCGCGAGGTGCCGGAAACCCTCTACGCGATGTTCAGCACGCGCGACCACTACGACGATGACGACGAGTACTACGACGACGAGGAGCCCGAGGACCTCGCTGTCGCGGAGCCGGAGGACTTCTCCGACGGCTACTACGACGATCCGCGGTCGTACACCGACGAGGCGCCGGCCTGGCCCGGCGAACAGGGGCCGGTCGGCACACCGCTGGACAACTATCCGCTCGATGAGGATGCGCCGACGGCACCCGAGCCGGTGAAGGCGAGGCGCAAGAAGGCAACTCCGAAGCCGGAGCCCACGCCGGACACCGCCACGCAGGAGACCAAGGTCCTGGATCGTGTGGTCGAGGGCCCGTACACGCTGCCGTCGCTGGATCTCCTGGTGGCCGGCGACCCGCCGAAGCGGCGCAGCGCGGCCAACGACCAAATGGTGGACGCGATTTCGAACGTCCTGCACCAGTTCAAGGTCGACGCCGCAGTCACCGGCTGCACCAGGGGTCCGACTGTGACCCGCTACGAGGTCGAACTCGGCCCCGGCGTCAAGGTCGAGAAAATCACTGCGCTGCAACGCAATATCGCCTACGCGGTGGCCACCGAAAGCGTCCGCATCCTCGCGCCGATCCCCGGCAAGTCCGCCGTCGGCATCGAAGTGCCCAACACCGACCGTGAAATGGTCCGGCTGGCAGACGTTCTCACCGCGCCGTCCACCCGCGGCGACCACCGCCCGCTGGTGATCGGGCTGGGCAAGGACATCGAGGGGCACTTCGTCTCGGCGAACCTGGCCGATATGCCGCACCTGCTGGTGGCCGGCTCCACCGGCTCGGGAAAGTCCAGCTTCGTCAACTCGATGCTGGTGTCGCTGCTGGCGCGTGCCACCCCTGAAGAAGTGCGAATGATCCTCATCGACCCGAAGATGGTGGAACTCACGCCCTACGAAGGCATTCCGCACCTCATCACGCCGATCATCACCCAGCCCAAGAAGGCGGCCGCGGCGCTGGCGTGGCTCGTCGAGGAGATGGAACAGCGCTACCAGGACATGCAGGCCTCCCGGGTGCGCCACATCAAGGATTTCAACGCCAAGGTGCGCTCCGGGGAGATCACGGCGCCGCTGGGCAGCCAGCGCGTGTACAAGCCGTACCCGCTGATCCTGGCCGTCGTCGACGAGCTGGCCGACCTGATGATGACCGCGCCGCGTGACGTCGAAGAGGCGATCGTGCGGATCACCCAGAAGGCCCGCGCGGCCGGCATCCACCTGGTGCTGGCCACCCAGCGGCCGTCGGTCGACGTCGTCACCGGTCTGATCAAGACCAACGTGCCGTCGCGGCTGTCGTTCGCGACGTCGTCGCTGACTGACAGCCGGGTCATCCTCGACCAACCAGGCGCCGAGAAGCTGATCGGTATGGGCGATGGTCTGTTCCTGCCGATGGGCGCCTCCAAGCCGGAGCGGTTGCAGGGTGCCTACGTCAGCGACGAGGAGATCCACGCCGTCGTGCAGGCCTGTAAGGACCAGGCCGAGCCGGAGTACACCGAAGGCGTCACCGCGGCGAAGCCCAGCGGTGAGCGCACCGACGTCGACCCCGACATCGGCGACGACATGGACGTCTTCCTGCAGGCCGTCGAACTCGTGGTGTCCTCACAGTTCGGCTCGACGTCGATGCTGCAGCGCAAGTTGCGGGTCGGCTTCGCCAAGGCCGGCCGGCTCATGGATCTGATGGAGACCCGCAACATCGTCGGACCTTCAGAAGGCTCCAAGGCCCGCGAAGTGCTGGTCAAGCCTGATGAACTCGCCGCGACGCTGATGCTGATCCGCGGCGGCAGTGCCGAGGACGACGACGAGGACGACAACTTCTAGCGCCGAGATCGACGTTTCGCCGGTGTGCACTCGCACAAACGCGGCCAAACGTCGGTTTGGGCGTCAGAGCTTGAGCAGCATCCGGGTGTTGCCGAGGATGTTCGGCTTGACGTACGACAGATCGAGGAACTCCGCGACACCGATGTCGTAGGACCGGCACATCTCGTCGTACACCTCGGAGGTGACGGGGGTGCCTTCGATCTCGGCGAAACCGTGCCGGGCGAAGAACTCCGTCTCGAAGGTCAGCACGAACAGCCGCTGCAGTTGCAGTTCGCGGGCGACCGTCAGCAGCTGGTCGACGATCGTGTGGCCGATACCGCGGCCCTTGACCTTCGGGTCGACGGCGACCGTGCGGACCTCACCGAGGTCGGCCCATAGGACGTGCAACGCCCCGCATCCGACGACCTCGCCGTCCACCTCGGCCACCCAGAATTCCTGGACCGCCTCATAGAGGGTGACCAGGTTCTTCTCCAGCAGGATGCGGCCCGCGTAGATGTCGACCAGACGCTTGATATCCGCGACATCCGAGGTGCGGGCGCGGCGGACGACGACATCGGAGCTCACGGGTGCAGAGTATCGGGCGTGAGGGGCCCGGCTGCCAACCGATATTCTGGTCGTCGTGTCGGGACAACCCCAAACCGGTCCGGCGGTCCCGCGCGTGCGGGTCGCCAACCTAGCCAACTTCCTGACCGGTATCCGTCTGGTCCTGGTCCCGATTTTCCTGCTGTTCCTGTTCGCCGGTGATGGCCACGAAACAGCCAGCCGCCTAACGGCTTTCATCATCTTCGCGGTGGCGGTCATCACCGACCGGCTGGACGGTTCGCTGGCGCGCACCTATGGGATGGTCACCGAATTCGGCAAGCTGGCCGACCCGATCGCCGACAAGATGCTGATTGGCGCCGCCCTGATCGGGCTGTCGATGCTCGGCGACCTGCCGTGGTGGGTGACCGTGGTCATCCTGATTCGCGAGCTGGGCATCACGGTGCTGCGGTTCGCGGTACTTCGGCGCGGAGTGATCCCCGCCAGCCGCGGCGGCAAGGTCAAGACGCTGGTGCAGGCCGTCGCGATCGGGCTGTTCGTGCTGCCGTTGCACAACTGGCCACCGGCCTGGCACATCGTGGCCTGGGTGATCATGTGGGCCGCGATCGTGTTGACGGTGATCACCGGTGTCGACTACGTGGTCTCGGCGGTCAAGGACTCCCGTGAGCGAACCGCTGGCCGATGACGGTGCCCGCACGCTGGTCGCTCTGCTGACCGCACGCGGCGAAACCGTGGCGACGGCGGAATCGCTGACCGCCGGCCTGCTGGCAGCGACCCTGGCCGGGGTGCCCGGTGCCAGCGCGGTGCTCATCGGCGGCCTGGTGACGTACACCGTCGAGACCAAGATTGCGCTGGCAGGTGTGCCGCGGCAGCTGCTCGACGACGTCGGGCCCGTCGCGGCGCCGACGGCCGCCGCGCTGGCCGAAGGGGCGCGCGACCGCTGTCAGGCGACCTGGGGTGTCGGCCTCACCGGGGTGGCCGGGCCGGAACCGCACGGCGGGCACCCGGTCGGCACCGTGTTCCTGGGGCTGGCCGGTCCCGGGTCAACGGAAGCCGCCGAACTGCGGCTATCCGGCTCACGCTGGGACATCCGGCTGGCGGCCGTACACCAGGCGATCGGGCGGCTGCACCGGTTCGTCGAGCGATCCTGAGGTTCCTGGGAACCAAATCGGGCGTCCGCGGCGTTGAACGGTTCGTTGCAACTCTTGGAGGAGGACACCCGATGGCGATACTGCTGCGTGAGGTGATCGGCGACGTGCTGCGGAACGCTCGCACGTCGCAGGGACGCACCCTTCGTGAGGTGTCCGATTCGGCCCGAGTGAGCCTGGGATACCTCTCCGAGGTCGAACGCGGCCGCAAGGAAGCCTCCAGCGAGCTGCTCAGCGCGATCTGCACCGCGTTGGACGTCCCGCTGTCGCGGGTGCTGACCGATGCCGGTGCCAAGATGGCCGACCGCGAGCGGATCGCTCGGTTGACCTCCGTGCCGGCCCAGGACGGCACCATCGACGTCGCCACCAAGGTGGTCATTCCGCACCCCGTCACGATGGCGGTTGCCTGAGCCGCGAACCGGCCGCGACCGGGCCACATGCGGACAAGGGTGTGGCCGGGCGTGGTTAACCGATAAATTGGGCACGACCACCGAACTGCGGCACCCGATACATAGACGGAGCAACTGATGGCCAATCCGTTCGTCAAGGCGTGGAAGTACTTCACAGCACTCTTCAACTCGAAGATCGACGAATATGCCGACCCCAAGGTGCAGATCCAGCAGGCGATCGAGGATGCCCAACGCCAGCATCAGGGTTTGACCCAGCAAGCCGCGCAGGTCATCGGCAATCAGCGCCAGCTCGAGATGCGCTTGAACCGTCAGCTCGCCGACATCGAGAAGCTGCAGGTCAACGTGCGCCAGGCGCTGACGCTGGCCGATCAGGCGGTGGCGTCCGGGGATGCCGCCAAGGCCACCGAGTACAACAACGCCGCCGAGGCGTTCGCGGCGCAGCTGGTCACCGCCGAGCAGAGCGTGGAAGACCTCAAGAGTCTGCACGACCAGGCGCTGCAGGCCGCTGGCCAGGCCAAGAAGGCCGTCGAACAGAACGCCATGGTGCTGCAGCAGAAGATCGCCGAGCGCACCAAGCTGCTCAGCCAGCTCGAGCAGGCCAAGATGCAAGAACAGGTCAGTGCCTCGCTGCGGTCGATGAGCGAGATCGCCGCACCGGGCAACACACCGAGCCTCGACGAGGTGCGCGACAAGATCGAACGCCGCTACGCCAACGCGATGGGTGCCGCCGAACTCGCGCAGAACTCGGTGCAGGGCCGCATGCTCGAGGTGCAGCAGGCCACCGTGCAGATGGCCGGACATTCCCGGCTCGAGCAGATCCGCGCGTCGATGCGCGGGGACGCTCTGCCTGCCGGTGACACCGCAGCCGCCCCGGCCACGCCGGCCGCTCCGGCCGTCACCCCCGAGCCCGAGAAGCCGTTAGGCCAGTAGGAGGCGAGCATTCGATGGCGGTGACACCGGACAAACCGGGATTCGTATCGCGTCAATGGCGTTCGGTCATGCAGCGCGGTATCGACACCGTCAGCGAGTACGCCGACGTGGCGGCCCGGAAGCTCAGTGCCGTCTCCGATCCGCGGGCCCGGCTGCTGCGCAAGCGGCGCTGGGCGTTGCGGCTGGGGATCTTCTTCTCATTCGCCACCGTGTTTTGGATAGCCGTCACCGGACTGCTCGCCACGTGGAGCACACCGGTGTGGGGTCTGATCATCACCGGGGTGATCGCCGCCGGCGCCGCAGTGCCGGCCACCTTGTTTTTGCTGCGTTACCGCTGGCTGCGGGGCGAGCCGCTGCCGCCCACCCGTCAGGTCAGCGGCCGCCGGCTGCCGCCGCACGGCTCGGTGGCCCGGCCGTCGATGTCGGCCCTCGGGGCGTCTGAGCGCGGCTTCCACTCGCTACTGGGTGTGATGCAGCGCGGGAACATGTTGCCGCCCGAGGAGATTCGCGAACTCGTCGCTGCAGCGGATCGCACCGCGGCGACCATGGCGGCCACCGCCGACGAGGTGGTGTCGATGGAGCGCGCCGCGATCGAGACCCCGCATTCACAGTCCTACCTGGCGCCGACCATCAACGCGTTCACCGCGCAGCTCAGCACGGGTGTGCGGCAGTACAACGAAATGGTCACCGCCGCAGCGCAACTGGTCTCTGCGGCCAACACCGGCGCGATGTCGAGCTCGCCGATGTCGCAGCAGCGCTACCGCAACGAACTCGCAGGCGCGACCGACCGGCTGATGGGTTGGGCGCAGGCCTTCGACGAGCTGGGCCAGCTCCGCCGCGCTTAGAGCGTGAGGCCCTAGAGCGTCGGACGTAGCCCCGGCACCACTGCGCCGATGAGGCCGCGCACGGTGGCCTTGGTCATGTCGAACATGTCGAAGTAGTCCCGCCACAAGGTGATTCGGCCGTTCGTGACCTCGAACACGCCGCACACCCAGAACTGCAACCGCACCGGACCGACCCGCAGCACATCGGTGCGCTCGGTGAGCACCACCGGGCCGTTGACCGCGATGCGGTGGATCTTGACCTCGAAGCCGAAGCTGGGACGCTGCAGGCCTTTGAACAGCTTCATGGTCCGCTTGCGGCCGCGGACGGTGGGGAAGCCGACGTTCTGGTAGACGAGATTGTCGTCCAGCTGGAGGTCGGCGGTGGCCAGGTCCTGGTCCTGCAGTGCGTTCAGGAAAACCTCGACCGTATGGGCATTGTCGATATCGGAGCTCACGTTGGTGATCTGCTCGGTCATGCTCTCGAGCCTAGGCCGGATGCGCTGTGGCAGGGTAGGCCCGTGCGCGTCGCGGTGGTGGCAGGACCGGATCCCGGCCATGCGTTTCCCGCGATCGCGCTGTGCCTGCGCCTGGCGGCCGCGGGCGACCATCCCACTCTGCTGACCGGAACCGAATGGCTGGACACTGCCCGCGCCACCGGTATCGAGGCGGTGGAACTCCTGGGACTCGACGTCACCGACGACGATGACGACACCGACGCCGGCGCCAAGATCCACCAGCGCGCGGCGCGGATGGCCGTGCTCAACGTTCCGGTACTGCGTGAACTGGCGCCCGACCTGATCGTCTCTGACGTCATCACCGTCTGCGGCGGGATGGCCGCCGAATTGATCGGCACCCCATGGGTCGAGCTGAACCCTCAGCCGCTGTACCGGCCGTCGCGGGGACTGCCGCCCTTGGGCAGTGGGTTGGCGCCCGGCACCGGCATCCGCGGCCGGGTGCGGGACTCTATTCTGCGCGCCCTGACGGCGCGGTCGTGGAAGGAAGGGGAGCGACAGCGTTCGGCAGCACGAGTGCAGATCGGGCTACCCGCCCGCGAACCGGGGCCGGTGCGCCGGCTGATCGCGACCCTGCCCGCCCTGGAGGTGCCGCGCCCGGACTGGCCGGCCGAGGCTGTCGTCGTCGGGCCGCTGCACTTCGAGCCCACCGACGCGGTGTTGCCGGTTCCGCCGGGTGACGGCCCGGTGATCGTGGTGGCGCCGTCAACCGCCGCGATCGGTGCCCAGGGCGTGACCGAGCTGGTGCTGGAACATCTGGTGCCCGGACGAACCCTCCCGGACGGGTCGCGGGTGGTGATCTCCCGGCTCGGCGGCCGGGAACTCGAGGTGCCGCTGTGGGCGACTGTCGGGCTGGGCCGCCAGGACGAACTGCTGACCCACGCTGATCTGGTGATCTGCGGCGGTGGGCACGGGATGCTGACCAAGACGCTGCTGGCAGGCGTGCCGATGGTGGTGATCCCGGGTGGGGGTGACCAATGGGAGTTGGCGAATCGCGTTGTGCGCCAGGGCAGTGCGCGCTTGATCCGGCCGCTTGCCGCCGAGGTTCTGGTGGCGGAGGTGGGTGAAGTGCTGTCCTCGCCGGGCTATCGGGAGGCGGCCCGGCGCGCCGGCGAGACCATCGCGGACGTCGCCGATCCGGTACGGGTGTGCCATGAATCGGTGGCTGGGTAAGTTGGTGGCGTGCGGCTGACGGAATTCACCGAACTCGTCGAGGGGCAATTCGGCCGGGTTCGTGGTGGCTCGCTGCTGGTGGATCACGTGCTCACCCAGTTGGGCGGGCGGACCGCCGCGCAGGCCATCGAGGACGGTGTGGAGCCCCGCGACGTGTGGCGGGCGCTGTGCGCCGACTTCGACGTGCCGCGCGATCAGTGGTGAGCGCGTGAGTACCTTCGCGTTGATCCATGGCGCCTGGCACGGGCCGTGGTGCTGGGAACGGTTGATTCCCGAATTGGAGCGGCGCGGGCACCGGGCGGTCGCGGTGGACGTCCGGTTCGATGATCCGACGGCGACGTTCACCGACCATGCCGCCACATTCGCCGCGGCCATAGATGAGAACGACCACGACGTCGTCGCTGTCGGCCACTCGCTGGGCAGCTATGCGTTGCCGTGGATCGCAGACCGGTGCCTGCTTCGTCACCAGGTGTATTTGTGCGGCTTGGTCGCCGAGCCCGGCCGCACCATCGCTGAGCTGAATCGGGAGCAACACATACTCAATCTGGATCATTCGGCCGGACTCGCCAAGGTCGATGGCGGCACCCGATGGGTCGACTTCGACCTGGCGCGATCGATCTTCTATCCGGATTGCGACGAAGAGATCGTCGCGTCGGCGATCCCACGGCTGCGAGTTCAGGCGCGGGAGCCGATGTCGCAGCGCTGCACGTTCGATCGGCTCCCATCGATTCCGGCCACCTACATCGTGTGCTCGGAGGACCGGATGGTCGATCCAGGCTGGTCGCGACGGGTGGCGACGGAGCGGCTCGGGGCGCAGGTGGTAGAGCTGCCGGGGGGTCATTCGCCGTTCTACTCCCGCCCGGAGGCTCTGGCCGACGCCCTGCATCGGCTCGTCTGACACGCGGCGGCGCGCCTCCTTGCCATCGAACACATGTTCGTTATGGTGGTCAGCGTTCGACCGTTTTGTCGGAGCCTTGTCCTAACGTCACGGCCAACCGACCGAGAACCGGTCAACAACGACTACCGGAAGAGGTATCACCATGGCTCCGCAGGCACCTGATCGCGAGAAGGCCCTCGAGCTCGCACTCGCGCAGATCGACAAGAACTTCGGCAAGGGCTCGGTGATGCGCCTCGGCGACGAGGTCCGCCAGCCGATCTCCGTCATCCCGACCGGATCGATCGCCCTTGACGTCGCCCTCGGTATCGGCGGTCTACCGCGCGGCCGCGTCGTCGAGATCTACGGCCCGGAATCGTCGGGTAAGACCACCGTCGCACTGCATGCGGTGGCCAATGCTCAAGCCGCCGGTGGCATCGCGGCGTTCATCGACGCCGAGCACGCGCTGGACCCGGATTACGCCAAGAAGCTCGGTGTGGACACCGATGCGCTACTGGTCAGCCAGCCCGACACCGGTGAGCAGGCACTCGAGATCGCCGACATGCTGGTGCGTTCAGGTGCCATCGACCTCATCGTCATCGACTCGGTGGCCGCCCTGGTACCCCGCGCCGAGATCGAGGGCGAGATGGGTGACAGCCACGTCGGCCTGCAGGCCCGCCTGATGAGCCAGGCGCTGCGCAAGATGACCGGTGCACTGAACAACTCGGGCACCACCGCGATCTTCATCAACCAGCTGCGCGAGAAGATCGGCGTGATGTTCGGCTCACCCGAAACCACCACGGGTGGTAAGGCTTTGAAGTTCTACGCCTCGGTCCGCCTGGATGTGCGGCGGATCGAGACACTCAAGGACGGCACCGACGCGGTGGGCAACCGCACCCGCGTCAAGGTCGTCAAGAACAAGGTGTCGCCGCCGTTCAAGCAGGCCGAGTTCGACATCCTCTACGGCAAGGGCATCAGCCGCGAAGGCTCGCTCATCGACATGGGCGTGGAGCAGGGCTTCATCCGCAAGTCCGGATCGTGGTTCACCTACGAAGGTGAGCAGCTCGGTCAGGGCAAGGAGAACGCCCGCAACTTCATGATGGAAAACCCCGATGTGGCCAACGAGATCGAGAAAAAGATCAAAGAGAAGCTCGGTATCGGTGCGGTGGTGACCGATGAACTCGTCGATGACGTCCTCCCCGCCCCAGTCGACTTCTGAGACCCGCGAAGAGCAGGCGCATGCGTTGTGCCTGCGCCTGCTCACCGTGCGTCCGCGAACCCGATCCGAGCTCGCCGGCCAGATGGCCAAGCGGGGGTACCCCGACGAGGTCGCCGCGAATGAACTCGACCGGCTGGCCGCTGTCGGTCTGATCGACGACGCTGACTTCGCCGAACAGTGGGTACGTTCGCGACGGGCGCGCGCGGGAAAAGGCAAGCGCGCCTTGGCTGCTGAGTTGCGGACCAAAGGTGTCGGCGACGAGGTGATCGCTGCCGCGCTCGACGACATCGACGCCGGCGCCGAACGGCAACGCGCCGAGGAGTTGGTGCAGCAGAAGCTGCGCCGGGAGAAGCTCGACGACGGCGACGACACCAAGGTGATGCGCAGGCTGGTCGGCATGCTGGCCCGTCGCGGCTACAACCAGAGCATGGCCGTGGCCGTGGTCAGAGACGAGCTGGCGGGGGAGCGGGAACGCCGCCGGGTCTGATCACGGCGATCCCAGCAGCGTCTTCATCGTGGTGATCTGCCGTTCCTGGGTGGCTTCGCCGCCGCCGGCGACCGCGACAGTCGCCCGATAGGTGCCCTTGTCGACCTCGGTCTTGCTGAGGGCGAGGGCTTGCTCGCGGTTGGCGATCATCTGCTCGAGGTACAGCCTGGCCGCCAGGGCTGGTTCGGCGTCCTGGAGCGCGGCCGTATGTGTGCCGGACGCCTGCTCGGCGGCGCCCGGGGCCGGAGCGCCCCAGTCCTTGAGCCATTGCTGCAGCTGAACCACCTCCGGGCGATCGTTCTCGTGTATCGCACGGGCTATATCCGAGACGTCGCGGTCGACGCCGGGTTTGGCCAGCAGCGCCTCGCTCATCGCGACCGCCTGCTGCTCCAGCGGGATCATCTGCTGGGCAAAGGAAACGTCGGCGTCGTTGTGCTCTTCGTAGCCCGGCGGCTGGGTGGGACCCGCTTGCGGGGTTGCTGCCTGCTGCAGGGAACATCCGGCGAGTACGCCGAATGCCAGTAGGGCGCCTGCACTGGTCTTGACGAATTGCCTGCGCATGTCGTTCTCCTTCCGCCACTGCGGATACCCACGTGACAGCGCGACGCAACCTTGAAGTTGTCTGGTCAGAGCCTGCGTGGCTCAGCGTACGGTGTAGCCGAGCGGGCAGGGATCGGCCGCGCGCGCCACGCCGCCGATCTGAGCGGGCACCGGACGCGGATGTCCTGTCCACTCGGGCCTCATGTCGTAGCGGCCCACGAGGCGAGTCATCGCCATCGCCATCGCCGCCAACGAAAACGGCTGTGCCGGGCAGGAATGCCTGCCGTGCCCGAAGGCGGTCACCAGCATCGGTGACGGCAACGCATGTGCGTCGGCGAGCCGGTGCCGGTGCCACCGGCTGGGATTCCACTGCTCCAAGCCGGCGGCGGCCGAAGTGTTCAGCAGCGGTAGCAGCGTCGCGATGGTCCAGCCCTTCGGTACGTCGACCACACCCGCGCCGGTGTCGAATGTGACCGGTTCGAGTACGGCGCGAGCCATGATCGAACGCTGCGCCAACCGGGTGCTTTCGAGAGCACAGCTGGAAGCCAGCTCACGATCGCCACCCGCGACCAGGCGGAGCTGATCGGGATGGGCGATCAGGTCGACGAGCGCCCAGCCGAGCGCTGCCATCAGGTTCGACATCGAGGCGATGTGGATGAGCGCGACGTCCATCGCGACACCGCGGCTGCGGACGTCCGGCGATTCCGATGCCCAAGCCTCGACGATTCGGCTGAACAGACCCGCGCCGACCCCGGACGTCGAATCATGGTGCCGCAGTGACTCTTCGATCACCTCGGCGACGTCATCCAAGGCGGCCCGTTCGGCTCGCATACCCGAAGCGGCCACGGCCGCCATCGCGTCGGGGTGAACGAAGGCATCCGAACCGTCGAGGACGTCGAACGCGCGCACCAGTCGCTCGAACGCCTCCCCGTCAGCGCAGCCCGGCCCGGCCCACGACGCCAAACCCATACGGTGGCCAAGCCGTCGGGTCAGCGCGAACAGGTCGACTGTGCCGCTCTCGCCGAGTTCGGCCTCGGTCGCATCGAGGGCGCTGTCGAGGTTGGCGAGGTACGACGTGACGTCGTCGCGGCGAAACAGTGAACTCGGCAGTAGCCGCCTTCCTGAGAACACCTCGTCGGGCAGCTTGCGCCGCAGCATGAGAAAGTCCGCGACACCCTTGCTGGCGGCTTCTTCGACGAGCGCGTAGAACGATTCGACGCCGGTTGGCGAGAAGGTGAAAAGGTAGCGGTCGCTTCCACTCTCGACCACGAACGTATCGCCGTGGCGTTCGCGTGCCGTGGCGATCGCGGCCACCGCGTCGTCAACCGCGACATCCCACGGCAGCCCGACGCCGTCGGCGACGGGTAGGACGTCGAGCGGGTTCGCCACCACGACGCTGACGATACCGGCGACACATCGAGCAGCGGTCGTTTTCCCTACCCGACTAGGCTGCATACATGCGGATCTCGGCCAAGCTGGCGCCCACATTCGATTATCCCGAGCTCGAGCAATTCTGGCGTGCAGCCGATGAGCTGGGTTTCGAAGCGGTTTGGAACTACGACCACTTCTACGGATTGGCCGACGACCGCATGCCCACCCACGAGGGGTGGACGACACTGGCAGCGATGGGCGTGGTGATCCGCCGGGCGCGGATCGGCTGCATGGTCACCGGCGTGACCTATCGAAACCCGGCGATCCTGGCCAAGATGGCGGTCACCGTCGACCACGTCAGCGCCGGCCGCCTGGACTTCGGCATCGGGGCGGGCTGGCACGAGAATGAGCACCGCGGCTACGGCATCGAATTCCCCAGTCCGGGAACGCGAGTGGCGATGCTCGACGAGGCGCTCACCGTGATCCGCCGGCTCTGGGCGGAGGAGACGGTCACATTCGAAGGCCGCTTCTACACGCTGAACGAGGCGATCTGCGAACCCAAGCCGCTGCAGCGCCCGCATCCGCCGATCGTCATCGGCGGCTCCCAGCCCAAGATGCTGCGGGTGATTGCCCGGCACGCCGACGAGTGGAACATGCCCAGCCATGAAGGCCCGCAGCAGTGGGGTGAGGTCAACGGGCGGCTCGCCGAAGCCTGCGCCGAGGTCGGCCGAGAGCCGGGCGAGGTTCGGCGTTCGGTCCAGATCTTCTTGCATCCCCGTGATCCCGAACAGGTTGCCGCACAACTGGATCAGCTGCCCCAGTACGCCGAGCTGGGCTGCGAGCATGCGGTGTTGAGTTTCTACCAGCCGCCATCGGAAGAACTGCTGGCGCGGTGCGCGGAACTGGGGGATTAGTCACCCGGCTAGCCGGACTGACCCGTTAACGCCGTACCGATGAAGGACGAAATCTGCCGACTGGCCGCTTTGGATTCCGGAGCTGGCAACAGTACGAAGCCGTGGAACCCGCCACATACTTCGACGAGCGTGACGTCGACGCCGGCGGCGCGCATGCGGGCGGAGGCAGTACGGGAGTCATCGAGTAAACAGTCGTGGGTGCCGACGACGATAAGTGTGGGAGGAAAGCCGGCGAATGAGCCGTAGAGTGGGGACACATGCGGCGATGTCAGATCATGGTCGCCGGCATAAGCCACCGCGCTACGCGATAGGCCGTTGCGGGACAGCATATCCCGATGCTCATTGCGAACGAAGCTGTCGGAATTGTTGGTGAGATCGGCCCAGGGGAACATGGTCACCAGCCCTTTCGGTGCGTCGCCGTCTTCGTCGAGCACTCGTCGGACCAGTGACATGGCCAGTCCACCTCCGGCGGATTCCCCGACAATGACTGTAGGCCGGTCGGTCGCCACCTCGGAGTAGACCGCCCACACATCGTCCAGTGCCGCTGGGAATGGATCCTCCGGCGCCAAGCGGTAATCGACACTTATCAGTTCCGCATTGTTGGATCTGGCCAGCCCGCTATGGGCACGGGCAGCCATCGAACTGCCGGATACATACGCACCGCCGTGTACGTGGAAGATCAACCCCGCGTCGGTCCGGGCGGGCTGAAACCACCGGACGGGTACGCCGGCCACCGTCGCCGTGGTCTCCCGGACACCGCGCACCCGCCGTTGGCGTGACTCCATCGTTTGGGTGATTTTGCGCGTCTTGCCCACATCCTGAGCACTTCCTAATCGCGATGTCGCCATCAGCATGAGCCTCTGGAAAGCGCGCAACCTGCGGCTCGGCCGGTGAGAGTTGGGAGCAGGCAAGAATCTTTCTCCTTCATTTCGAGGCAGCGTGATCATGCTGCTTGCAGCAACAACACCAGGCCCACGGCAAGCAGAACGACCGCGAGGATCGCGGCGTTATGCCGCTCAAGGGCAACTCTGAGCCGTCGCAATGGCTCCGTCATACGCTCGCGAAAGATGGCGTAGCCCAACACCGGCAGTATCACCGTCGCACTCGCGAGCATCGCGAAACCGAGGACATCCGCCCACGAGCTCAGGCCCGCCTGCGCGGTGGCCCCGATGCTGAACCCTGCCGCAGCGCATGCGGAGAGCACCTTCGGATTCAGCGACACCAGAACCGGCGCCGTCGTCAGGGCCCGCCACGGAGTAACAGAGTCCAGCGCCCGTAGCCACACCGGCGCTTGCGCACTGCGTCCTCGACGCAGCCAGATGACGACGGCGGCGACGATCAGGAGCAGTGCCAAAGCCAAGGTCAGGGGCCGGACCCATGGCGGCGGGGGACCGCCGGCATCAGGCATTTTCCCGGAGATCGCGACAAATATCTGGGTGGCAAGCGCCAACGAGAGCGTCCAGCCGGCGGCGAACGTCGATCCCGAAGCAAGGGGGCGAGGTGTGTGCAGCATCAAGATCGCCGGAATCACCGACGCCGGTGAGACTGCGATTACCAGTGCCAGCGATGTCAACTCCACCCGCATTACGCACCCGGCTTCCTCGTTGACAACCATCAAATTAATGAGAGCTCATTATATGCTTGTCCACGGAACTGCGTACGATCGGGCGATGCCCTCGGAGTCGGACCGCATTCGGGATCGGGCGGCCAAGCGCGGCCGCAACAGCGGTGGCGAAGCAACGCGTATCAAGCTCATCACCGTCGCGGAGACGATGTTCGCCGACCGCGGGATCGCTGCCGTCAGTCTCAACGAGATCAGACTTGCTGCGGGACAAAGCAATGCCGCGGCGGTGAACTACCATTTCGGATCCAAAGAGCACCTGATCAAGGCAATTCTCGAAGATCGGCTCGAACGAATCGATGAAGATCGGGGCCGACTTCTCGACGACGCACTGTCGGGTGATAACCCGGTCGAGCTCAGACGCCTGCTCGCGGCGCTGATCCTCCCGCAGGTGGGCAGCATTGAGCGGGGGGAGCGGCATGTTGAGCTGGTGGCGCAGCTGCTGTTTCACGGATACGGCGAGCCGGGCGGACACGCGTGGATTCTGGCTGACCCCTCGTTGACCGAGCACGGACAGAGACTCAATCAGCTCATCTGGGAACATCTTTCGCATCTCCCGGAAGTCGTCGCCAAATCGCGGCTCCGTTTTGTCTACTTGAGTTGCCTGAATTCGGTGGCCGATCACCAGCGGCAACGAGCGACCGCACCCGATGCGCCCCCCACCGCGGTATTCGTGTCCGACCTCATCGATTCGCTGACTGCGATCATCCACACACCCGCCTCCGCGGGAACGCTTGAGGCGCTGAGTAAGTGAAAGAATTAGTCATTCCGACTTGAGTGCCGCCCTGAGCAGTTCCTGACTCGGGAGCGACTCCAGATCGGATTCCACTGTCACTGAATGCAAACGACCATTCCATGCAAAGGGTGGTCGATAATCGACACACACCGGAAGGCCGCGGTCCTGGCCCAGCAGCATCGATGTCCCGCCATGCTGCCACACATGGGGCAGCGTCAACGGGGCGAGTACAGAGCCGACAACGATGCCGTCGATCACCGCTTCCACTCGAGTCTCGTCGTCCAGGCGATGTAACCGACAGCCTGCACTGTGACGCCCCTCTGTCAGCGGCCGATCGGCTTGCACCCGGATATTGCCGCCCGGGGCGGCGATGGCAATGTGAAGTCTGGACTCGATGACGAAGGCCGCCAACCCACCGGTCCAGTTACCGATCGCAAACAACACACCGTCGGCACCATCAGGCGCGACATCGATGTCCGCCGACAATCGGCTGTACAACAAGGGCAGCGCCTCGTCGGGAACAGGCCCCCCGGAAGGCCGCAACACCACGCGCTGACCGGGCGGGAATTCGGGCCATACCATTTCTGCGGCTCGTGCCACCAGTGAATCTGTCAGTGGCAGAACGTCATAACGGGCGGCCTCGGCATTCCAGAGTGCGGTCAATCGCGCCACGACGTCGGGGTGGATCTTCGACAGGTCGTGAGCTTCGGAGAAGTCGTCCGCACTGAACAGCGACCACCGGTCGAGAGCGAAGTCCCGGCTGCCGTCCAGCAGCACCTCCTCGTCCATAACGCCTTGGGCCACGTGGTCGGTGGTGGCTTTCCAGCCGTCGGCAATAATGGAGCGAGAACCCACGACCTCGAAGTATTGGGTGGATCGCGGCGCAGGAGCCGCGGCATCGCTGAACGTCGGCAACAAGCTGGCCCCGTGGACCGCGGTGTCGGAGTTCTCAGAAGGGCTCGGCTGCAGCCGAATCCCGCAGGCATCCAGGACTGTTGGCATGATGTCGATGGCGTGGGCAAACTGCGACCGTACAGCGCCGCCGTCACGGACACCGCGCGGCCAGTGCACGATCAGCGGGACACGCGTACCGCCCAGCCACGCATACCGCTTCCACAAGCGGAAGGGGGAGTTGCCGGCCCAAGCCCAGCCCCACGCATAATGCGGATACCCGGACGTGCCACCCCAGTCCGGCAGGCGGTCGAGATTGTCGGCCGGCGACTCTGGTACTCGATGGGTGAACCGGTGTTCGTTGCTGGTGCCCGCTACGCCCCCTTCGGCGCTTGCGCCGTTGTCAGACATGACGAGGATGAGCGTGTTGTCGATGACGTCCATGTCCTCGAGCGTGCGGATCAAGCGATCGATCTGGCTGTCGGTATGACTGAGGAACCCCGCATACACTTCGTGCATCCGTGCGTACACGGCCCGTTCGTCCGCGGTGAGGGTAGTCCAGGCCGGAACCCAATCTGGCCGCTCGGTGAGTGTTGTGCCCGTGGGCACCACCCCTTCGGCGAGCTGCCGCGCGAAGACCTGATCTCGCCAAGTATCCCAACCGACGTCGAATTGCCCTGCGTAAGCGTCGGCCCAGCTTCTGTGTACGTGATGCGGGGAATGCATTGCGCCCGTTGCAAAGTAAAGGAAAAACGGCTTGCCGGGGGCCGACTGCTGCTGGCTGACCACCATCCTGATCGCCTCATCGGTGAGGTCCTCAGTCAGGTGGTATCCGGTCGCGCGCACATCAGGTCCGTCGAGATAGGTGTTGTCGCGCACCAGTTGCGGGTCCCAGTGATTGGCGTCGCCGAGCAAGAAGCCGTAATACCGCTCGAACCCCAGACCCAACGGCCAGCGGGTGAACGGACCAGCGCCTATTCGTTCGCCGCGCGGCGCCAAATGCCATTTCCCGACAGCCATGGTGCTCCAGCCTGAGTCCCGCAGCAGGCGCGGCAAGGTCCGCACGGAGGGTGGGATCTTGCCGGTGTAGCCGGGATGGGCGGTTGGGATGTCGGCGAGGAACCCCATTCCGACCGAGTGGTGGTTTCGCCCGGTGAGCAACGCGGCTCGCGTCGGCGAACACAGACCGGTGACGTGAAAACGGTTGTATCGGAGCCCTTTCCGAGCGAGCCGATCGATAGCCGGGGTCTGAATGTTTGATCCGTAGCACCCCAGTTGGGCGTAGCCGAGGTCGTCCAGCACGATCATGACGACATTCGGACCCGTCTGCGTTCCGGTCACGTCGGATGTGCCCATGCCAACTCCTCGGCTCCACCGTCGAATTAATGTGTATTCATTAATAGCATACGTGCGCCTGTCGATATGTCCGCCGAGCACGTCATCGGTGAACTGGTAACCGCATCCCGGGTGTGATGACGATGGACTTGATGCGCCATCCGGCCGGGATACGCGTGTACTCGATGTCGGCGCCGAGGTATGCGGCCCGGGGGTCCTCGCCGTCGTCGGCGGCGACCCACATCAGCCACTGGCCGCGCGCATGGTCGCCGTCGACGACGAGGACGGGGTTGAGAAAGGCATGCATGGCGAAGGGGGCCGACGCCGTAGCGTCCGGTAACACTGCCGCGATCGTGGCCGCCCCGATGGTCGGAGGCTCGCCGGGGTGCTCGAATACGCCGTCGGGCGTGAAGATCTCGATAATGCTCTCGGGCTGAATCGTCTTTCCGGCCCAGCCGCGGTTGATCGCATCGGCGTAGCGCGCGGTCAAGTCTTTGATGGCCGCCTGATCGTCCCATGTCGACGAACGGGGGGTGAGTGCTGCGGCAGTGCTGATTGCGCCCGTCAGCGCGGCTGCACGATCGGCCGGGGCGGTCGCGACCCGCCATGCGATGTAGCCGTCGGGTCGCACCAGGCCGGCTCCGCCGGGTCCCAACCCGTAGGCCGCGACGATGGCATCGCACTTCGTCGGCTCAGCGGAGGGGCAGAGCAACTCGATCGACACTCCGAGTCGGGCAGCGACGAAGTGCACGGCGTTGCGCCACGCTTCGGAGCCGGTGACCAGCGTCCAGCCTCGGCCGAAATAGTCGAGCGTCGAGCGGCCCTGGGCGATCCATACATGCGGCGCCCGGGTGCCTGGCTGCCCGGCCCACTCTTCGGGTCGGCGCGCGTCCGGCAGGTGGCCGGCCATATCGGCGGGAGCGACGCTGCGGTAGAGCTGACCCAGTTCCATGGCGACGTCGTCGATGATCTCGACATCCGAAGTGGGGGTTTCGATGTAGGCCTTGTAATCGGCACGGGCGAAGATCTGTTGGTGACGTAGCCATGCCACGGGCCTGCGTTCGGCGTCGTAGGTGTCGAGGAGCCTCGCCGCACTGCGGCCGGTGTGTACTGCGCCGATCTTCCAGGCGAGGTTGTGGGCGTCAGCGATTCCGGTGTTGGCGCCGTAACCGCCGCGATTGGGTGGCAACTGATGTGCGGCGTCGCCGACCAGAAACACTCTGCCGCAACTGAAGTCGTCGGCGATGAGCGCTGAGAGCTCCCAACGTCCGGTGGTGATCAACTCGATCGAGAGGTCGTCGATTCCCGTGGCGCGCCGGACGACCGCGCGTTGCTCATCTTCGGTGCGATCAACATCGTCCTTGAGCATGAGCACCCAGCGTCCGTCGGAATACGTGGTCAGAAAGGCGTCGAATCCGGGTTGCTCGATCTCGAATTGCACGATGCCGCGGCTCAGGTACTGGTCCAACTCCGGTGCGCGGAACAGGATGCTTCGCTGCACCGACAACAGTCCCCGCCCGGTGCGGCCGATACGCAAACTGTTTCGGATTCCGCTGTCGGCCCCGTCGGCCGCGATCAGATAGTCCGCATCGATACGGTATTCGCTGCCGTCGACCCGTTTGCGCACGGTGGCCGTGATCCCGTCGCCGTTGTCGACAAAGGACACCAGCTCGGAACCCAACCGCAGATCGGCGCCGAGGGTGACGGCACGTTCGCGCAGGACCGGCTCCAGAGCGTCTTGGGCGATCGCACTGGCGCGCACTGGTGAGTGATCGACCGTCTTGGCGGTGGCGGCCGCCGGGGGCGACCACGGATACTCCTCGAACCATTGTCCGACAACGCTTTCGACGCGGGCCCGACGCGGCGGGCCGTTCTGCGTGCTCGCAGGTAGCTCGAGCCCGACGCTGCGGAACAACTCGATGGTCCGCGTGGTGTAGCCGATGGCGCGGGGGTGTGCCGCACTACCGAGATGCCGCTCGATCAGCGTCGTCGGTACGTTCTCCGATGCTAGGAAGACGGCTGCCGAGAGGCCGACAAGGCTGCCTCCGACGATGAGGGCGGTGGGGGGATCGGTTGTCGCGCCGTCCATCTGCACTCCTAACTCAGCGTACTGTTAACTCGCTAAAGTAATATACTCGCTAAGGATATTTAGCAACTAGACACCACTCGCTACGATGGGCGGGTGATGACTGATGTGGCAGGCCGCCGCGCCCGCAAGAATGCGCAAACGCGCCGCGCGTTGGCCGAGGCTGCCGAGCGTCTCTTTCTCGCACGCGGTTATGACGCCGTGGCGGTCAAAGACATCGCCGACGAGGTCGACGTCTCCGTTCCCACACTGTTCAAACACGTTCCCGACGGGAAGCCGGCCGTCATATTCGACGACGGAGTGGAACGACGAGAAAGCCTGCTGGCCGCGGTGCATGACCGGCCGCCCCAGACGTCGGTGCTCACCGCGTTGCGGCAGTTCCTGGCCGGCAGAGGACCGTTCGAAGACAAGCCCACCCGCGCGTTCGTGCGCCGCACTGAACTGATTATGACCACCCCGGCTCTCCGGGAATACTCCCGAAAGCTCTGGATCCGCTGCGAGGCACCGCTAGCCGAGGCCATCGCCGCTGAGCTGGGTCGGCCGTCCGACGACATCACCGCCCGCGCAGTGGCCCGCTACGTTCTGGAGATCCCGCAGTTCGTCGGCGACGAGCCCGATCCGCGAAGCGCGCTGAACGCCATCTTCGACCTCCTCGAGCACGGCCTCCAGTCGGATGCGGTCTCAGGCATGTCGCACTAGTCGATGCAGCAAAGTGCTCGACGAGTCCGCCAGCAGGACTCGATGAGGGATGATCGCGGACCTCGATCGGGAGTCACGTTCCAGGCGTGCGTGATGTGGGATTGATGAGTCGCCCGTGGGAAACGAGCGATGCGGATTGCTTGAGCACTTCGGTCCGGACACTGATTTCATAGGTCGCGATGTGGCCGACCGCGGCGAAGCGGCCCGAAAGGTAGCGGTAGAGATCGTGTTCGTTACGGCATAGAGCGACGGCCATAAGGTTGCGCGGCCCGGTGGTGGCTGCGACGAACGCGATCTGATCGTGTGTGGCGAGTTCGGTACCCACGGCGTGGGTGTGTTCTGGAGAGAGTGTCATCCACAGGAATGCGTTGAGTTGGTAACCGAGGCGTTCGGGCAGAAGATCTATGTCGTAGAGCAGCGTGTGTGATGACTCCAAGGCTGCGAGGCGCCGTGCGACACGTGCTACGGACCACCCGGTGGCTCTGGCGAGTTCAGCGTGGGAGGCCCGCCCGTCTTGTGCGAGTGCGTCGAGGAGACGTATGTCTTCGGCGGTGGGGACGCCTGGCGTCGTGTCACTGGACTGTTTGCGACTGTTGGCTGTGGCGATTTGACGGGCTTGAGTGTCAGTGAGTTTGTCGCCGTAGGCAGTCCACACGGTCGTTGTTGCGTCGCCGAAAGCGTGCAGGATCAGGTCGACGCTGAGGTCGAGGACTGCGGCGGATCGTGGAAGTTGCTGCAACAGTTGAGGATTGCGACCGTTGTCCCGGGCCGTTGTAATCGTGCAGAATAGTTCGGTTCCGCCCGACTGAACGCTGACGTACCCGACATCTGGCCGACGGGTCAACGCATCGGTGAGCGGGCCGATGCGGTCAGGTTTGATCCGGATACGGGCGACCCAACGGGTGTCGCCGATCAGGTGCGAGTTGACAGTTCCGACCACCCGCAGCACCCCCTCTCGGCGCAGCTGATGGTAGCGGCGAGAGACGGTCTGTTCTGACAAGCCGGTTACCTCGGCGATATGGCGGAACGGCACCCGTGGATTTAATTGCAGTGCGTGCAGTATCACGCCATCTGAGGGTCGCGCCATGAGTAAAAGTCTCCATCCTGTGTGAACTACTGACGAAATCTACGCATCATCGGCCCAGCACGCGTGAGTTCTTTCGGCCGACTGCGAGGCTGTCGGTGTTGTCCGGCATGGCCATCGTTGCGGTGACCGACCCGGAGCCTTGCATCATCGACGACAGGAGTCGGCCCCATGCTGAGATCCGAATCCGCTGACTTCCACCGGCCGGCAATGTTGCTGATTCACGGTGCTTGGCACGGGCCTTGGTGCTGGGAGGATCTCATTCCGGTGTTGTCCGACCGAGGGTGGCGCGCCTACACGGTGGAGCTGCCTTCGAGCCTCGAGTTCGGTTCGGCCGCTCCGGCGCCGGTCCCTGGTCTATACGACGACACGGCGGCCGTAGAGGCGAAGCTCGCGGAGATCGGCGAGCCAACCGTGGTGGTCGCGCATTCCTACGGTGGCGCCCCGGCCACCGAAGCCTGCGTACAGGTCGCCAATGTCGCGCATTTGGTCTACCTCGCCGCGTTCGCCCTCAATGTCGGTGAAAGCGTGCGCACAGCGATGGGCGCCAGCCCCGATCTGCCGATCCCTGACGCCGGCTACTCCGCGCCCATGCACGGTGCGGACCTGTACTCCGACGTCGACGCCGAGGTCGCAGCGCGAGCCATCCGGCGGCTGCGTCTGCAGTCCGATCCCAGCCGAGCTCAAACGGTCAGGCGCGCTGGTTGGCACACCGTGAGAACGAGTTATGTGATCTGTGACTACGACAAAGCGGTTCCGCCGCAACGTCAGAAGCAATTCGCTGCCCGCGCTGACGCGACGTACCACCTCCCGACCGGGCACTCGCCGTTCTACTCGGCGCCGAAGAAACTCGCCGACCTTCTCAGTGAGATCACCGGCGGCGCCGACAGCGAGGCCGTGCAGTGAGCGGCGACGCGAGGCGCGTGATAGCTGTTGAAGAACACTACGCTGACGCTGAATTCCTTGCCCTGACCGGATTTGACGTCTCGCGACTTCCAGATTCCCGCCGCCGGGGACTGACCGATTGGGAGGCTCGGCTGGCCGATATGGACGACGCAGGAATCGATGTGCAAGTACTTTCCGCCTTGCCACCGGGTATGCAAAGGCACTCCGCCGAGCAGGCTCGCGCTGCCAACCACCGGTTGGTCGAACACGCCATCTCACCGTGGCCCGAGCGATTCGCCGGCTTCGCCACGTTGCCGCTTACCGATCCGCTTGCCGCGGCGGCTGAATTGGGCTACGCCATAGGTGAACTGGGACTCGTCGGGGCGATGGTGCATGGCATGGCTGGTGAGCGGTTCCTGGATCACCCCGACTACGAGCCCCTCTTACACACCGCGGCCGAGCTCGGCGTGCCGCTTTATCTGCACCCCGGGTTCCCGCCACCGAAGGTGTTCGACCAGTACTACTCGAACCTGCCGGCGGGCACCGGGCACGCACTCGCCACTCATGCCTACGGCTGGCACTACGAGGCATCACTGCATGCCCTTCGGCTCATCGCCAGTGGTGTCTTCGACCGGCTGCCGACGCTGCAGATCATTCTGGGACATCTAGGCGAGGGGTTGCCGTTTCACCTGCAGCGCATCGAACGGATGTTCAGCGATGCCGCCCCACATTTGGCGCGGCCCGCGAGCAGCTACGTGCAGAGTAACTTCTGGATCACCACCAGCGGCTACTTTGACGAACACCCGTTCACACTGGCGCGCAACGTCATCGGTGACAGCCGGATCATGTTCGCCGTCGACTACCCGTTCAGCGACAACTCCACGGCCGTTAGCTGGCTCGACAGCCTGCACCTCGACCCCGACGCGCAGTGTCGGCTCGCTTACGGCAACGCCGAGCAGCTACTGGCACTGGCCGGTGAACAGACCACCGTCGATGCCGATCATGAGTAGGGCGATGCGGCACCGGGACCAGCGCGCATTGGTCACTGGTGGGAGCAAAGGTATCGGAGCGGCGATCGCGCGCCACTTGGCATCCGAAGGAGCCAGCGTCGCCATCACCTATCACGCCGACCGTGCGGCCGCACAGGACCTGGTCGTCGACCTCAAACGAAAAGGATGCCGCACCAGTGCCTTTCACGCCGACGTCGGAGAACCCGCCCAAATACGTGCGCTCGTCGATATGGTCGCCGATGAATTCGGGGCTATCGATGTGGTGGCCAGCAACGCCGGCGTGGAACATCACGGAGCGTTGAGATCCATCACACCGGAAGCATTCGACCAGGTTTTCCGCGTCAACGTCGCCGGCCAGCTCTTCCTCACTCAAGCCGCCGCGGCGGTCATGCCACCAGGCGGACGGGTGGTACTGATGTCATCGATCAGTGCTCGGGTCGCCTCCTACCATCACGCCCTCTACGCGTGCAGCAAGGCCGCCGTGTCGTCGCTGGTCCTCAGCTTGGCGCCGGAGTTGGCGGAAGCCGGAATCGGCATCAACGCTGTAGCTCCCGGACCAACCAATACCGACATGGGCAGGCAACATGCGCACACCTACACCCACCCCGCGTTACGCACGGTGCCTCCGGCCGTGCTGGCCGCAGCGATGAACGCCGTGGGTAAACCGGCGGAACCGCGCGAGATCGCCGCTGCGGTCGCATTTCTCCTGTCCCCGGATGCGGCACACATCACCGGAACGACGCTCGAGGTCGCGGGCGGATGGAACTAACACAACAACGGATCTCCACAGAAGCGGATGACCCGTGGCACAGGTGATGGTTTCGCGTTTGGTTAGCCGACGAGCAAAGCTCTTGCCGCTGAGACGAATTCAGCGACCAGCGGATTCGTCTCACCGACACGGGTGGCGACGACGACGCGGCTGGGTGGAAAGCCGGTCAGTGGTACAGACGTGAGGTCAGGCCGCACCGAACTGCGGCGGTCGCCAACGGGTAGGACCGCGACCGCCTGACCACTCGCGACGAGTTCAAGCCTGTCCTCGAAGCTCTCGATGACGGGTAGGGCCGACATCGGGCCTGGTTCACTCGACCGGTAGGTGTCCGCGGGGAAGATCGCGCGCGTCGCGCCGTGCGAGCAGATGATCGACTCGCCACTGGCGAAGTCTTCCAACGAGACCGATACCCGGTCGGCGAGAGGGTGATCGGCGGGCATAACAAGCATTCGCGGCTCGTCGTAGAGCGTGGTGACGCGAATGTCGTCGGCCGGGATGAACAGCGGCGCCCTGGCGACCAACACGTCAACCTGTCTGTCGATGAAGACGCCTTCTTCGTGACATTCCAGGTGGCGGGTGGTGATGTCGGCGTGCGGGTGTTGGCGACGCAACTCCCGAACCGCCGGCGTGACCACGAGGTCTTCGACATAGCCAATGACGACCTTGCCGGCAGGTGTATAGGCGCGGGCGGTGAGCGCCGCCCGGCGGGCGGCCCGCAGCATCGTCTGTGCCTCGGGAAGAAAAGCCTTGCCGGCCTCGGTAAGCAGTGCGCCCTGCGGAGTGCGCTCGAGCAGGCGGACACCGAGGCGGTGCTCCAGCCGCTGGATCTGCCTGCTCAGGGATGGTTGCGCCACATGAAGTTCGGCGGCCGCGCGGCTGAAGTTCAGATGTTCGGCGACCACGGTGAAATACCGAACCAGCCGCAGCTCCAGATCGACTCCGAGATCGTTCACCCGACGTCCAACCCGGATGTACTCGGGGCTATTCCGTTTCGGCATAGCGGGATACCAACCAGGTCTTGGACAGGTGCTACCGGCGGTCGAAGACTCGACAGCATGAGCAGATACGACGGCAAGCGTGTGGTCATCACCGGCGGAAGCAGCGGCCTGGGCCTGGCCGCCGCCCGCTACCTCACCCAGCACGGTGCTCGGGTCATGGTCACCGGACGGCATCAGGACACTCTCGACGATGCCGCCCGCCAACTAGGTAATCGTGGCATCACGGTTCAGAGCGACGCACGTTCACTTGCGGCGATCGACGCCCTCGCCGACCGCGTACGCAGCGACTTCGGCACCGTCGATGCCTTGATCGTCAACGCCGGCATCGGCAGCTTCGATCCATTCTTCGCCGTCACCGAGCCGACCTTCGACGAGGTCTTCGCGATCAACACCAAAGGCCCGTTCTTCACGGTGCAGAAATTGGCGCCGCTGCTGACCGAGGGCAGCGGTGTGGTGCTGACGACCTCGATCGCGAACCAGACGGGTTGGGATGCTCTCAGCGTGTACTCGGCGAGCAAGGCGGCGCTGCGGTCGATGGCCCGCACGCTCAGTAAGGAGCTGCTGCCGAAGGGAATTCGCGTCAACGCGATCAGCCCCGGTTCGATCGACACCGGCAAGTTGGAGAAGGAAGTGCCCGAGAAGGCCGCGCAACTCAAGGCTGAATTCGAGGCCAGCAGCCCGATGCGGCGATGGGGCCACCCCGATGAGTTCGCACCTGCCGTGGCATTTCTGGCCTTCGACGCGACGTACGTCGCGGGTATCGAACTCGTGATCGACGGCGGCGAATCGCAACTGTGAGAAGAGATCTGAAAGTGACTGTGTACGAGGGGAAAAGGGTCGTCATCACCGGAGGTACGAGCGGAATCGGACTGGCGACTGCCAAAATGCTGACCGAGCGCGGCGCGCGCGTAGTGGTGACTGGTCGTACGCCGTCCTCGCTGGATTCGGCACGAACGATACTGGGCGCCGGTGGCATGGTCGTCGCAAGCGATGCCGTCTCGGGTATCGACTCGCTGGTGGACCGGGTGGCGGCCGAACTCGGTGGCGTCGACCTGTTGGTGCTCAATGCCGGCGCGACCGACACCGCGACGGTCTCGGACACCGGGGAGGCGATGTATGACAAGCTCTTCGAGATCAACGCCAAGGCACCGTTTTTCACGTTGCAGAAGTTCCTGCCACTGTTGCCGGTGGGCAGTGCCGTGGTGCTTACGACATCGGTCAGCAACACGAAGGGCATTGCGATGACCAGCGTCTATTCGGCCACCAAAGCCGCACTGCGATCCATGACGCGGACCTTCGCCCGTGAACTTCTTGACCGAGGCATCCGGGTGAACGCCGTATCCCCGGGACCGATCGACACCGGCATCCTCGAACGCACCATGTCGGCAGAGGCCGCCCGCGAGTTTCTCGAGCAGATCAAGGCCGACAACCCGATGGGCAGATTCGGCGAACCCGAGGAAGTGGCGAAAGCGATCCTCTTCCTGGGATTTGACGCCACCTACACGACCGGCACCGAACTCCTCGTCGACGGCGGCGCGTCAGATCTGTGATCACGCTGTGTGATTCGAGCCTACCTATTGCAACTCGGCTTCTGCCGCCGCGCCATTCCGACGCTCACGTATCGGGCCGTCACACCTTGCGAACGGCCGGCGGATGCCACGCACCGGCGATGGCCTCCCGGCGCGGGGCGTAGAGCCGCATCGTGACGCCCAGAGTTCCCAGCGGCGCGGGCAGCCAGTTGGCCACCTTGTCGGGGCCGGGGTTGCTGTGCTGAATGTAGATATCCAGTGAACCGTCTGCGTTGTACTGCAACGCATCTCGATCGCCGATGGCAAAGCGATCGATCTCGTTGGCGACCTGATAGCCCTCGGCGTCGTACATCGTCACCGACCAGAAGGCGTCCACCGGCGGCAACGTGCCGGCATCGAAGTGGATGACGTAGTCGTTCTCGCCGGCCAACGGTTGACCGTCGGCGTCGGTCACCAGCATGGGATACACCGCATCTTCGGGTGGGTTGGCTCCCAGCCCTACCAGCGTGACGACGGCACGCCGCAGATACGCATTGCCGTAGACACCCATACCCTCGCTCAGGGTCATCCACCCGTCGACGATGTTGCCCAATGTCGGGGCCGACGACGTGATGGCGGCAAGTGCGTCCTGTGCTCCTGCCTCGATTTCGGCGCGTTGCTCGGCGGAGAACCGCTGGACGTCAAACGGCTTACCCGCCTCGATTCCCAGGCCGGACAGCCGGGCCAGAATCGAAAAGTCGGTCGGGTGCGGCGGATTCACGCTCAGTAAGTCCGCGGCGTAGGACAGATAGTCGAGCGCTGCCATGGCATTGACCTTGCGCAGCGGCTCGGTGGTGACGTCGTAGGACTCATCCCGGACGAACGTCGGTGCTGCCACCGGCGTCAGGGTGTAGCCGTCCTGGACGGCATGCACCGCCGGGTAATCAGCCGGCCCATTGGTCTGGGTGCGGCCGATGATCCACACATGCGGTGTCGGCGCGTGGATCGCCGGAATATCCTGCGGCAGCTCACCGATATGACCGGGGCCGACGATCGCATAGCGCTGCGGCCCGGTTCCCGAGGTTCGCTTTCCGGGATTGGCGAAGACATCGGTCCACATGTCCAGCAGCGGCAGCATGAAGTACCGGTCGTCGGTGTCGGGAACGCCCAGGATCACCGGGCCCTCGGTCAGGTCGAGCCACGCCGACGAGTAGAGAGTGTCGAAGTTGGGGCGTACCACCGCGCGAAAGTCGGCGTCCGGGTACTGACGGACGTGGTGGAACTCGTTGGGCGGACCCGCCCCGATGCCCGAACGGTTCAGCGTCTGCAGCCGCGAAACATCCATCGTCACCAACGGATAGAAGTAGACATAGGCCTCGTAGCTCAGCGTGCGCAGATCGGACGACAACGTAGTCATGGGCCTGGTCTCACCTAGTCTCCCGGTTCCAGCGCGGCCTGTGTCTGCGCGGGGACACCGGCGCGCTTGGACCGCCGCAACCGTCGCTCCAGCCGCGTGGCCGCGACTGACAGTGCGAAGTTCGCGCTGATCATCAACACCGCGATCACAATCAGCGCCGGCACGTAGTTGCCGTAGCTCGAGCCGACCACCGTTCCCTGGCGGACCATTTCGACGAACGTGATCTGGTAGCCGATCGCGGTGTCCTTCAACACCACCACCAGCTGCGACACCAACACCGGCAGCATCGAGGTGACGGCCTGTGGCAACAGGATCGACCGCATCGTCTGGCCCCACCGCAATCCCAGCGCGGAAGCGGCCTCGCTCTGCCCGCGCGGAAGCGACTTGACCCCGGCACGGACGATCTCGGCGATCACCGCACCGTTGTAGAGCGTCAGACCCGTCACCACGCCGGCCAGCGCCAGATGCGTCGAGGCGAACACGTCGTAGAGCGCGAACAGGAAATACGCGAAGATCATCATGATCAGCACCGGCACGGCGCGGAAGAACTCCACGATCACCGCCGACGGCCACCGGATGTACCCATTGTTCGACAGCCGCCCCATGCCCAGCGCGAAACCGAGGATCAGCGCCAGCACGATCGAGAGCGCCGCCGCCGTCAGTGTGCCTTCGATACCCGGCAGCACATAGGTCTTCCAGAGATTGCCGGTCAGGAACGGCTGCCATTTGGCCGCTGTCAGCTGCCCTTTGCCGGCCAGCTTGACGATCACCGCCCAGACCACCAGGGCGGCAACGACAATCGTCACCGCCGTGACGATCCGATTGCGGACCCGCGCCCGCGGACCCGGCGCGTCGAAGAGAACCGAAGCCGTGCTCACCTCGCCACCGCCAGACGCTTACCCAGCCACCCGAACAGCAGACCGACCGGTAGCGTGAGGATCACGAAGCCCAGCGCGAAGATCGTGCCCACGGTCACCAGAGCCGCGGTGTTCTCGATCATCCCCTTCATCAGCAGCGCCGCCTCAGCCACTCCGATGGCCGAGGCGATCGTGGTGTTCTTGGTCAACGCGATCAGCACCGAGCCGAGCGGAATGATCACCGAACGAAATGCCTGCGGCAACAGGATCATTCGCAGGTTCTGTCCGAATGTGAAGCCCAGCGAGCGGGCCGCTTCGGCCTGGCCCAGCGGCACGGTGTTCACCCCCGAACGCACCGTCTCGCACACGAACGACGCCGTGTAGACCGTCAACCCGAGCACCGCGAGCCGAAAATTGCTGTCCTCGATCGAGGTTGGCGAATTCGGGTCCACCAGGGTGATGCCCAGCGTCTGCGCGAGGCCGAACGAACAGAACAGGATGATCAGCGTCAACGGGGTATTGCGCACCACGTTGACGTACGTGGTGCCCAGCCAGTTGAGCATCGGCACCGGCGCCAGCCGCATTGCGGCCAGCACCGTGCCCAATATCAGCGCTCCGATCGCGGAGAACACCGTGAGCTGAATCGTCGTCCAGAACGCCTCGAAGATCTGGCCGCGATATTCGCCGAAGATGTCCACGCCCGCGCGACCTCAGCAGCCGTCGAGGGCCGGCGGCGCCGGCGCGGGGACGCCTGCCGGGCCGAGGTTCTTGTCGAACGCAGCCTTCCAGGAGCCGTCGGCTTCCATCTTCTTCACCGCATCAGTGATCTTGGTGCACAGCTCCTTGTCACCCTTCTTCAACCCGATGCCGTAGCGCTCCTCGGAGAACGGCTGGCCGACGATCTTGAACGCACCGGGCGACTGCGCGGCATATCCGGCCAAGATCACCTCGTCGGTGGTCACCGCGTCGATCGCGCCGTTCTTCAGCGCCTCCACGCATGCCGAATAGGTGTCGTACTGCTGCAGCTGCACACCCGGGTACTTGTCCTTGATCCGCTGCGCCGGGGTCGACCCGCTGACCGAGCACAGCTTCTTGTTGTTCTGCAGCGACTCCGCGCCGGTGATGTCGGTGTTGTCGGCGCGCACCAGCAGGGACTGGCCGGTCACCAGATACGGACCGGCGAAGTCGACCTTCTCCTTACGCGAATCGGTGATCGAGTAGGTCGCGACGATGTACTTCACCTGACCGTTCTGGATCAGGTTCTCCCGCTGCCCGGACGGGGATTCCTTCCACTCGATCTTGTCCTCGGGATAGCCGAGTTCCTTGGCGACGTACTTGGCGACGTCGACGTCGAAGCCGCTCATCGTGCCGTCCGGATTCTTCAACCCCAGACCGGGCTGGTCGAACTTGGTTCCGATGACCAGCTTGTCGCCGCTGCCACCGCCGCCGCATGCGGTCGCGGCGAACGGCAGCGCCACGGCCAGCACGGCGGCGCCGACACGACGCCAGGACAGACGGGGGATGGTAGGGCCAGAAAATATCGACACAGTGGGTGTTCCTTTCGCCCTAGTGGTTGAGGATCTTGCCGAGGAAGTCTTTGGCGCGCTCCGAGCGCGGATTGTCGAAGAACTCAGTGGGCGGGGCGTCCTCCACGATCGCCCCGTCGGCCATGAACACCACCCGGTTGGCGGCGCGGCGGGCGAAGCCCATCTCATGGGTGACCACCACCATCGTCATGCCGTCGGTGGCCAGCGACGTCATGACGTCCAGGACCTCGTTGATCATCTCCGGGTCCAGCGCACTGGTCGGTTCGTCGAACAACATCACCTTCGGCTTCATCGCCAGCGAACGTGCGATCGCCACCCGCTGCTGCTGGCCGCCGGATAGCTGGGCTGGGTATTTGTCGGCCTGGTTGGCGATCCCGACCCGCTCCAGCAACGACAGCGCGTTCTCGCGGGCCTTGTCCTTGGCGACCTTGCGCACCTTCACCGGCGCCAGTGCGACGTTCTCCAGGATCGTCTTGTGCGCGAAGAGGTTGAACGACTGGAAAACCATGCCCACGTCGGCTCGCAACTGCGCGAGTTTGCGCCCCTCCGAAGGCAATTCCACGCCGTCGATGGCGATCGTGCCCTCGTCGACGGTTTCCAGCCGGTTGACCGTGCGGCACAAGGTCGACTTGCCCGATCCGGACGGGCCGAGCACCACCACCACCTGGCCGCGGTCGACCTCGAGGTTGATGTCTTTCAGAACATGCAGGTCGCCGAAATGCTTGTTGACGCCCTGAATCGAGATCATCGGCTTCTCGCCGCTGCGCCCCATGCGTTCAGACCCTACCCAGGTAACCCCCAGTTTGCCGAGCGTTGACCGATCCGCGATTTCTCACCGCCTCGTGGTGCTCCGTACGATGAGCACGTGACATCGGTGCTGACCAACGACAATCCGGCGGGCGAACTGCCCGGATCGGGCGATGGACGTACCGAAGGTCGCACCTACCAGGTCCGCACTTACGGCTGCCAGATGAACGTCCACGATTCCGAACGGCTCGCCGGGCTGCTCGAAGCGGCCGGATATCACCGCGCGCCCGAGGGCACCGACGCCGACGTGGTGGTATTCAACACCTGCGCGGTCCGGGAAAATGCTGACAACAAGCTGTACGGCAACATCAGCCACCTGGCGCCGCGCAAGCAAGCCGACCCCGAAATGCAGATCGCGGTCGGCGGCTGCCTGGCCCAGAAGGACCGCGAAGGACTGCTGCAGAAAGCGCCCTGGGTCGACGTCGTCTTCGGCACCCACAACATCGGCTCGCTGCCCACGCTGCTCGAACGGGCCCGGCACAATCGGCAGGCTCAGGTCGAAATCGCCGAGTCGCTGCGGGAATTCCCGTCAACGCTGCCCGCTGCACGCGAATCTGCTTACGCCGCATGGGTTTCCATTTCGGTAGGCTGCAACAACACCTGCACGTTTTGTATCGTGCCCGCGCTGCGGGGCAAGGAAGTGGACCGCAGGCCCGACGAGATCCTCGCCGAGGTGCAGTCCCTGGTCGACCAGGGCGTGCTGGAGATCACCCTGCTGGGCCAGAACGTCAACGCCTACGGAGTCTCGTTCGCAGCCGGCACCCCGCGCGATCGCGGAGCGTTCGCCGCACTCCTGCGCGACTGCGGGCGCATCGAGGGGCTGGAGCGGGTCCGGTTCACCTCACCGCACCCGGCCGAGTTCACCGACGACGTCATCGAGGCGATGGCCCAGACCCCGAATGTCTGCCCCGCCCTTCACATGCCGCTGCAGTCCGGGTCGGACCGCATACTGCGCGCGATGCGGCGTTCCTACCGAGCCGAGAAGTATCTCGGCATCATCGAGCGCGTGCGTGCGGCGATGCCGCACGCGGCGATCACCACCGACATCATCGTCGGCTTCCCCGGCGAGACCGAGGACGACTTCGCCGCCACCCTGGACGTGGTGCGCCAGGCCCGGTTCAGCACCGCGTTCACCTTCCAGTACTCCAAGCGTCCCGGCACCCCGGCGGCCGAACTCGACGGCCAGCTTCCCAAAGCCGTTGTGCAGGAACGCTATGACCGGCTCATCGAGCTGCAGGAGCAGATCTCCTTCGAGGAGAACACCGCCCAGATCGGTCGTGAGGTCGAGTTGCTGGTGGCCACCGGCGAAGGCCGCAAAGACGCCAGCACCGCCAGGATGAGCGGCCGCGCCCGCGACGGCAGGCTGGTCCACTTCACGCCGGGCGATGCCGCCCCGCGCCCCGGCGACATCGTGACCACCACGGTCACCGGCGCCGCTCCGCACCACCTGATCGCCGATGCGCCGCTGCTGAGCCACCGCCGCACCCGCGCCGGCGACGCCCACGCGGCCGGGCAACGGCCCCGTACCGTCGGTCTTGGGCTGCCGCCGGTGGGCAGACCACAGATCGAGGAAACGACGGGATGCCAGCAATGAGTCGCCACGACGAAGACCCGAGCGAGGCCTACCGCTCTGACATGGAGAAGGCCGAACGCAAGGTCGCCGGAGAGATCCAGCCGGGAGCCCGCGCCATGGTGGTGGCGATCCTGGTGTTCGTCCTGCTGGTGTCGCTGATCCTGCCGCACACCGGCGCCGCCCGCGGCGTCGACGTCCTGATGGGCGACGACAAAGCGCTCAGTGTCGGCATCGCGTTACCGTCTCGGCTGTTCACCTGGTTCGTGCTGGTGTTCGGTGTCGGCTTCTCGATGCTGGCCTTGACCACCCGGCGCTGGGTGCTGGCCTGGATCGCCCTCGCGGGGTCGGCGCTGTCCTGCGCGCTCGGTCTGCTGGCCGTATGGTCCCGTCAGACCGCCGTGCACGGCCATCCCGGCCCGGGCATCGGGTTGTTGCTGGGCTGGGTGGCGGTCATCCTGCTGACCTTCCACTGGGCCCGGGTGGTCTGGACGCGAACCGCGGTGCAGTTGGCGGCCGAGGAACAGCGCCGTGCCGCCGCACGGGAAGGCCAGTCCCGCAGCCTGCTCGACGATGTCGACCATCGTGAGCGCAAGCAGCCTCCCGCCGCGGGTTAACGCTTCTTACTGAGCGATTCGACTGCCGCGTCGGCCCATTGCCGCCATTGCTCGGCGCTGGCCCTGGCCGCTTCGGCATCTTTGGTGCGGCCCGCCGCTTCGGCCTTCTCGGCCTGCCGCTCGAACTGCTCGACCCGGGCGCGGAACTGCTCGGCGCGGGCCTGCGCCTCCGGATCGGTCCGCCCCGAGTCGGCGGCGTCGCGCACCTTCTTCTCGACCGCACGCAAGCGGCGTTCCAGATCGGCCGATCGCTCCCGCGGCACCTTGCCGATCGCATCCCACTTGTCGGTGATGTTCCGCAATGCCGAGCGGGCCGCGTCCGGGTTGGCGGTGTCGAGTTTCTCCGCTTCGGCCAGCAAGGCCTCCTTGGCGGTGGCATTGGCCTGGAATTCGCTGTCCCGCTCGGCATTCACCGCGTTGCGCGCGGCGAAGAAGGTGTCCTGGGCCGCCTTGAACCGATGCCACAGGGTGTCGTCGACGTCCTTGGCTGCCCGGCCGGCCGCCTTCCACTCGGCGAGCAGGTCGCGGAACGCGGCCGCCGTCGCCGACCAGTCGGTGGAGCCGGACAGCTCCTCGGCGCGCACGCACAACTGCTCCTTGGCCTGCCTGGCGCCGGCGCGTTCGCGGTCCAGGTCGGCGAAGTGCGAGCCCCGGCGCCGGTTGAACGTTTCGCGGGCCGCCGAGTAGCGCTTCCACAGCGCGTCGTCGGTCTTGCGGTCCAGGCCGGTGATGGTGCGCCACTCGTCGAGAATCGCGCGCAGCCGGTCGCCGGCGGCCTTCCACTGGGTGGAGCTCGTCGCCAGTTCCTCGGCTTCGGCGGCCAGCGCCTCCTTGCGCGCGGTCTGCTCGGCCCGGTGTTGCTCGCGACGGGCCCGATCGGCCGCCGCGGTTTCCTCGGCGTGGTCGCGGATCGCGGCCAGCCGCGCGGCCAGCGCGTCGAGATCGCCGAGAACGCTTGCCGTGGGCAGGGTTTCAGCCAGAGAGGCAGCCGCGGCTTTGATTTTGCGGGCATCGCCGGTGCCGGAGGCCAGCCGCGTCTCCATCAACGTGACCTCGGTGGCGAGATCTTCGAAGCGCCTGCCGAAATGGGCGAAGGCCGCCTCGGTGTCGCCGGCCTGCCACGAGCCGATATTGCGTTCGCCCTCCGAAGTGATCAACCAGACCGTGCCGTCGTCGTCGACGCGGCCGAACCGGTGCGGGTCACTCGATGGCGGCAGCACCACCGGCGCGGTGGGTGCGTGGGGCTTGGGGACGGGTCGCGGTGGTCCCGGTCGGGGAGCCGGCTTCGGGGCTCCGTCGGCGCTGGGTTGGTCGATTGTCATGGACTCGCCTCACCTACCCTCCGCGCGGTGTTCCCGCGCATCTGCCGCGCGACGCGGCGCCACTGCTGCACGTCCGGCGACCATGGTCACGGCCGCCGTCCTCGTTGGTATTGAACCAGGTCGATGCCACCCATGCGCCCGGGTTGGCTGGTCTGAGGTTGCGGACGACGTCAATCGGCGGGCACGCTGACTGCCCGAGCACGAGGAGATCAGTGATGCACAGGTCGGACATCGCCACCCTGTTCGCTCTCGGGGCCGCGCTGCTGATCGCGATCGGCGACGTCATCCAGCAACGTTCCGCGCACGACGTCACCGACCAGCAGGTCGGTCCCATCGCCTTGTTCCTGCAGTTGCTCAGGGACAGGACCTGGTGGCTGGGCAGCCTGGTCGCCGCCGGCGGATTCGCGCTGCAGGCCGCCGCCCTGGGGTTCGGCTCGGTCCTTCTGGTGCAGGCCCTGATCGTGACGTCTCTGCTGTTCGCGCTGCCGCTGAGCGCGCGCTTCGCGGGCCGGCGGATCACCCGCTACCAGTGGATCTGGGCGGTGCTGCTGGCCACGGCCGTTGCCGTGATCGTCACCGTCGGCGACCCGTCCAAGGGGCAGGCGCGGGCTGGGTTCGAGATGTGGAGCTGGGTGGCCGCCACGCTGGGTCCGCTACTGCTGCTGTGCCTGCTGGGTGCGCGGGTCTTTCGCGGCAAACCGGTGGCGGCGGTGTTGCTGGGGCTGGTGGCGGGTTCGTTGTGGGGGTTGTTCGCGGTCCTGATGAAGGGCGTGGTCGACGAACTCGATCACGGGATCGTGGCGGTGCTGAAGCTTCCCGAGCTCTACGTGTGGGCGGTGGTGGCCATCGCGGCGACGGCGATTCAGCAATCGTCGTTCCGGGCCGGGTCGATGGCCGCGTCGCTCCCGGCGGTCACGGTCAGCGAACCATTGGTCGCCTCGGTTCTCGGCGTCGCCATTCTCGGGGAGATGTTGCGCCCCGGCCGGTCCGGGTGGGCATTTCTGGTGATCGCCGTCGTGGTGATGATTGCAGCCACAGTGGAGTTGGCGCGTACCGAGGCCGCGCCGATGCCGGATCCCGCCGCGCCGATACCCGGCTGACGGCCACTAGCGTGGGAGGCGTGCTGTCCGCCGTTGTCCTGACGCCTTCGGCGCCCGTACTGGTGCCTGAACTGGCCGGTGCGGCCGCCGCCGAGGTCGCCGAGTTTCGCGACGCCGCGCTGGCTGCTGCTGCCGCGCTGCCCGATCGATGGGTCGCCGTCGGTGTCGGCGCCGCCGATCAGACCATCGAGCCCGACGCCCGCGGCACCTTCGCCGGCTACGGGGTGGACGTTCCCGTCGCGCTGTCCCCGGACGCGCCCGCCGCGGTGCGTGAGTTGCCCCTGTGCGCCCTGTTCGCCGGGTGGCTGCGCGGGCAGGTCAACCCCGCGGCCCGCGCGCAGGTCCGGGTGTACGACGCCGACCACGACGCCGGCCGGGCTCTGGAGTTCGGCCGGCTGCTGCGCGCCGAGATCGACACCACCGACGAACCGGTCGGTGTCCTGGTGGTCGCCGACGGCGCCAACACGCTGACGCCGCCCGCGCCCGGCGGCTACGACCCCGACGCCACGGCCGTGCAGGCCGCCCTCGGCGACGCGCTGGCCTCAGGTGACAGTGTTGCGCTGGCGGGGCTCCCCGGCGGCATCGTCGGCCGCGTCGGCTACCAGGTGCTGGCCGGGCTGGTGGGTTCCGGACCGCGGGCGGCCACTGAGTTGGCGCGCGGTGCGCCGTACGGGGTGGGGTACTTCGTCGGCACGTGGACGCCGTGACCCGGCCGATCGCGGTGATCGGGCCGACGGGTACCGGAAAGTCGGCGCTGGCCCTCGACGTCGCCGAACGGCTCGGCGGCGAAATCGTCAACGCCGACGCCATGCAGCAGTACCGCGGCATGGACATCGGCACCGCCAAGCTCGCCGTCGCCGAACGGCGCGGCATCCCGCACCACCAGCTCGACGTCCTCGACGTGACGCAGACCGCGACGGTCGCGCGCTACCAGGAGGCCGCCGCCGCCGACGTCGAGGCCATCGCGTCGCGCGCAGTACCGCCCGTGATCGTGGGCGGCTCGATGCTCTACATCCAGTCGCTGCTCGACGACTGGGCGTTCCCGGCCACCGACCCCGAGGTGCGGGCGCGGTGGGAACACCAGCTCGCCGAGGTCGGGGTGGCCGCCCTGCACGCCGAGCTGGGCCGTCGCGATCCGGCCGCCGCCGAGGCGATCCTGGCCACCGACGGCCGGCGGATCGTGCGCGCGCTGGAGGTGGTCGAACTGACCGGCCAGCCGTTCGCGGCGTCGGCACCCCGGATCGGGACGCCCCGCTGGGACACGGTGATCGTCGGGTTGGATTGGGACACAAGCATTCTTGACGAACGACTGGCGCAGCGCACCGACCTCATGTTCGAGGGCGGTCTGGTCGACGAAGTGCGCACGCTGCTCGGCGCCGGCCTCCGGCAGGGCGTCACCGCCGCGCGCGCCATCGGCTACGCCCAGGTGCTCGACGCGCTGGATGCCGGCGCCGGAGATCAGGATCTGGCCCAGGCGCGCCAGCTGACCTTCATCGGCACGCGGCGATATGTGCGCCGGCAACGGTCGTGGTTCCGCCGCGACCATCGCATCCACTGGCTCGACGGCGCCGCCCCCGACCTTGCCGACCAGGTGATCGCCCGGTGGCGGCACGTATCCTGATCAGGTGATCTTCGCATGATCTTCTCGAAGGGGCACGGGACCGAGAACGACTTCGTGCTGCTGCCCGACCTGCCCGCGCAGCTGCAGCTGGCGCCCGCCGCCGTGGCCGCGCTGTGCGATCGGCGCCGAGGGCTCGGCGCCGACGGCGTGCTGCGGGTCACCACCGGCGCGGCGGCCGTCGATGCCGGTGTGCTGGACCGGCTGCCCGAAGGAGTGGACAGCGGCGACTGGTACATGGACTACCGCAACGCCGACGGCTCGATCGCCCAGATGTGCGGCAACGGTGTTCGGGTGTTCGCGCACTACCTGCGGGCCAGTGGCCTGGAGCAACGCGACGAGTTCGTGGTCGGCACCCTGGCCGGACCGCGCCCCGTGGTCGTGCATCACGCCGATGCTCTGACAGCCGAGGTCACCGTCGACATGGGCAAGGTCAACCTGCTCGGGACCGGCACCGCCACCGTCGGCGGCAGGCACTTCACCGGAGTCGGCGTCGACGTCGGGAACCCGCACCTGGCCTGCCTGGATCCCGGTCTCACCGAACAAGCGCTGGCCGACCTCGACGTCGCCGCGCCGGTGGTGTTCGACCACGGGCAGTTCCCGGACGGCGTCAACGTCGAGGTCCTGACCATCGCCCGCGATGGCGCCGTCAGCATGCGGGTACACGAACGTGGTGTCGGCGAAACGCGCTCCTGCGGAACCGGAACGGTCGCCGCCGCGGTCGCGGCCCTGGCCCACCTCAATCTGTCCACCGGCACGCTGCGTGTCCGCATCCCCGGCGGGGAGGTCACCGTCGAGGTCACCCACACCTCCAGCTCGCTGCGGGGCCCGTCGGTCCTCGTCGCGCACGGCGAACTCGCCGACGACTGGTGGGCGGCCCAACTCTGACGGCACGTTATTCAGGTGCACGACGTTGGACACCCGTGGCACCATCGATTACCGCATATGACAGAAACGCCTATGACAAAAGCTGACGCGCCCGACCCCAGCGTCGGCGAACTCGCGCTCGAAGACCGCGCTGCCCTCAAACGGGTAGCCGGGCTGTCCACCGAACTCACCGACATCTCCGAGGTCGAGTACCGCCAGCTTCGGTTGGAACGGGTCGTCCTGGTGGGGGTGTGGACCGAAGGCAGCGCCGCCGACTCCGAGGCCAGCCTGGCCGAACTGGCCGCGCTGGCCGAAACGGCCGGTTCCGAGGTGCTCGAAGGGCTCATCCAGCGCCGTGACAAGCCCGACCCCTCCACCTACATCGGCTCCGGCAAGGCTCAGGAGCTGCGCGAGGTCGTGATCGCGACCGGCGCCGACACCGTGATCTGCGACGGCGAGCTCAGTCCCGCGCAGCTCAACGCGCTGGAGAAAGTGGTCAAGGTCAAGGTCATCGACCGGACCGCGCTGATCCTGGACATCTTCGCTCAGCACGCCACCAGCCGGGAAGGCAAGGCGCAGGTGGCGTATGCCCAGATGGAGTACATGCTGCCGCGGCTGCGTGGCTGGGGTGAATCGATGTCCCGCCAGGGCGGCGGCGCAGGCGGCAGCGGCGGCGGCGTGGGTACCCGCGGCCCCGGTGAGACCAAGATCGAAACCGACCGGCGCCGGATCCGCGAACGGATGTCGAAGCTGCGCCGCGAGATCAAGGACATGAAACAGATCCGCGACACGCAGCGCAGCCGGCGGTTGCACAGCGACACCGCGTCGATCGCGATCGTCGGCTACACCAACGCAGGCAAGTCCAGTCTTCTCAACGCGCTGACCGGCGCCGGTGTCCTGGTGCAGAACGCATTGTTCGCCACCCTCGAACCGACCACTCGCCGAGGCGAATTCGACGACGGACGACCGTTCGTGCTGACCGACACGGTCGGTTTCGTCCGGCACCTGCCCACCCAGCTGGTCGAGGCGTTCCGCTCCACGCTGGAAGAAGTGGTCGACGCCGACCTGCTGGTGCACGTGGTCGACGGCTCCGACAGCAATCCGCTGGCGCAGATCGAGGCTGTCCGTCAGGTCATCCGCGAAGTGCAGAACGACCACCACGCGCCGCCGGCCCCGGAGTTGTTGGTGGTCAACAAGATCGACGCGGCCGACGATTTGATGCTGGCTCAGCTGCGTCGCGCGCTGCCCGGTGCGGTCTTCGTCTCGGCGCACACCGGTGAGGGATTGCCGCGTCTGCGCGCCCGGCTGGGTGAGCTCGTCGAGCCGCGGGAGATCACCGTCGACGTGACGATCCCGTACGACCGGGGCGATCTGGTCGCGCGGCTGCACAGCGACGGCCACGTCGATGCTGTCGAGCACACCGAAGCGGGCCCCCGCCTGAAAGCCCGGGTGCCCGCCGCGCTGGCCGCAGGCTTGCGGGAATACGCGACGTGACCGCGGATCGGGTGTACTGACGCGTGAACGATCAGGTGATCCGGGGCGGGTCGCCGGTACCGTCGCGCCGAAGCCGGATGAAATGGCGCGCGCCGACAACCATGATCGCCGCCGCCAGCACACCATTGGCGACGGCCAATGCGAGCGTGGCTCGGCCGGTGCGCTCGGCGCCGGGGCCGAAGCTGGCGCGGAAGGCGGCGATGTCACCGTAGGCAAGCACAGCGGTCTCGTTCACCGCGGGGGCCTGCTTGTCGCTTCCGGTGGTGTGGGTTGCCCCCGGCTGCCCCCAGAACACCACCGGATCGCCCGCGCGCAGTCCGCATTCTTCTACCCGGTAGCCGCTGGCCGGCCAGCCCCAGGCCTGCCGCACCGAGCTGATGCCCTGCGCCCAGGCCTGGGAATCGTCGGCGAGGTGCAGGGTGAACGACGATGGCAGCCACGGCTGTATCCGTGACGGTGCGGGAGGCCCGATGTTCTCGCACTGGTACGACGCCAGCAGGGTGCTCATGTCGCGGCGTTGGCCGGGCGTTCGCTCGCCGAGGCGGCCTTCGACGAGTACCCCGTAGATCCGGTGGCGGGGCGCGCTGTTGCGCCAGTCCAGGATGCCCTCGCCGGTGCGGATCTCAGGCAGTGTCGCGAACTGCAGTCCGTCGTCGGCGATGCGCCACAACATCATGGCGACCGCGGTGAAAGCCGCCGCCAACACTGCGCACAGGGTGGCCGCCGCCCATCTGTCGGCGCGGCTTCGCAGGCGGGGGAGCACCACCACGACAACGGCGACCGACAGAATAGTGACGATCACCGTGCCCCCGAAGGTCTTCGCCGCCCGTTCGAAGATCGCCGTGACGGTTGGACCGGTAAGCAAGAATGTGACGGCCAGCGCCACCGCTGATCCGATGGCCACCACGCACAGACGCAGCGCCTTGTCGCGCCAGCGGGAGGACAGCGCAGCGGTGGCGGCCGCGATGGCCAGCCACGCCGCGACCAGGTTCATCGACGGAGGTCTCCGAGTGCGATACGGCAGGCGAGACCGAGCTCGACGAAGTCCTGCAGGCACTCGGGTGCGCGCGTGGCGTCGCTACGCACCCGCACGGTGACGCCGTCGGTGTCCAGGGTCACCGCCGGCTGATCGCGTTCATCACCGTGACGTGCGCACCAGGCACAGACGGCATCGGCGACAGCGGTGAGTTCGGGGCCATCGCGGTCGGCCGTCACGAACACCAACAGCCGCGGGTCGGCCGAGCTGAGCGGCCTCAGCCGGGCGCCGTCGCCGAACCGGGTCAACCCCAGCCAGCCGCGTGCCGGACCGGCCATGGAACCGATCAGCCCGATCGCCATGTCGCGCAGTGGACCTGGCGGTGAAGGCCCGGCGAGCAGTGCGCCCTCGGGATGGCTCGGCCACGCCGACGACCACGTGCTCACGACGATATGGGTGGACGACGGGGATTGCTGCGCGGCGAAGGAGCGCGAGGTGCGGACCTCCCAATCGCCGTGCCCGGGTCGCACGGTCGTCGAGTCGCCGTTGCGCAACCGCATCCAGCCACGCTCGCCGAGCAACGCATCGAAGCGCGCCCGCCGTCGACGGGACCGGGCGAGCAGCGCGGCCACCCCGAGGCCACAGACGATCGCGGCGAGTACCGCCACTGCAATCGCCATCCGATCCATGAAGCCGCCCGTTCTTGAGGACACCGCGCCTTGCCTCGGTGCGAGCGTAGCCAATCGCGACGCGTCAGGCGCTGTTCCATGTCGTGCAGCTCTCCGCCGAGGGTGGACAGAAGCTGACACCGCGGTAGCGGCTCATGTCCCGGAGACTGACGGCGGGTTCACGTCCCCGCTCGGTGACGGTCACGACCCTGGCTATCGGATCTCCGGGGGGTGGTGCGCCCGTACCGGCGGCAGCGGGCCGTCGAACTTCTCCACCTGCACCAGCACGGCGGCGCCGGTGCAGCCTTGGGCCAGCGACGAGGTGCCGACGTCGTCGGTCAGCACGTTGGGATTGCCGTGCACGCACATCGAGTCCGGGTCCGAGGGATCCAGCGGGTCGTACCACGCTCCGGTCGACAGCTGCACCACCTGCGGCCGCAGCCCCTCGTCGAGGACAACTCCGGCCAGGCACGATCCGCGGTCGTTGAACACCCGCACCACCTCGCCGCCGGACAGGGCGCGCTGCGCGGCGTCGGACGGATGCATCCGGATCGGTTCGCGGCCCTGAACTTTCGCGTTCTGGCTGACCGCACCGCCGTCGAGCTGGCCGTGCAGCCGGGTCGCGGGCTGGTTGGCGATCAGGTGAAGCGGAAAGCGTTGGGCGCGTTCGCCGCCCAACCACTCGATGGGTTCATACCAGCGGGGGTGCCCGGCGCAGTCCGGATAGTCGAAGCCCGCGATGTCGTCGGAGAAGATCTCGATCTTGCCGCTCGGGGTGGCTAACGCGTGCCGCCGCGGGTCGGCGCGGAAGTCGGCCAGCAGGGTCAGCCCGGTCTCGACCGGAAGCCGCAGGACGCCGTCGGCCCAGAACTGGTCGAAGTCGGGGACCGCGAAATCGATTTCTGCGGACCACTTTTCGTACATGTGCTCGAGCCATTGCCGGGCGGTGCGGCCTTCGGTGAACTGCTCGGCGAAGCCCAGCCGCTCGGCGAGCGCGGCGAACGTGGTGTAGTCGTCGCGGGACTGCGCGAAAGGCTCCGCCAGCGCGGGCATCGCCACCAACAGGGGGTCGTTTCGGGACCCGGAATAGTCGTCACGCTCGAACGCGGTGGTGGACGGGACGACGATGTCGGCGTGCCGTGCCATCGCGGTCCAGTAGGGCTCGTGCACCACCACGGTGTCGACGCGGCCCAGCGCCCGACGCAGCCGCGGCAGGTTCTGGTGATGGTGAAAGGGATTGCCACCGGCCCAGTACACGCATTTGATGTCGGGATAGGTCAGAGTGCGGCCGTTGTAGGTGAACGTCTCACCGGGGTGCAGCAGCATGTCGCTGATCGCCGCGACCGGGATGAACGTCCGGACCGGGTTGACCCCCTGCGGCAGCGACGGCAGCCGATGCCGCAGCGGCGGCAGGCCGGGTTCGTTCATCGAGCCGTACCCGTGGCCGAATCCGCCTCCGGGAAGGCCGATTTGGCCGAGCATGGCCGCCAGTGTCAACCCCATCCACGGCGCCTGCTCGCCGTGCCGGACGCGCTGCAGTGACCAGCTGACGGTGACGATCGTGCGCCGTCCGGCCATCGTCGTGGCCAGGTCGGTGAGGACCGCGGCGTCGATGCCGCAGATCCCGGCGGCCCACTGCGGCGATTTCGGCACGCCGTCCTCGGTGCCGAGCAGATACCGCTCGAACTGCTCGTAGCCGGTGCAGTAGGTGTCCAGGAACTCGCGGTCGGCGAGGTCCTTCGTGGCCAGCACGTAGGCAAGGGCCAGCATGATCGCCACGTCGGTTCCGGGGACGGCGGGCAGCCACTCGCACTCGCCGTCGACGTCGCTGCGCAGCGGGCTGATCGAGACGATCGTGCCGCCATTGGCCCGGAATCGGTGCAGCGCGTCGCGGGCCGGGTGCCCGGTGGTGCCGCCGTGGTTGATGCCGGTGTTCTTCAGGTTCACGCCGCCGAAGCAGACCAGCAGATCGGTGTGCTCGACGATGACGTTCCATTCGGTGGACCGCTTGAACAGGTCGTCGTGGGTGCCGACCACCCGCGGCATGATGACGCCGGTGGCTCCCAGGCTGTACGAGTGCCGCGAAAATGTATATCCGCCAAGTATCTTCAGGAATCGATGCACCTGGCTCTGGGCGTGGTGGAACCGGCCCGCGCTGGCCCAGCCGTAGGATCCGCCGTAGATCGCCTGGTTGCCGTAGGTGTCGACCACCCGGCGAAGTTCGCCGGCGAGGAGCTCCGTCAGCTCCTCCCAGTCCAGTGCGACGAACTCGTCGGCGCCGCGGGCGCTGCTCGGCCCGGGCCCGTCGCGCAACCAGCCGCGGCGGACGGCGGGTGTGGCGATGCGCGAGGAATGTCGTAGCGACCCGGGCAGGTTGCCGAGCAGGGGAGACGGGTCGGTATCGCCGGGAAACGGGGTGACCGCGATGATGTCGCCGTCGGCGACGTCGGCGCGAAACGCTCCCCAGTGGGCGAGGCTGCTGCGGGCGTCGGGCACCCCAGGAGTCTAAGTGGCGGCGCTTCCACCAGTGACTTTGGCGAATCCGCCGGTTGCCACGCAGGGCCACCGTGACGACCAACCATCCGGTTGGTTATCCTCGTCTACAAACCCACAGCGCCGTCCGGAGGGAAGTCATGGCTGTCGAGAAGAACGCAACCGTCAAGTACGAGCGGACCTTGTTCGAGCCCGAGCACGAACTGTTCCGCGAGGCCTACCGGTCGTTCCTCGAGCGGCACGTGGCGCCTTTCCACGACCAGTGGGAGAGGGACAAGATCGTCGATCGCGGGGTCTGGCTGGAGGCCGGCAAGCAGGGCTTCCTCGGCATGGCCGTGCCGGAGGAGTTCGGCGGCGGCGGCAATGCGGACTTCCGCTACAACGTCATTCTGACCGAGGAGACCGCGGCGGCCCGCTACAGCGGCCTCGGATTCGGCCTGCACAACGACGTCGTCGCGCCATACCTGCTGGAACTGACCACCGAGGAGCAGAAGCAGCGCTGGCTGCCCAAGTTCTGCAGCGGCGAGTACATCACCGCGATCGCCATGACCGAGCCCGGCACCGGCAGCGACCTGCAGGGCATCAAAACCCGCGCGGTCAAGCAGGGTGATCACTACGTGCTCAACGGCTCGAAGACGTTCATCACCAACGGCATCAACTCCGATCTGGTGATCGTGGTGGCCCAGACCGATCCCGAGAAGGGCGCGCTGGGCTTCTCGCTGCTGGTCGTCGAGCGCGGCATGGAGGGCTTCGAGCGTGGCCGCCACCTGGACAAGATCGGCCTGGATGCGCAGGACACGGCCGAACTGTCCTTCACCGATGTCAAGGTCCCGGTCGAGAACCTGCTCGGCGAGGAGGGCCAGGGCTTCATCTACTTGATGCAGAACCTGCCGCAGGAGCGCCTGAACATCGCGGTGATGGCGGCTGCCGCCATGGAGAGCGTCCTCGAGCAGACCCTGCAGTACACCAAGGAGCGCAAGGCGTTCGGCAAGCCGATCGGCAGCCAGCAGAACAGCCGCTTCCTGCTGGCCGAGCTGGCCACCGAAGCGACCGCGGTCCGCATCATGGTCGACGAGTTCATCCGGTTGCACCTCGACGGCAAGCTGACCGCCGAGCAGGCCTCGATGGCCAAGTGGTACGCGGCCGAGAAGCAGGTCCACCTCGTCGACCGCTGCCTGCAGTTGCACGGCGGCTACGGCTACATGCGCGAATATCCGGTGGCCAAGGCCTACCTGGACGCCCGCGTTCAGACGATCTACGGCGGCACCACCGAGATCATGAAGGAGATCATCGGACGCAGCCTGGGCGTCTGACCCCGCAAGCGGGGCTGAACTGCGGTTTTGGTTCCCCGTCACTCGGCTGCCGAAGCGGCGGGCGCTGGTGATGCGCCCCGGTTTGTCCTGGGGATTTAGGGTGTTTTCCCCCGTCAACGCGTCGGTTATCTCGTAGAAACGCCGCGTGTCGTGAGGTGCTGAAGCACAGTTGACACGGAGGATGAGGGGAAGCATCTTGACCGACACTGCGGGGAGAGTGCATGACCAGGCTTGGAAGTCGTCTCAGTAGAGGCGTCGGGCGGATGGCGCTCGGCGTCTTGGCGACGGCTGCGGCCGCGCTGCTGTGGGCGCCCGGGGCGATCGCGAGCCCCGAAACCGACGCGAGCGACGCCATCAATCAGGCGTGGGAGACCGCTGGCGGCGATGGTTCTCCGGTGGGCACCAAGGACGGCGACGTCTACGCCGTCGGCGACGGATTCGCCCAGAACTTCAGCGGCGGCAAGATCTTCTTCACCCCGGCCACCGGCGCCCACCTGCTCTTCGGGGCCGTCCTGGACAAGTACGAGGCGCTCGGCGGTGCAGCCGACAGCGACCTCGGATTCCCGACCATCGACGCGGTCGCGGGTCTGGTTGGGCCGGACAGCCAGGTCAGCACGTTCAGTGCCAGCGACAAGCCGGCCATTTTCTGGACACCGGCCACCGGCGCGTGGGTGGTACGCGGCGCGATCAACGCCGCGTGGGACAAGCTCGGCGGCTCGGCGGGCACGATGGGCGTCCCCACCGGGGAAGAGACCTTCGACGGTACGGTGATCAGCCAGAAGTTCACCGGCGGCGAGATCTCCTACGACACCGCCGCGAAGACGTTCACCACCGTGCCACCCGAGCTCGCGGCCAACTTGGCCGGCGTCGAGGTGCCCAGCGACGCGACGACCGCGATCAACCAGGCGTGGCGGGCCGCAGGGGGGCTCGCGGGACCGCTCGGCGCCCGCCAAGGACCGCAGCAGGCGATCGGCACCGACGGCGCCGCGCAGGATTACGCGGGCGGCAAGATCTTCTACTCCCCGGCCACCGGCGCGCATGCGGTCACGGGCGCGATCCTGGCCAAGTACGAGGCGCAGGGCGGCCCGACCGGAGACCTGGGACTGCCGACCGGAACCGAAGCGGACGGCGGCGCGCCCAACAGCCGGGTCAGCGCTTTCAGCGCCGCCGATAAACCGGTGATCTTCTGGACTCCCGACAACGGTGCCATCGTGGTGCGCGGTGCGATCAACGCCGCCTGGACCAAGCTGGGCGGTGCCACCGGCAAGCTCGGTGTACCGACCGGCGAGCAGAGCGTCAACGGCGACACCGTGACACAGAAGTTCAGCGGCGGCGAGATCTCCTGGAACAAGGCCAGCAACACGTTCACGACCAAACCGCCGGAACTCGCCGGTTCGCTGTCCGGTGTTCAGGTTCCGGCCGCCGGGCCGCAGGCCGGCCAGGCGGGCAGCAAGTCCGGCAACGGTTTCACCTTCCACTGGTGGTGGCTGCTGATCATCGTCCCGGTCCTGTTGCTGCTGGCCGTGATCGGCCTGGGCGTGCTGTGGCTGCAGCGCCGCCGCAGCGGTGGCGAGGAGATCGACGACGACTTCGACGACTCGGACTACGACGACGATCATTGGCCCAGTGAGGTCACCGGCGAGGCTGATGCCGCGGCCGCGTCGCGCTTCTCGACCTACCCCGACGGCGGCGTTCCGCAGGTCGCCGCCGCGCCGGGGTTCGGCTGGGCGCCCACCGAAGACGAGAAGTCGCAACCCGGATCCGAGGACGTATTCGACGGCGACGAGGACTCCATCGACACCACGCCGACCCGCATCCCCGCCGAGGCCGCCGAAACCGGCGGGTACGAGGCAGACGAAGCCGACGAGGTGCCGGCGGAACTCGAGTACGCCGAGGTCGAGGAGATCGAGGACGACGAGTCGAGCGATTCAGGCCGCCATGCGGCGGTGAATCTCGGGGAGTCGCAATCGATGTGGCGGCTCGACATGGGAGAGCTCGGCACGCCGCGGCGTCGGCGCGCTGCCGAGCCCGAGCCCGAGCCCCCACTGGAGCCCGAGCCGGCACCGGAGGAGATCGTCGAGTCCGACGTCGTCGACATCGAGGAAGACTCCACGCAGCCGGCGGAAGTCCTGCAGTCCGACGTGCACGCCGAAGCGGCAGCCCATCGTCCGGCGATCCACCTTCCGCTCTCGGATCCGTATCAGGCTCCCGAGGGCTATGTGGTCAAGGCCAACACACATTCGGGGCTGTACTACACCCCGGACTCGGCGCTGTACGACCACACCGTGCCCGAAGTGTGGTTCGCCAGTGAGGAACTCGCGCAGGCGAATGGTTTCCACAAGGCGGAGTGAGGCTTTCGCCCCGGTCCGCTAGACCTTGCGGAGAACGGTCACGACCTTGCCGAGGATCGCGGCGTCGTTACCGGGAATGGGGTCGAACGCCGGGTTGTGCGGCATCAGCCACACCTGGCCGCTGGTGCGCTTGAACGTCTTCACCGTTGCCTCGCCGTCGATCATCGCCGCGACGATGTCGCCGTTGTCGGCGACGTTCTGCTGACGGACCACGACCCAGTCGCCGTCGCAGATCGCCGCGTCGATCATGGACTCACCGACGACCTTGAGCAGGAACAGCGACCCGTCGCCGACCAACTCGCGCGGTAGCGGGAACACGTCCTCGACGGCTTCCTCGGCGAGGATCGGGCCGCCGGCGGCGATGCGTCCGAGCACCGGCACGAACGTCGGTTCGGGGAGCGCGTCCGAACCGGCAACCTCGGTGCGCACGTGGCTCACCGCGTCGTCGGCTCCGCGCACGTCCACCGCACGCGGCCGGTTGGCATCGCGGCGTAGATAGCCCTTGCGCTCCAGGGTGCGCAGCTGGTGAGCCACCGATGACGTGGATGTGAGGCCGACGGCGTCGCCGATCTCACGGATGCTGGGGGGATAGCCGCGGCTGGTGACGGAGGCGCGGATCACGTCGAGGATGGTGCGCTGCCGCTCGGTCAGCCCGGATGTCTCACTGCGCTCGCTCATAGGGCCGAATCTAGCCGGGCCCGCGTCAAAATTCAAACATTTGTTCGACCGTGTCGCGATTCGGTGTTCTCGGTGGCCGGCGGAGCAGAACTTGTCGGTGGTCGGATTTATTCTTCGAACACGCTCGCTCACATGTTCGGTTTTCGAACGGATGATCGAGTATATTTCGAACACAAGAGCGAACCGGGGCGGCCCTGAAGGAAGGACACGGACGTGACAGTCATCGATGATCGACAGGTTTACATCTCGGCACCGGTGTACCGGCGGACGGCCGGCGCGCCTGTTTCTCCTGCTCGGCGCCGTCCGGCCGGCGTTCGTGCCCACCGGCCGCACCCGGCACGGCCGGCCATCACGCCGATGCGGTACCGGGGCACGGGGGTCGCGGTCTCCCGAGCACCGCACACCCGCAGGCCGGTCAGCACTGCGGTCACGATCGCGCTGGCGGGAGTGGCCGCATTGATCACCCTCTGGCTCGGTATGGTCGGCCACTTCAGCGCCGCGCCCGCGGCCACCGAGCAGATGCCGGACCAGCTCGCCGTCGTCCAGGTTCAGGCAGGGGAGACGCTGCAGCAGCTGGCCGGACGGGTCGCGCCGGATGCGCCCGCCGGACAGGTGGTGCAACGCATCCGCGATTTGAACAAGCTCGAGTCGGCGTCGCTGGACGCCGGGCAGACGCTGATCGCGCCGATCGGCTGACGGCCGTGTTGGCCGCAGCCGCTCCCGCGGACGGCGCAGGTAGGCTCTCAGTGGTTCGACGTATCGGGCCACTGAGCGAAGGAGCGGTCATGCACTGTCCGTTCTGCCGCAACCCGGACTCCCGTGTTGTCGATTCCCGCGAGACCGACGAGGGCCAGGCCATCCGGCGTCGCCGCTCCTGTCCGGAGTGCGGCCGGCGGTTCACCACTGTGGAGACCGCGGTGCTGGCGGTGGTGAAGCGCAGCGGCGTCACCGAGCCGTTCAGCCGGGAAAAGGTCGTCAGTGGCGTTCGCCGGGCCTGCCAGGGCCGCGATGTCGATGACGACGCGCTCAATCTGTTGGCCCAGCAAGTGGAGGACACCGTGCGGGCGGCCGGCTCGCCCGAGATCCCCAGCCACGAGGTCGGACTCGCCATCCTGGGCCCGCTACGTGAACTCGACGAGGTCGCCTATCTGCGATTCGCGTCGGTGTACCGCTCGTTCAGCTCAGCCGAGGACTTCGAGCGTGAGATCGAGGCGCTGCGCGCCCACCGGGCCGTCGGCACCTCCGGCTGAGCTCAATCGAGCTGTCGCACACCGTCGCTGACCACTCTGCCGGCAATCAGCACCCACCCTTGCGCGTCCCACGTCGTGAAGATCTGCGATCCCTTGCCCTGGGTGATCGTCAGGTCGCGGCTCAGGTAATCGGTCACCCGTGCCGCCGCGGATCCGGTGGCCTCGTCCTCGGGCACTCCGAGATCGGCGGCGAACATCCGCGACCGGATGTGCCCGCCGTCGCGATCCAGCCACGCCCACAGGTAATGCTCCGCGTCGTCGGAGTAGTCGTCCGGGTCGGCGGCCAGCAGTTCGTCCACCGAGTCCAGGTCATGAATGGCGAACTCCGGCGACCACTCGGCCCGAACCCGGATCACCGTGCGCTCGTCGTCGTAGGCGACCCCGACGATGCCGGCCGGAACCTGAAGGGTGTGAATCGGCGTGCCGCGCTCCCGCAGCCACCAGGCCGCGCCCACGGTGGGGTGCCCGGCGAATGGCAATTCCGTGGCCGGAGTGAAGATGCGGGCGTGCGCGGTGGTTGACCCGTCAGCCGGCAGGTCGATGAATATGGTTTCGCTGTAACCTAATTCGGTCGCAATGCGCTGGCGGTCACCGGCCGGCACGGTTGCCGCGTCCACCACGCCCAGCGGATTGCCGAAATTGCCGGCTTCATCGGTGAACACCCGCAACACGGTCACGTCGACGGTCATGATTCGACTTTACGACGCGGCGGGCCCGGCTCTCCACGGTCGGCGGATCTGCGTGTTCACGCGGGAATCTGCGCATTGACGGAGAACTCCGACGTGTCACCTTCGGAACTGGTGGCGGTCATGGTGATGTAGCCACCGGCGGTGACGTTGGCCGGCGCCGGGATACTGACGGTGTTCGATCCGTGCACAGCGGACAGCGTCTGCAACAGCTGTTGGCCCTGTACGGGGATGGCCGTGCCGGCGGGCGAGTAGAAGATCTGGACGGTGTACTCGCCAGAGTCGGGCGGAGCAACGGTGAACGACACCGTCAGGCTTCCCGCGTTCAGGGTCGCCGAGTGCACATCGGGCGGCGGCTGGTTGTTGTTCGCGCCGGCCTCGAGATGGATCCCGACGCCCCCGGTGCCACCGTTGCCGAAGATGGAGTTCGACAGGATTTGGTTGCCGCTGCCCGCACTGACGAGCACGCCGTCACTGCCGTTGTCGAGGACGACGTTGTCCTCGACCACGGTGCCCTGTGCGCCGTCGATCTGAATACCGTTGCCGCCGTTGCCGCTGATTGCGAAATCGCGGATTACCGAACCGGTGGCTTGTCCGATCACGACGCCGCTGTCGGTGAACCCCAGGATCAGACCGCCACCGGTGAATGCAGCCGTGACGCCCTTGCCGACCGAGAGACCTTTGTCGGCCGAGAAGCCGAGGTTGCCCGCCAGGGCAACATAACCCGGTGCTGTGACGGTGGCGGAGCCGCCGGCGGTCGCTGTCACTGTCAACCCACCCAGTGGGTTGGTCACACCCACATCGCCGTTGAGGGTGGCCGTCTTGCCGTCACCGGGGGTGAGGCTCAGCTGGTAGCCGCTGCCGGCGTTGGCGTCGATGCGTCCGTTGAAGGTGATGTCACCGCCGGTGATGCTGGTGGGTCCGGCCAGCGTGGTGGCCCCGCCGACCGAGAACGATCCGCTCGACACCGAATAGCCGCCGTTGAGGGACACCGCATCGGCATAGACCTGGCTGCCTGTGGTCGTCACCGACGCGGTACTGGTCGACCCGCCGGCGTCCGTCGTCAATGCGGCCAGTGGTTGTCGGCTGCCAACCTCCCGCGCGAATGTGGTTGTCCCTTCCGAGTCGAGAGCAAGAGATTCGGCGCCGGTGCCGGCGTCGACGGTCCCGGAGAACCTGACGTCACCGTTGCCGGCCTGTACATGGGTGTCGCCGAGCACGGTCGTCACACCGGCGACGGAGAAATCGCCGTTGCCGGTGCTGTAGTTGCCGGACAGGTTTGCGTTCTGGCGATAGGTTTGCGATCCCGTCGTGGTCACCGACTTCAGCGTCACCGTCGACTGCCCGCCGGTCGGTCGCAACCAGATGATCTGGTCGGCGACGTCGAACATGACGTCATATTGGTTGTACAGATTCAGACCCGTGTTGACATTCTGAATGCCACCTGGCTCGCCCTGTTGATAGTTGACCAGGTTCACCGACCCGTTGTCGCCCGCGACGAACGTCCATCTCAGCGGCGGTCGGCCCATGGCGGTCGGAAAGTCCGCGATGAAGGTTGTCCCCCGCTGTAATTGGCCGCTGTCGTTGTAGGGATCCCCGCCCTGCCCCTGCGTGCGGATGCCCGTCGACGGCGCACCGCTGTCGATGAGGGACGGAAGCGTGGAATTGACGCCGATCTGCTGTGCCGGCTGGTCGCCTTGTTGAGCGCTGTAGCTGGGGGAGAAGCCGAACCAGCTCAACACCGGGTAGCCGGATACCGGATACGTTCCACCGCCGGGTTGCGGGGTGACGGGCACTGCATACGGGAACTGGTCCCGCAACGCGTCGGTGACCCCGACGGTCAACTGCGGCGCAATCCCGATGGGGCCCAACTGCACCAGGAAGCCACTGGACAGATTTCCGGGAAGCTGAAGCAGCGGATTCGCCAACGCGCTGCCGAGGCCGGGAACCATCAGTGTGTCGAAGGAGGCGCCGAAGTCGCCGAAGAAATGGTCTTCGACCGGTGGTGCGTCGGGATTGGCGAAGTCGAATGTGGTGTCCTTGTTGGTGTTTCCACCGTTGAGGATCGCGGCAAGCTGGATGGGCTGGCCGGTGGACACCGTCTGCGTGCCCGTGCCGATCGTGATGCGGGTATCGGCGACGACCCCGTCGAAGTAGTTCCCGGAGGAATACGTCTCCGAAACCGGAGTGGCGGTCAACGGTACGTCTTTCCAGAATGCGGAGTTGTAACCGGCGAAGAACGCCACTCCGCCGGTGTCGAATTCGTACATCTGCGAGGGGTTGTCGCCGATTGCGACGTCGATCCCGTATTTGACCTGTGCCTGGCCGGTTGTGCTGAACTCCGGCAGATAGTGCAGCGGCACGGTCGCGGTTTGGGTCGACTGCGGAATGACCAGCGCGGCGATGCCCTGGGTGAGCAAACTGGCCAGCGGGGCCTGACCGCCGACTGCGGCACCAAATGTGGTCGTGCCCAACGCCGTCACCGTCAGCGATTGCTTACCCGCTTGCGCGGCGTCGACCGTTCCGGCGAACAAGACATCACCGTCGCCCGCATCGATGGACACGTCGTCGGCGAGGACCACGGATCCGTGGATGCTCACGGCGTGATCGCTGCGAATGGCGCCACGCAGCACGAGCGTGTCGCCTGGAGCGACCGACGCGCTGACGGCACCGTCCACAGAACCGGTGGAATCGAAACGGATCGAGTCGATTTGGGACGTCTGCAGGCTGGCGAGCACCTTTCCGGATGTCAGAACCAGGCCGGCGCAACCCGCATTGCCGGGATTGGTCACTGTCACAGTCGTATTCGGCGTGGTGGTGAACGTCGTCGCGCGCACAAATGACGGGTCGCCCGATATCTGCAGGGTGGAGCCGGTCTGCCGCAGGTAGACCGCGCTGCCGGTGTTCACGGCGACGGTCAGCGCGGTGCCGACCTGGCTGGCGGTGACACCCTCGGGCACCAGGAACAACGTGCGTCGGATCAACACCAGCGCTCCGGCGACGAGATCGGAAATCGGATTCGGGCCGAACGTGGACAACCAGGTGAATGCGGAGTTGAACACATGGTTGACCGCGGCGGTGATCCCCTGGGCGATCGAGGGGGCCGCGGCACCCCAACAGACCGCGCAGTCGGTGCCGAGTATCGATGCCGCGGTCGGGCCGGCCAGGCGGGCCGGCGGGGTGGCGGGCTCCGCGGCGGAGGTGTCCCCCGGGGCGGGGCGGGCCGACCCACCTTGTGTGCCGTGAGCCGGAGAGGTCGACATCGGAACGGATGCCGGCGCCACGGCGGTGCCCCGCGGCGTCGAGGTCCGCTCCGCTCTGCGTCGGGATGCGCCCGGCAGGTCCGGTCCCGATGGCGCACCGGATGCGGGGTCGAGTAAAGCTGTTGTCGGGGCTTTGGTTCCGGGCTGTGGCCGCCCGGTGGGGTACCTGGGGATCGGCCGGTCGGCTGTGCGGCCGGAGCGGGCCCCTGCGGGCTTGGATTGGGCTGCCGCCGGCGCGGCGGACGGGTCTGTCCCCGTCGAATCGGCTGCGGCAACCCCAAGGTGTGGCCCACCCAACGAGATCCCCAGGACGAACGCGGCGGTTCCCAGCCGTGCGGCTTTGATGAACATCGTCACACGTCGCTCACGGGCGTGGAGAACTCGGAGGTGTTGGCCGGCGCCGTCACCGGTGTGGCGGTGACGGTGATCCACTGATCGTCGGGTCCGACCGAGAAATCTTGACTGAAGTCACCGGCCGAGGTGGTGAACGATCCGAGTAGATGCCGACCCTGAGCGTTGACTCCTTCGGACGGCGGTGACCCGAATACCTGGACCTCGAACTGTCCGGAGTATCCGCCCACCGCGGTCACCGTGCCGTGCACCCGCACCTGGGTTTCGTTGTCCACCAACGTGGCTGATACCGAGCTGGGTGCCGGTTGTCCGCCATTTGCGCCGTCAGTCAGGGCGATTCCGTGGCCGGCGTTGGAATGGATGGAATTGGACAGGATCGAGTTGCCGGTCGACGTCGCTGCGCTGACCGCGACACCGTCACCGGTGTTGTGGGCGATCGTATTGGCGTTGAGCACATTGTCGGCGCCGATGATGCTGACACCGTCTCCGCCATTGTCTGAGATCGTGTTACCGGTGACCGTCAGATTGTCCACTCCGGTGGGGGCGTTGGGATTTTCGAAGTGCGCGGCGGTGAACTCGCCGTTGCCGGCGAATGCATCCTGCGCCTGCTGGGTGGATCCGACCTTGAGGCCGAAATAGCCTCCTGCTGCGTCGTAGAGGTAGTCGAAGGCGGCGAAGACATCGCGTCCGGTGTTGAAGAACTGCTGGCTCTGGGGTGCCATGTTCTCGGTGTAATTGCCTGCCAGAGGGTTGAAGAACGCGACATCGGTGGGAGCGAGCAGGTTGTCCGCGCGGACGATGCTGCCGGTGGAATCGGTCTGGAAGTGGTAGCTGACACCGGAATTCGAGCCGCCGGAATTGAGCAGGTCCACGGTCATCTTTCCGGAGAACGACGACGTGGGCGTCTGACCCGGCAAAGTGAGGATCCCAGTCGGAATTCCCATGTCGATCACGAGCTGACCGGTGCCGTATGTGGTGTTCTCGTAGGTGACCGTCCCGGTCGCCGGTTGCCAATCGGGCGCGCTCTGCGTTCCCTGTTGCAGGCCGGTCGGGGCCAGATCGGTGTAGGCGAAGCCGGTTACGGCGCTGTCCAGGCCGAGAGTCACCCCACCGGCGGACAGAACATACCCCGGGCGCATGGCGCCGTCCTGCATCTCGGTGAGGTTCAGGAAGGCGTTGTAGGCCTGATTGTATTCGTTGGTCGTCGGTGCCGTGCCCTGACCGGATCGATCGAATCCGATGCCGAAGTTGGCAACCGGGGCCAGTAGTTCGTTGCCGTCCACGATGTTGTCGGCGTAGTTGGCCCACCAGCCGCCCGGGATTGTGACGGTGCCCTTACCCGGGCCGGCCGACGGATTGGTCACGATGGTGGCCTGCTGTGTCTGACTGCCATTGGTGATGACGATGGTGCCTGTGGACACCGTTGTGCTGAACGTCGTGTTGGGTACCGTGCTGCCTGGCATCGGAGTCATCGAGGCGCCCACCGCGCTGACCACCAGCACAGGGACGCTGGCCTGTGCCCTGCGGCTCTGATCGGTGCCGTTGGCGTCCACGTATACCGACTGCGAGAACGTGATGGGAAGCTGGACCCAGTCGCCGAAGAAGAGCCTGTTGGAGCTGTTGAGGTAGACGTAGCCTTTGCCCAGTTGTGTTCCCTGGCCGGTGATTTCGGCCGGAAGTTGAAGGGCGTCGAAGTAGAGTCCGCGTGAGCCGGTGTCCAGGTTGACTGTCACATTCGTTGTGCCGTGCGGAGCCGCACCGATCTGCAGCTGGATCTGTGGGTCGGCCGGTGGGGTGGTGGGGTCGTAGAAATCCGGATTGTTCGCATAACTGACGACGTAGTGACCGAGCCCCGCGGTGTAACCGGTCAGCGGATTGCCGCCGGCGGTCGTGGCCTGGCCGACACCGGCGCCGAGGGAGATTCCATCGGAGCCGTTGGCTGAGATCGTATTGCCGGTGATCACAGTGGAGGTGAAGTCGCCGGTGGCGAATTCGATGCCATGCAGCTGGTTGTCCTTGATCGTGTTGCCGGTGATCAGCAGACCCTGCACGCCACCGGGCGCGAAGATGCCGCTGCGAGCGTTGTCGGTGATCGTGTTGTCGTAGATCGTGGTGCCGGTATAGAGGCCGGGAGCGAGGACGATGCCGTGCGTGTTCGGGCCGGGGGTGACGTAGAAGCCCCATTCGTTGGTCTCACCGGTCGCCCCGATCGTGTTGTCACGGATGGTCAAACCGAGCACCGGTGCGGCAGCTTCGATGCCGAAAGCAGAATTGCCGTAGATGGTGTTCTCGGCGATCACCGTGCCGGCGAAGTCGACCGGGACACCGGAGCTCGCGTTGTCGAGGCCGAGCTGAATACCGTCGTAGACGTTGCCTGCGACGTGGAATCCGCGAACCTCCGATCCTTGCGATCCGCCCTGGAACACGATGCCGCTACCGGTGAAGCCGGTGATCGAGCCACCGGCGCGCAGGCGCACGGTGGCGCCGTCCCCGATATCGATGCCGGTCTGGCCCGAATTGGCCAGTGAACCAACAAGGTTGACCGTGTCTGCAGCAGTGACGCTCGTGTTTTTGTCGATGGTCAAGCCGCCCAGCTCGCTGGTGCCGCCGACTTTGGCGCCGAAGCCGACCGCCCCGCCCTGAGCCGACACCTCCAGTGTGAACCCGGTCTTGACCGGGCTGACACCGGTATCCGACGGAAGTTGCTCGATCTGGGAATCGATCGTTCCGGCGAAGGCGATCGATCCGTCACCGACGGTGATGCTGCTGGGTCCGGCCAGCACCGTCGACTTCCCGGCGGCGAACGAACTGCCGGAGTACGCGCCGTTGATCGATAAGTCGTCGTGATAGGTCTGGCCATCCGCCGTGGTGACACCCGACGTGACCGTCGAGCCGGGCGTGTCGGTGGTCAGACTCTTCAGGGCCGCCAGAGCTCCGACTTGGCGAACGAAAGTGGTTGTACCGCTGGCATTGACGGTCAGCGATTGTCCACCGGCCGCCGTGCCGTCCACGGTTCCGGAGAACGTTGCATCACCGGAGCCTGACTCGACGGTGACGTCACCGGCGAGTCGAGTGACCCCGGAGATCGAGAACGCCCCGCCACCGGTCGCATAGGTGCCGCTGAGGATGGCGTTCTGGCCGTAGGTCTGGGCTCCGGTGGTCGCCACCGACTGCAGGGACACCGTTGACTGACCGCCGTTGGGGCGCAACCAGATCACTTGTTTGGCGACGTCGAACATGATGTCGAAATCGTTGTAGAGATTCAGGCCGGTGTTGACGTTCTGGGTGGTGGTCGCGGCCCCGCTGCTGCTGTCGTAACCGACCTGATCGACCGAGCCGTTCGTGCCCGCGGTGAATGTCCACGTCAGCGGTGGGCGCCCCTGCGTGGTCGGAAGCTCGGCGACGAAAATGGAACCCGGCTGTAATGCCGAATTGTTGGCCGTCGAGAGTGGATACGGTGTCGGCGCGCCGGGCAGTCGGACACTGGTCGACGGCGCACCGCTGTCGATCAGCGAGGGTAGGCATTGCTGCGCGCACTGGGCGAAGGATTCCGTACCAAGGGGGATCAGTAGGCCGGTGTCTTGTTGCGTCACGAAATACTCTGCGGCGAAGCCGAATTGCTGCAATACCTGATATCCGGAAACCGGATACACGCCGCCGCCGGTCAGTGCGCTCACCGGCACCGCATACGGGAATTGTGCGCGCAGCGCGTCGGTGACACCCACCGTCAACTGCGGTGGCGAGCCGATCGGGCCCAGCTGGGCGAGAAAGCCGCTCGACAGATTCCCGGGCAACTGGAACAGTGCGCTCGTCAGGCCCTGCGCCTGATTGTCAACCGGTTGCACACCGAACGCAGCTCCGAAATCTCCGACAAACCGCCCATCCCACGGGGTGGCGTCGGGATCGGAGAAATCGAATACCGAACCGTCATTCTTGTTGCCGCCGGCGACGATCGCGCCTATCTGGATCGGTTGCGTGGTGACGCTCTGCTGGCCGGTTCCGATCGTGATCGTGGTGGTCGTCGCGACCGCATCGACGAAGTTGCCTGAGGTGTAGGTGATGTCGGAGGAGTTGGTTCCGAGCTGGACGTCTTGCCAATAGCTCGGCGTGTAACCAGCGTAGAACCCGTTGCCGCCGGAATCGAACAGGTATGTGCGCGGAGCATTATCGCCGATTGCGACATCGATGCCGTACTTGACCTGTGGACGCCCGTCCGCCGAGAACGTCGGCATGTAATGCAGGGGAATGGTTTTCGAGTCCGCCGATTGAGTGATGTCGATCGGGGCGATGGCGCGGGTGGTCAGGCTGGCCAGCGGATTCCGGCTTCCGATCGCTGCTGCGAACGTGGTCGTCCCGAGTGCACTGACCAGCAAGGACTGCTTGCCTGCTTGCCGGGCATCGACGGTATTGGTGAACACCGCATTGCCGGTACCGGCGTCGATTTCCACATTCGAGGCCAGCAAGACCTGACCGTCGATGGTCACGCCTTGTGACCCGCGAACCGCGGTTCGTATCGAGATCGGCGAGGAGGCATCGGTCAGCGTGACGGTGCCGCCAAATGCGGCGCCGGGGCCGAATTCGATTGAATCAATCTGGTTGGCAACGAGATTGGCCGCGACGGTACCCGTCGCAAAGTCAAAGCCCGCGCACCCGGTGGCTCCCGCATTGCTGACAGTGACATCGGACAGCGACGGCGCCGCGAACTCTTGGGCTCCCCAGAACAGGGGATTATCCGCAACCTGCACCTGAGATCCGGACTGCCGGAAGTACGCCACGCTGCCACTGTTGACGCCGACGGTCAGTGCGGTGCCGACCTGGGTCGCGGTGACGCCGGTCGGAACGAAGAACAGGGCCCGCCTGATGAGGACGAGTGCCCCCTCGATGGATGTCGAGATCGGATTGCCGGGACCGTCGTCCAGCAGCTGATAGGCGACATTGAACAGGTGATTGGTCGCCGTCGTGAGACCTTGCGTCACTGTGGGTGCGCCGACACCCCAGCAGGCAGCGCACGGTGCGGCGAACGGTGCGGCCGGCGCGGATACGGCGGGACGCACGGCCCGCGCGGACGCGGCGCTCGGCGTCGGGGCAGAAGATCGCCGGTCCAGGCGGGCGGTGCTGGCGGTCGGTGAGGCTGAGGACAGTGGCCGTGCGAGGCGCTTCGATGTACCGACGCCAGGGCTGGCCGGGCGGGCGGTGGAGGCGCGTACGCCCTGCTTGCTGCCGGGGTCTTTCTTGGCCGGTGCGGTAGCCCCCGGGTGATCGGCCGAACCACCGGTGTCCGCGTTGGCGATACCGACGCTGCCTGCCAGCACGGCCCCCATGCCGAGCGTCGCCGCTCCGATGCCCAGCCATGCCGTTACGCGCAGCGGCCGCCGCTTGATTCGTGTGCGACGGTTCGCGCGGTTACTGTCCGGGCGCTGAGCTAAGTGTCCGCCGGTGTCAGACATGTCGTTCACGAGGACCCCCACTGCACTCGTCCCGTCACACAGAGAAGCCATCAAATCACAACCACGCCGCAGGCAATTGGCGAAATCGTCAAAATCGCGATCGCCCGCGGGGCGGGTGGATCGATCCGGTCAAATCGCAGATTACGGGTCGCTCAGCAGTGATAATGCCGATCAGCGGGCGCGGCGTTGCGCGTGAGGCCAAGTGGCCCAGGTTGCCTCGCTGTGCGTGCCGGCGGCGCGGTGGCGATGTGGTTCGCGATCGTCCGACAGCCGGGTCGCAGTGTTAGGCGCGGACCCGGGCGGGCGGTGTCACGCAAAGCGAACGCCCGGGCATGGCAAACTTCGCCTAGATGTCTATCGGTTCCGCTCGGCGCATCCGGCCGCAGTGACCGATGGGGGACGGTGCGATGCCTCAGGTGGCACTGCGCTCGTCGGCGCCGAGGGCATCGAGCACCGCGACCCGGGTGTCGAGTGACCCGGTGACCAGGCGTTCGGACAGGCCGGTGCGCAGGAGTTCGCGCAGGACGTCCTGGTCGTACTCGGCCGGGGCTGTCGAGTCGATGAACTTCTCGACGACCTCCACGAAACGGTCGGGGTCGTCGTGGAACGGGAAGTGGCCGGAGCGGCCGAAGATCTCGAGCTGGGAGCCGGGCATGGCGGAGTGCGCCATTCGGGCATGACTGACCGGGATCACCGCGTCCAAGTCACCCCAAATGAGTTGCACCGGAACGGATTCGGTCAGATAACATCGGTCCAGCATGGTGACCACCTGGCCCCGCCAGTCCACCACCGACCGCAATGTGCGGGTGAACGCCGACGAGGCCGTCGGCTCGGGCAGATCGGCCAGGATGCGCAGCGCGTCCGGCAGGTCGCGGCCCAGACCGGTGGAGCCGAAGACGCTGCCCAGCGCGCGGCCGGCAAGCTGCAACGCGGGCAGCACCATCGGCAGTCGCAGCAGGGCCAGGGCCTCCCCGCCCAACGGCAGCGAGGCGGCCCGCAGCGCGATGTTGACCTCTTTGGTCACCCCGCCCGCGCTGACCAGGATCAGCCGCTCCACCAATTGCGGGAACTGGTAAGCGAATTGCATCGCCACGCCGCCGCCGAGTGAATGCCCGACCACGGTCACCTTGTCGAGGTCGAGCACGCTGAGCAGATCGCGCATGCCGTTGGCGTAGGCCGCCACCGAATAGTCGGCTCGCGGCTTGTCGGACTGTCCATGCCCCAGCAGGTCCGGGGCGATGACGGTGAACCGCTGGGCGAGCTTGCTGTGCACCGGATGCCACGTCGTCGAGTTGTCACCGATCCCGTGGATCAGCAGCAGCGCCGGACCCGACCCGGCCACCCGGAAGGCCCGCCGGTAGCCGTGAATGGTCCGGAAGTGCAGGGTGGGCGTCACATCCCGCACCGGCTGGAGATTGGGCTTTCGCTGAGACTTCTGCTGAGGCTTCTGCTGAGTCACTGGCCAACCCTGTCATCGGTGCGGTGGACTCCGCTAGGTCTCGCCGCTGTCGTTGAAACCGTCTTTGAAGTCCTCGGCGTGCTGGGCCAGGAATTTCTCGAACTCCGCACCCAACTCGTCGCCGCTGGGGAGTTCTTCGTCGCGTGCCAGCAGCGACCGGTTCTCTTGAGCGGCAACGAAAGCATCGTACTGTCGCTCCAGCGCGGTCACCACTTGAGCGACCTCCGCCGAGGCTTCGACCTGCTCGTCGATCTTGGTGCGGATGGCCGCGCCGGCATCGGTCAGCCCCCGCAACGGAACCTGCAGCGACGTCAGCTTGGCGACCTGCTCCAGCAGCGCCTCGGCAGCGGGCGGAAAATCCGTTTGGGCCAGGTAGTGGGGCACATGCACGGTGAAGCCGATGACTTCGTGGCCGTGCTGGGCCATCCGGTACTCCAGCAGGTTGGACACACTGCCCGGGACCTGCACCTCGCCGACCCACGGGGTGAATTCGGTGATCAGTTCGCGGTTGTTGGAGTGCGCGGTCATCGTCACCGGCCGGGTGTGCGGCACGGCCATCGGGATGGTGCCCAGTCCGATGGTCTGGCGTACCCCGAGCTGCTCGGCCAGCAGCCGCACGGCGGTGACGAACCGCTCCCACTTCAGATCCGGCTCCATCCCGGCGAGCAGCAGGAACGGTGTGCCGAGGCTGTCGCGCAGGGCGTACAGATTCAGCGCAGGGTCGTCGTAGTCGGTGAAGTGATCGGTCTTGAACGTCATCAGCGGCCGGCGGGAGCGGTAGTCCAGCAGTTCGTCGATCGAGAACGAGGCCACCAACTCGGTGTCCAGCTTGGCTTTGAGGTGGTCGGCGGCCAGCCGAATGGCGCGGCCGGCGTCGGAGAAGCCTTCGAGAGCGTGAATCATCACCGGGCCACGCCCATCGGGTGCGGACAGTTGTGGCGCCGGAAACTCCAGTTCGTACATGCCGGTCGGCTCGGGTTGGTAGGGCTGTGCCTGCTCGTCAGTCATCGTCTCCGCCTCCTCGCGGCGCCCGGGCACGTCGTCGTCCCCTTGCACCGTGACAACCAGTGTCTCTCAGGAGCCGCGGGGGCGGCGACATCGGGCAGAGAATCGGGTGAGCGCTGACCATAGCGCTCGTGTTGCACAACGCTGGTGGGGTGCCCGCCGTTCCCGGCGTCTACCCGGGTCGAAAACGCGCAGATCGGGCATGATCGAGCCATGCGGACGGTCGCGGCGGCCCTGAACCTCGTGGTGGCCACGGTTCTGGTGTCCGGCTGCCATTCGACCGCCGAGCCGCGGGCCAAGGCCGCCGAGCAGTCCCGCGCGGCGGCGGTACCGGCCGCGAATGCCCAGCCGGTGGCGGCCCGGCCCGACGTGGGAGCGCTGTTCCTCGGCGCCACCGACACCCACACCTGCACCGCCTCAGTGGTCCATTCCGCGGGCCAGGATCTGATCCTGACCGCCGCGCACTGCCTGGCGGCGGGCCTGCCCGCCACGTTCGTACCGGGATTCGACGAGAGCGCCGCTCCCGGCGATGTCTGGACCGTCGACACCGTCTACCTCGATCCCCGCTGGCTGAGCACTCAGGACCCCAAGGCGGATTATGCGTTCGCGCGGGTCAGCAGAGCCACCGGCGGCACCGTCGAAACCGCTGCGGGCCGGGCACTCACCCTCGGCGCCGCGCCCACCGAGACCGCGCCGGTGACGGTGATCGGGTACCCGGTGGGCGACGGCGGGCCCCCGCTGGGCTGCGACACCGTCGCCCGCATCGAGGACGGATACCCGGCGCTGCGCTGCGACGGCCTGGTCGACGGAACCAGCGGCGGCCCGTGGATCGCCGGGGCGACGGTGGTCGGCGTGATCGGCGGGCGCAACGGCGGCGGCTGCCAGGACAACGTCTCGTACTCGGCACCGTTCGATGCGGCGACGGCAGCGCTGCTGGCGCGCGCCGAAGCGGGGGGACCGGGCGACGACGCGCCGGCGTCGTTCGACAGCGAGTGCTGAGCGCCTAGCGGCGGAACTGGTTCAGCGCACGCAGCTTGTTCATCACGTCGAGTGCGGCCACCTTGTAGGCCTCCGAGAACGTCGGATAGTTGAAGACGGCGTCGACCAGGTACTCGATGGTCCCGCCGCAGCCCATCACGGCCTGGCCGATGTGCACCAATTCTGTTGCCGCGGTGCCGAAGATGTGAACGCCGAGGACCTTCAGGTCTTCGGTCGACACCAGCAGCTTGAGCATGCCGTAGGAGTCGCCGGCGATCTGGCCGCGGGCCAGCTCGCGGTAGCGGGACACCCCGACCTCGTAGGGGACCGCCGCCTTGGTGAGGTCCACCTCGGTGGCGCCGACGTAGGACACCTCCGGGATCGAGTAGATGCCGATCGGCTGCAGCACGGTCATACCGGCCGTCGGCTCGCCGAACGCGTGGTAGGCCGCCAGCCGGCCCTGCTCCATCGAGGTGGCCGCCAGGGCGGGGAAGCCGATGACATCGCCAACGGCGTAGATGTGGTCGACCTTCGACTGAAATGTCTTCTCGTCGACGAAGATCCGGCCACGGTTGTCGGCCTCCAGACCGGCGTTCGCCAGATCCAGGTGGTCGGTCTGGCCTTGCCGTCCGGCCGAGTACATGACGGTTTCGGCGGGGATCTGCTTGCCGCTGGCCAATGTGGTGACGGTGCCGGCCGAACCGACGTCGACAGCGGTCACCTCCTCGCCGAAACGGAACGTCACCGCCAGGTCGCGAAGGTGGAAGCGCAGGGCTTCGACGATCTCGGGATCGCAGAAGTCGAGCATCGTGTCGCGTTTCTCGACGACGGTGACCTTGGTGCCCAGCGCGGCGAACATCGAGGCGTACTCGATGCCGATGACGCCGGCGCCGACCACCACCATCGAGCCCGGGATGGTCTTCAGGTCGAGGATGCCGTCGGAGTCCAGCACCCGGTTCTCGTCGAACTCGACGCCGGCGGGCCGCGCCGGCTTGGTGCCGGTGGCGATGATGATGTAGCGGCCGCTGACGGTGATGTGCTCGGCCCGGGTGGGGTCCTCGACCTCGACGGTGTGCTCATCGATGAACCGGCCGTGCCCCACGTAGAGCTCGATACCGTTGCGCATCAACTGGTTTCGCACCACGTCGACCTCTTTGCGGATCACGTGTTCGGTGCGGGCGAGCAGATCGGCGGGAGTGATCTTGTCCTTGACCCGGTAGCTGGCGCCGTAGAGTTCGCGCTGACTCATGCCGGTCAGGTAGAGCACCGCCTCGCGCAGCGTCTTCGACGGGATGGTGCCGGTCTGAACACAGACACCGCCGAGCATCTGCCCGCGTTCGATGACGGCCACCGACTTGCCCAGCTTGGCTGCCGCGATGGCTGCTTTCTGACCGCCGGGCCCCGAGCCGATGACGACGAGGTCGTATTCCACACTCATGAGGACAAGATGTACGCCGGTTTGCCGAATCTCGCATGCCGACCGTGTCAATACGACATGAACAATGTGGCGCCGCTTGCCGGCGGCTATCCCCAGTTCCGAGTTCATCCCCAGCCGCATGCTTGTCGGTGCTCGGCGGACCGATTTGGTCGGCGCCGGTTGCGACTGTCGGGCCATGACCACACACGAACCTGACTATCGCTTCACCCGTCCTGGCGCCCTGATCGCCGCGCTGCCCGCTGTTCTCGGCTTCGTCCCGGAGAAATCACTGGTGCTGGTGTCCCTGGAGGACCGCGAAATGGGAGCGGTCATGCGCGTCGACTTGTCGAACGCGATGGACGGGGGCCTCACCCGCCTGGCAGAAGTCGCCGCCGCCTCGGGCGCGGACACGGTGGTGGCCGTGATCGTCGACGCCGACGGCGCCCCCTGCCCGATGTGCAACCAGGACTACCGCGACATGTGCGACGAGTTGGACGCGGCGCTGTCCGCCCACGACATGACCGTCTACGCCACCCATGTGGTCGACCGGATCGAGGCCGGCGGCCGGTGGCACTGCGTCGACGGCTGTGGCGCGTTCGGCGCGGTGGAGGATCCGATGGCCTCACCGCTCGCCGCGGCCGCCGTGCTCGAGGGGCGGCGACTGTATCCACGCCGGTCCGATCTGCAGGCGGTGGTCGCGGTCGCCGACGCCGGTCGGGCCGCGTCGCTGGTGCCGGCGATCGCCGCGCACGCCGAGGCGCGGGAGGCCGACTGGCGGGCAGATCCGGACAGGTGCGGGCGCCGCGATGTCGAGGCGGTAATGGCGATCGCCGCCAGGGTCAGTGACGGTGCGGACCTCGGGGAGGCCGAACTGGCGATGCTCGCGTGCGCGCTGACCGACGTCTCGGTCCGCGACACGTTGTACGCGCTCGCAGTCGGTGCGGTGGCCGGCGATGCCGAGGCGCTGTGGACGGTGCTGGCGCGGACCCTTCCCGACCCGTGGCGAACCGAAGCGCTTGTGCTGCTGGCTTTTTCGGCATACACGCGTGGCGACGGGCCGTTGGCCGGGCTATCGCTGGAGGCGGCGCTGCGCAGCGATCCTGAGCACCGGATGGCGAGCATGCTCGACACCGCGTTGCAGTCGGGAATGCGGCCCGAGCAGATCCGGGAGCTGGCCGGCGCGGGGTACCGGCTGGCCAAGCGGTTGGGGGTGCGGCTTCCGCCGCGGCGAGCGTTCGGCCGTCGCGCGGTGTAGAGCTGCTTAGACCTTCTCGACCTTGACCGCGTGGGCCATCTCGTGCGGCAGGTGCACGTTCTCGTGGCCGCCGATCAGGATCGTCACACCGCCGTGCGGGCCGCTCTCCACCTGCACACGGGCATTGGGCACCACACCGGCACCCTTGAGCTGACCGATCAGCTCGACGTCACCCTGCACGTGTTCGGAGAGCTGACGGACCACCACGGCGACGGGGGAGCCGGCCGGCAGCTCGGTCAGGCGCACCAGGTTGGCGTCCTCGAACTTGCTCATGTCCAGGCCCAGCAGCGACAGACCGGGAATCGGGTTGCCGAACGGGGACACCGTCGGGTCATCGAGGACCTGCACCAGCCGGCGCTCGACGTCCTCGCTCATCACGTGTTCCCAGCGGCAGGCTTCGGCGTGCACTTCCTCCCACGGCAACCCGATGACGTCCACCAGCAGGCGCTCGGCGAGGCGATGCTTGCGCATCACCGAGACGGCCAATTCGCGTCCCTTTTCGGTCAGTTCAAGGTGCCGGTCGCCGGCCACATGCAGCAGGCCGTCGCGTTCCATCCGGGCCACGGTCTGGCTGACCGTCGGGCCACTCTGCTCGAGCCGCTCGGCAATGCGTGCGCGCAGGGGGATCACGCCCTCCTCTTCGAGGTCGTAGATCGTGCGCAGATACATCTCAGTGGTATCGACCAGATCGTTCATTAAGGACACCCTTCGTCTGCCCCGAGTCTACTTGGCTAGCTGCGTAAATGGACGTGCAACACCTCCGGCCACAGCAGTGTGCCCGCCGGCTTCGCCGACGGGCACACTGGAGGGGGTTGCTTACTCAGCTGGCGTAGGACCGTAGCCGGTCGGCCCGGTCGCCGTTGCGCAGCTTCGACATGACCTCACGCTCGATCTGGCGGACCCGCTCGCGGGACAGGCCGAACAGCTTGCCGATCTGGTCGAGGGTGCGGGGCTGGCCGTCGTCGAGGCCGAACCGCAGCCGGATCACCTGCTGCTCCCGCTCGTCCAAGGTGGCCAGCACGTGGCGGATGTCGGTGTGCAGCAATTCGGCGATCACCGCGTTCTCGGCGGACATGGCCTCGGAGTCCTCGATGAAGTCGCCGAGCGGGGCCTCCTCGTCGCTGCCGACCGGCATGTCGAGGCTCACCGGGTCGCGGCTGTGCTCGAGCAGATCGTTGATCTTCTCGACCGGAATACCGGACTCCTCCGCCAGCTCCTCGTCGCTGGCCTCCCGGCCCAGGCTCTGGTGCATCTCACGCTTGATGCGGGCCAGCTTGTTCACCTGCTCCACCAGGTGGACGGGCAGCCGGATGGTGCGGCTCTGGTCGGCCATGCCGCGGGTGATGGCCTGACGGATCCACCACGTGGCATACGTCGAGAACTTGAAACCCTTGGTGTAGTCGAACTTCTCCATCGCGCGGATCAGCCCCAGGTTGCCCTCCTGGATGAGGTCCAGCAGCGGCATGCCGCGACCGGTGTAGCGCTTGGCCAGCGACACCACCAGGCGCAGGTTGGCCTCGAGCAGATGACTGCGGGCGGCCTGCCCGTCGCGCACGATGATGGCGAGATCACGCTTACGGTTCTCGCTGAGTCGCTTCTTGGTCGCCAGCAGGTGCTGGGCGAACAGCCCGGCCTCGATCCGCTTGGCCAGCTCTACCTCGTCCTCTGCGGTGAGCAGGGCGGTTTTGCCGATGCCGTTCAGATAGACGCGCACCAGGTCGGCGGCTGGACTCTGGGCGTCCAGATCGCTGTCAATCCGGCTGGTGGTGGCATTTGCCATGGTGGCCTCCTGATCGGCTGCAACTGTCAAAGCGTTCAACGTGCGATCCGAACAAAGAGTTCCCGCAAGGGCGTCTGTTCACACCCTCTGACGTGCGGGAATAGCGACGAGCCCTGAGAATGTCCTGAGAAACGGCCCGGTCGGCGGTCAGTGGGAACCGCGGTCGGGACCACCGGCCGGGTGCGGTTGCGCAGCCGAGATGCCGGCATCGAGCGCGCGCCGCTCGGCCCGCGGGAACAGCGGGGTCCGCTGCGGGGTGTCGTTGAAGCGGCGGGGCTCCTCCGCGCGCCGGGGCGGGCGGTCATTGGCGATCAGGACGGCCATCCACGGCAGCGGCAACGACACCGCGATGATCGCCAGTGAGATCAGTCCGTTGTGCCACAGGCCGTACGCGGCGGCCGCCAGGATCAGTGCCGGAATCCGAAATGACATGATCGTCAGATACTTCCGCACGCGCTGGCGATGCTGGTCTTCGTAGGGCGTCGCCGCGGCCGTGATGAGCACGGGCCGACCCTCGTCGTCGAAACCCAGCTCACGCTTCATAGCTCTACTGTTCCACAATTCGCGATCGATATGCATGCCGGTTTCTTACGGCTGTCTTACCGGGCACAATGTCTGTATGCAGACCCAGACAATCGAGCGCACCGACGCCGACGAACGTGTCGACGACGGGACCGACGACGATGCCCCCAAGGTCTTCCATTACGTCAAGAAGGACAAGATCGCCGAGAGTGCCGTGATGGGCACCCACGTCGTCGCACTGTGCGGCGAGGTGTTCCCGGTGACCCGCGCGGCCAAGCCGGGTTCGCCGGTGTGCCCGGACTGCAAGCGGGTCTACGAGAACCTCAAGAAGGGCTGACCGGGGCGGCTTCGGTCGTGTCCGTGGGCGCCGGCTGCGGCTCATCGTCGGCGTCGTCTTGCTTGTTGCCGTTGTCACCCATCGACTTCGCCATGCGTCTCAACCACGTTCGCACCTGTTCGGCGTGCGGCTTGGGGGCGGGAAATTCCTCTTCGATGGCGGCGTTGAGTTCGGCGCCGATCATGATGGCGAAGCCGAGGAAGAACGCAAACAGCAGGAACGCGATCGGGGTCGCCAGCGCGCCATATGTATAGCCGGTGCTGGTGATCCAGGTCAGGTAGAACCGCAGGCCCATCGCCGCGACCGCGAACACCGCGGCGGCCAGGATCGCACCCCACACCAGGCGATGGGTGGGCAGCGGTTTGGGCAGCGACACCCGGTAGAGGATCGTCACCGCCAGCACCAAGGTCACCGCCAGGGCGGGGTAGTAACCGTAGTGCAGGATGTTGTCCCAGCTGTCCGGCAGATACGACGAGATCTTGCGGGGGCCGAGCGCCACGAACGGTGCGCTGGCGATGACGAACACCAGCATCACCACGTAGAGCCCGAGCGCGAAGAACCGTTGCCGCACCGGATGTCGCAGCGGCGTCTGGTCGTGGGCTTCCACCACCGAGTCGACGAACGCCGAGATGGCCGACGAACCGGCCCACAGGCTGATGACGAAACCGAACGACACCACCTCGCCGCGTGCGCCCGCCACGATGTCGCGGACCGTCGGCTGGATGATCTCGTTGACAACGTTCTTCGAGAAGAAGCTGTTCGCGAAGTTGATCAGCTGGTTCTCGATGGTCGGCAGGGTGTCCGGTCCGAACATCGGCGCGATGTACGCCAGGCTCCCGAGAATCCCGAGTAGCAGCGGCGGCAACGACAGCACAGACCAGAAACCGGCCTGGGCCGCCTCGGAGAAAATCGAGTCGTCCCAGCTCTTGGACAACGTGCGTTTCGAGATCCGCCACACGTGATGACGAGACGGCTTGGCCGATTGGTCAGTCATGACCAGTCCAGCATTCCTGACGACGGCGATCCTGCCCAGCGACGCGGCCGCGAGTAGTTGTTACGCCTCCGACGGGCTGACTTCGATCACCGCGGCCAACTCGATCAGCTTGGCCTGGTGCTCGTTGGCGTGATGCTGGCAGAACAGGAGTTCGGCACCGGAGGGAAGCTTGGCGCGCACCCGAGCCGCCGCACCACAGCGGTCGCAGCGATCAGCCTTGGTCAATTCAGGACTGGTCAGGGTCGCGTTCATGGGCTCCTCCGTAAGGTGCTCAGCGCTTCGGTGACTGGTCGCCACCGTCACGTATCTCTACTGTCTCAGACGTTTTGTGTTCCGGCCTTGTTCCCCGGTGGTTTAACGCTGTGTCGTGTCTCACGCCTTCTCGTGTTGCGGGTGGTGCAGTGTGGTCGTATGTACCCGAATCCGGAATTCTTACTCCACCTGTGCGGACAGCGAGACTGGGAAACCGCGCGGGCCAGTGGCGAACTTTGCCCCGCGTCGCGCAGCGATGCCGGATTCATTCACCTGTCGACGCCGGAGCAGGTCCACCTGCCGGCCAACCGGTTGTACTCCGGCCGAACCGATTTGGTGCTGCTCCACATCGACCCTCGACAGCTGCAGGCGCCGCTGCGTTGGGAACACGGTGTTACAACGGATCCCGCGTCGATGCGGTTCCCGCACCTGTACGGCCGGTTGCCCACGTCGGCCGTGATGGACGTCACGCCGTATCTGCCCGGGCCGGATGGCAGGTTTCAGCCGTTCGAGCCGTCGACGTAGGCGTCGGCCTCGATCTCCACCAGCAGCCCGGGCTCGATGAGCGCGGCGACCTCGACCATGGTGGCCGCCGGGCGGATCGCGCCGAAGAACTCCGCGTGCACCGCGCCGACCTCGCGCCAGGCTGTGATGTCGGTGATGTAGATCCGGGTGCGAATCACGTCGGACAGTGAGGCGCCGAGATCGTCCAGCGCTGTTGCTATGCGCTGCAATGCATTTCGAGTCTGAGCGACGACGTCGTCGCCCGCGCCGGTGGTGCCGGAGACCGCGACGTGCGGGCCGATCCGAACCGCCCTGGAGTAGCCGACTTCAGGCTCGTAGGCCGATTTCGAGGACAGATTCACCCTGCTGAACACGGCGTCAGGGTAAGCGGGCGCGACCTGCTCGCGCAGCTGAATTACGGGTGGCTGAGCGGGATTCAGCCTGCGCCGCCCGTGCCGCCCCCGCCGCCGGAGCCGCCCTTGCCGCCGACACCACCCGATTGAGCTTGGCCCGCAGTGCCGCTACCGCCGGTGCTGCCGGGATTGGCGCCGTTGGCGCCCGGGCCGCCCTTGCCTCCGGAACCGCCCGATCCACCGGCACCGCCGGTGTTGGTCTGTCCGTTCTCGGCGTTTCCACCGAAACCGCCGGTGCCGCCGGTGCCGCCACGGCCGCCCGACTTCACGGTTCCCAGACCGCCGGCACCACCTGCGCCGCCGGTGCCGCCGGCGCCGGCGTTGTTGGTTTGACCGAAGTCGAAGTTGACGCCGCCGAAGCCGCCGCTTCCGCCGCTTCCGCCGGCTCCGCCGGTCGCTCCGGTGCCGCCCTGGCCGCCGGTGCCGCCCGCGCCACCGGCCCCGCCGTCGAAGCCGTTAGTGCCCGGTCCGCCGGTCCCGCCGTAGCCGCCGGTGCCGCCGGTGCCACCGATCTGCGAACCGGTACCGCCCTGGCCGCCGTTGCCGCCCAGGCCGCCGTTGCCTTCGGATGCCAGGCCGCCTGCGCCACCGGTGCCGCCGCTGCCGCCGGCGACACCGGTCCCGCCCTGCCCGCCGTTGCCGCCGTCGCCGCCGGACTGGCCAAGGCCGCCGGCGCCGCCGGTCCCGCCCTGGCCGCCGAGTTGGCCACCATTGCCGCCGCTTCCACCCTGGCCGCCGGCACCGGCGAATTGGGTCGTGAACGAGCCGCCGCCGGCGCCGCCGGTCCCGCCGTTGCCGCCGTTGCCGGTTGAGCCGTTGAGGCCGAAGAGGCCGAAGAAACCTCCTCGCCCGCCTGCTCCGCCGTCCCCACCGTTGCCGCCCTGGCCGCCGTTGTCGCCGAGAGTCGCGGCGGTGGCCCCGTTTGCGCCATCGCCGCCGACGCCGCCGACCCCGCCGTCGCCTCCGCGACCGAAGAAGAACCCGCCGGCCCCGCCGCTGCCGCCGTTCGCCCCGTTCCCGCCGTCGTCGCCGGGAAGCGTGCCCGCGGCACCGGTGATACCGGCTCCGCCGTTTCCGCCGCGACCGAAGAAGAAGCCACCCGCTCCGCCGCTGCCGCCGTCGAGCCCGTTACCGCCGTTGCCGAAGAGCAGTCCGGCGTTGCCGCCGTTGCAGGCGGTGCCGACACAACCGGGCTGGGCGTCGGCGCCGTTGCCGATGAAGATGCCGACGATGGGGATGTCGCGCACCGTTATGTCGCTGATGGCGGCGGCCAGGACGGTGGGGGAAACCGTCGTCGCGCGGGCCGCCACGGGACCGACCGAGGCGCAGTCGATGTTGGTCATCAGGCACTGCAGGCCACTGGGTGAGGGCGGCTCGGCGGGTGCTGCCGCGGCCGAGCCTGCGCTGGCCAACAGTAGACCCGCACCGGCGAATGCCGTTCCGATGGTGAGCGACAACGTCGTCGTGGGAACTGTCAAGAAGAGGCGGCGAGCACTGTATGAAGACACGGCAACCCTTCGACCTGGGAGCTCCGGGTGAGCTGATCAGGCCGATCATGACACGGCGGCCAGTGCTGAGGTTGATGGTTTGTGACGGCAACGAAAATAAACGCTGGTCCGATCGGGGCCGGCGGGTCGTGGGACCTACTCAGCCACTGCCGTACAGGTGCAGTGATCGTGCGGCGGCGGTGGCCACGGCAGCGCGCAGCGACGTGATCGGAGAACTGCCGCGGGTGTGAACCGCGTTGGACAACAGCACCACGTAGGTGTCCGATCGTGGGTCCAGCCACAGGGACGTCCCGGTGAAGCCGGTGTGGCCGAAGCTGCCGATCGGGAACACCGCACCGCGTGTGGAAGATTGGCCCGTGTCGATGTCCCAGCCGAGACCGCGAAGGTTCGCACCCGGGATCGCCGGATACCGCCCGAGATCGCCCGGGTTCCCATTCAGCGCCGCGTTGGCCGCGGCCAGTTGTCCCGAGTCATGTCCCGGCTGCTGCGGGGAGGTCATCAGCTCGAGGGTCGCCTGCGTGAGCGGAAAAGTGCTGGGCCTGCCGGCTAGCCGGTCGAGTAGTGCCTGCGCGAAGACGCTGACATCGGAGGCCGTGGAGAACAGGCCGGCATGCCCGGCCACCCCGCCCATTCGTCGCGCGGTCGTATCGTGCACCGTGCCGCGCAGCAGGTGGCCGAAATCCGGGTTGCGGTTCGGCTCGCCGGGGTTGTCCTCATCCCACGCCGTCGGTGCGATGCGGGGGAGCAGATCCGTATTCCATTGGCCTGCAGAACATTCCGTTGCTTCCGTGGGCGACCAGCGGACTGCGGCGCCTGTGATCGTATGGTGCCCGCACACTTTCGCCAGCGGTAGGTAGCGGGTGTCGGCCATTCCCAGTGGGGCGAACACATTCTGGTGAACGTAGTCGTCCTCGGGCTCGCCGGTCAGCCGCTCGATCAGCGCGCCGAGCAGGATGAAGTTGATGTCGGAGTAGCGAAACCCCTCTCCGGGAGGCGATTCCAGTGGCGTGGTCAGTGCGCGACGGAAACCCTCGGCGCGATCGGGGGAATCCAAACCCCACGGGTCCTTGAGCTCGACGTCGCCGGTTTCACCTGAGGTGTGGGTGAGCAGCATCCGCACCGTGACCGCGGCGCGCTTGGGATCGTTGCCGGTGTTGAACTCAGGCAGATACTTCTGAATCGGGTCGTCGAGTGCCAACCGGCCCTGCTCGTAAAGCTGCATGACGGCCGTCGCGGTGGCCAGCGGCTTCGTCAGGGACGCGAGATCGAAGATGGTGTCCTCGGTCATCGGTTCGGCGGGCGCGGGTGATCCGTCCAGACCCCGCTCACCGGCCAGCTTGCGCACCCCGTAGGCCCTGCGGAAGACGACCGCGCCCGCGTGCCCGACCGTGACCACCGCACCAGGCAGGCGGTTCGCCGCGACGGCCTCGGTCATGATCGCCGACACCGCGGGAAGATCGGGTGTCGGTGGCCCGGCCGGCGTCGCGGGTGCGTAGGTGGGAACCGCTCGCGGGGTGACCGTGGCGTGCGGCCCGGGACTGTGCGAGCATGCGGCGGCCAGGGTCAGCAATACGGCCCCGGCAGCGCGAGCTGCCAGCTGAAAACGGCCGCGGCGCAACGGAATTGGTTCGGCCCTCAGTCGAGGTAGTCGCGCAGCACCTGGGAACGGCTGGGGTGCCGCAGCTTGCTCATGGTCTTCGACTCGATCTGCCGGATCCGCTCACGGGTGACCCCGTACACCTGCCCGATCTCGTCAAGCGTGCGCGGCTGGCCGTCGGTCAAGCCGAACCGCAGCCGCACCACGCCGGCTTCGCGCTCGGACAGCGTCTCGAGCACCGACTGCAGCTGATCCTGGAGCAGCGTGAACGAGACGGCGTCGACGGCCACGACGGCCTCGGAGTCCTCGATGAAGTCGCCGAGCTGGCTGTCGCCCTCGTCGCCGATGGTCTGGTCCAGCGAGATGGGTTCACGCGCGTACTGCTGGATCTCCAGCACCTTCTCGGGCGTGATGTCCATTTCCTTGGCCAGCTCTTCGGGGGTGGGCTCGCGGCCCAGGTCCTGGAGCAGCTCACGCTGGATGCGGCCGAGCTTGTTGATGACCTCGACCATGTGCACCGGGATACGGATGGTGCGAGCCTGGTCGGCCATCGCGCGGGTGATGGCCTGACGGATCCACCACGTCGCATAGGTGGAGAACTTGTAGCCCTTGGTGTAGTCGAACTTCTCCACCGCGCGGATCAGACCCAGGTTGCCCTCCTGGATGAGGTCCAGGAAGGCCATGCCGCGACCGGTGTAGCGCTTGGCCAGCGACACCACCAGACGCAGGTTGGCCTCGAGCAGATGGTTTTTCGCGCGGTCGCCGTCGCGGCAGATCCACTGCATGTCGCGGCGCTGCTGAACCGGCAGCTTCTCGCCCTTGTCGGTCTTCTCCGCCATCAGCTGGGTGGCGTAGAGGCCTGCCTCGATCCGCTTGGCGAGCTCGACCTCTTCCTCGGCGTTGAGCAGCGCGACCTTGCCGATCTGCTTCAGGTAGGCGCGAACCGAGTCGGCCGAGGCGGTGAGCTCGGCGTCCTTGCGGGCCTGCCGCAGTGCCTCGGACTCTTCTTCGTCCCACACGAAGTCGCCGGAGGCCTTGTCCTTCTCCGACGGCTCGGCGATGTCTTCTTCGTCCCCGGACTCGCCCTCGGCGGCCGGCGCGCCCGCGGCCGGGGTCGCTTCCTCGTCGGCCGCGTCATCAGAATCGGCGACGTCCTCGAGGTCCTCGAGTTCGATGTCGTCCTCGGCTACGTCGAGTTCGGGATCGACATCGAGGTCGCCGTCGAGTTCCTCATCGGCGCCGGCCTCGGCGTCGGTGTCGGCGGGGGACGCATCCTTCTTGGCCCGGCCGCGGGTGGCCGGCGCCTTCTTCGCGGCAGCCTTGGTGGCGCGCGCCTTTTTCGGGGTGGCCGTTCCGTCAGTGATCTCGGAATCGCCGGGCTCGGCTCCGGCCGCGCGGGGAGCGGCCTTGGCGGCACGCTTGACCGGCGCGGAACCGTTGGCCGCCGGCTTCTTCGCGGGAGTCTTGGTGGCGGTGCGCTTCACCGGCTCATCGGTTGCCGGGCTTGCCTTCGTCGCTGCCACGTACACCCTTTCGGTCGTGCTGGCTCTCGGCGGGCGTGGACGCGCCACCGAAAGCGTCGGCTATGAGGACTATTGGCGTGGATCTCGTGGTGGATTCTCGCCGCTATCCGGTAGGCGGCCGCCATCGACCATTGTAACGACAGTGTGGGCTGCTACCGCGCCGAGCGACGAAAAATCAGCGTGTGACGTCGGCCTGCGCCGCCATCGCGGCCCCGACGATGCCCGCCTCGTTCTGCAACTCGGCGGCGACCACCGGGGTCCGGTTCTTCAGCAGCGGGATCCATTTGTCGGCCTTCCGGCTGATGCCGCCGCCGGCGATGAACAGCTCAGGCCACAGTGCGTTCTCGATGCTGACCAGCACTTTCGTGACTTCCTGGCTCCATCGTTCGTAGCTCCAGTCCTTGCGTTCCTTGACCGAGGACGCCGCTCGGTGTTCGGCCTCCTTGCCGTCGACCTCGAGATGACCGAACTCGGTGTTCGGCAGCAGCTGGCCGCCATGGATCACCGCGGATCCGATCCCGGTGCCGAAGGTCAGCAAGATGATCACGCCGTCCCGGTTGCGTCCGGCGCCGTGGTGTTGCTCGGCGATGCCCGCGGCGTCGGCGTCGTTGAGCACCACCACGCGCTGACCGCCCAGGGCCGCGCCGATGACCTCGGAGGCGTTGGTGCCGATCCAGCCCTTGTCGACGTTGGCCGCGGTCTGCACGACGCCGTTGACGACGACGCCGGGGTAGGTGACGCCCAGCGGGCCGGTCCAGTCGAAGTGCTTGACCACCTCGGCGACCGTCGCGGCGACCGCTTCGGGGGTGGAGGGCTGCGGGGTCGCCAACTTGTAGCGGTCGCCGATCAGTTTGCCGGTGTCGAGATCGACGATGCCACCCTTGACCCCGCTGCCGCCGACGTCGACGCCGAAGCCGCGGTTCTGTCCGGGGGTGGTGGGGGATTCGGTCTCGGGCATGGGCTGCTCCTCGGCGACGCGGGCGGTCTGCGCGATGCACACACTAGTGGCTGCGCGCCCCTTTGTGTTCGGTGTCGGGAGGTCTGTGCTGCGATGGTCGGGTGAGCGACAACGGCGGAGAAGAGTTACGGGCACTGGCCGAGCAGCTGGCCGCCGAAGCCGCCGCGTTCGTCCGTCGCCGGCGAGCGGAAGTCTTCGGCGACGAGCGGGCTGAGGCCGCGAATGCGATTCAGGCCGAGGTAGTTCAGGCGAAGAGCACGCCGACCGATCCGGTGACCATTGTGGACACCGAAACCGAACTCCTGCTGCGTGATCGGCTCAGCGCGCTGCGTCCCGGCGATGTGATTCTCGGGGAAGAGGGCGGCGGCCCGGCGGCCGGAGCGGACGGTGCGGTCTGCTGGGTGCTCGACCCGATCGACGGCACGGTGAACTTCATGTACGGCATTCCGGCATACGGGATCTCGGTCGCCGCCCAGATCGACGGCGTGTCGGTCGCGGGCGCGGTGGCCGACGTGGTCAGCGGTGAGGTCTACTCGGCGGCCGCCGGGCGCGGCGCCCATGTGTCCCGCGGCGGGCAGCGCCGCGAGCTGCGGGCCGCCCCGGTGACCGAGCTGTCGATGGCGTTGGTGGGCACCGGGTTCGGCTATGCCCCGCAGCGGCGCGCCGAGCAGTCCGCGTTACTGGCGGGGTTGCTGCCGCTGGTGCGTGACGTCCGCCGGATCGGCTCGGCCTCGCTGGATCTGTGCATGGTCGCCGCGGGCCGTCTCGACGCCCACTACGAGCACGGACTGCACGTGTGGGATTGGGCCGCGGGCGCGCTGATCGCCGCCGAGGCGGGCGCGGTGGTGGCGCTGCCGCGACTCGACGAGGACGGCGCGCTGCTGGTGGCGGCGGCGCCGGGGATCGCGGCTGCGCTCACCGACGCCCTGGCGGGTTTCGGCGGTCTGCGGCCGCTGGCCTAGTCAGCAGGTGCCGTTGTGGATCTTGGTCAGCAACGTCGAATCGGCCGGCTCGGTGGCGTCCGGGCGCAGACCGGCCAGGACGGCGTCGATGTCGTCGCTGTGCGCCAGCGTGGTGAAGTCGGTGCCGATGGCCAGGTCCACCGAGTCGTCCTTGCGGTCGTCCTGGAACAGCTCGACGCACGGTGCCACCAGCCAGACCGCGGCCGCACCGGCCCGGCCGCCGGCGCCGAAGCGGATCTGGCCCTGACAGGTCAGCCGGGTGCTGGTGTAGATGGGGTCGTTGGCCGCGGTGGGCTGGGCGAAGCCGAGGTCACGCAGCGCGCCGGCGATCTCGCCGGCCTGGCCGCCCTGGCCGCTGGCGTTGAGCACCCGGATCTTGGTGTCGACGAGCTTGGCCGGTGCGACGTCGATCATCGACGAGTGCGACACCTGTTGGCCGAGGGTGGGGGCGCCGGGATCGGCGGCCGGTGGCGGCGGGTTGCAGGCGGCCGCCTCGCGCACGTCGACCGGGCGGGTCAGCACGAATCCCCACACGATCGCGGTGATCACGAACATCACGCCCAGGGCGATGAGTCCGGGCAGGTAGTTGCGTCGACGGAACGGGCGACCGTGCTTGTCGAAGGCCGTACCCTCCGTGATTTGAGCGACCACGGATGCACTCTAGAGGCACGGGCTGGATCCCGGCCCAACACGCCCGTCGATCAGAATGAATACATGTGACGTAAATCACATACGACGTAAGGGGGATCTGGGCACGAATCGTTTGGCGGATCCGTTCCACGCTGATACAAAGCCATGCTGAGGTTACGAGGGGACAAGAGATGGCTACCGACTACGACGCCCCGCGGCGCACCGAGACCGACGAGGTGTCCGAGGATTCGCTGGAGGAACTCAAGGCGCGCCGCAACGAGGCGCAGTCGGCCGTAGTAGACGTCGACGAGACGGATTCCGCGGAGAATTTCGAGCTGCCCGGCGCGGATCTGTCGGGTGAAGAGCTGTCGGTACGCGTTGTTCCCAAGCAGGCCGACGAATTCACCTGCTCGAGTTGCTTCCTGGTGCATCACCGCAGCCGGCTGGCCAGCGACAAGAACGGCGTCATGATCTGCACCGACTGCGCCGCGTAGTCAGCGGGGCCATCAGCTCCGCAGCGCGGAGAGCACCCGGTCCGGGTGGCGGGCGCTGACCAGCCAGTACGGCGTCGGATCGTCCGGATCGTCGAGCACCACCAGAACCAGCGGACCCACCCAGCCGCGATGCAGCACGAACGCTGCCGGATCGAGCTGACGGCCCAGCGCCGCCGACTTCGCCGTTCGCGGGATCTCGGCAGACCGGGACACCACCGACGTCGGAAGATGTGCCTGACCCGCCCACAATTCGACGTCGTCGCCGTTGCCGCCGCCGGTAACGACCCGGACTTCGGTGCGGCTCATCCACAGCAGCACGCCCACCGCGACGGCGCCGAGCACCGCATACGGCAGCCACACCGGCAGGGTGCGCACACCCATGGTGACTTCCTTGGCGATCAGTGCCGCCAACGCCAGACCGAGCGGCCACCACCACCACGGCACCCAAAGCCGCTCGCGGTACCGCACGGTTTGCGAGGTCACACGCGAACCAGACACGCGGCCAAGGGTAGTCTTTCCCATCGTGCCGACTCCTCTCGCGGTGGTTCGCCTTGACCGCGATCTCCCACTGCCCAGCCGCGCCCACGACGGCGACGCGGGCGTGGATTTGTTCAGCGCGCAAGACGTCGACCTGGCGCCCGGTGAGCGCGCGCTGGTACCCACCGGCATCGCCGTCGCGATTCCGCACGGCATGGTCGGACTGGTCCACCCGCGGTCCGGTTTGGCTGCGCGCGTTGGCCTTTCGATCGTCAACAGCCCCGGCACCATCGACGCCGGTTATCGCGGCGAAGTCAAGATCTCGTTGATCAACCTCGACCCCGCGACGCCGATCACGATCCGGCGTGGCGACCGCATCGCCCAATTGCTGGTCCAGCGGGTCGAACTTCCAGAGCTGGTCGAGGTGGCCTCGTTCGACGAGGCCGGACTGGCTGACACCACCCGTGGCGAAGGCGGCCACGGATCCTCCGGCGGACATGCGAGTTTGTGATGGCATTCGGCAGACGTAAGAACGAATCAGACAGCGGCGCGGACGAGAGCGCGCAGGACGCGGTGGTCCAGGACCCCGCCGTCGACGACGTCGACGACGTTGATGACGGGTACGACGGCGGCCCGTTCGACATCGAGGACTTCGACAACCCGGCCGACGCCGCCGAAGCCCGCTTGGACCTCGGTTCCGTGCTGGTGCCGATGCCGGCCGCCGGTCAGATCCAGGTCGAGTTGAACGAGGTGGGCGTTCCCAGCGCGGTCTGGGTGGTCACGCCACACGGCCGGTTCACGATCGCCGCCTACGCGGCGCCGAAGTCGCCCGGGCTGTGGCGTGAGGTCGCCGGTGAGCTGGCCGACTCGTTGCGCAAGGACAATGCACAGGTCTCCATCGAGGACGGTCCCTGGGGCCGCGAGGTGGTCGGCACCGGCGCCGGCGTGGTGCGATTCATCGGCGTCGACGGCTATCGGTGGATGATCCGCTGCGTGGTCAACGGCGCTCCGGAGGCCATGGCCAACCTGGTTGCCGAGGCGCGGGAAGCCTTGGGCGACACCGTTGTTCGTCGCGGCGAAACCCCGCTGCCGGTCCGTACCCCGCTCCAGGTCCAGCTGCCCGAACCGATGCTCGAGCAACTGCGTCAGGCCGCCGCCCAGCAGGCTCAGATGGCGGCCGCGCAGCAGGCCATGATTCAGGAGCAGCAGGGCCAGGCCCAGCCGCCGACCGAGCGGCGCAGCGCATCCGGTTCGGCCATGCAACAGCTGCGCAGCTCCAGCACCGGGGGCTGATCAGCCCTCGGCGTCGGTCAATGCCGCCAGACATGCCGAACCCAGCAACTCCGGCTTCGGCCCGAAGTCGTCGAGGCTGACCGTCCGCAGTGCTGCTCGCGGCGCCGCCGCCACCCATTCCAGTGCCACCTCCAACGGATGGATCGGGTCGTCGGTCGCCCCCACCACACCCATCGGCACACTCAGCCGTCCCATCTCGGCGATGCTCGGCGCGACGTACCGCGCCGCGTCCTCCATCGCGTCGGGCAGATCCGGCCACTGACCCAGCCAGCTTCGGGCCAGCTCGTCGGCCAGCCAACCCGGGCTGGACGCGCGCATCTGCGCGGTGGTGGCGACCAGGCCCTCGGTACGCAGCTGATGCGCGGTGTGGCGGGCCGACAGCGCGGCCGGAGCGGTTTGGGCTGCGCCGCTCCAGGCCGGCAGGGCGGCCAGCACCGCGACCGCGTGTCCCGGGTGGGCCAGCGCCCAGGCCAGCGTGACCGCCGCCCCGATCGACACCCCGCCGACGATGATCGGGCCGTTCCGGGCGGCATCGTCGAGCGCTTCGAGGTAGCCGTCGATCAGCCGGGCGGGTTGCGGAGCGGGCGTCGTGACCACCGCGCCGACGCCGTGCAGGGGGGCGGCGAACGCCCGGTACACGTAGTCGTCGTCGCTTCCCGTGCCGGGCAGCAGCACCGCCGTGACGCCGCGAAAAGTGATCGTCATCTCATGATCGTGCCCTGAGACGTATTAGCAACGTCCGCCGCGGGTATGCCACGTGGCATCGCGGCATCAAGAGGTCTACCGTTGCGGTGGCATTGTGATCCGCTGGAGTATCAGGAGAGGCCATGGCTACGGCCGAAAGTTTCGTCCGACGTCTCACCCGTCGGCTGACGGAAGACCCTGAGCAGCGCGACGTCGAGGAACTCACCGACGAAGCCGCCGGAACCGGCGCCCAGCGAGCAATCGATTGTCAGCGCGGCCAAGAGGTCACCATGGTGGGCACCCTGCGCAGTGTCGAGACCAATGCCAAGGGTTGCGCCGGCGGTGTGCGCGCCGAGCTGTTCGACGGCACCGACACCGTCACGCTGGTTTGGCTGGGGCAGCGCCGTATCGCCGGCATCGAGTCGGGTCGCGCCCTGCGAGTACGCGGCCGGCTGGGCACCCTCGAGAACGGCACGAAGGCCATCTACAACCCGCACTACGAGATCCAGACTTGAGCCGTCCCGTCGAAGACAGCGATCGCAGTCAGGACGCGGCCGCCGACACCCCAGCGGCGACCCCCGAGGAGAAGACGCCCGCGCAGGCGCTGCTGGCCCAGATGGGCGGCGTCAGCGGGCTGATCTACTCGGCGCTGCCGGTGATCGTCCTGGTCCCGGTGAACACCGCCTTCGGCCTGGTGCCCGCGATCAGTGCCGCGCTCGGCGTCGCAGCCCTGATCCTGGTGTGGCGGCTCTACCGCCGCGATTCGGTGCAGCCCGCCATCTCGGGGTTCATCGGCGTGGGGATCAGCGCGCTGATCGCCTGGCTCGTCGGCGCGTCGAAGGGCTACTTCCTGCTGGGCATTTGGACCTCGCTGATCTGGGCGGCGGTGTTCGCACTCTCGGTCGTCATTCGCAGGCCGATTGTGGGATACGCCTGGAGCTGGGTCGGCAACAAGGACCGTGCGTGGCGCGGAAGCCGGCGCGCGGTGTTCGCCTTCGACATCGCGACACTGACCTGGGTGCTGGTGTTCGCCTCCCGGTTCGCGGTCCAGCGCCACCTGTACGACGCCGATCAGACCGGCTGGCTCGGGGTGGCCCGGATCGCGATGGGCTGGCCGCTGACCGCGGTCGCCGCGCTGGTCACCTACTTGGCGATCCGCGCCGCACAACGCGCCGTCCACGCCGCCCACGCACGCAGCCACGACGGCGACGTCGCGCCCGCCGAAGACTGACAGTGGTGGCGCGCGACGACCGTCTGCTCGTCGCGGTCGCGGTACTCGCGTCCTTCGTCGCGTTTCTCGACGGTTCGGTGGTCAATCTGGCCCTGCCGGCCATCAGTGCCGAACTCGGCGGCGGCCTGGTCATCCAGCAATGGGTTGTCGACGGATACCTGCTGACGCTGGGCGCGCTGATTCTGCTCGCCGGCGCGATCTCCGACACCTTCGGGCGGCTGACCGTTCTGCGTGCCGGTCTGGTGGTGTTCGGCGTCGCCTCACTGCTGTGCGCGGCCGCACCCAGTGGACTGGTGCTGGTTATCGGCCGCTGCGTCCAGGGACTGGGTGCCGCATTTCTGGTGCCCAGCTCACTGGCCATGCTCAACGCCCGGTTCACCGGCGCCGAACAGTCCCGCGCGATCGGCATCTGGACGGCGTGGACCGGCACCGCATTCGTCGTCGGGCCGCTGCTGGGCGGTGTTCTCGTCGACACCCTGGGCTGGCGGTGGGTGTTCGCCGTCAACGTGGTCCCGCTGGCGGTCACACTGATCCTCACCGGCAAGCTGACCGATCAGACACCCCGGACGGGTGCACGTATCGACGCCGTCGGCGCGGTCCTCACCGCAGTCGGGTTGAGTGCCACGGTCTTCGCGATGATCGAGCAGCAGCGGCTGGGCTGGCACGATCCGAGCATCGTCACCGCGCTGATCGTCGGGCCGGCCAGCCTGATCGCATTCGGCTGGTGGGAACGGCGCGCGCGCCACCCGATGCTGCCGCCCGCGGTCTTCTCCGCACGCAACTTCACCGTCGGCAACCTGGCCACCGTGTTCCTCTACGCGGGCATCTCGCTGGGCCAGCTGCTGGTGGCGTTGTTCTTGCAGGAGGTCGGGGGACTGTCGCCGGCGCAGGCCGGCCTGGCGACACTGCCGGTGCCGGTCCTGTCGTTCCTGTTGGCGGCCCGGTTCGGTGAGCTCGCCGGCCGCTACGGCCCGCGCCGCTTCATGGCGGTCGGCCCGCTGATCGCCGCGGCGGGATTCGGATGGATGGCGACCTGCGCGGGCAACGTGTGGTTGCAGACGCTGCCCGGCATGGCGTTGTTCGGGATCGGGCTCTCGGTCGCCGTGTCCCCGTTGACCGCCGCGGTCCTGGCCGCCGTCCCGACGTCGCAGAGCGGCATCGGCTCGGCGATCAACAATGCGGTCGCCCGGGTGGCGGGTCTGATCGCGATCGCGTTCACCGCGGTCATCGTCGGGGGCGCAATGACTTTCGACGGCTTTCGGCAGGGTGTACTGACCGCGGCGGTGCTGCTGGTGATCGCGGGCATGGTCTCGGCGGTGGGAATCCGCGACACCGTGTCTGCGTTGTCCGCCGGGTCGTCGGCCGCCGCCGCGGCGTGCCACGACCGGGAGGGGCCGCCGCCGGCGGGGGTGTACCGGGACTAGCCGGTCGAGGCCGACAGCACGGTTTTGCGCAGCTCGTCTTCCACTTCCGGGGCAGCCACGAACAGCAACTCGTCGCCACCCTCCAGCGGCTCGTCGGCCTCCGGCACGATCACCCGCGGCCCGCGCAGGATCGTCACCAGCGTGGCGTCCCGCGGCAGGATCAGCTTGCGAACCGGCCGCCCACCCCACGGGGTGTCGTCGGGCAAGGTGATCTCGACGAGGTTGGCGTGCCCTTGGCGGAACTGCATGAGCCGCACCAGGTCGCCGACCGCGACGGCCTCCTCCACCAGCGAGGCCAGCATCCGCGGCGTCGACACCGCCACGTCGACGCCCCACGAGCTGTCGAAGAGCCACTCGTTGCGCGGATCGTTGACCCGGGCCACGACGCGGGAGACCGCGAACTCCGTCTTGGCCAACAGGGACAGCACCACGTTCGCCTTGTCGTCACCGGTGGCGGCGACGACGACGTCGAACTCCTGCAGGTGCACCGACTCCAGCAAGCTGATCTCGCAGGCATCGCCGAGGCGCCAGTGCGCGGCTGGGATGGCGTCGACATCGAGATGCTCGGCATTGCGCTCGATGAGCGTCACGTCGTGCTCGCTTTCGAGCAGTTCGCGGGCAATCGACCGGCCGACGGCACCCGCCCCGGCGATCGCCACTTTGAGCCGTTTGTCGCCCATCAGTGCCCCTCTCCGACGTCAGGGCCGGGTGGCAGCGCGGCGATGGCCAGCGCTTCGGCGGCGCGCCCGGACACCGCCGCGATGTACACCTGATCGCCGGCCTGCAGCACGGTCTTGGGCTCGGGCAGGATGCCGGTACCGAACCGGACCACGAACGCGACTCGCGCGCCGGTCGCCTCCTCCAGCGAGGTCAGCCGGTGACCCACCCAACCTTCGTGCAGCACCACTTCGGCGACGGCCATCGTGCCGGTCGGATCACGCCATTTGGTGGTCTCGGTGTCGCGCACCAGCGCACCCAGCAGCCGGTCGGTGGTCCACGGCACGGTGGCCACCGTCGGGATGCCCAGCCGTTCGTAGACCGCGGCGCGTTTGGCGTCGTAGATACGCGCGACGACGCGCTGCACACCGAATGTCTCGCGGGCGACCCGCGCGGAGATGATGTTGGAGTTGTCGCCGGAGGACACCGCGGCGAACGCATCGGCGTTCTGGATTCCCGAGCGCAGCAGGACTTCTCGGTCGAAGCCCATGCCCAGCACCCGCTCGCCGGAGAAGTCGGGGGACAGCCGGTGGAACGCCGTCGGGTCCCGGTCGATGATCGCCACATCATGGCCGATCCGGGACAGCGCGTCGGCCAACGAGGCGCCGACGCGGCCGCATCCCATCACCACTACCCGCACCTGGTGTCCTCTCGACTTTGCCGTGCGCCGACCCGACCGTATGGGGAACGCTACAGCCAAATCGGCGAAGGCCTACTCTTGGCACTCGTGTCTAAGCTTTCGACCGCCGCACGTCGGCTGGTCCTGGGGCAGCCGTTCCGCAGCGACAAGCTGAGTCACACGCTGCTGCCCAAGCGCATTGCCTTGCCGGTGTTCGCCTCCGACGCCATGTCATCGGTGGCCTACGCGCCCGAGGAAATCTTTCTGGTGCTCTCGGTGGCGGGCCTGTCCGCTTACGCGATGGCGCCGTGGATCGGGCTGGCTGTCGCGCTCGTGATGCTCGTGGTGGTCGCCTCCTACCGCCAGAACGTCCACGCCTACCCGTCCGGCGGCGGCGACTACGAGGTGGTGACCACCAACCTCGGACCGACCGCGGGCCTGACGGTGGCCAGCGCCCTTCTGGTCGACTATGTGCTGACCGTCGCGGTGTCGATGGCGTCGGCGATGTCGAACATCGGATCGGCAATCCCGTTCGTCGACACCCACAAGGTGTGGTTCGCGGTGGCGGCCATCGTGCTGCTCGCCTCGATCAACCTGCGCGGGATTCGCGAATCGGGCACCGCATTCGCGATTCCTACCTACGCGTTCATGTTCGGCATGTACATCATGCTCGGCTGGGGCTTGTTCCAGATCTACGTGCTCGACATCCCGCTGCGCGCCGAGTCGGCCGGCTTCGAGGTGCACAACGAGCACGGCAAGGTGCTCGGCTTCGCCCTGGTGTTCCTGGTTGCGCGCGCGTTCTCGTCCGGTTGCGCCGCGCTGACCGGTGTCGAGGCGATCAGCAACGGTGTGCCCGCATTCCGGAAGCCCAAGTCGCGCAATGCGGCCACGACACTGGCGATGCTCGGCCTGATCGCCATCTCGCTCTTCATGGGCATCATCCTGCTGGCCAAGGCGACCGGGGTGAAGGTGGCTGATGATCCCGCCACCCAGCTGGTCGGCGCGCCGCAGAACTATCAGCAGAAGACCCTGGTCGCCCAGCTGGCCGACGCGGTGTTCCACGACTTCCCGATCGGCCTGTTCCTGATCACCGGTGTCACCGCCCTGATCCTGGTGTTGGCGGCCAACACCGCCTTCAACGGGTTCCCGGTGCTGGGTTCGATCCTGGCTCAGGACCGTTACCTGCCCCGCCAGCTGCACACTCGCGGTGACCGGCTGGCGTTCTCGAACGGCATCGTGTTCCTGGCGTTGGCCGCAATCGCCTTCGTGGTGGCTTTCCGGGCCGAGGTGACCGCGCTCATCCAGCTCTACATCGTCGGCGTGTTCGTGTCGTTCACGCTCAGCCAGATCGGCATGGTCCGGCACTGGACGCGCCACCTGCGCACCGAGACCGATCCGCGCGTCCGCCGGCACATGATGCGCTCGCGGGTGATCAACACGATCGGCTTCGTCGCCACCGGCGCCGTGCTGATCGTGGTTCTGGTCACCAAGTTCGTCGCCGGCGCGTGGATCGCAATCCTGGCCATGTCAAGCCTTTTCATTCTGATGAAGGCGATCCACAAGCATTACGACACCGTGGCCCGCGAGCTTGCCGAGCAGGAAGCCGAGCAGGGCGACGTGGTGCTGCCCAGCCGTAACCACGCGGTCGTGCTGGTCTCCAAGCTGCACATGCCGACGCTGCGCGCACTGTCCTACGCCAGGGCCACCCGGCCCGATGTGCTCGAGGCCATCACCGTCAACGTCGACGATTCCGAGACCCGCCAGCTGGTCCACAAGTGGGAAGACAGCGACATCACCGTCCCGCTGAAAGTCGTTGCCTCCCCGTATCGGGAGGTCACCCGTCCGGTACTCGACTATGTCAAGCGGATCAGCAAGGAAGCGCCGCGCACGGTGGTGACGGTCTTCATCCCGGAGTATGTGGTCGGCCACTGGTGGGAACAGGTGCTGCACAACCAGAGCGCGTTGCGGCTCAAGGGCCGACTGCTGTTCATGCCGAACGTGATGGTGACTTCGGTTCCGTGGCAACTCAATTCGTCGGAGCGCGTGCACGAGTTGCAGTCGCAGAACGCTCCCGGCGACGTACGACGGGGTTTCTTGGAGTGAATCGATAGTGAGTCAGGGGGACACGGTCGAGCTGGAACTGACCACCGGCGCGGCCGCCAACGGGGGTAGCTGCGTGGCACGCCACGACGGCCGGGTGGTGTTCGTGCGATACGCCCTGCCGGATGAAGTGGTGCGGGCCCGGGTGACCGGCGACCGCGGATCATATTGGCACGCAGAGGCAATCGAGGTTCTCCAGCCGTCACCGGACCGGGTGGAGTCACAATGCCGGATCGCCGGCGTCGGCGGGGCAGGCTGCTGCGATCTGGCATTCGCCACGCCGGAGGCGGCCCGTGTGCTCAAGGGGCAAGTGGTGGCCAATCAGCTGGCCCGCCTCGGTGATTTCCCTTGGGATGGGGTTGCCGAGCCGCTCGGTGACGGCGCTGCGCGTGGCTGGCGCACCCGGGTGCGGCTGGACACCACCGATGCGGGCCGGGTGGGGTTCCATCGTTATCACAGTTCGGAACTCGTCACCGATCTGGACTGCGCGCAGCTGCCGCCCGGCATGCTCGACGGGCTTGCGGACGTGACGTGGGCGCCGGGGGCTCATGTGCACGTGGCCGTCGACGACGACGGTCACCGGCACGTCGTGCAGTCCGGGCCGCGGTCGGGCCGCAAGGTCTCGACCCGTGTGGTCGAGGGCAATTACGAAGCGGTGCAACGGGTCGGCGACCGGGTCTGGCGGATACCGGTGACGGCGTTCTGGCAGGCGCACCGCGACGCCGCCCGGGTGTACAGCGGCCTGATCGGTCAGTGGGCGCAGCTGGACATCGGGATGACGGCGTGGGATCTGTACGGCGGCTCGGGCGTTTTCGCGGCCGCGCTCGCCGAAGGCGTCGGCGACTCCGGGCAGGTGGTCACGGTCGACACGTCGCGGGGCTCGTCGCGGGCGGCGCATGCGGCGCTGGCCGACCTCACCTGCGTATCGGTGATCACCGACTCGGTCCGGCGGGCGCTGAGCGCACAGCCACGTCGCGCCGACGTGGCGGTGCTGGATCCGCCGCGAGCCGGTGCCGGCCGGGAGGTCATCGAACAGCTGGCGACCGCCGAGGTCCCGCGGGTGATCCATATCGGTTGTGAGGCAGCATCATTCGCGCGCGACATCGGGCTCTACCGCAAGCAGGGCTACGACGTCGAGGAGTTGCGGGTGTTCGACTCATTCCCGCTCACCCATCACGTCGAGTGCGTCGCGATACTCACCCGCTGACGTCTGGCGGCTAGACTCCCTCGCAGGTGTGCCGGGAAGTCTGGTCGGCGTGAGCTTTTCCTTGCCCGTCGATGTCTTAGGAGACTGGTGGCCGACCGCACGCCGAATATCGCCCGCGCCCTGTTCGCCCGCGGATCATGGTCGGAGACATCTCGCGTCAGCGCGATCCTGCGCAAGGAGACCGTCGGTGGCGCGCTGCTGCTGGTGGCTGCGGCGATTGCCCTCCTCTGGGCGAACTCACCGTGGTCGGCGGCCTATCACCAGCTTCGGCAGTTTCACGTCGGCACCGACCGGCTGGGCCTGCACCTCGATCTGACTCTGGGCGGCTGGGCGGCCGACGGGTTGTTGGCGATCTTCTTCTTCGTCGTCGGGCTCGAACTCAAACGCGAGTTCGTCGCCGGTGATCTCCGCGATCCTGGTCGCGCCGCGCTGCCGATCGCCGCCGCGGTCGGCGGCATGGTGGTGCCGGCAGTGATCTTCGTCTCCTTCACGTTCGACGAAGGTGGCGGCGCGGCGCGGGGTTGGGCCATCCCGACGGCGACCGACATCGCGTTCGCGGTCGCGGTGCTGGCCGTGCTGTCCACCCACCTTCCGGGTGCGCTGCGCACGTTCCTGCTCACCCTGGCCGTCGTCGACGACCTGCTGGCGATCACGGTGATCGCGGTGTTCTACTCCGAGAAGATCAATCTCACCGCGCTGCTGATCGCACTGATCCCGTTGGCGCTGTTCACTGTGCTGGTACAACGCCGAATCCGGTCGTGGTGGCTGCTGATCCCACTGGCCGCGCTCACCTGGGCCTTCGTTCACGAGTCCGGGGTGCACGCCACGGTTGCGGGGGTGCTGCTCGGTTTCGCGGTCCCCGTCCTGCGTAGCGAGGCGGCCGGCGGTCCGGAGGCCGGCCCCGGCCTGGCCGAGCATTTCGAGCACCGAATGCGTCCGGTGTCCGCGGGTTTCGCGGTGCCGGTGTTCGCGTTTTTCGCCGCCGGTGTCACCTTCGGCGGCTATGACGGTTTGATAACGGCGCTGTCGGATCCGATCGCGATGGGCATCGTCGCCGGGCTGGTGGTCGGCAAGACGGTCGGGGTGTTCGGGACCACGTGGGTGCTGGCCGCAGTGACCCGCGCCCGGCTCGACTCGGCTTTGCGCTGGGTCGACGTGTTCGGCATGTCGATGCTGGCCGGAATCGGGTTCACGGTGTCGCTGCTGATCGGCGAATTGGCCTACGATCCGGGCTCCGAACGCCAGGATGTGGTCAAGGTCGCAGTGCTGGTAGGAAGTTTGCTGGCCGCTCTGCTCGCCTCGATCGTGCTGCGCCTGCGCAACCGGCACTACCGGCTGGTGTGGGAGCTGGAGAACCGGGATCTCGACCACGACGGTGTGCCCGACGTCTACGAGTCTGGACAGGACTGATCTCTACGACGGTGCGTAGACTGGCCAAATGCTTGAACAGGTTCGCGGCCCCGCAGATCTGCAACACCTGTCCCAGGCGCAGCTGACCGATCTGGCTGCCGAGATTCGCCAGTTCTTGATCCACAAGGTCGCTGCTACGGGCGGCCACCTCGGGCCCAATCTCGGTGTTGTCGAGCTGACCCTCGCGCTGCACCGGGTCTTCGACTCTCCGCACGATCCGATCCTCTTCGACACCGGCCATCAGGCCTATGTGCACAAGATGCTGACCGGCCGGGCCGCCGAGTTCGACACGCTGCGCAAGAAGGACGGGCTGTCGGGTTATCCCGCGCGGGCCGAGAGCGAGCACGACTGGGTGGAATCCAGCCATGCGTCGGCCGCCCTGTCCTATGCGGACGGCCTCGCGAAAGCCTTCGAGCTGACCGGGCATCGCAACCGGCATGTCGTGGCCGTGGTGGGCGACGGTGCGCTGACCGGCGGCATGTGCTGGGAAGCCCTGAACAACATCGCCGCCGCCAAACGGCCGGTGATCATCGTCGTCAACGACAACGGACGGTCCTACGCGCCGACCATCGGCGGGTTGGCCGACCATCTCGCCGGGCTGCGGCTGCAGCCCGGTTATGAGCGGGTACTGGAACGCGGCCGGATCGCCGTGCGCGGGATGCCCCTCATCGGCGAGGCCTGCTACCAGGCCATGCACAGCGTGAAGGCCGGCATCAAGGACGCGCTGTCACCGCAGGTGATGTTCACCGACCTCGGCCTGAAGTACGTCGGCCCGATCGACGGCCACGACGAGCATGCGGTCGAGACCGCGCTGCGCCACGCCCGCGGCTTCAAGGCCCCGGTGATCGTGCACGTGGTCACCCGCAAGGGGATGGGGTACGCACCGGCGGAGAACGACGAGGCCGAGCAGATGCACTCCTGCGGCGTCATCGACCCCGACACCGGGCTGGCCACGAAGTCCGCCGCACCCGGCTGGACGTCGGTGTTCTCCGATGCACTGATCTCGTATGCCGCCAAGCGGCGCGACATCGTGGCGATCACCGCGGCGATGCCCGGCCCGACCGGGCTGTCGGCGTTCGGCGAGCGCTTTCCGGACCGCCTTTTCGACGTCGGCATCGCCGAGCAGCACGCGATGACGTCGGCGGCCGGATTGGCGATGGGCGGCCTGCATCCGGTGGTGGCGATCTACTCGACGTTCCTCAATCGCGCGTTCGACCAGATGATGATGGACGTCGCGCTGCACAAGCTGCCGGTCACGATCGTGCTGGACCGCGCGGGGATCACCGGCAACGACGGCGCCAGCCACAACGGCATGTGGGATTTGTCGATTCTGGGCATCGTTCCGGGGATGCGGGTGGCCGCGCCGCGCGACGGCGCCCGCCTGCGGGAAGAACTCGGCGAGGCACTCGAGGTCGACGACGGCCCTACCGCCATCAGATTCCCCAAAGGTGAAGTGGGCGAAGATATTCCGGCACTCGAGCGGGTGGCGGGTATGGACCTCCTGGCCCGCCCGGCTGACGGCCTGAGTCAGGACGTCCTGCTCCTGGCGGTGGGTTCGTTCGCGCCGATGGCGCTGAAAGTCGCACAGCGACTGCGCAATCAGGGAATCGGGGTGACGGTCGTCGACCCGCGCTGGGTGCTCCCGGTGCCGGACGGAATTGCGCCGCTTGCCACCTCGCACAAGCTGGTGGTGACGATGGAGGACAGCGGTGTGCACGGTGGCATCGGCTCCACCGTCTCGGCTGCCCTGCGCGCCGCAGCCATCGACGTGCCGTGCCGCGATCTCGGTGTGCCGCAACAGTTCATCGACCACGCCGGCCGCGGTGAGGTGCTCGAGGAGATCGGTCTGACCGAGCAGAACATCGCCCGTCAGGTGACCGGCTGGGTCGCCGCACTCGGAACGGTCGACGACACGGTCAGCGATTCCGCCGAAAAGACGAACTGACTCACGCCTCTTCGGCGGCAGCAGAACTCAGCGCCTCGGCGAGCACCGGAACCACGAGAGAACGTTGCCACTGCCTGGCCCCGCCGTCGCGCAGGACGGTATCGATGGCCGCGCTGACATCGCCGGCGTCCTGCCAATCCCAGCACAGTCTGCGGACGAGTTCCGGGGACACCAGATTCTCGGTGGGCACCCGCACCCGTTCGGACAACTCGGACAGGCGCGCCCGGGCGGCGTCGAGCCGGGCCGCTGCCTCCGGTTTGCGTTTGGCCCAGCGCACCGCCGGCGGCGGCCCGTTCTGCGGTTCGGCGCTGTCCGGCGGGTCGGGGTTGGTGCGGGCGGACTCCAGCGCCGCGAGCCAGACGTGGGCGCTGCGACGCTGTTTGTGGCCGCCGAAGATCGGCAGTTTGGTCAGTTCCTCGACGGTCTTGGGGTCGGCGACGGCGGCGGCGATGATCGCCGAGTCCGGCAGGATCCGACCCGGAGCGATGTCGCGGCGGCGGGCGATCTGATCGCGCACCGTCCACAGTTCGCGCACCGCTGCCAGGGCCTGGCGGTTGCGGACCTTGTGCAGACCTGAGGTGCGCCGCCACCGGTCACGTCGGGTCGGGCTGGGCTCCGAGCGTCGAAGGTGCTCGAATTCTTCTGCAGCCCAAGCGGATTTGTCCTGCTCGGTGAGCACCTCGTGGATCGCGTCGCGCAAGGCGATCAGCACTTCGACGTCCAGCGCGGCGTAGTTCAGCCACTCGTCGGGCAGCGGACGTTTGGACCAGTCCGCCGCGCCGTGCCCCTTGGCGAGCCCGAGTCCCAGCAGGCGTTGCACCATCGCCGCCAGGTTGACCCGCTCGAAACCGGCAAGCCGGCCGGCCAACTCGGTGTCGTAGAGCGCCGGCGGGCGCATTCCCACCTCGGCCAGGCAGGGCAGATCCTGATCGGCCGCGTGCAGGATCCATTCGTCGTCGGCCAGCACCTCGGCCACCGGCCGCAGCACATCGATCGGACTGCTGCCGTGATTGACCGGGTCGATCAGGACGGTGCCGGCACCGGTGCGGCGAATCTGGATCAGGTAGGCGCGGTTGGAGTACCGGAAACCCGATGCGCGCTCGGCGTCGACGGCGAACGGCCCGGTGCCCTTCGCCAGCTGGTCGGCGGCTCGGGCGATCTCGTCGGCGCTGATCGACAGCGGCGGGACTCCCTCGGCGGGGCTGAGCAGGGGAGTCGCCTCGGGGGCGTCCTCGGCTGCGGCATCGGCCGCCGCGGTCGCGGCATCGGCCGCCGCGGTCGCGGCGTCATCGTCTGGTGTCATGTCAGGCGCGGGAGCGGGAACCTAGGTCCGTCACTCCCACCGGCGGCAGACCCGCGGCGTGTTCGAGGACCTCGCAGAATGCCTGGACATGTGTGTCGAGCGCCATGGTGGTGGCCGTCCATGATGCGCGCATCTCGAGCTGGTGGGCGCGGGGCGGACCGGAGATGTCGCCGTAGCGCACCGAGGTGGTGGCCGTGACGGTGCCGCCGAGCGCGGTGACGTGTTCGGAGCGGCTTTCCAGCGCGTCGACGAGCCAACTCCACGCCACCTCGGGCAGCAGCGGGTCGACAGCCTCGCTGGAGTCCAGGTCGGCCTGGATGTAGGCGACCAGTCGCATGGTGCCGTCCCAGGCTTCGGAGCCGTCGGGATCGTGCAGCAGGATCAGCCGGCCGAATGCATCGCCGTCGGAGGTTTCCGGGACGATCTCGGTGTCGGGGTGTTTGACCTCGGCGCCCAGCGCATAGCTGTACGGCGCGAGACGTTGAGGTGGTCGGATCGGACCGAGTTCGATCTCCGCCCGCACCTGAGCGGTGTTCATCGCCGCCACCGCCTCGCGGAAAAGCGCGGGTTCCGCAGTGGTCACGTCGATTGACGCTAGCCCTATCGTCGGGGCCGGGCGGGCAGGCGCGCCGATTTGGTGCCGTTCCGGCGGGCAGGAGCGGAGCGACCCGGGGATGGGTTGCGGCGGGCAGGAGCGGAGCGACCCGGGGGAGGACTCCGGCGGCTGAGGGCTCGTCAGCCGGGCTGACCGGCCCGTGGCAGCATGGACGCGATGAGTACCCGTCGCCAGCTGCCCGAGGCGCCCTATCTGGCCGCCGCCACTGGCCGCAAACCCAGCCGCATCCCGGTGTGGTTCATGCGCCAGGCCGGCCGATCGCTGCCCGAGTACCGCGAACTGCGCGCCAAGAACACGATGATGCAGGCCTGTTTCGACCCGGCCCTGATCAGCGAGATCACCCTGCAGCCGGTGCGCAGGCACGGGGTGGACGCGGCGATTCTGTTCTCCGACATCGTGGTGCCGATGCGCGCTGCCGGCATCGGTCTGGACATCGTTCCCGACGTCGGCCCGGTGATCGACAACCCGGTCCGGACCGCCGCCGATGTCGCCGCGCTGAAAGGTCTTGAGCTGCAGCGCGTCAGCGCGGTCTCGGACGCGGTGAGCATGCTGGTGGGTGAACTCGGTGAGGTGCCGCTGATCGGCTTCGCCGGCGCCCCGTTCACGTTGGCGTCCTATCTGGTCGAGGGCGGGCCCAGCAAGCTGCACGAGCGGACCAAGGCGATGATGTTCGCCGACCCCTCGACATGGCATGCGTTGATGGGGCTGTTGACCGACCTCACGATCGCCTTCCTGAAGGTGCAGCTCGACGCCGGCGTGGACGCCATCCAGGTGTTCGACTCGTGGGCGGGCACGCTGTCGCTGGCCGACTACCGCACCCATGTGCTGCCGCACAGCTCGCGGGTATTCGCCGCGCTGGCCGACTATCGGGTGCCGATGACGCATTTCGGGGTGGGCACCGCCGAACTGCTGGGCGCGATGGGTGAGGCCGGCGCGACGGTCGTCGGTGTCGACTGGCGCACCTCGCTGGCCGACGCCGCCCTGCGGGTGGGGCCGAAGCTGGCGCTGCAGGGCAACCTGGATCCGGTCGTGCTGCTGGCCGGCTGGCCGGTCGTCGAGCGGGCGGCACGAGCGGTGGTCGACGACGGCAGGCTGGCGGTCGACGCCGGCGCGGCGGGGCACATCTTCAACCTGGGCCACGGCGTACTGCCGCCCACCGATCCGGGCATCCTGACCGATCTTGTCGCGCTGGTGCACTCGTTGTGACAGAGCTCGGAGGGCAGGAGCGCAGCGACCGGAGAATGCTGTGAGGTATTGCGTTGTCGGGGGCGGCATTTCGGGCTTGGTCGCGGCCTATCGGCTACGCACGCTGGCCGGCGCGGACGCCGACATCACGGTATTCGACCCGGCTGACCGTCTCGGTGGCATCCTGCGCACCGAACGGATCGCCGGTCAGCCGATGGACATCGGCGCCGAGGCGTACGTGGTGCGACGCCCCGAGGTGCCGGCACTGCTGACCGAGCTCGGCCTGGCCGGTCGCCAGATCAGCACCACCGGGGTGCGTCCCACCATCTACAGCCAGGGCCGCCTGCATCCGTTGCCTGCCGACACCGTCAACGGCATCCCGACCTCAGCCGCGTCGGTGACCGGCCTGGTCGACGATGCGACGATCGCGAAAATCGCCGCCGAGCCCGCCCGGCCACTGCGCTGGCAGCCGGGCTCCGACCCGGCGGTCGGCGCCGTGGTCGCCGACCGATTCGGCGACCAGGTCGTCGCGCGCTCGGTCGACCCGATGCTGTCCGGCGTCTATTCCGGTTCGGCGGCCACCATCGGTATCCGCTCCGCGGTGCCGACGGTGGCCGCCGCTCTTGACGCCGGCGCCCCCAGCCTCACCGACGCCGGCCGCCGCGCACTGCCGGGCAGCACACAGGGCCCGGTATTCGGCGCCATCGACGGCGGCTACCAGGTGCTGCTCGACGCGCTGGTGCAGTGCAGCAGGCTGAACTGGGTGCAGACGTCGATCCAGCACATTGCGCGCGACGGGACCGGCTGGAGCCTGCGCGATGACGACGGCCGACAGTGGGGTGCCGACGGGGTGATCGTCGCGGTTCCGGCCCCGCGGCTCGCGCCGCTGATGGCCGACGTGGCCCCTGCTGCCGGCGCGGCGGCAGCCCGGATCCCGGTCGCCTCGGCGGCGGTGCTGGCACTGGCCGTCCCTGGTGGGACACCCCTGCCCGCGCAGTCCGGTGTCCTGGTCGCCACCGGAGAACGCTTGCACGCCAAGGCGATCACGCTGTCGACCCGCAAGTGGGGTTCGCGCGGCAACGCCGAGTTGTTGCGGTTGTCGTTCGGTCGTTTCGGTGACGATCTGGCGCGCGCGACGTCGGACACCGAACTGCAGAGCTGGGCGCTGGACGATGTGTCGACGGTGTTCGGGATCTCGGTCGATCCGGTCGATGTGCGGGTGCACCGGTGGCTGGACGCGATGCCGCAATATTCGCCGGGGCATCGCGAGCTGGCCGCGGGGCTGCGCGCCGGGTTGCCGCCCACCCTGGCGATCGCGGGCAACTATCTCGACGGCATCGGGGTGCCGGCCTGTGTCGGCGTGGCCGGCCGTGCGGCGGAGGCTGTGGTGGCCGCCACCATCCGCCGATAGGCGAACCACCGCGTGGCACGATGGGTGCCATGGCCAAACTGGACTTCGACGAGCTCAACGCCACGATCCGTTACGTCATGTTCTCGACCTTCGCGGCGGAACCGGGCGAGTTGGGCTTCGACGAGGAAGCCCGCGCCGCTGTCGCCGACGAGACGGCGACCTTCCTCAAACAGCAGGAGGACAACGGGGTCGTTGTGCGCGGCATCTACGACGTGGCGGGGCTGCGTGCCGACGCCGACTTCATGTTCTGGACGCACGCCGAGCGCATCGAGTCCCTGCAGGCGACCTATAACGACTTCCGCCGCACCACAACCCTGGGCCGGGCCGTCACCCCGGTGTGGAGCGCCGTCGCCCTGCACCGGCCCGCGGAATTCAACAAGAGCCACATACCGGCATTTTTGGCCGGTGAGGAGCCGGGCAATTACGTCTGCGTCTACCCCTTCGTGCGTTCGCTGGACTGGTATCTGCTGCCCGACGAGGACCGCCGCAAGATGCTGGCCGACCACGGCATGGCCGCCCGCAGTTACAAGGACGTGCGCGCCAATACCGTTCCTGCCTTCGCGCTCGGCGATTACGAATGGATTCTGGCGTTCGAAGCTCCTGAGCTGTACCGCATTGTCGACCTGATGCGCGACTTGCGCGCCACTGAAGCCCGTCGGCACGTGCGCGAGGAAGTCCCGTTCTTCACCGGTCCGCGGATCGGCGTTGAGGAATTGGTCGCCAAACTGCCCTAGCAAACGAGCCCGCGTACTGCCCGCTCAGGGGGTTGAAGTTCGCTACGATTGCGTGACCGTGAGTTCTGCACGGCCGACACGATCGGGGGCCCGGGTGACAGGGCTGAGGGCGAGGCGGACGATCGCGTTGATCGTCGGCGTTGCCGCATGCTTTATCGCATTGGCCCTCATCGGACTCCTGAGCGGGTCGCGGTTCTCGCTCGTCACCGCCGTTGACAACCTGATGACCTCGCTCGCCGCCGTTGCGACGGTGGCTACGGCCATCACAGCGCGGACTGGCCGCGGCCGAATGCGAATCGCCTTCGTCGCCATGGCAATTGGGCTCGGTTCGTTCACACTTGGTGCTGTTCTCTGGTTCATCTACCGACTGATCGACTTCGAGAACCCGTTCCCGTCGGTGGCCGACCTGGCGTATCTGGTACTGCCGATCGCCACCGCGATTGCGTTGTTGTTGCTGTCCTCGGGGTTCAGTCGTACCTCGCGGACGAGGTTGGTCCTCGATGCGCTCGTCGTCGCCGGATCCTTCGCCATTGTCGGCTGGGTCGCCGTGCTCGATCAGGTCTGGAAGTCAGATCCGGGCGACCGGATGAACGTGGCGGTCTCGGCCGGTTACCCGGTGCTGGATGCGGCTGTCCTCACCATCGGCGTCCTGGTGGTGGCCCGCGCGCACGGTGGCCAGCGCCGGACTCTGGCGCTGGTGACGGCGGGCATGGCGGGTATCGCGATCTCCGACGGTGCATTCGTCTATCTCACGGCGATACAACAGCCGACGGGTATTGCGCTGATATACCCCGGATGGCTGGTCGGGCTCGTGCTGTTCATCGCCGCCGCCATCAGCGGCCAGGGATTCGTCCATCGCGAAGCCGTTGCTGTGCAACCTGTTTCGTGGACATCGGTCTGGTTGCCCTTTGTGCCGGTAATACTGGCCAGTGCGGCGGTGTTCACCCAATCGCCAGCAGACCTCAAGGCGGGGCCGATACCGGTGATCGGGCTCATGCTGTTGCTCGCGTTCAGCGCTCGCCAGCTGCTGGTGATGAGCGAGAACCGCAGCTTGCTGGCGACGGTCGCAGACCAGGCTCTGCGTGACCCGCTCACCGGCGTCGGCAACCGTATCGTCTTCCGGGACCGACTGAGTCACGCGATGCAGATACGCCAGCGCGACGGACTCTCGATCGGGGTTCTCGTCATGGATCTCGACGATTTCAAGGTCGTCAACGACACCCTGGGCCACCCGGTCGGTGACGAACTGCTCAGCCTGGTCGCCGAACGCATCGTCGCCAGCGTGCGGGCCGGTGACACGGTGGCACGCCTCGGCGGTGACGAGTTCGCGGTGTTGATCGAGGGCCGGGTGGACAAGTCGCAACTGGTGGCCCACCGGGTCGTCGAGGCCTTCGACGAGCCGTTCATCGTCGACGGACAGGATTTGCTGATCCGGCCCAGCATCGGGTTGGCGGTCGCCGAACAGGACGAACCCGATCTGCTGCCCGAGGATCTGCTCAAGCGGGCCGACATCGCCATGTACTCGGCGAAGCGGTCCCGTACCGGCGGCGTGCACCCGTTCAACGCGGAAATGCTGCTGGCTGAGACATCCGACGGCGACGTGTTCGCCAGCGGGCCGATGCCGGCATCCCGCAGCGGCGCCAGTACCGTCCGGTTGCTCGGCGAGCTGCGTCAGGCCATCGATCAATTCGAGCTGACGCTGGTGTACCAGCCGAAGTTCGATTTGAATACCGCGTCGATTATGGGGGTGGAGGCCCTGGTGCGCTGGCCGCATCCCAAGCGTGGCCTGCTCTCGCCCGATGAGTTTCTTCCACTGGTCCGCCGCTATGGGCTGATGGGGTCGATCACGGATCTGGTGGTGAACCAGGCCCTCGATGATGTCGTGCGCTGGCGCGAAGACTCCCTCGAGGTTCCGATCGCGGTCAACATGTTCGCACCGTCGATGGCCGATCTACGCTTGCCCGGCAAGTTCGCCAAGGCGCTGTCCGATCGCGGCCTGAGTCCGTCGCAGTTGACCGTCGAGATCACCGAGGACCTGTTCCTCGATCACATGGAACGCACCAAGACGGTGTTGAATCAGTTGCAGGAGTTCGGGATTCGAATCGCAATTGACGATTTCGGCAGCGGTTATTCGGCGTTGTCCTATATGCGCGACCTCACCGTCGACGAAGTCAAGCTCGACCGCAACTTCATCGCGCCGATCCCTGCCGATCAACGGGCATCCGCAGTGGTGCGGGCAGTCATCAACCTGGCCAATGAACTCGGCCTCACCACGGTCGCCGAAGGAATCGAGACCGCCACCACTGCCGAGTGGTTGCGTGAACACGGCTGCAGCATCGGCCAGGGCTACTACTTCAGCCCGCCACTGACGGCCGACAGGCTGCGCGACATCCTGAAGAAGTGTGACCGCGACGCCACCTGCCGGGCTTCGGGTTGCTCACTGCGATACGGCTCCTGCCACTGGTCAGAGTCCGATGTGCCCCACATCGAGCTGATGCGGTAGGTATGCTGACGCCGGCCGTCATATGGTGCCGGCGGCCACGGGGGAGGGTGCCACGATGCCCAAGGCTTCTCGCGTCGCGGTCGGGGCAGTTGTGGTGTTTGTCGTGTTCGTCGTCGTCATCCTGAGCGGCTGGCTGCATGGCCCGACATTGACCGTCGTCGACGATTTCGCGCTTCTGGCGCTGGCGATCCCGGCGGTCACGTTCTCCGCCCTGGCGGCGCGGTCGCTGTGGGGACGTCGGCGGTTGGCGTGGGCATCGATGACCGTCGGCTTGCTGGGATGGACTGTGGGCGAGGCGATCTGGACCTTCTACGAGGTCCATCTGCATCAGCCGCCATTCCCGTCGATCGCCGACGTGGCGTTCCTGGTGATGCCGGTGGGCGCCTGTGCCGCCCTGCTGCTGCTTCCCGCTGAGGACACCGGCCAGTCGCGAGCACGGTTGTTCCTCGACGGTGTGATCATGGCAGGCTCGCTGTTCCTGGTGAGTTGGGTGACGATCCTGCACCCGCTCTATCAGTCCTACACGTCGGACCAGCTCGGCTTCGTCATCTCGCTGGCATATCCGTTGTCCGACATCATCATCCTCACGGTGGCCGGCGTGGCGCTGGTCAGGTCGAGCGGCCAGCACCGGTTGTCGTTGACCCTGCTTACGGCGGGCCTGGCCTGTTTCGCGCTGGCGGACAGCGGTTTTGCGTATCTCTCGGCGACGGGCTCCTACAGTTCTGGCAGCGTCATCGACATCGGCTGGGCGGCGGGCCTGCTGCTCATCAGCGTTGCGGCGTCCGCGGCCCATGAAAGTAAACGCAAGCGGCGCAACTCGTTCGTACTGCCGGGCTGGGCATCGGTGTGGCTGCCGTACACGCCCTTGTTGGTCGCCGGGGTGGTGGCCGCGGCGCAACCGGTCCCGGATCTGAAATCGCGGCCGGTGCTGATCGTGGCAAGCATTCTGGTGGTGACTGTTCTGGGCCGTCAGTTCCTCGCGGTGAAGGAGAATCGTCTGCTGGTGGCCACGGTCGCCGACCAGGCGCTGCACGACCCACTCACCGGGCTGGCCAATCGCGCGTTGTTCAGCGACCGCCTCGGCCACGCGATGCACCTCCATGAGCGGGACGGTGTTTCGCTCGCGGTCCTGGCGGTGGACCTCAACGAGTTCAAGCTCGTCAACGACCACCTCGGCCATCTGATGGGTGACGACCTGCTGGTGGGCGTCGCGCAGCGGCTGCGTCGCTGCGTCCGGCCGGGTGACACGGTGGCCCGGCTCGGGGGCGACGAGTTCTCGATCCTCGTCGAGGGGGGCAACGACGTCGCAGAGCTGGTCGGCAACCGGGTTGTCGAGGCCTTCGAGGAGCCGTTCGTCCTCAGCGGCCACGAGCTGCTGATGCGCCCGAGTGTCGGACTCGCACTTGCCGAGTCGGGCGAGCCGGATCTGACCGCCGACGAGCTGCTGCACCGGGCCGACACCGCGATGTACTCCGCCAAGCGGTCACGGGCTCGGGTGGTGCAGACGTACTCCCCGGAGATGCAGTTGCTGACCGAAGCGGACGACAAGAGGCTGTTCGGTCCGGCGGCCCCGCCTTCCGGACTGGGGGCGGCCGGGGCGATCCAGTTGCTGGGCAGACTCCGGGTAGCGATCGACGAGGCGGCACTCACTCTGGTCTATCAGCCGAAATTCGATCTGAAGACCGGGCTGATCGTCGGGGTCGAGGCCCTTCTGCGCTGGCCGCAGCCAGACGGCTCCGTATTGGGCCCCGAGTCGTTCCTGCCGCTGGTGCGACGCCACGGGCTCATGGGGTCGGTCACCCAGATGGTCATCGGCCAGGCCCTTGACGACGCAGCGGTCTGGCATCGGGCCGGCGCCGATATTCCGGTGGCGGTCAATCTGTTCGCGCCGTCGATGGCGAACGTCGGGCTGCCTGCCACGATCGCCAAGGCACTTGCCGATCACCACTTGCCGCCGTCGGCCTTGGCGGTGGAGATCACCGAAGAACTCTTCCTGGACAGCACCGAGCGGACCCGTCTTGTCTTGAATGAATTGCGGCGCAGTGGAATTCGAATAGCCATCGATGACTTCGGCAGTGGATACTCGGCGCTGTCTTACTTGCGGGACCTGCCGATCGACGAAGTGAAGTTGGACCGCAGCTTCATTGCACCGATTTCGGCCGACGAACGCGCCGCGGCGGTGGTGCGTGCGGTCGTCGACCTTGCCCATGTGCTGGACCTGTTGGTGGTGGTGGAGGGCGTCGAGGACGCCGAAACCGCGGCGATGGTCAAGGCTTGTGGCTGTGACGTCGGGCAGGGCTTCTACTACAGCCCGCCACTGTCGCCGGACGGATTGCTGGCGGCGGCGAAGCCGTGGCTACACGTGGCTCATCCGATGTCCTGAGGTTCGTTGCCCAAATTGACGGCCATGGTTTGCTACCGTAAGTCCTGAATTCGTCCGATCCTTCGCGACGCTGGGGGCATGTTGGTCGGGGTGCACGGCATTGCCAGGCCGCCCCTTGTCCTGAGCCTCGGTGTAAGCGTCGTGGCTCTTGTAGCCCTGGGGCTCTGGCAATTTCCGAGCGCTTCGGCCGTCACTGCTCTCAAACTGGCGCTGACATTCACCGCCGTGGTGGCTACCGCCGCCGCGGTCCGAACGGCGACCTCGACGGCCGGGCATGTCCGTGCGGCATGGTGGGCGCTGGCAGCGGGCCTCGGTGCCTTTGCCCTCGGAATGGGCATGCGAACCTGGGTGGCGTTGTCCGGTCGCAACATCGCGTTCTTCGCCGGTGCGGACATGGTGCGGGTGGTGCTGCCCGCCGGAGCGTGCGCTGCTCTGCTGTTGTTGGTGCCGACCGGCCTGAGCAGGATGTCGCGTCTGCGGTTTCTGCTCGACGGTGTCGTGGTCGCGAGCTCGCTCGTGCTGATGGTGTGGGCCGGGGCGCTCGACGACATTCACCGCAGTCGCATCGCGGAATCCATACCCCTTACCGCGTCGATGGCCTACCCGATGCTCGACGCGGTGACGATGACGGTTGCCTTGTTGGTATTGCTGGCCGCGCAACCTGATCAGCGCCTGACGATAGGCCTGGTTGCGCTGGCGAGCCTCGTCCTGGCCCTCTCCAACGATGCCATCGTGTATCTCTTTGCAGCGCAGAAGGCTTCACAGATTCCGGTGGTCATGGTCGGCTGGCTCGGCGCCTTGATGCTGTACATCGCAGCAGCCGTCTCGGGACGGTCGCGCACCTACGGCCACGCTGCCCAGGCCACGTTGCCGTCGCGGGCTGCGGTGTTCCTGCCGTTCGTCCCGGTGGCCGCGGCGGCGGTGGTGATGATGTTCACCGAAGTCTCGAAACCTGTGCTGCGAGGACCGTTGATGGTCGCGGGAGCGTTATTGATTGCGGCGTTTCTGGCCAGGCAGCTGATCGTGGTGGGCGAGAACCGAAGTTTGTTCGCGGCAGTCTCGCAGCAGGCACTTCGGGATCCGCTGACAGGTCTGGCAAACCGCGCTGTCTTCCACGACCGGGTCTCTCACGCGATGCAGTTGCGCCAGCGCGACGGAGTATCGGTGGGCATCATGGTGCTCGACGTCGACGAATTCAAGATGGTCAACGACACGTTCGGCCATCACGCCGGCGACGAACTACTCAACCTCGTGGGCTTGCGGATCCTCACCGTCGTCCGGACCGGCGACACCGTGGCCCGCGTCGGCGGTGATGAGTTCGCGGTTCTCATCGAGGGCCGCGAGGACCATTCACACGTCATCGCCCACCGAGTCGCCGAGTCGTTCGACCTCCCGTTCGCCGTGGACGGGCAGGAGCTGATGGTCCGGGCCAGCGTCGGCCTTGCGGTGGCCGACAACGATGATCCGGAAGTCAGTGCAGCGGAGCTGCTGAAGCGGTCGGACATTGCGCTGGACGCGGCCAAGACGTCCCGCGTCGCGGGAGTGCACACGTTCACCGCCGAGATGGAGGCCGACTTCTTCGCCGCCGGCGTCGCGCCGCCTGTACCGCGAAGCGACGCCACCGGCGCCCGTGGCTCTGCGGTCCGGCTGCTCGGTGAGCTGCGGCGAGCGATCGACCAGGGTCAGCTCACTTTGGTCTATCAGCCCAAGCTCGACCTCCGCACGTCTGACATCGTTGCGGCCGAGGCGTTGGTGCGCTGGCCGCATCCCGAGCGCGGGGTGCTCAGTCCTGATGCGTTCCTGCCACTGGTTCGTCGGCATGGGCTGATGGGAGCCGTCACCGACCATGTGGTGAGGCGAGCCCTTGACGACGCTCGGCTCTGGCACGATGCGGGGTTCGCCATTCCGGTCGCGGTGAACGTGTCCGCGCCGTCGCTGGGCACCACCCGGCTGGCCACCACCGTGTCAGATGCGCTGCGAGACCGTGGACTTGCCGCGTCCGCTCTGATCGTCGAGATCACCGAGGATGTGGTGTTGGAGGGCCTGGAGCACGCCACCCGCGTCTTGCGCGACCTTCGCGCCAAGGGGGTCCAGATCGCCGTCGATGACTTCGGCAGTGGCTACTCGGCACTGTCGTATCTACGCGATCTGCCCATCGATCATGTCAAACTGGACCGTCGCTTCATCGCGCCGATAACGTCGGATCCCCGTGCGGCAGTGGTCGTTCGGGCGGTGATCAACCTCGCTCACGAACTGGGACTGGCCACCGTCGCGGAAGGGATCGAGGACGCCGAAACGCTGGCGCAGTTACGCGAATACAGGTGCGATGTCGGGCAGGGCTACTACTTCAGCCCGCCGGTGCCGTTCGAACGGCTGCTCGCGATGCTCGCTAATCCTCCGTGGGCACCAGTGTCAGCGAAATCGAATTGATGCAGTAGCGCTGGTCGGTCGGGGTCGGGTAGCCCTCACCGCTGAACACGTGACCGAGGTGGCTGTGGCAGTTCGCGCACAGGACTTCCACCCGGTGCATTCCGAGGGTGTCGTCCGGACGCAAGATGACGGCTTCGGAATGCGACGGGTCGAAGAACGACGGCCAGCCGCAATGCGATTCGAATTTCTCGGTGCTGCGGAACAATTCGGTGCCGCAGGCCCGGCAGGCGTAGATGCCTTCGGTCTTGGTGTCGGTGTACTCGCCGGTGAACGGACGCTCGGTGCCGGCCTCGCGGAGCACGGCGTATTCAGCCGGGTTCAGCCGCTTGCGCCACTCGTCGTCGGTCAGTTCCAGCTTCGGGGCGGGAATGGAACTCATGCGTTCACGGTACCCGCGGCGTCGGCCCGGGGTTCGCGCATCCACGGCGGATCGATACCGTCGGCCAGCCGGTTCTCTGCCTTGGCGTCGGCGTAGCGGAAGTACAGCACGCAGAACACGACGATCAGCATCAGCGACCAGCCGTAGGTGATCTTCATGTACTCCAGGAAGCGCCCCGTCGTCGGCCAGCGCCACATCAGCCAGCGGTCCATCGTCAGGAACCCGTAGGTGGCCAGCCAGGCCGGCCAGTTGCGCACCACCGAATTCGGCAGGACGACCGTCATCAGGAACGGGAACAGCATCATCGAGTAGTAGCCCTGGGCCAGTGACAGCACCAGCCAGGAGGCGATCAGCAGCACACCCGACGAGGTGAGCATCCAAAACAGCGGGTCGCGTTCGCGGTAGTAGCGGTGCAGCAGCCACAGGCTGGCCACCGCCAGCGCCAGGAACAGCAGCCGCAGCACCACGATCAGCCACATCGGCAGGCCGTAGTACACGCCGTTGCCCAGCACTGAGCTGTTGAAGTAGTCGCGCGTCGAGAGGATGTAGGGCAGGGTGCGCCGCACGAAATTCATCGGGTCGGCCACCAGCGGCCACGCCGCGACGTTGAACACCAGCGGCACCACGAACGCGGCCACGAGCACCCGCCACTGCCGGTTGAGCAGCGGCAGCAGGAGCAGCACGGCGAGCACCGGCTTGACCACCAGCGACAACCCGATCACCACACCCGCCAGCCACTGATGGTTGACCTTGCCGTCGAGCATCCAGCGGAAGAACAACACCTCGCAGAGCAGGATGCAGCCGTTGACGTTGGTGAACACCAGCGTGTTGGTCACCGACTCGGTGCAGAACATGGCCAGCAGCAGCGCGGGCAGCGCCACCGAGGACAGCGGGAACCTGAACAGCCGAACCAGCAGGCAGGCCGCGATGATCATCGCCAGGGTGTTGAAGAACACGAACCAGTTGTGCGAGGCGAACACCGGAAGATAGCCGAACGGTGCCATCAGCAGGGTGCCGCCCGGCGGGTACAGGTAGTGCGGGTCGACGTAGTCGAAGTGCTCGTTGTAGATGTCCAGGCCGCGCCGGAAATTCGACACCGCGCGGTACACCGGGCCGAAGTCGTCGGTGATGTAGCCGTTGGACGACAGCACGTAGCTGCGGTGGATGATCGACATGATCGCGATCGGCCACAGCACCGAACGCAGGACCGCTGCGGTGGTGGGTGGGCTGGTCCGGGGGCGAAATGCGGCCAGCAGGCCGGATCGCGATGAGTCAGCTAGCGCCACGGTCGCACCGTACACCGGCCGGACGGGTCAGATGCTCAGGCGGGGCAGTAGGTGTCGGTGGGCGGCATGTTCCCGCTGTCCAGATAGCTCATCATGGGCGGCAGCGCGCAGGCCGTGTAAATGCTGGCGCCGTGCCCGATGCCCTGCCACATCACCCGCTTGCTGGCCGCGCCGGCGTTGATGATGGTGGCCGAAGACGCGGGCACCCCTTGGTTGCCGGCGATCGGATCGTTCTGCACACCCAGCAGCAGCACGTTGACCTTCAGGTCCTTGGGTTCTTTGGGGGCGGCGCCGCTCGGCCAGTTCAGGCACTTCACCAGATCGAGTGCGCCGACGGTGCCGAATTGCGGGTAGAGCTTGCCCCACTGGACGACGAGTTCACGCACCCGGTCCGGCGTCGGGCGGTTCAGGGCGTCGCTGCAGGAGTTGATGAACTGGCCGTCGCTGTCGCGCATCGCCTCGGCCCGGTTGATCAGACTGTTCAGCTGGTTGGCGTCACCGCCGCGGGCGGCGGCGAGGGCGTTGGCCAGGCTCACGGTGCTGCCGATGCGGTCCCCGCTCGGGTAGCCGAGCGCGGTGACGATCGCGTTGGCCAGTACCGCCACCGACACCCCGCCGGGGCCGCGGCCCGCCCTGGCCGCCGCCAGCAGCGAGTCGACGGCGCCCTTCGGGTCGGGCCCGAGCGCGCAGTTGACCGCCACGCACTGCTGGGCGAACGCGTCGAGGGCGGCCTGCTGACCTTTGACCTGTTCCTCGGCCGCGGCTTCGGCGTTGACGCCGGGCGGCACGGGGGAGTCGAGCACCAGCCGGGCCACCTTGTCGGGGTGGGAACCCGCGTAGGCCAGGGCGATCTGCGCGCCGTTGCCGACACCGATCAGCGCCAGCGCAGGCACGTCCCAGGTGCTGCGCAGCCGTTCGAGATCCTCGGCGGCGCGGGCGTTGTCGTAGGCGGAGTCGCCGGGCGCGATGGTGTCGGTGCAGCTCGTCGTCGCGGTCATGGTGATCGCGCCGAGGTTGGCGACCGGGTCGTCGCCGGACTCGAACTGCGCCTGGTCGCGCATCTCTTGGCGGTCGAACGAGTCGCGGCAGTCCACCGGGCTGGACATGCCGATGCCGCGGCGGTCCACGGAGACGATGGGATGGCTCTTGAGGACGTCGGCGCCGGACCGGGACAGCCACACCGGCAGCTGCATCGACGACGGGATGTCGGTTCCGGTGGTGAACACCAGCGGCCCGGCGTCGGGTGGGGTCTGCACCGAGCGGGCGCGCACCACACCGATGCTCACCGTGCCGGTGGCCCCGGCGATCGGGTCGAGGTCGGCGTCATAGCTTGCGCACTCGAGGATCACGCCGGGCGCGGGCGGGGTCCCCGCGTCACCGAACACCTTCGATGTGCAGTCTTTCCAGCCCAGGTCGTTCTTGGGTGCTGCGATGGCCGGCGGTCCGCCGGCGGGATTGGTGGTGGTCGGGCCCGTCGGGTTGTGCGCCTTGTCGCTGGCGAACTGCGGGTTGGCGGCCAGCCACGGGGCACATCCGGACAGCAGAACAGTCAGCGCCGCGGTGCCGAGGCTGACGATGGCCTGGGAGGCCCAGACCCGACGATCGCGCATGCCCACCACCCTAGCGACACCGCCGGTGCGGACTGCTCAGCCGACGCGCGTGTAGCGCCCGTAGAGATAGCCCTCGACGTCCGACATCAGGTGCGTGCGGCGCAGCGGGGTCAGCACCTGACCGGAGCCGCCCACGATCCGCGGTGCCTCGCCGCCGACCAGCATCGGGGCGGTCGTCAGGCACAGCTCGTCGAGCAGGCCGTGGTCGATGAACGTGCCCAACAGCGTGGGTCCGCCTTCGCAGAGCACCCGGCGCAATCCACGCTCGGCCAGCGCGGCAAGCGCGACGGCCGGGTCCACCTCGGCCGGGTCGTCGCCCGAGCAGGCGATCACCTCCGCCGCGCCGCCCAGCCGGGTGCCGGTGTCCGCCGCGACGTCGGCACAGGTGAGCACCAGGGGGGTCACCTCGGTGCGGGTCAGCACCGGCCAGTCGTTGTCGACTCGGCCGGAGCGGGTGACCAGCGCGATCGGCGGGACCTCGCCCTGGCCGCGGTGCTGCCGGTTGCCGCGCTGCGCGACGGTCATCTGGGCACCCGAGTAGCCCTCGCCATGCGCGGTGCCCGCACCGACGACGATGACGTCGGCCAGTTCGCGCAGCACCCGGAACAGTCGCCGGTCACCGGCGCCGCCAAGCCCTCCCGAGGTGCCCTCGGTGGCGGCGCCGCCGTCGAGACTGGCGATCATGTTGCCGCGGACCACGCACCTCTGCGCGACAGCAGGGTAGGCGTAGAGCTCGTAGAGCCGGTCGTCATCGACGACGTCGACGGCGCCACCCAGCAGTGTGAAGTACGTCCCATCCGGGTCGTTCGAGCTCGGGTCGGCCATGGGAACGATTGCAGCACGTCGATAGGGTTTGTGTCATGGACCGCCTCGTCGACCGGCACCCGACGGTGTCCCCGGATCGGCTTATCGCCCAACTCGTCCCGCCGCCCACGTTCGCGGGTGCCAGCTTCACGACCTATCGGCCCGACCCCGGCGAGCCCACTCAGGCCGCGGCAGTGGACGCCTGCCAGGCGTTCTGCGACGAGGCCCTTCGTCGGCGGGCAGGAAAGAAGAAGCTGTTCGGTAAGCGCGACACCGTGCCCGGCACCGGTATCTATCTCGACGGCGGCTTCGGCGTGGGCAAGACCCATCTGCTGGCGTCGTCGTATCGGCAACTGCCCGACTCGGCCGGGCATCCCAAGGCGTTCGCCACCTTCGGGGAGCTGACCCAGCTTGCCGGGGTGTTCGGGTTCGTCGAGTGCATCGATCTGCTCGCCGACTATGTGGTCGTGTGCATCGACGAGTTCGAACTCGACGACCCGGGCAACACCACCCTGATTTCGCGGCTACTGTCTCAGCTCGTGGAGCGCGGCGTCTCGATCGCCGCGACGTCCAACACGTTGCCCGAGCAACTCGGTGAGGGGCGCTTTGCCGCCCAGGATTTCCTGCGCGAAATCAACACGCTGGCAAGCATTTTCACTACGGTTCGGATCGAAGGCCCGGACTACCGGCACCGCGGCCTGCCGCCGGCGCCGGACCCGCTCACCGACGAGGTGGTGGCGGCCAGGGCGGCCGCGCAGCCCGGCGCGACCCTCGACGATTTCGATGCACTGTGCGCGCATCTGGCGACCATGCACCCGTCGCGCTATCTCACTCTGGTCGAAGGGGTTGCGTGCGTGTACATCACCGGCGTCCACCCGATCGACGACCAGAATGTGGCGTTGCGACTGGTGGCTCTCACCGACCGGCTCTATGACGCGGGCATCCCGGTGGTGGCCTCCGGCGCCAAACTCGACACCATTTTCTCCGACGAGATGCTGGCAGGCGGGTACCGCAAGAAATACCTTCGCGCGACGTCCCGACTGCTGGCCCTGACGAGTCCGGGCGGGCTCTAAAGCCGGCGTCAGTCGCCGGGTTCGGCTGCAGGCCGGATCTTGGCGAGTTCGGCCAGGCCGCTCACCGTCAGCACCCGCATCAGTAGCGGGTTTGCGATGATCTGTAGCGATTCGGCGTGGGGGACAAGGGCATTGATAGCGGCACTGTCCAGATAGTCCACCGCGGTCAGATCCACGTTGAGGTCGCTGCCACCGTCGACCGCGGCATTGAGCGCCTCGGCGAAGTCGGCCACGTTACTGGCGTCGATCTCGCCGGAAGCCCGCAGCACCAGCTGGCCGTCGGCGGCTCGTTCGACGTGAACTGTCAGCGGGGTGCTCATCGGCGGATCCTGGTCGACAGGCGCACGACGGTGCCGCTTTCGTCGGGGAGGATCGAGACATCCTCCATCAACGCTTCCATGATCTGGATGCCACGGCCACGGTGGGTGTAACCGGTCTCCTTCGGCTTCCACGAGCCGGCGTCGGAGATGGTCAGGCGCAGAAGATCGACTTCGGAGGTGGCCTGCAGGGTGATCGTGCCGCCCGCGCCGTGGCGGTACCCGTGCTCGATGGCGTTCGTGACGGCCTCGCCGGCGGCGACGAGGACGTCCTGCGCCTGGTCGTGGTCGATCCCGGCCGACGTCAACCAGTCCCGCAGAGCAGCGCGGGCCGGTGCCAGGTGCAGCGGGTCGGCGGGGATCGTCACTTCCAGTGGTTTCGGGTGTCGGTAGATCAGCAAGGCGACGTCATCCTGGTATCCGCCTGGCGGTGCCAGGCTTGTCATTATCTGGTCGGCCAATGGGTCGAGGTCGAGGGCGCTGTCGTCGCGAATAAGGTTGGCGGCCTGCTCTATTCCGTCGTCGAGCGAGCGACGCCTGCGCTCGACCAGGCCGTCGGTGTACAGCAGCAGGGTGGCCTGCGGGGGCAGGGTCACCGCGGTCTGGGGGCGTTCCCGGTCAGGTCGGATACCCAGCGCGACGGAGTGGCCGCCCTCGAGCAGCGTGGTGGAGCCATCCGGACACACCAGGATCGGTGGTGGGTGGCCGGCACTGGAGTACACCAGCTCACCTGTGGCGGGATTCAGGATCGCGCAGAAGGCGGTGGTGGACCGCGCGCCGGGAAGTCGCGCGGCGAAACGGTCCAGTCCGGCCAAAGCTGCTGCTGGGCTTGATCTTTCGAGCAGTAGTGCGCGACAGGCGCTGCGCAGCTGTCCCATGACCGTCGCTGCGCTCAGATCGTGTCCGACGCAGTCGCCGACGACCAGGGCGATCCGGCTGTCGTCGAGCGCGATCACGTCATACCAGTCGCCACCCACCTGCAGCGGGTGGGACGCCGGCTGGTAGCGCACCGCGAATCCAGCAGGCAGATCGTCCGGACCCAGGATCGAATGTTGCAGTGCCAGTGCGGTTTCCCGCTGCTGGTCAAGTTGGTGGACGCGCTGCAAACCCTGTCCGAGGCGGCCGCTGAGCACGGTCAGTAGCGTCATGTCTTCAGGGGTGAACGGTCTTTCCGCGGGGAGTTCGATCCAGATGACCAGGGTGCCGCGCGGATGTTGCAGTGCGATGCCGGCCGACCCGGCGATGCTGGTGTCGGGCGTGAGCAAGTTGCCGCTGCTGCCGAGTTCGATGATGTGCTCTCGGGCCTCCGGTGCCAGGGCAGCCCACTGTGCCTCATCGGCGTCACCGGCGAAATCGGGATGTCCCGATCTCGGCCCGGTCGCGCCGCCGCCACCCGGGAACATCGCCGCCAGCACTCGCCGGGCCGACCACTGCCCGCGGACTTGCTCCAACGCCCCATGCAGTGCGTCATCCACCGCATCTGCCTGTGCCAGTTGCTGATTCAGTGTGGCAAGGGCGGTCTGACGTTGAACGCTGTAGTGCTCGGCGGTGACGTCTCGGAATGTGCCGACCATGACGCTGCGGCCCGTCGCCGGGTCCTGGGCGTGCGCGATGTTGGCGGTGATCCAGACCCGATGCCCGTCCCGGTGATTGACCGGCACGGTGTAGCTGCCGTGCGGTTGATCGGGGATGGCGGCGAACGCATCCACGATCTGCGCATTGGCCTCAGGCTGGGTTTCGGCGTCCGGCCACCACGGGTGGACCGGGTCGTAGGGCAGGTCCTCGGGCCCGTAGCCAAGAATGTCGGTGAAGGCCTTGTTCATCTCGATGACGGCACCTACTTCGTCGCAGACGAAGAACGCCTCCTGCAGGGACTCGACCAGCGCGGTCCGCCACCGGAGGTGGTGGCTGCGAAGCTTGGCCAGCTCGATGTTCGCCCGCACGCGGGCCAGTAGCTCGGCGGCGACGAACGGCTTCACCAGATAGTCATCGGCGCCCGCCTGCAGGCCTTCGATCGAGGCCTCCTGACCGGCGCGCGCCGACAGCAGCAGGACGGGCACCGCCACGGTGTGCGGGTCATTGCGCAGGGCGGCCACCAAAGCCAGGCCGTCGAGGCGGGGCATCATCACGTCGCTGACCACGAGATCCGGTCGGTCGGCTCGGATGCGGTTCAGCGCCTGCTGGCCATCGGAGACCTCCTCGACCTGGTATCCGGCGCCGCGCAGCAGCCGGACCAGGTACTCACGCATGTCGGCGTTGTCGTCGGCAACCAGCACACGGCTCGGTGACTCGACGGCCGACGGTGGGTTGGGCACGGCGGTCAGGGCGCCGGTGCCGCTGTCGGGCAGCCAGCGCAATGCCTCTTGCACGTACGGCTCGGCGATGTTCGACGACCGGTTGGTGCCCGCCGGGCTGAGCGCCTCAGCGGGAAGATGCCCGGATCCGATCGGCAGCCGGATGGTGAAGGTGGTGCCGGCGTCCTCGACGCTGTCGGCAGTGATGGTGCCGCCGTGCAGGCTGACGAGTTCCTTCACCAGGGCCAGGCCGATGCCGCTGCCCTCGGTGGACCTGGCGCGGGCGCTCTCGATCCGGTGGAACCGCTCGAACAGGCGCGGCATCTCGGCGGCGGGCACGCCGATGCCGGTGTCGGCGACGGTCACCACGGCCTCGTCGCCGTCGTGGGTGACCCGGACCGTGATCGATCCGGCGAAGGTGTATTTCAGCGCGTTGGACAGCAGGTTGAGGATGACCTTTTCCCACATGTCGCGATCCAGGTACACCGGCTCGGCCAGGGGACGGCAGTCGACGATCAGCTCGAGATCGGCACGATCGATGGCCGAACGGAACACGCTGGCCAGTTCGGCGGTCACCTGGGCCAGGTCGACCGGCTCGTAATGGGCCTGGACCCGGTTGGCTTCTATCCGGGAGAAGTCCAGCAGGGTGTTGACGAGTTTGGCCAGCCGCAGGCCGTTGCGCTGGATCACGTCGAGTTCCTGCTGAGCACGTTCATCCAGGCCGGCGTGGGCCCGCAGCTCGCCGACCGGGCCCAGGATCAGCGTGATCGGGGTGCGGAACTCGTGGCTGATGTTGGAGAAGAACGTCGTCTTGGCGCGGTCCAACTGGGCCAGTGCGTCAGCCCGCCGCTGCTGCTCGCTGTAGCTGCGGGCGCTGGAGACGCCGGTCGCGATGTGCCCGGCGACCAGATCGATGAATCCGCGGTACTCGTCGTCGAGCGGCCGGTAGCGGTTCAGCGCCGCGACCAGGAAGCCGGACGGGACGCCGCCCTGGGCCAGCAGCGGCGTCACCAGCGCCTGGCTCGGCGGTTTGGGCCATTCACCGGCGGGCAGATCGGTGAACGCCGGACCGACGAGGTCGACGACCACCGATTCGCCGCAGGCGGGCTGGTCGACTGGCCAGATGCCTGAACCGCCGCGGGTCAGTGCCGCCGGGGCCGCAGCATGACCGGCGGCAATTCCGCTGGCTCCGGCGAGGTGGGCGGTCCCGTCATCATCGAACAGATACGTGAGAGTGAACGGCAGATCGAGGGTGTTGCGGTCGAGTTGGCGGCCCGCGAACGCCAGCATCTCCGACTCGGTGCGCACCACCGACGGGTCCGATCCGAGGTGCCGCAGCGTGGCCATCCGCCGTTCGCCGATCACCCGGTCGGTGTCCTCACTGACAACGCACAGCACGCCGACCACGTGGCCCGCGTCGTCACGCAGGGGGCTATAGGAGAACGTGTGGTAGGTCTCTTCGGGGTAGCCCGACCGCTCGAGGAACAGCATGAGCGCCTCGTCCCAGGTGGCTTCGCCGGTCGCCAGGACCCGGTCGATGCGCGGGCCGATATCGTCCCAGATCTCGGCCCAGACCTCACTGAGGGGGCGGCCCAGCGCCCACGGATATTTGCGGCCGAGCGTGTCGCGACGGTAGGCGTCGTTGCAGAAGAACGTGAGATCGGCGCCCCAGGCCATCCACATGGAGAACCGGGAGGACAGCACGATGCTGACGGCGGTCCGCAGGCTCTGCGGCCAGTCGGCGGACGGTCCTAGCGGGGTTGACGCCCAATCGACTTCGGCGAGGTCGTGACCGACTTGATCGTCGGGGCCGGAAGCTGATCCAACGTCCACCAAACGTCCTTTCGGCTAGATCCGGCCTGGTGTGATCAGCCAACGGGTTCACCTTACGGCCCCGTCGTCAAACCAGCGGGTTAGTTGACCAAGCCGACTCCGTGGCGCGAGATTACAACGGGCGCACCATCACGTAGTCCTGTTCGGTATGTGTCCCCATCGGAAATGTCTTGGTGCCGACGACGGTGAACCCATGTTTGCCATAGAACCGTTGCGCGCGAATATTTCGCTGGTTCACGCCCAGCCAGACGCACCGGGCCCCGGCGCCGGCCGCCCGATTCACCGTGGCGTCCATCAGCGCCGCAGCGATTCCCGACCCGTGGCTGTCGGCCAGCACATAAAGCTTGGACAGCTCGACCGCGGGGCGCGGGGTGATTGCCTGCGCGACGTCGGGATCGGCACCGACCCCGTCGATCAGCATGGCGTAGCCGACCATTCGACCTGCGGCCCGGGCGGCGAGCACGGTGCGCGACGGGTCGGCGACATACTCGGTGAACCGCTCGCGCGACAGATGCGCGGTGATGAAGGCCGTGATGTCGGCCGGCGGCGAGGTCGGCGGGCAGGCGAGCGGGAAGGTGGCGGCTGCCAGTTCAGCCAATCCGTCGGCATCGGCTTCGTCGGCATCGGTTATCTCGACGGCCGCAAAACTGTTGGGAGAGTTCAGGTCCACGGGTTCCGCTCGGCTGCATGCTCACCGGTGTGCGGATTGCTCACGGCCACCCGGCCGGCCATCGTTGTCCCTTGGAGCGCGTCGGCGGCGTAGATCGGGAAACGGGGGGAGTGTGGCGGGATGTCGAGGCGCCCGATCGGGGCAGCGACCGCCGCTGCCGGCGTGGCGCGGCCCGCCGCAACGAGTGTGAGTAGGGCCACCACCACACACCGTTGAGAACGCACGAAACTCCTCCTCACCCCGCAAAAATGATGGCACACGGGCAGCGGCGGTGTTCGGGTGCCCGGTTTGCCGGTTGGCGCCGGTGGTACCCCCACGGTTGCCTGCTCCCGGCCTTTACGGCATCTTTACGCGAAGGTGTGCCGGGAAGTCTGGTCGGCAGTCGCGCCCGGACGGGCGGTCGACTCGAGCGAAGATACGGAGACTCAGGCGTGGCACTTGTCCTGGCATTCGGTGTGGTGCTGCTGATCAGTGTCTCGCTATCCGGTGTGGCAGCCAGGACTGTGCTGTCCACGGCGTTGATGTTCCTGGTGGCGGGAGCGTTGATCGGACCGGGTGGATTCGACATCGTCGACCTGGGCCCCGGGCATGGCATGGTCGCCGCTCTGGCGGACATCGCCTTGTTCACCGTCCTGTTCACCGACGGTCAGCGCGCCAATATGCGTGCGCTGCGCGAGAATTGGCGGCTGTCCGGGCGAGCTCTCGGGCTGGGGATGCCGTTGACGATGGTGGGAATCGCCGTTCCGGCGCACTTGCTGGCGGGGCTGGACTGGCCAACCGCGTTTCTCCTCGGTGCGATTCTGTCGCCGACCGATCCGGTGTTCGCCGCCGCGCTGGTGGGTCGGTCCGATATTCCGCTGCGATTGCGGCGGCTGCTGAACGTGGAGTCGGGCCTCAACGACGGGCTGGCGCTGCCGTTCGTGCTGATCTTCCTCGCCACCGCCAAACACGAGAGCTCGCACTGGACCGAGGTTCTCGAAGAGCTCGCGCTGGGCCTGGTCCTCGGCTTCGGTATTGCCGCGCTGGTGGCACTGGCCTGGCGCAGCAAGGTCCTCACCGCCGAGCCGCGACTGCAGCCGCTGGGGCCGGTCGCCATAGCGGTGGTCGTCTACGCCGGCTGCCACCTGACCCACGCCAATCCCTATTTGGCCGCGTTCGCGGCAGGCTCGACTCTGGCGACGCTGGACCCGCTGACTGCCGAGCGGTTTGAACCGTTCGGCGATCTGTTGGCCGAGCTCACGAAGTTCGCGGCGCTCTTGGTCTTCGGAGCGCTGATCACCCCGGAAAGGCTGTCGCACCTGGGTTGGCAGGGCTGGCTGCTGGCGGTGGTGGCGATTGTGGTGATTCGCCCGGTGTCACTGCTGGTTTCGCTGCTGCGCACGAAGATGCCGCGGCGCGAGCGGCTCACGGCGGCCTGGTTCGGCCCCAAAGGGTTCGCGTCGGTGGTGTACGGGCTGCTCGCTCTGCAGTCGGGCATTCCCGACAACCAGCTTGTCTTCGACCTCGTCGCGGTGACAATCGCGCTGTCGATCGTGCTGCATTCCTCCACCGACGTCCCGGTGGCCAAATTGCTTCGCGTCGAGCCGCCCGACAATCTGCCGGCCGGCCGGCCGGAGCCCGGTGAACCCTCCGCTGCCGACCGCAGAGCGCCGGAGTCCGCGTGACTGGCGCACCGGCGGCGGCCGAGGACGTACCGTTCTCTTGTGCGCGCAAAGCAGATCGCCGAACAATTTCCGGTCGTCGCATTGGATTCCGCTGCCCTGGACGCGGTGCGCTTGATGGCCGAACAGCGACTGCCGGGTTTGGTCGTCACCGACGCGCAGGGCATCCCGCTGACGATCCTTCCGGCGTCGCAAGTCGTGCGCCTGCTGGTTCCGGCCTACATCCAGGACGATCCCTCGCTGGCTGGTGTACTGGGCGAACAAGCGGCCGACCGGATCGCGGACAAACTGGGTGGGAAATCGGTTCAGCAGGTGCTGCCCAAGTCGGCTCCGCACATGCCGACGGTCGACGCCGACGACACGATTGTGGAAGTCGCCGCGATCATGGCCCGGGATCACTCGCCGCTGGTGGCGGTGATGACCGGCAAGCAACTCGTCGGTGTCATCACCGCATCGCGACTGTTGGAAGTCGCGCTGGGGACTCACTGAGCTCGACGGGCACACGATAACCGATGGCCGTCGTCGCCCTTGCCGTCTTCGCCGTGGCGTATCTGCTGATCGCGACCGAGCGGATCAACAAAGTCAAAGCGGCTCTCGGGGGAGCCGCCGTTGTGGTGGCCATCGGGACCGTCGGTTCCGATGACATTTTCTATTCACGTGAGACCGGGATCGACTGGGACGTCATCTTCCTGCTGCTGGGCATGATGGTGATCGTCGGTGTCCTGCGGCAAACGGGCGTCTTCGAGTACACCGCGATTTGGGCAGCCAAGCGGGCCAAGGGATCTCCGCTGCGGGTGATGATCCTGCTGGCCTTGATCACCGCCGCGGCATCGGCCTTGCTCGACAACGTCACCACTGTCCTGCTGATCGCGCCGGTGACGCTCCTGGTGTGCGACCGGTTGGCCATCAACCCCGTACCGTTCCTGCTCGCCGAAGTGTTCGCCTCCAACATCGGCGGCACCGCGACTCTGATCGGCGACCCGCCGAACATCATCATCGGCAGCCGAGCGGGCTTGTCGTTTAACGACTTCCTGGTCCACGTGTCCCCGTTGGTGGTGATAGCGCTCGCCGTGTTCCTGGCGACACTGCCGATATTGTTCCGCGGTTCGTTTGCCGTCGAAGCCGACCGGGTCGCTGAGGTGATGTCGCTCGACGAGCGGGAGGCGATCCGGGATGTGCGCCTACTGGTCAAGTGCGGCGTGGTACTCGGCGCGGTCTTCGCCGCGTTCATCGGGCACTCGGTGATTCACGTCGAGCCGTCAGTGGTCGCGTTGCTGGGGGCCGGCGTTCTGATCCTCATCTCCGGCGTCGAGCGCAGGCATTACCTGGGCAGCGTCGAGTGGGACACGCTGCTGTTCTTCGCGGGCCTGTTCATTCTCGTGGGTGCACTGGTGAAGACCGGGGTCATCGCACAGGTGGCCGAATTCGCCGGGACGGCAACGGGCGGCAGTCCGTTGTTGGCAGCGATGGCGATACTGCTGGTCTCGGCGCTGTTATCGGGCGTGATCGACAACATCCCGTACGTCGCCACGATGAGCCCGGTGGTCGCTGATCTCGCCGCGACCGTGGCCAATCCCGTACACGGCCAAGCCCTGTGGTGGTCGCTGGCGATCGGAGCGGACTTCGGCGGCAACCTCACCGCCGTCGGCGCGAGTGCGAACGTCGTGATGCTGGGTATCGCAGCCCGGGAGGGATACCCCATCAGCTTCTGGGAGTTCACCCGCAAAGGCGCGATTGTGACCGCGTTGACGGTGGGGGTCGCGGTGCCCTACGTGTGGTTGCGCTACTTCGTGTTCGGCTGACCGGGCCGATTCTGCCTTGTTCCTGGGAAACCATCCGCCCCGCGTTTGATCGGTTTGGCCGCGGGTACGTCCGCCCCACCGCAGCGGCATAACGTCAGCCGGCAGCCCGGCAGGTGGCACCAAGCGCTGAGGCACGCTGCTCAGCCGAAGACGACCGCGGCGGCCAGCGCCGCACCGAACACCACTGTCGGGGCGGCCATGCCTGCGACGAACCCCAACCCGAAGCGGCGCCCGCCGGCGGTGAAGGCGAGCACGACTTTCACCAGCAGGTTGGACCCGAGCGCGGCGGCGATCGCGACCAATGCGGTGTCGACGCTGATATCGCCTTTGGCGGCCAGGCTTGCCGCCGCGACCGAACCGGCGTGTGCGTCGGCGAGCCCCGCTGCGAACGCGGCGAGCACCGCGCCCTGCGGCCCCAATACGTCTGCGCCCCAACGTCCGACGAGCAGGGCCACGGTCAGCACCGCGGCCAGGATGAGAGCGGGTCGCAGTGCGAACGGCCGGGCGGCCGGCGTGGACCCGGCCGCACCGTCGGGCGCCGGGGCCTGGCGGCGGTCCTGTGCGGCGCTCCGGTACACCGCCAGCGCCACGCCGACGAGGACGACGGCTCCCGCGACGGCGGGAAGCCACAGCCTGCGCAGCACGTCGATGTCGACCAGGCCGATCACCAGGAGAAGTTGGGCAAAGGTGGCGCCACTGGCCAGCAGGGCGCCCGCCAGCGGTGCGCGTAGGCCGGCATCGGTGCGGCTGGCCCGGCCCATGGACGCCGTGGTCGCGCTGGCCGACACGAAGCCGCCCGCCAAACCGGTGACGAGGAGCCCGCGCTGGGGACCCAGGGCGCGAACACCGATGTAGCCGAGCCAGCCGATGCCGGTCAGCAGCACGACCAGCAGCCACACCTTCGACGGGTTGAGAACCCCATAGGGCCCGATCTGTCGATCCGGCAGCAGGGGCAGAATCACGAAGGCGACCACGAAGAACTTGATGGCGTCCTCGAGTTCGATCTCGCTGACGATTTCCCGGGCGAACCGATGGATCCGGGTTTTCGACACCAGCAGCAGTGTCACGATCACCGCGAGCGCCACGGACACCGCGGGACGGGTGTAGGCCAGGGCGCCGAGCAGGTAGGCCACAAACGCGGCTATCTCGGTGGTGGTTCCGGGATCGTCCTGGCTGGTACGGAGATAGGCAAGAGTGAAAAGCGCTGCGACGCAGACCATCCCGGCGACGACTGCCCATGTGTTGAAGCTGGCCGCGACCGCGCCGGCCAGCGACAGCAGCGCGAACGAGCGCGAACCGGCGGGCAGCCGGCGGCTGTGGCTACGTTCACGCTCGAAACCGAGCAGCAATCCGATGGCCAACGCCACCAGGAACGGCTCCAGCTGCTGCACGTTCACAGCGAAGCCCCCCGCAACACCGTCACCGGGCAATCCTATGGCGAGGTCGTGCGGCCCGGTAGGAGTGATCGCGTGGCGCGGGCCGCGCCGTCACTGTCCCGGAGCCGGGCGGGATGCTTCGGCGGCGGCCATGGGTTCGGTGGCCTGGATGCTCCGCTGCTGCTCGTGGCGTTCCGCGCCCCACCCCGCGTACCCCAGTGCCACGGCCAGCGCGGTGTACACCGCCGCTTCTGACCACATGAAGCCAACGCCCCAGCGCCGGCCGAGGAAGACAGGTTCGTTGATGATTCCGCGGGATGTCGCCACCGCATATGCGGCGTGGGCGTAACCCAGGGCGGCGAACGATCCCGAAAAGAACTTGCACGCTTCGCGATTCATGGTGGGCTCCTATCCTCGAGCGGTATTACTTGTGCGGCCGGGTGCAGCCGTTCACGTATCAACGGGAATTCGGTGTGCACGTGCCGGTCCATCGCGCTGGTGAAGTCCGCCGAGAAGTACATCCGCAGAAGCGGGTCCAACAGGCGTCCCGGACCCGTCCATCCGGCCGTAATCGTGTGGCGAACATCCACGCTGCCGGCGCGGTCGGTGACCTCGATCGTCAGCCAAGCCGGCAGCCGGACGCCTTTCTTCATCTGCCACACGATCTTTCGGCCGGGTTCGGCCTCGATGACCACCGCCGTCATCCGGAGGCGATGCTTACCGATGAACTCGTCCATGAACACCGCATCACCTACGTGGCCGGATCGTCCCGCGCCGACTGGGTGCAGGTGAAGATGCACGCCGGGCCACCACTTCTGGTACGCCGCATCGGTCCAGTCGGACAGGAACCCGGTGACCTCGGCTGCGGTCAACCCCGGAACCGTTACTTCGGATCGGATCGTCAGCACCGTGGGACCTCCCGCAATATCACGTTCCATCAACACTATTGCCGCTGAGGTGACGACATGAGTCCGCTGTCCTCTCCGCCCCGGGGTCCTCAGCGTCGGTGAGGGTGAAATAGTTCTCTTCCTCCTGCAGGAAGTGCAGACGCAGCAACGCGTGCAGCCCGTAGAGGCAGGCACGAAGGTCGTCGAGCTGGTCGAACTGGACGGCTCCGGCGTTTCGGGCCAGTTCGAGATGGTTGCCGATCCGATCGGTCAGGCGATGGATCTCGGCATGTGTCCTGCTCATGGTGGCGGTCGCTTCGGTGCTGCCCAGGGGTCCGGCCAGTGCCGGGTAGAGGTCGTTCTGTTCGGCATCCTCGTGGGGCAGCAACTGGTCGGTGAGGAACCGGTAGGCACGGTCGAGCGCGTCGATGGCCGGGCCGTCGCGCTGGCTGTCGAGTTGGGAGGCGGCATCGCGAAGCTGGGAGAGCGCGTCTCGCAGGACGTCGTGTTCGGCGGCGAATCGGAGCAGAAGGGCTTCGGTCTCGTGAGGAAGTGCAACCCCGACCGCGGGGTTACCGCGAAGCGCGCGTAACGCATTCAGGATCACGGCGACGTCGATGGCCTCCTGCAGGAGCGCGCCTGCCGCGGGCGGCAGCCAACCGAACGCGGCGACGCCCATTGCCAGCAACGACAAGGTCATTCCGACGACCGCGCTCTGCACCGCGATGTGGCGCGACCAGCGGGCGATATCCATCGCGTCGGCCAGACGATCCAGTCGATCCGTGGTCAACACGATATCGGCGGCTTCCGATGACGCGGTGGCGCCGCGTGCGCCGATGGCTACACCGACTGTGGCCGCCGCCAGGGCGGGGGCGTCGTTGACGCCGTCGCCCACCATGACCGTCACCGCCTTTTCCCGTTCGGCGCGTACGGCGGACACCTTGTCCGCGGGGCTTTGATCCGCGTACACCTCGTCCAACCCGAGGACGGTGCCTACCTCGCGCGCGGGCGCGGCCCGGTCGCCGGTCAGCATGACCAGCCGGGTGAAACCCGCCGCGCGTAGCCGGCGCATGGTTCGGGGCGCGCTGCGGCGCAGCGGATCTCGTAGCAAGACTGCGCCGATCACATCGGCGTCGACACCGACCCACGCAATAGCGGCGGTATCGAGGCTCGCGCGGTTGACCGCCGCGCGCGCCCACCCCGCTTCCGGAACGGCGGTGGCGAGTTTGCCCACGGATACCTGCGCGCCATCGACGGTGGCGGCGACGCCCCGCCCCGGTTGCTCGATCATGTTGACTGGCAACGACAACGGTATTTCCTGCGCGAGCGCTTCGGTGACGATCGCCTCGGCCAGCACATGGGGGGACATCTGATCGACGGATGCGGCCAGGCGCAGAACCTCCCTGCGGTCGTAGCCGGGCGCGGGCAGGACATCGACCACGACAGGGCGGCCGGCGGTGAGCGTGCCGGTCTTGTCCATCACCAATGTTTGTGCATGCCCCAGGTTTTCGAGTGCGCCGCCGCTGCGGACGACGACACCATGGCGAGATGCGCGCGACAATCCGGACACGATCGCCACCGGCGCGGCCAGCAGCAGTGGGCACGGGGTCGCCACCACCAGCACCGCCACCGCGCGGACCCATGAACCGCTGGCCAGCCCCGCGGCGGCCGCTACCGCCAGCGCCACCGGCAGAAAAGCTGCCGCATAGCGGTCAGCGAGCCGAACGATAGGTGCGCTTTCGGAGCCTGCCTGCTCGGCCAATCGCACGATCCCGGCGTAGGTGCTGTTGGCGGCGGTGGCCGTCGCGCGGATGTCGAAGGCAGTGGCGGCATTCACCACACCGCTGCGGACCGGCTCACCGATCGCACGTTCGACCTGCAAGGGCTCACCGGTCAGGACCGATTCGTCGAGAATCGCCTCGGCGCCCTCGATGCGGCCATCCACCGGCACCACCTCGCCGGGACCGACCACCAGCACGTCACCGACCGCGACGTCCACCAGTGGGACGACCGTGATTGCGTCGCCGGTCTTGCGCCGTGCAAAACGCGGCGCGTGCTCGAGCAGGGCCCGCAGATCCTTCGATGCTCGGCGCTGCGCGGCAGCATCCAGAAAGCGGCCCGTGGACAGCATCACCGCGATCAAGGCGCCGGCCACATACTCGCCCACCCACAGCGTGCCGACCAGGGAGAGCACGGCCAGCAGATCAACCCCGGCACGGCCCCGGTACAGCGAAAGGACAACCCAGACCAGGGCGGGCACCACTGCGGACAGTGTTCCCGCGACCCAGATGCCGTCGGCGATCCCGCGCAGGCCGATCAGCCAGGCGAGGCCGCCCAGCAGCAGAGCCGTCACCGTGACCGCCAACAGAACCGGCTCGACCAGCGGCCGGATCCGAAGCCACAACGGCCGCTCGGCGCGCGCGGTGTCACTCACGGCCCGGCCCCGGCACGTTCGCGAGCGGGCACGGCAGTTCGGATCACTTGCCCTCCTCGAGCCTCTTGCCGTCATCCTCATGACGGCCGGGCCGTGCGTTAAGAGGACAAGGTCACCATCTTTGAGCGCTGAAAGAACTTGTGTTCGGCGGCGACGAGTCGTGTTGCGTGGCAGGCTCGCTGAGTGCCCACACCGAGCGTCGCCCCCGCGGTTCTGGTCGTCGAGGACGATCACGCGCTCAGTGCGATGCTGGCGGGGCTGCTGACCGAGGAGGGGTATCGCGTCGACACCGCATACGACGGACAGCAGGGGTTGCATCGCGGGCTGACGGGGGATTACGACGCTTTGATCGTGGACCGTGGACTGCCGGTGATGGACGGCGCGGACCTGATCGCGCTTCTCCGGTCGAAGGGGATTGCCACACCTGCGCTGATCTTGACGGCGCGCGGAGCGGTGGACGATCGGGTGGAGGGCCTCGATGCGGGCGCGCAGGACTACCTGGTGAAGCCCTTCGAGGTCCCCGAGCTGCTGGCCCGGGTGCGCGCGCTGCTGCGGCGAATCGACAACTCCGCCACCGTCGTCGCCGCAGGCGGACTGCGGCTGGACCGGGTGACCCGCCGGGTGTCGGGGGCCGGCACGGACGGCCGGGATGTCGAGTTGTCCGAGCGGGAAGCCTCCCTGCTGGCGACGCTGATGTCCGCACCCAAACGGGTGTACAGCCGGGCGCAGTTGCTCGACTTGGTGTTCGAAGGCGCCGAGTCCGGCGGGGCGGTGGATCTCTACGTGCACTATCTGCGGCGCAAGCTCGGCAAGCAGGTGATCCGCACGGTCCACGGCGCCGGCTACCGATTCGGGTACGAATGACTCCGGCGGGTGATCTCGCCGTGGTGCGGCGGGCCGGCCGCATCGCCGCGATTCAGGCGTCGGTTGCCCTTGCCCTGGTGCTGCTGGTCGTGGGCGGGGTGGTGTTCACGGTCTATGTGCGTGCCCAGAACCGTCAGATCGACGCCGAGTTGCGGACGTTGGCCATGTCGGCTGACGACGCCGGCGACCCGCCGCCGGATATGGAACTCGCACTGCGCGAGAACAACGGTGAGGTGTCGGTCAGCGATGGCGGGCAGCCCGGCGTTGCGCTTCTGTCCGGGCCAGCGGGGTTCGGCGACCTGCACACCGAGGGGCGCCAGTACCGAACGTTCGTGGTGGACCGGCCCGAGGGTCGGGTGGTGGCGATGATGGATCTCGCCCCCTACCACGCGGGCCGCAACCGTCTGCTGATGTCGGTGGCCTTCGCCGAACTGGCCGGCATCCTGGCATCGATCGCGGTGGTGGTGTTGTTCACCCGCCGGTCGGTGCGCCCGCTGGCCCAGGCGTTGGCGTTGCAGCGCAGGTTCGTCGCGGACGCGTCGCATGAACTGCGGGCGCCGTTGACGGTGTTGCACACTCGCGCCCAGATACTGGCCCAGCGGGCCGGCGCCGCGGACGCTCAGGCGGTCCGCGCCGACGCCGAGGCGCTGGTCGCCGACACCCGGGCGCTCAGCGACATCGTCGACGATCTGCTGGCTTCGGCGACGATGACGGCCGGCGAGTCGCCACGCGACCGGGTCGACCTGGCCTCGGTGGCAAACGACGTCTACCACAGCCTGGCGCCATACGCCGACGCACTTGGTGTCAGTCTGCGTTACGAAAAGCCAAGCAGTACAGGTTCTTTCGAGATCATCGGCTCCAGTGCTGCATTGCGCCGGGCGCTCACCGCGCTGGTGGACAACGCCTTGAGTCACGAGCATTCCGGCGGGGTCGTCGACATCCGTCTGAGCCGGCACGGCTCGATGATCAAGGCTGAGGTCGCCGACGACGGTGTCGGCATCGACCCCGACGCGATGGCCACGTTGTTCACCCGGTTCGCGCGCGGCACCGAGCACACCACACGCACCCAGCGGCAGTCGTACGGGATCGGGTTGGCGCTGGTGCGTGAGATCGCCCATGCGCACGGCGGGGAGGTGAGCGTCGAGTCGACCTCCGGGCAGGGCGCGACTTTCACCCTGACTCTTCCGGCCGCCCCGGTCGGCTAGCGGGGTGCGCGCGCGTCGATTGCCAGCCGCTCGCCGTCGTGGCGAGACAGCACCAGATCCAATCGTGATACCCGGGCGGTGAGCGGACCGCGCAGCCGGATCGCGTCGCGTACGTCATTGGGCCACAGGTACCGCCACGCCGAGTAGCTGTTGGTCATCTCGTACACGTTGAATCCGGCCTCGATGAACGGGCGCAGGACGTCCACCGGTCGCAGCTGCCGGTCGGGCCACCATCGGGGCGAGAGTTCGACGACGATCTCCGCGTCGTCCCGCAGGGTGCCGATGATGTTGCGCATCCCGGCCAGGACATCGGGTTCGGCGCCCTCCACGTCGATCTTGATCAGCCGCGCCGACGTGATCTCGCGGAACGTGAGGATCTCCTCGAGCGGCTTGGCCTCGATCGTCGACTCGGCGTGCAGGCCGCGCGACGGCAAGGTGGTCGACATTCCGGCGTTGTTCCGCGGACCGGCGTACACGGTCAACGTCCCCGACTTCGCGGCTGCTGCCATATTCACCTCACGGATGCGATCGCGATGGCCGCTGACATCGACGTTCTGGTGCAGATCGTCGAACATTGCCGGCGATGCCTCGACCGCCACGACCCCGCCGTGGGCGCCCACCGGGCCGGCCGCGAGGAGTGAGTAGTAGCCGATGTTGGCGCCGACATCGATGAAAACGTCCCCGTCACCGAGCCGGCTCGCGATGAACCGGGTCAGGTCCGGCTCCCACTCGTGGAAAACCCAGATGTAGGTGGCGATGAGATCGGGCAGCCGGCACATCATGGTCGCGTCGAAACCGGTGCGTCCCGGCAGCTTCACGGCGTGCCCCAGACGGCCATAGCCGCGCAGCAGCAGTGACAGCGCCGCGAACACGGGTATCAGCAACGCGGCCCGGAGCACCCTTTCTGCGCGTGGAACTGATTGCTTGGGAGTGCCGAGCCGCCGTGCAACGTTGCGCATACCGCATGCCGTCGCGACAACCATCAGCTCCAGAGGTGACCGGGTCGAAACCATGCGTTACAAATTCATGTCGCATTCTTTGAGCCCGCAAAGAACATCCGAGCGGCACCGGTGGCGGGGCATCCGAAGCTGCCAGATCGTGCCAAAGGCGCAGATTCCCAAGCAAATTCGCGGCGAATTTGCCAGACAACTCACGCCCATCGCTCAGGTTATTGTCAGCCCCGCCGGACGCGGGCCCCACCGCGTGCGGTGCCGGCCCAATTCTTCGAGGTTTCAAAAAACCGGCTGTGAGCATGCAGTCATGGACTCACCCGGTTCCGCGCTACCTCGCGCCGTGGCCGCATCAGGTGCGGTAGCCGAGACGCCGGCTGCGCGCAGGGGTATGGCGACCGCGGAAAGCCATTGGCAGCGTTGGACGATGGATATGCAGATCATCGTCACGGACCCCGATGCCCTCGCCGCCGCGCGGTGCGCGGTGGACGCGGAACTCGACGCCATCGACGCTGCGGCCTCACGATTCAACCCGGATTCGGAGATCAACGCCCTCACGCGGTCTGGTCGGCCGACGAAGGTCAGTGAACTACTCGCCGAACTGCTCGGCGCGGCGCTGCTGGCGGCACAGCAGACCGATGGCGACATCGATCCGACGATCGGCGCTCGCCTGATCGATCTCGGTTACGACCGTGACATCGCTGACGTGGATTCGTCTGCGCCGCTGGCGATGTCGGTCAGTCAGTCGGCCGACTGGTCGATGGTCAGCCTCGACGGTCGAATGGTCGCGGTGCCGCTCGGGGTGGTACTCGACCTGGGGTCGACGGCCAAGGCGGTCGCCGCTGATCGCTGTGCGGCACAGGCGCACCGGATCACCGGCGCGGGCGTGCTGGTGAATCTGGGCGGCGACATCGCGACGGCCGGTGCTGCTCCCGACGAAGGGTGGCAGGTGCTGGTCTGCGACGGCGACGACCAACCGGCGGCGATGGTCGCCTTGTCGCCGGGCGTGGCATTGGCCACGTCCAGCACGCTGCGTCGCCGATGGCGGCATGGGAAGCGGGCGATGCACCACATCGTGGACCCGCGGTCCGGGTGGCCGGCGGAGCCGGTGTGGCGCACGGTCAGCGTCGTCGCTGCAAGCTGTCTGGCGGCCAACACGGTGAGCACCGCGGCGGTGATCCGCGGCTGGCGTGCCGTCGACTGGATCCGGGCACAGCGGTTACCCGCTCGGCTGGTGGACAGCGACGGGATCGTGCACACGCTCGGCGGCTGGCCGGCGGAGAATTCGGGTGGGCGGAGATGACGGAGAACGCGAGGCAGGCGACTATGTTGCGGCTGCACATCGATTGGACACGCTGCGACGGGCGCGGGCTGTGCAGCGAACTGCTGCCACAGCTGCTGAGCCGCGACGATTGGGGCTATCCGCGCAGCCGCGACAATTCCCGGGAACCCGCCGTGCCCGGGCCGGTGGTGAAGTACGCGCGTCGTGCCGTTGCCCGATGTCCGCGGTTGGCCCTGACTCTGGTCGAGGACGCCTGACGACGGTCACTGCCCGGTTCCCATCCGGTAGCCCACGCCCCGCACGGTCAACACGAACTTCGGTTCGGCGGGGTTGTCGCCGAGTTTGCGCCGCACGTGCCCGACATGGACGTCGACGAGGTGGTCGTTACCCACCCACGGTTCACCCCAGACCTCGTCGATGAGGTGCCGACGGGTCCAGACCACACCGGGCCGGGAGGATAGTGCGGCCAATATGTCGAACTCGGTGCGGGTCAACGAGATCGGTTGTGCGTCGACGAACACCTGACGACTGGCAACGTCAATGGAGAGCGGTCCGAACACCCGCGGCGGCGATTCGGTATGCGGTTCGCCGGCGGGTGCGGCAGGCACGGCCACCGAGCGTGGGCGGCGCAGCATCGCCCGGATCCTGGCGACCAGTTCCCGGGGGCTGAACGGCTTGGTCACGTAGTCGTCGGCTCCGACCGATAGTCCGACGATGGTGTCGACTTCGGTGTCGCGGGCGGTCAGCATCACCACGTATGCGTCGGAGAACGTCCGCAGCTGGCGGCACACTTCGAGGCCGTCGATGCCCGGCAGGCCGAGGTCGAGCACCACTACATCTGGATCGACCTGCCGTGCCACGTCCAGCGCTTCGAGCCCGGACAGACACACCGTCACCTCGAAATGCTCTCGTTCCAGATAACTGGCTACCACCTCGGCCAGCGGCTTCTCGTCGTCCACCACCAGGGCGCGATAACCCGGGTCAGCGTTGTGCGGGGCTGCCTGCGATCTGGGGTCCATGTCTTCATCGTGCCGTGCCGCTGAGCCGGGTTGGGGTCTTGGGACAATCTTTACCGAACCAACACCGAACCCGCCTCGGCCCGGCGCGCTCAGCCTGGCTGGCCGAGCCGACCGCCATGACTGAAACGTGCTGCCCGGCGGCCGATTCGGTGGTCGCGACCGCGGACGCGCAATGGCGGCCCGGCCGGATGAACCGGCTCGGCGTAGAACACCCGTTTGGTGATCTCCACGAGAATCAGGTAGGCGACGGTGAGCAGGGCCAGCGCGCCGTAGAACTGCCACGGCAGCGGTGTGAAACCGAGCGTGCGGGCCACCGGCGAGATGGTCAGCACGACACCGACGGTGATGGCGGTGACGGTCGCCGCGGACAGTAGAGCCCCTGGCCGGCTACGTAGGAACGGCACCCGCCGGGTACGGATCGCAAAGATGATCAGTGTCTGGGTGGCCAGCGACTCGACGAACCATCCCGTTCGGAACTCGGTGGGACCCGCGTGCAGCACACCGAGCATCAGTCCGAACGTCATGAAGTCGAACAGCGAACTGATGGGTCCGAACGTCAGCATGAATCGACGGATGAACGCGATGTTCCAGTGCGACGGTGCGTGTAGCTGCTCCTCGTCGACCCGGTCGCTGGGGATGGCCAGCTGAGACGAGTCATAGAGCAGATTGTTGAGCAGGATCTGGCTGGGCAGCATGGGCAGGAACGTCAGAACCGCCGAGGCGGCGGCTGCCGAGAACATGTTGCCGAAGTTGCTCGATGTGCCCATCAGGACGTACTTGATGGTGTTGGCGAAGATCCGCCGGCCCTCGGCGACGCCGGTGGCCAATACCCCGAGGTCCTTCTCCAGCAGCACGACGTCCGCGGCGTCCTTGGCGACGTCGGTGGCGGTGTCGACCGAGATGCCGACGTCGGCGGAGTGCAGCGCCAACGCGTCGTTGACGCCGTCGCCGAGGAATCCCACCGACCGCCCGGTTCGCCGGAGCACCGTGATCAGGCGGGCCTTCTGCTCCGGTGAGATCCGGGCGAACACGTTCGCGCTGCGGGCGGCCGCCTCGAAACCGGCGTCGTCGAGGGCGGCCAACTCGGCGCCCGACACCGTGCCCTTGGATGCCAAACCGAGTTCCGCACAGACCGTTTCGGCGACCGTCGCGTTGTCGCCGGTGGCGACCTTCACCTCGATGCCCAGTTCGGCCAGCCGAGCCAACGACTCGCGGGCCGCCGCCTTGGGTGGGTCGGCGAACACGAGGAAGCCGTCCAGCGTCAACCGGGTCTCATCGGCCTGGGTGATCGTGGACAGTTCGGGAGCGGGCCTGCCGGCGACCGCGACCACGCGCCGGCCCTGACTGAACAGCCGGTCCAGCAGCGGTCTCGCGGTGTCCGGCACTGCCGCGCAATGCGCGAGAACCTGTTCAGGGGCGCCCTTGACGATCAGTGCCCGGTTGCCGGCGTCGTCGATCAACGCCGAGGTGGCGCGACGGGTGTGGTCGAACGGAAGTTCGGCGATCCGGCGGGCGCCCTTGGTGACCACCTGCCGTCCCGCGTCGCAGTCCCATAGGGCGGCGTCCATTTCGTTGGCACTTGTCCCACCGCATTCGGGGTCGACATCGGTTGCCAGTAAGCCCTTGCGCAGCACCACATCCGAAACCGCACCGGCGGGGTCGACGGCCTCGATCAGGGTGATCCGTCCCTCGGTCAGGGTGCCGGTCTTGTCGGTGATGAGGATGTCGATGTCGCCGAGATCCTCGATGCACACCAGCCGCTTGACCAGAACCTTGAGTTGGGCCAGCCGTCGCGACCCGGTGGCCAGGCTGGTGCTGACGACGGCGGGCAGCAGCTGCGGTGTGATGCCGACGGCGATCGCCAGGGCGAACAGCACCGAGTCGATGAGTGGTCGGCGCAGGAGCAGGTTGATGGCGAGGATCATCACCGTCAGCGTGATCGCCACGTGCAGAAGCAGATACGAGAACCGGCGCAGGCCGATCTGGAAGTCGGTTTCCGGCTGGCGCTCACCGAGTCCGGCCGCGATCTTGCCGAATTGTGCCTTCAGTCCGGTCGCGTAGACCACCGCGGTCGCGTCCCCGGCGGACACGACGGTGCCCATGAACGCCAGATCGGTGAAGTCCGCCATGGACGCGTCGCGGGGTGCCGGTGTGGCGGACTTCTCGGCGGCGGTGGATTCGCCGGTCAGGATGCTCTCGTTGCATTCGAATCCGTTGACGGTGATCAGCCGCACGTCGGCGGGCACCAACTCGCCGAGGGTGAGCGCAATGACGTCCCCGGGGACCAACTCGTTGACATCTCGCTTGACGTACTGACCGTCGCGGCGGACCACCGCGTGATGCCGAACCCTGGAGTGCAATGCGGCGGTGGCCCGTTCGGCGCGGTACTCGTTGAGGAATCCCAGCCCGATGCTGACGACCAGGATGACACCGATGATCAGGGCCTGGGTGGAGTCACCGAGGAAGAACGACACCACCGCGGTTGCCGCCAGAAGCGCCAGAACCGCGTTGTTCAGCTGTCGCCGCAGAACCGCCCAGGCGCTGACCCGATGTGTCCGAAGCGAATTGGGGCCGTAGCGGTCCAAGCGGGCGGCGGCCTCGGTATTGGTCAATCCCTGGGCCGAGGTCTCCAGTTCGTCGAGGACAGCGGCCAGCGGCGCCGCGGCGATCGCCGCGGCTGTCAGAGCCGCGGCGCCACCGAGTTCATCGGGAACGGTTGCCGTCACCAGCTCGCGCCGATTCCAGGAACAGGCGACGCTCGGCCGTGGCGATGGTGCGCCGGGCCTGCCCGACCGCATCGCGCACGGCCGCGTCCGATTCGTCGAACAGTTCCGGGCACACTGCCGAGTCACGATCGACACCCAGCATCAGCTGGGTCAGATCGTTGCTGCCGATCGATACCCCGTCGATGCCCATTCCCACGTACTCCGGCAGCCAGTGCACCACCGACGGCACCTCTGCCATCACCCAGCGGTGCAGCCCGCGCTGCCGGCCCAGGGGACTGGCATCGACGTAGCGGCTCGACATCGTGAAAACCTCCAATTATTCGACCGGTCACACGGCCAGGACGCAGATCTCCTTGGCCCGGGCCACGGAGTGGGCCTGTGGGCCGGTGGTGTCGACGCGATGTGCGTCCGTCCAGGCGTCGTCGCCGCGATCGGCGAGGGCGACGGCGATCTCGGGTGTCACCTGCGACGTGGTCTGGGTGCGCTCGCTGACTCGGGTGACGGTGGCATCCAGCGGGGCGGTGCAGGCGAACTCGATCTCCACCGCGCCGCTGTCGGCGGCCACCCGCCGGGCCAGTTCGCGGTGGCGGTGGTCGAGCCAGGTGCCGTCGAGTACCACGCTGCGGCCCTCGCACAGCTTCAGGTGAGCTTGGCGGAGCACACTGTCGTAGACAGCGCCGACGTTCTCGCGGCTGTACAGGCCGTCGTCGAGCACCCCTGGTACGCCGGCGATCTCGCCACGCCGGACCATGTCGGCGCGCACATCGTCGGTCGAGATCACCTGAGCGCCGATCTCTTTTGCCAACGACTGCGACAGGGTGGTCTTGCCGGTGCCGGGGCCACCGCCCACCAGGATCAGCCGGACCGCCGCGGCACGCAGATGGTCCAGGGCGATCTCCAGATGGCGCCGCGCGTCGTCGGCGGCGCTCCCATCCTGCTGGGTGTGGCGGATGCAGTCGACCTTGGCGCGAACGACCGCCCGGTAGGCAATGTAAAAGTGGCACAGTGAGTCCGGCGCGTCGTCGCCGGACAGCTCTCGGTAGCGCCGGAGAAACAGGGTGGCCAGATCCGCCCGGTCCAGGAATTCCAGATCCATCGCCAGGAATGCGGCGTCGTCGATGACGTCGACGTAACGCAGGTGGTCGTCGAACTCCAGGCAGTCCAGCAGTGCCGGTCCTTCCGGCAAGCAGAAGATGTCGTCGGCGCGCAGGTCGGCGTGGCCGTCGACGATCTTGTGGTCGCCGAGACGACGAGCGAACAGCACTGCGCGCCCGGCTATGAATTGATGTGAGAGTCTTGCTATTTCAGCGACCACATCCGAGTCGATGCCAACCTCGCCGTTCTGGGCGTACCGCTGCAGCTCGACCAGGTTCTCCTGCCAACGTGTGGCGATCGCGTCCACCCGGCCCTGGGCGTCCACGTCCCGTCCGCGAGGAGCCGCGGCGTGGAATCGCGAGAGCACCAGCGCGACCGCCGCGAGCTGATCCTCGACCGGTTCTCCGTGGCGCACCATGGTCGCCAGGCGCCGGTCGTCGGGATGGCGGCGCATGACGATGACGGGTTCGGGGTCCCCGCCCGGGGCGCTGAAGTGTGCGACGCCGAGGTAGCTGTCGGGTGCCAGGCGGCGGTTGAGCGCCACCTCGCTGGCGCAGGCGTGTTCGCGCTGCTCGAGGGTGGAGAAGTCGAGGAAATCGTTGACGACGGGCTTCTTGATCTTGTAGGCCCGGTCTCCGATCAAGAACACCATTCCAGTGTGGGTTTCAGCGATCCGCGGGTGCCATCCCATACTGTCGATCCTCGCCTCCCGACCCCGGCGAACACAGCGGTACTCAGGCCACTGCGTGTGGGTGCAAGGTCCCTGCCCGCAGAGCACAAAGGCCTTCAAGCTAGGTCCCCAGCCAGATGACTTCCGGCCCCTGGCACGCGCGCCGAACGGACATAGGGTTGTCGCAGACAGAAGGCGGTGATTGCCGATGGTCATGTCGACGCTCGATCCCCAGGTGATCGCGAACGCGGTGGAGTTGGCGTGCCGGGCGCCCTCGGTGCACAACAGCCAACCGTGGCGGTGGGTCGCGCAAGGGCCTTCGCTGAAACTCTTTCTCGACGCCGACCGGGTGCCGCACGCCACGGACCGGTCCGGCCGGGAGGCCGTAATCAGTTGCGGCGCCGTGCTCGATCATCTGCGGGTGGCCGTCGCCGCCGCAGGCTGGCAGGCGATCATCGCGCGGTTTCCCAATCCGAACGAACCCGAGCACCTGGCGACCATCGATTTCAGTCCGTTGGAGTTCGTCACCGACGCTGTCCGCAGTCGCGCGGACGCGATCCTGGCCCGCCGCACCGACCGGCTGCCGTTGGCGCCGCCGCCGGACTGGACGTCCTTCGAGTCGGTGCTGCGAGCCACGATCGATACCGACCGCGTGGCGATTCGGGTGCTGCCTGAGTCGGTGCGTCCGCAGTTGGCCCAGGCCTCGCGGCTGACCGAGTCGCTGCGCCGCTACGACGCCTCGTATCACGCTGAATTGGCCTGGTGGACAGCCCCGTACGAGGTATCTGACGGTGTACCGCACAGCAGCCTGGTGTCGGTCACCGAGCGTGATCGGGTCGATGTCGCCCGGGTATTTCCGGCGGCCGAGCACGCCGACCGGCGTCCAGAGGTCGATCGGGACCGCTCAACGATCCTGGTGCTCACAACGTTCGGTGATTCGCGCCGCGACGCCCTGGACTGTGGCGAGGTGCTCTCCGATGTGCTGCTCGAGGCAACCCTCGCGGGCTTGGCCACCTGCACGCTGACCCACATGACGGAGTTGGCGGCCAGCCGAGACGTGGTCCGTGCGCTCACCGGCACCGAGGACGATCCGCAACTGCTGATCCGCGTCGGGCTGGCGCCGGTGATCGCGCCGTCACCCCCTGCCACGCCACGCCGGCCGCTGTCGGACGTGCTCGAATTTCGCGGCTGAACCTTCGGTATCGGCCACAGGACGAACGGAGCAAATCATGACCACCGCGCCCACGACACCGCCGCAACATCCGCGGCGTGTCTTCCGAGATCGGCGAGAAGCCGGTCGGGTTCTGGCCCACCTGTTGGATGGCTACCGCGGCCGGGGCGGCATTGTGGTGCTCGGGCTGGCTCGCGGCGGCGTGCCGGTGGCCTGGGAGGTTGCGGCCGCACTGGGCGCTCCTCTGGATGCCTTCATCGTGCGCAAGCTCGGCGCACCGGGCCACACCGAATTCGCGATGGGTGCGCTGGCGTCGGGCGGGCGGGTGGTGGTCAACGACGACGTCATCCGTGCGTTGCGGGTGACACCGCAGGAATTGCGCGACGCCACCGAGCGGGAAGCCCGCGAACTCGCTCGGCGCGAAGGCGCCTACCGTGGCGGACGTCCACCGCTGGACGTGACGGGCAAGACGGTGATCCTCGTCGATGATGGCCTGGCCACCGGGGCGAGCATGCTCGCCGCCGTCCAGGCCTTGCGGGAGATGGAACCCGCCGAGATCGTGGTCGCCGTTCCCGCGGCGCCGCAATCGACCTGCCGCGAATTCGCCTCTCTGGTGGACGATCTCGTCTGTGCGTCGATGCCCACCCCGTTCTTGGCGGTCGGCGAGTCCTTCTGGAACTTCGAGCAGGTCAGTGACACCGAGGTGCGGAATCTGCTGGCCACTCCGACCACCGGAATCGGCACCGCGCGGTTGCGCATCGCGGAAACTCCCGCTGAGGTGATCGGCCGCTGCGCGGTCGACGCCCCCTCGGGCGTGCCGCCGCGGGAAGCGCTGGAGGAGATGGTCGGTGATGCGCGGGTGGTGCTGATCGGGGAGAGCTCCCACGGCACCCGCGAGTTCTACGAAGCGCGCGCCGAAATCACCAAATGGCTGATCGAGGAGAAGGGCTTCTGCGCGGTGGCAGTTGAAGCCGACTGGCCAGACGCCTACCGGGTCAACCGGTATGTCCGCGGCCGCGGCGACGACGACACGGCCGAGAGTGCGTTGAAGGGGTTCGAGCGATTTCCCGCCTGGATGTGGCGCAACACCACCGTCCGGGACTTCACGGCCTGGCTGCATGCCCACAACACCCAGTGCCGCAACGACGGCCGGCGCGAAGCCGGCTTTTACGGACTGGATCTCTACAGTCTGCATCGCTCGATGCAGGAGGTGATCGACTACCTGGACAACGTCGACCCGGTCGCGGCGCAGCGGGCGCGAGAGCGCTACGCCTGCTTCGATCATGCCGGCGGAGACGACGGTCAGGCATACGGGTACGCCGCCGCGTTCGGTGCGGGGATGTCCTGCGAGGCGGAGGTTGTCGAGCAATTGGTCGAACTGCAGCGCACGGGCCTGCAGTACGCGCGCCGCGACGGACTTCTCGCCGAAGACGAACTGTTTTATGCACAGCAGAATGCACAGACCGTTCGCAACGCGGAGGTCTACTACCGCTCGATGTTCGGGAGCCGGGTGTCGTCGTGGAATCTGCGCGACCAGCACATGTTCCAGACGTTGAGAGCGTTGCGCGCGCATCTGCACCAACGCAACGGTGAGCCGGCCCGAATCGTGGTGTGGGCCCACAACTCCCATGTCGGTGACGCCCGGGCAACCGAGGTGGGCGCCGACGGGCAGCTGACCCTGGGGCAGCTGGTACGGGAGGGGTACGGCGAGCAGGCGCTGCTGATCGGATTCACCACCTACTCGGGCACCGTGACCGCCGCGAGTGAATGGGGCGCCATGGCCGAGCGGAAAGTGGTTCGCCCCGCACTCAACGGCAGTGTCGAGGAACTGCTGCACGAGGTCGACCGACCGGAGTTCCTGGTGTCGCCGCTCATCAGCCGGGAAGCGGCCGGGCCACTGGACACGGTGCGCCTCGGCCGGGCGATCGGGGTGATCTATCAACCCGCCACCGAACGGCAGAGCCACTACTACCACGTGCGGCCGGGCGAACAGTTCGACGCGATCATTCACATCGACCGCACAACGGCCCTGGAACCGTTGGAGCTCAACAGTGTCTGGGTCGCGGCGCAGACACCCGAGACCTACCCGACCGGCCTGTGAGCGCCCCCGTGATCGTCACGGTGACGATGAATCCCGCCCTCGACATCACCGTGGACGCCGAACGCGTGGGCCCGACCGACAAAGTCCGTTGTTGCGCCGATCGTTACGATGCCGGCGGCGGCGGACTCAATGTCGCCCGGTTCGCGCGGGCGTTGGGTGCTCCCGTCTCCGCCGTGCTCACGGCGGGCGGCCCGATAGGAGCGCGCCTGGTCGAGCTCCTCGACGACGCCATCGTGCCCAACACGTTCATCGCTCTGCGCGGCGACACCCGGGAGAGCTTCACGGTCAACGAACGCTCTACGGGTAGGCAGTACCGGTTCGTGTTGCCCGGACCGGTGCTGACCACCGACGAGCAGCAGCGCTGCCTCGAGGTGATCGACGCCAGTGCGACCGGCGCCGCGTTCGTGGTCGCGAGCGGCAGCCTTCCGCCCGGCGTTCCCGCCGACTTCTATCAACGGATCGCCGACATCTGCCGCACGCGGCAGGTCCGGCTTGTCCTCGACACCTCGGGTGGAGGCCTCGAGCACATCACTTCGGGTGTGTTCTTGCTGAAACCCAGTGTGCGAGAACTACGGGAGTGCGTCGGCAGCCCGCTGGTCACCGAGGGTGAGCAGATAGCCGCGGCCCGGCATCTGATCGATCGAGGCGTCGCCGAGGTGATCGTGGTCTCCTTGGGCGCCGACGGTGCCTTACTCGTCACGGGGGATCGGTGCCGGCGTTTAGCTCCGGTTGCCGTTCCCACTGTCAGCGGTGTGGGCGCCGGGGACGCGATGGTCGCCGGCATCGTGGTCGGACTGTCTCGCGAATGGGGGATGGAGAGCGCGGTTCGCTACGGTATCGCCGCCGCGACGGCGAAGCTTCAGACACCGGGCACCTCGACATTCGACAAAGCCGACGTCGACCGTTATCTCGACCAGGTTCCGGCTCCGACGTCAGTGGTCGCTCAGTGCAGTGACCTCGGGCTCTGACGACACCACAAGGCGCACAGCACAAAGCAAGGGGCTCATGATGATCGAGACGACGCAGGGGACGGCCCCGGATGCCCGTCGCGGTATTCCGACCTGGCTCAACTGGTTTCTGGCGCTGCTGACCATTCCGGCTGCGGTCGTGGTCATGCTTGTTGCTTTCGGCGCCGTGATGGGCATCGCGCGGTGTACCGACACGGCGGCCTGCCCACACATGGGTCCAGGAGAGTTCTGGTTCGGGATCCTCGCGTACGGCCCGCCTGTGGTGGCGCTGCTGACGATCGTCGCGTCGGCGTTCGCCGCGAATCGCAGGTACGGAATCGTGGTTCCGCTGTTGGGGCTGGGACTCCTGCTGGCAGACGCCGCCATCCTGGCGATCACCTTTCGGCCGTAGGTGCCGCCGTGGACGTTCACGCCGCTGAACTGTCTGGTGCCGTCGTCGTAGGGGTCGACGGCTCCCCATGGTCTCTGAACGCGCTCACCTGGGCGGTGCCCGAAGCCGTCAGCCGCGGCGTGACGTTGCGGCTGGTTCATGCCGTTCCGACGGCTCTTCCGGGCGCGTCCGGCGGTGAGTGTGACTGGGACGCAGTACTTGTCGAGGCCCAGGATGTGGTGGACCAGACGCATCGTGATGTCGGTGTCGAGACAGCATCGGTGGTGGGATCACCCGCCACGGTGCTGGAGCGGGAGTCCGCCGGCGCCGCGATGGTGTGCATCGGCGCCCGGCCACCGCACGTGGCTGAGGGACGGCTGTTCGGCGCAACCGCGAGTCACCTCGCCGACCACGCTCGGTGTCCGGTGGCCATCATCCGCAGTGGCGACGACGGCCGGGCACGCGTCGGGGGCGTGGTGTCAGTGGTGCTGTCCGATGATCCCGACAACGACGATGTCGTACACCTGGCCATGCAGGAAGGACGATTGCGCGACGCCACCGTCCGGCAGATCGATCGGCGGGTGGACAGCTGGATTCGGCGGTATCCCGATGTTCACGTCGAGATCGTATCGGCCGGCACCGGGTGGGTGGGCAGCCACGATGAGGATCCGCATGAACGGAAGATCGGTCTCGCGGTCGTCGGCGCTTCGGATGCGGACACCCTCACTTCGCTCAGCATGCCCAATTGCCATCCGATCCTGGGCTATCCGGACTGCTCGGTCCTGCTGGTGAGGCAGGCAGCCCGGCCCGCTGATGTGCCGTTCGGCTAGTAGCCGCCGTGTTCGTGGGTTGGGTGATCCAGTTTCGCGACGAACACCGCCGCCTGGGTGCGTCGCTCCATTCCCAGCTTCGCCAGGAGCCGTGACACATAGTTCTTGATGGTCTTCTCGGTGAGGAACATCCGGTCGGCGATCTGTTTGTTGGTCAGGCCCTCGCCGAGCAGAGTCAGTAACGACCGTTCCTGGTCGGTCAGGCCGGACAGCGGATCGGATCTCATTGTCGCACCGCGCAACTTGGCCATCAGCGCCGCGGCGGCCCGGTTGTCCAACAGCGAGCGCCCCGCGCCGACGTCCTTGACGGCCTGGGCCAACTGCATACCCTTGATGTCTTTGACAACGTATCCGCTGGCGCCGGCCAGGACCGCGTCCAACATGGCCTCGTCGGAGGTGTACGAGGTCAGCATCAAACAGCGCAGGTCGGAGAGCACGGACAGCAGGTCCCGACACAGCTCGACACCGTTACCGTCGGGCAGCTGCACATCGAGCACCGCGACGTCGGGCTTCGCCGCGGGAATCCGTGCCATCGCCTGGGCGACGGAGCCGGCCTCACCGACGATTTCCAGATCCGGATCCGCGCTCAGAAGGTCGATGAGCCCGCGGCGGACCACCTCGTGGTCATCTACCAGAAAGACTTTCACCATGCCGGCCTCCAGAAATCGGGGATCAGTGTTTTGCGCGGTCTACAACAGGTTCTGCGGCTCGCAGACCAATACCGAGCAATCGGCCTGCGCCAGCACCGCATTTCCGGCTGCGCCGAGCAGTTCTGCGATGCCTTCGCCCCGTTCGTGGGCCACGACCAACAACTGGATCGAGTCCCCATGCTTGAGCAGGTAACTCAACGAGTTGCCGTGCAGCGCCACTGTGGCGACGTCCACCTCGGGATACCGTGCGCGCCAGCATTTCAGGCGACGCTCCAGTGCCGCCCTGGCATCTCGGTTTCCGGCGGCAACGGCGTTGCCATCGTGGATGTCGGGGTAACGCGACCGCCAGGTCGTCAGCACCCGCAACGGCGCACCGCGCGAACGAGCCTCATCGAAGCCGTGGCGCAGGGCCGCGTCACTGGTTGACCCGTCCAGTTCGACGGCCACACATCGCTGGGTCGAGGCCACCGGGTCATGCCCCCTGACGACGGCTACCGGGCAGTGCGCTGCTGTTGCCAGTGCAGTCGCGGTGGACCCGATGTGCCGGTCGCGGAAGTGGTTCAACCCGATGGCACCCACGCAGAGCATGGCGGCACCTCTGGACGCGTCGAGCAACGCCGCCACGGGATGTTGCTGCACGATCTCTGCCTCGATCTTGACCGGTCTATCGGTCGACTCGACGGCGGCGGCGGTGCAGCGGACCGCGGTTTGGGCCGCAGCGAATTGGCGGGCGATCCGTTGTGCATCGTCGGTGTCTTCTCCGGAGTCGACGGCATAGACCAAGCGCAGGGGAATGGCGCGCCGGACCGCTTCGTCGACGGCCCAACAGGCCGCCTCGGTGGCCCATCGCGAACCGTCCACGCCCACGACCACAGACGGCGCGACACGCTCTCGTTCGGGCATTGGCCGGTTCCTGTCAACTTGCCGGGATGATTCGACGCTATCGTCAGAAACTGGCCTCACGCAGGGGCGAAAGTCCCTGTCGAAAGGCCACTAGTCCTCTCCGACACCCCGTCGAGCTCGTGGTCCGGTGGTGGAAATCCGCAGGGAGAACGGTGGATCGGGGCAACTCCGACGGGACCGTGCCGGCACACCACCGGTCATCAACTTTGGGGACTTGCGGCTCTGTTTCACCGTGCACACGACCGGCATCGTCGGTGCACCAGCATCATGCACCGAAGGCGGTGGGCGGCGATGACGACCAATTTCCCTGACGACGCCACCGTGCGGGCAGCCTTGGATTTGGCCGCCCGTGCCCCGTCGATCCACAACACCCAGCCCTGGGAGTGGAGAGTCGGCCCGCACAGCATCAACCTCTATTCGCGCCGCGAGTTGCGTCTCCCGCACACCGACCCCGACGGCCGCGACCTGATCGTGAGCTGCGGGGCCGCCCTGCACCACGCCACTGTCGCCCTGGCAGCACTGGGCTGGCGCGCCTCGGTCCATCGGGTCCCGAATCCTGACCAGCCCAATCACCTGGCGTCAGTGCAGGTGCATCGCGGATCGCCGGGCGAGGCCGATATCGCCATGGCGGCGGCCATTCCCCGGCGGCGAACCGACCGGCGTACCTACAGTTCGTGGCCGGTCGCGATGGGAGACGTCGCGCTGATGGGTGCGCGTGCGGCGCGCTTCGGCGTCACCATGCGCCGGGTCGAAACGACAGGCGAATTCGCCGAATTGGTGGAGCAGGCGGCGCGCCGGCATATCGACGACACCGGTTACGTCGCCGAGTTGATGGCATGGAGCGGGCGTTATGCTGCGGCGGAAGGTGTTCCTGCGCATAACGTTCCACCGATAGACGGCGCTGCTGCGGTGCCTGGCCGGATTTTCTCCGGTACCGCACTCGACCAGCCCGACGAAGCCTCGGCGGCCGAAGACAACGGTGTGCTGCTGGCCTTCGGGACCGTGATCGACGATATCGCGTGTCAGTTACGTGCTGGTGAAGCCGCCAGCGTCGTCATGCTCACCGCGACCGTTCAGGGTCTGGCCTCGTGCGCGGTGTCGGAGGTGCTCGAGGTCCCCGATACCCGAGAGGCCTTACGGGCGGACGTGTTCGGCAGTGAGCAGTTTCCCCAGATATTGCTGCGAGTCGGGTGGTCACCCCTGAACGCCGACCCGTTACCGGCCACGCCGCGGCGACCGTTGGCCGATGCCCTGCGCCGCCTGGACGGCTCGGCGTTCTTCGGTTAGGGCACTCGCCACACCCGGTCACGCCTCGGGAAGGGCCCCCGGCGCGGGGACTTTTGGCACTTGTTGGTGGCGGGCTTGCGCGCGGATCGTGGGGACAGATCGGAAGGAGATCACCGATGACGAGCGCAGCCACGTATTCACCTCTGGCACACAAACTTCTTGCCATCCGAGGCCCGGTCGCCTCGGTGTACTACGACGACTCCCATGACACACAGGATGCGGCCGAGCGCCTCGGGGTTCTCGAGCGGGACGTCGCGCGTGAGTTGGAGCAACAGGGCGCGCCGCAGGCGCTCGTCGCGTCGGTCACCCGAGCGATGAACGAGCGGCCGGCAACTGAGCATCGGAGTGGGCGCGGGTTGATCGTCGGCCCGGACGGGGTGGCGGTCGACGAACACCTCGTCGTGCCGCCTGTCACCCCGGTCATCCGGGCCTCGGAGCTTCCATACGTCGTTCCGCTCGTCGAGAACGGATCGGTCTCGGGGCCTTATCTGGTCGTCGTCGTCGATCAGGTCGGCGCCGATCTCACGCGCTACCAGGGAAAGTCGACCTTCTCGGAGACCGTCGTGGGGGAGGGTTTTCCGGTCCACAAGGCGGCCTCGGCGGGCTTGAACGCGTGGGGAGATTCGCAACATCGGGTGGAGGAGGAGGTGCGCAAGAACCTCCGCGCGGTCGCCGAGCGGCTCACCGCGGAGATGGACGACCACTCGCTGGACTTTATCGTTCTCATCGGCCAGGACCGCGTGCGGGCCGAACTGGTGTCCGAGCTTCCGCATCGGGTTGCCGACCGTGTCGTCCAACCAGGAGTCGGGTCTCGCCAGACCGGGGTGGACCGTGTTGTCCGGGTGGCCGTCGGCCAGGAGTTGAACAACAGGCGCAACGTCCACAGCGGCAGGATCCTGGAACAGTACGATGCCGAAGTCGGGCGTGGATCAGGTCTCGCGGTGGCCGGGCTCGCGGCGGTGACCGCGGCACTGCGCGATCGTTCGGTCGCCACGCTGATCATCGGACAGATGCATGACGAAACAGTGCTTGCCGGCGACGATTTGACGCTTCTGGGTTCCGATCCCGAGACGCTGTCCGACTTCGGTATCGCGCCGACCCATACCCTGCGAGCCGACGAGGCGCTCCCGTATGCGGCGCTGGCCATCGGCGCCGACCTCGTCTGCGCTCCAGAACATCTGCAACTGACTGATGGCGTGGGCGCGTTGCTGCGCCACGCGCCGATTCAGGGCTGACGACGGACTTCGGCGAGAACAGCCTCGACGGCCGCGGGCACAGCGTCGGCGACCGGCGGTGAGAGCCCGACCCCATGACTGACGTCCTCGATCTCGACGGTGAGCACCACCAACCGCCGAGGAAGTCGGCCAAGCGCCTGGCCCAGAGCGTAGATCTCCGGCAGCCCAAGTGAATGCGAGCTCACCACCATGGGCTCGTGGTCGTCGCCGGGAATCCAGTGCCGAATCCTTCCGGCGACGGCGTCGGGTCCGCTGGCTGCGTCGACGACGACGACCAGCGGCACATCCGCCCACGCGTCGAGGATCTGTCCGGGATCGGACGCCGCCGAGAGCACCTCGACGCCCGGTGGACGCCGGCTGGCGACTTCGGCTGCGACCGCGAGGCCGACCCCGTCGTCGGACCGAAAGTCGTTGCCGATGCCGATGACGAGGGCGCTGCCCGTCATGCCCGATGGATGTTCAGCGTCAGGAAGTGTGCCGAACACGAGATGCACGGGTCATGATTGCGAATGGACTTCTCGCACAACGACGTCAATGAGGCGTCGTCCAGTGACAGGTTCGCGGCCACGAGCTCGGCCATCTCGTGCTCGATCGCACCCTGGTTCTGCGAGGTCGGCGGCACCAGTGTCGCCGCGCGGACCAGTCCGTCACCGCCGATCTCATACCGGTGATACAGCAGCCCTCGCGGGGCCTCACTGACCCCGTGCCCAATGCCCGCGCGCACCGGCACGTCGACGAACGGCCTCGGCGGGCGCTCATATTCGGCGATGATCCGCAGTGACTCTTCGATGGCGTAGACCACCTCGACGGCGCGAACCACGATGCTGCGAAACGGGTTTCGACACACCGGGCCCAGCCCTGCGGCGGCGGCAGCCTCGCGGGCGACCGTCGACAGCGTGGCCGAGTTGAGCGAATACCGTGCCAGTGGACCGGTCAGGTACCGGTTGCCGTCCAGCGTCGCTTGCAGGGCGGTGGAATGCTCGACCTGCGCTTCGACGACGTGGGCACTGAAGTCGGCGACGGCGAATGCCGGACCGTCGCTGCGCGCGATGACGCCGTTCTCGATGGGATATCGGTCACCGTCGGACAGCGAAAGAAATTCGTGGTCGAACTCGACATCGGGAAACTCGAGGTCGGCGAGCGCCCGCACGGTGTCCAAGGCGTCGTCGAGCGAGCGCCGCAACATCTCGGTCAGTGGTTCGAGGTCGCGCGCGCGGGGGACCGAATAGAAGCCGCCCAACCGGACGTTGATGGGGTGAATTGCTCGCCCGCCGACCACTTCCATCAGCCGGTTGCCGGTCTTCTTGATTGCCAGACCGCGATTGACGAGGTCGGGATGATCCTTGGCCATGCTGATGGCGTCCGGATACCCCAAGAAATCGGGGGCGTGCAGCAGAAAGATGTGCAAGGCGTGACTGTGTATCCATTCGCCGCAGTACATCAGCCGGCGCAGGGCGGTGAGTTCGGGATCGATCGTTATCCCGCAGGCGTTTTCGATCGCGTTGCACGCGCTCACCTGGTAGGCGACCGGGCAGATGCCGCACACCCGTGCGGTGAGGTCCGGCGGCTCGGTGTAGGCCCGGCCGCGCAGGAAGGCTTCGAAGAAGCGCGGCGCCTCGTAGATGTTGAGCTCGACGCTGTCCACGGCGCCGTCGACCAACGTGACATGCAGTGCGCCTTCGCCTTCGACACGGGTCAAGGCGCCCACGGACAGGGTGCGTGTCTCAGCAGTCATCCGTCATTCCGTTCGGCGGCGAATCGGGTGACGTTGAATGTCGAGAAGACGCGCTCCACGCCTGCTTCCGACATTCCGTCACGGTTCAGCAGTGGGATCAGGGCCGCGGTGTTGGGTGTCGAGGCGGGCCCGAAACAGCCGTAGCAGCCGCGGTGATGCGCCGGGCACAGTGCGCCGCAGCCGGCATGGGTCACGGGACCGAGGCATGGAATGCCCTCGGCCACTGCGACACACGTGACGCCCCGCAGTTTGCATTCGGTGCAGACTGTCTTGGCGGGCAACCGCGGTTCACGTCCCACCAGCAGCGCTGCGAGCGTGTCGAGGAGCTGATTGCGGTCGATCGGGCAGCCCTGCAACTGGTAGTCGACCTGCACGTGCGCGGACGCCGGGGTGGATGTTGCGAGGGTGTCGACGTACTCGGGCTTTGCGTAGACGACCGAGGCGAATTCGTCGATGTCGGCGAAGTTGCGCAGCGCCTGGATGCCGCCTGCGGTGGCGCAGGCGCCGATCGTGACGAGGATGTGGGACTGATCGCGAATCTCCCGGATACGTCGCTCGTCTGCGGCGGTGGTGATCGACCCTTCGACGAGTGACACGTCGTAGGGCCCGGGGATGATCTCGCTGGATGCTTCCAGAAAGGTTGCGATGCGCACCTGCCCGGCGAGGGTGAGCAGTTCGTCCTCGCAGTCCAGCAACGTCAGCTGGCAGCCGTCGCAGGAAGCGAACTTCCACACCGCCAGTGAGGGAGGTCCGCTCATCTACAACTCCTTCACTGCGAGTAAGGGCTGGGCGGCGTCATATCCGACGACCGGTCCGTCCCGGCACAACAGCAACGGGCCCAACTGGCAGTGGCCGCACCAGCCGATCCCGCATTGCATGTTGCGTTCGAGGGATACTCGGATAGCGCTGGCGGGCAGTCCCTTTCGGATCAGCTCGATAGCGCAGTTGTGCATCATCACTTCGGGGCCGCAGAGGAAGGCGGTGGTGTTCTGGGCCCGCAGCGGCAATCTGCGCAGCGGTTCGGTGACGAAGCCGATCTCACCCGACCACCCCTGCACCGGCACGTCGACGGTCAGATGCACATCGATCGCGTCGCGCTCGGACCACTGCCGCAACTCGTCACCGAACAAGAAGTCGTCGCGGGAGCGGGCGCCCGCGATCAGGGTGACCGTGCCGTAGGCGTCCCGGTCGGCAAGGATTCCGAGCACGACGGGGCGCAGCGGGGCCAGGCCGACACCGCCGGCCACGATGACCACATCGCCTCCGGCCGCGGCCCGCAGACCCCAATCCGTGCCGAACGGACCGCGGATCCCGACCACCGCGCCGGGCTGCGCGTCGTGCAGCGCGCGGCTCACCGCGCCTACCGATCGGATCGTATGGGTGATGGTGGCGTCGGTGCCGGTGGTGAATCCGCTGACGGAGATGGCGATCTCGCCGATCCCGAACGCGTACATCATCATGAATTGGCCCGGCAGCGGCGCTGGTAGCGGCCTGCCCACCGGTTCCAGCTCCACCGTTGATGAATCGCGGTTCTCGGATACCCGGCGGCGCACGCGGTACGGGACCGGGCTCATCGCGCGCGGTGATGTGGGGAAGGCTGCCGTGTCAGTCGTCGCCATCGCGCTCCTGAGCCAGGGTGTGCATTTCTTGGGTGATGTCGATTCCCGTCGGACACCAGGCGATGCACCGTCCGCAGCCCACACAGCCGCTGCTGCCGAACTGGTCGTGCCAGGTCCCCAGTTTGTGTGAGATCCAATGTCGGTATCGCGACGGTCCGGATTGCCGCACGCTGCCCTCGTGAACGAACGTGAAGTCGAATTCGAAGCACGACGCCCAGCTCGTCCAACGTTCGGCATGCTCCCCGGTGAGGTCGGTGGTGTCCGTGACGCTGGTGCAGAAGCAGGTGGGACAGGCCATGGTGCAATTGCCACAGGTCAGACACCGACTGGCGACCTCGTCCCAGTGTGGGGACTCACGAGAGGCGATCAGAAGGTCACGTAGATCTGTCTCGGGCATCTGCCGACCCATGCGGTGCGCGGCCTCGGCGACTTCGGCTCTGGCCGAATCGATCTCATCCGGTGCGGCGTCCCGGTGGGGGAGCGCCGCGAGGATCTCCGCGCCGTCGGCACTGCCGACGTCGATGAGGTAGCGACGGCCGTCGCCATCGACGCGTTCGGTGAGTGCGAGGTCGTACCCCGGCCCTACCCCGGGTCCTGTTCCCATGGATGCGCAGAAGCAGAGGCCGCCGGGTTCAGTGCAGTTGACGGCCACCACGAAGATGCGTCCGAGCCGCCCCACGAATCCCTCGTCCGGATGGCTGCCCTTGCCCAACACTCCGTTGAGGATCGCGATCGCCGCGAGGTCGCAGGCCCGAACCCCGAGGAAGGCATACCGTGCTGGATCCTCGGGTTCGGTGCCGTCGGACGACCACAATTGCTGCCGCGGCGGGTGCGGGAACTGCTTCCACGACTGTGGCCCCGCCGAATGGCCGAAGGCTGCGTCGTCGTCGCGGCGGCGCAGCCGATAACTCCCGGGTGCCACGTCGACGCCCCAGCCCACGGGTAGCTCGCCGGCCGAGGTCAGCTCCGCCAGCACGATCGCATTCTCCGACACCGTGGGGCCGACCACCCGGTAGCCGCGGTCGATCAACGCGGACACGAGTTCGGTCAACCCGGCGGCGTCGATCACCGCGTTGGTCATGGGGTAATCGTGCGCGTCCGACGGCAGCCGGGCGCATGGTCTTGGGTCCTCAGTCGAGCGTCAAAGGTCCTCACTCGCGTTCGGCTGTGCCAGGCGACGACACCCACAACCCACCTCACCGCGGTATCCGATAAAGGGCTGCGCCGGCGGTGATTCCGGCACCTGCCGCGATCAGGATCACCAGACTGCCGCCGTCAAGCTCGTGGGTTGCGCGATCGAGAGCCGCCGCCAGCGACGCGGTGTGCATGGCATCGTCGTCGGCGACGACGATGCGCTGAGCCGGCACCCCCAGCATGTCGGCCAGCGCCGCGCGGTATCCCGGCCAAGCCGGCGCGGCGACTATCGCGTCGACGTCGGCGATCGTGCGTTCGGACGCGCGTAGGCAGCGCGCAGCGGCGTCGGCGGCGGCAGCGGCGAAGCGATCGTCGCGTGCCGTGGAGTGCCGAAAGCGCAGAATGTTCTTGTAGTCGACGAGACCAACTGTGGCACTATATGTTTCACCACCGTCGGGGATGCTCGCCCAGTGCACCTGTTCGATTCCGTCATCGTCGCCGGTCCGGCTGCACAGCAGTGCCGCGCCGGTGGGGGAAAACGGGAAGTGTTCGCTCATGCCATGGCCCGGGTCGGCGTCGCTGGCCACCACCATCGCGCAGTCGATGGTCCTCGACGTGAGGAAGCCGTCGACGATCTGCAACGCGGTGAGGACACCGCACGCACCATTGGCGACGTCGAAGGAGAATGTGCCGTGCGTGCCCGTATGCGGATCTTCGGGATTGGCGCCGACGTCCTCCTGGATCAACGCCGCGAGCGCCGGCTCGCCCAGATTTCGGTCGCGGTAGATGCCCGCGTTGATCAGTAGGTCCACGTCGTGCGGTCCTCGGCCCGCCATCCGCAGGCAATCCTGTGCGGTGCTGACCGCGAGGTGCAGGGCGCTGTGCCGGTGACGCCACCGGCTCTTGCCCACGGCGACCTGTTCAATCACGGTGCCCATAATGATCCACCATCTCGTCGTCGAGTGTCAGCATGACCACGCCGATTTCCAGTCCGGACGCCAGCGAGATCAGCGCTATGGTCTCGCCGGGGCGAATGCGATTCGCTTCGAGTTCCTCGACGAGAGCCACGGTGTGGGTGGTCGATGCGGTGTTGCCGTATCGGTCGACGGTGATCACGGCGTCGTGGCGGGGACTGTCACCGAAGTCGTCGGCGATCTTGGCCATTCCCTTGCGTATCGCGCGGGCCGACGTCTGGTGGGTGATCACGTGATCGATGTCGTGTATCGAGATGCCGACCGTATCGAGCACCTCGTGCAACAGCAGTGGGGTGTCCGACATCGCGGCCCGATGGATGCCGCGCGCATCGGTGAACATTCGCCCACCCGGATCTGGTCCCTTGGGATACGCCAGGCACAGTCGGCTGTAGTCGGCCACGGTGGTGAAGCCGGCCAGGCTGATGCCGGCCGAGCCGGCCGGTGCACGCTCGAGTAGAAGCGCCGCGCCGGCGTCGCCGAGCGTCAGGCACGCCAACTCCTTGCTCATGATCGACCGGATATGACGAGCCGCATTCTGGCCGAGCTGCGAGATGTACTCACCGCTGACCACCAGTGCACGCTCGATGATGCCCTGTCTGATCCAGTTGTTCGCGATCGTGACTCCGGTGAGCGTTCCCGCGCAGGCATTGGAGACGTCGAAGGTCATCGCCGTCGGGGCGCCGATCCCCGCCGCCACCGCACTGCTCATGGTCGGCTCCAGCCACTGGGTGAGACCATCGCGAAACTTGGTGATGCTGCAGCTGATGACGGCGTCGATCGACTCTGCCGGTCGCTGAGCCTTGGCCAGGCAATCCAGTGCCGCCGCGGCGGCGAGCGTGTAGGAGTCCTCATCGCCCACTGACACCCGGCGCTCACGGATCCCGGTCAACCGTTCCAGATCGATGTGCGTCTGGTGGCGCGTGGTCGACATCAACTCGTCGGTCGTGAGGTGGGTGGTGGGCAGGTGTCGGCCTGCGGCGGCCAGCCTGGTGTGAAACGGCGCTGTGTCACCGTCTTCCGACGGTTCCATCATCAGCCACCGCTTGCGCGTCATTGATCCATAGTGATTCGGGCCGTAGTGACCTGATAGGGATCATTGGGCATCGACGGCCGGGACCTTGTGCCCTTGCCGGTCCGCTGTGGTGGGCGGATTGTGATGGTGGTGGAACAACTGACCACCTTGGATGCCGGATTCCTCGAGGCCGAGGACTCAGATCGGCATGTGAGCTTGGCGGTCGGCGGTATCTCGGTCATCGAAGGCCCCATGCCGGACTTCGCGTCCCTGGCGGACAGTGTCGCCGAACGGATTCTCAGTGTTCCCCGGTTCCGGCAGGTCGTACATACGCATCTACTCGACCTCGAGCCCCCGGAATGGGTGGAAGACCCCAATTTCGATCTCTCCCATCACATTCACCGCGCGGCGCTGCCCCATCCGGGGGACGACCAGTCTCTGTACAGGTTCGCCGCCGACGTGATGGAGCGACGCCTGGACCGCGACCGCCCGCTGTGGGAGTGCTGGATCATCGAGGGCCTGGCCGACGGCCGGTGGGCGGTCTTGATGAAGATCCACCACTGCATCGCAGACGGCATCGCGACCATGCATCTGTTCGCCGGGCTCAGTGACGACGGGGAAGGCGAAACGTTCGCTACCGAGATTCGCGCCGCCAAGGACTCGACAGATCACCGTGGCCGATTCGCAGGAGTCAGTCTGAATCCGCTGGATTGGGCATCGGGCTTGTGGCAGACCGCTGTCGGCGTGACGAACGCGGCATCGCTGGCTGTCGAGGGCGTCATCGAGATCACCGGTGGCTTGCTACGCCCGGCCAGCCCCTCGTCGCTGGCCGGTCCCCTTCGCAAGATGCGCGGTTACAGTGCTGCGCGGGTGAGCCTCGACGAGGTGACGGCGATCTGCCATGAATTCGGTGTCACCGTGAACGATGTTGCGCTGACCGCGATCACCGACAGTTTCCGGGCAGCGCTGGTTCGACGGGGCGAACAGCCACGACAAAACTCGTTGCGGACGCTGGTGCCGGTGTCGATCCGCTCCAACGACGCGCGAGAGATGATCGACAACAGGGTGTCGATCATGCTTCCGCGTCTCCCCGTCGAGAAAGACGATGTGGTCGAACAGCTCCGCGAGGTGCATGCCCGCCTGACGAGTGCGAAGGGCAGCGGGCAGCGCCAAGCCGGCAGCGCCCTCATCTCGACGATCAGTTTGCTGCCGTTCCCGGTGACGGCGTGGGCGGTCCGGGCGCTGACCCGATTGCCGCAACGCGGCGTCGTGACGGTCGCCACGAATGTCCCTGGACCGCGCCAACGATCGAAGATCTTGGGTCGAAAAGTCCTCAGTGTGCTCCCGATTCCGCCCATTGCGCTCCAACTTCGCACCGGCATCGCCATTCTCAGCTATGCGGACAGTCTGGTGTTCGGCATCATCGCCGACTACGACGCGGCTCCCGACGTCGACGAGCTGGCGCGGGGTATCGAGCAGGCGGTCGCGCAGTTGTCCGCGGCGGCCAAAGCTCTCGGCTAGCCCTCTGGGAGGCACCCGTGACACCACAACCCTCGCTCCGTGACGGGGTGCGCATGTTCAACAAGCACGTGCTGAATCCGGCAATGCTACATCTGGCGGGTCGTAAACACTGGTATGCCAGCGCTATTCGACATACTGGGCGGGCCACGGGCAAGAGCTATGTCACCCCGGTGGTGGCCAATCCGGTGGCGGATGGATTCATCATTCCGCTGCCCTACGGCACGGGCGTCGACTGGCTGCGCAACGTGCTCGCGGCGGGCCGGGCAACGATCACCTCCGGCGGCCGGACCTATGACGTCATCACTCCGGAGATCATCGACGCGGCCTCGGCCGCACCGAAGCTGTCGCCGCGACACCGGCGGGCCTTCCACCGTTTCGGTATCGACGACTTTCTTCAGGTCACGGTGAAGTAGGCGAGCGATCGTGGACTATTGCACCGGTGCAGGGGACCTTTGGCCGGTACGGGCTCCGGTTGCTCGCAATAGTGTTGTCTCACAGTCCCAATAGGCAAGGAGTTCGTGTCATGACCGAAACCGGGAAACAGGCCACCGTTGATTCACCCGCCGCTGATCTCACCGAAGAGTTGCATGAGTCGGCCAAAGCGGGACAGCACGCGGCCGGACAGGCGTTGCGGAAGTTCCGTGACGCGGTGGACGATGCAATCCCCGAATCCGTTCAGCCGCTGCGCGACAAGATCGTGCAAGCTGCACTGGATTTGGCCGACGACCTCGTTTCTGCCCAGTACAAATTTCACCGCAGTCTGCTCAACACCGCAGACCGCGCGCTGACCAAGTCCGACGCCGACCGCTGAGCGACGCCGCGCGGGTTTCTTCGTGGGGGCGTCACGGTGGATCACCAGGCAGGGCGGGCTCACTCTCCGCACGATGTTTCACCCCCCGCAGGATGGCCCGCGTCACGAAGGCCTTTGGCGGCGCGATGAGTTCGGCGCCTACAACGGCTCCGGGCCGTCGCAACGGCACCCGGGTGCGGATCAGCAGTCGGGTGCCGTTGTCGCCGTGCCCCGCCACGTTCAGCGACCACACCGCATCCCAGAAGCTATCGCCGCCTCCCGTCCGTAAGACGATCGATCGCCCCGCCTGGATCTCAACGACCGTCACCACGATGCCGTCGTCCAGGCCCAGCCATCCCCGGGGCGCCAGGCGGACGGTGTCACCCACGGCGAGGTGCTGCCATTCGGGGTGGATCCGATCGGCGTCCTGGTAGTCCAACCCGGCCAGGGTGTGCAGCGTTTCGTAGGCGTACAGACCAGCGCGGTCGAGACCGATCTGGACGAGCCACGGCCACACCGCCTCCGGCGGCCTGTCGATCGTGATCCCTTCGGTCGTCACCACCGCAGGTTGACCCACCAGGCTGTCGCCCGGCAGCGGCATCGCGCACTCGGCTTTCGTGGTGCCCCAGTTCCGGAAGAATTGTCTGGCCGCGAGGAGGATTGCGGCAGTTGCGCCCAGGCGAGCAATCGCTGTCATGGTTCAACTCTGCGGCGGGGAGTCCCGGCGCGGTAGGGCCGGTCGACCTCGATGTGGCCGATCGGCATCGACGAACGACCCGGCCGGCCGGGACTTCAAGCTCTCATGCCCGCCGACGGGCGAACGATCAGATCGCCTGTCGGGCAACGGTCTAACCGGCCGACGACTGCGATCGACTGCGCCGGCCCCCTTCTCGGCGTTGCCCAGATATTTTCAGCAACGATTTTGCCGTGGCGTCGTCGGCGTCGGTGCGGGCATTTTGCGCAAAGTGGTGGGCGCTCACCCTTTCCCGAGCAAGATCGGACTGTCACAATGCGGGAGATGCACGTCGGGAAGCGCAGGGACGGGTTTGATCAGCGAAAATAGGCCTGGGACGCAGTTCGGCCGGGAGCGCACAGGGGATGTGCGCCGGATTCATGATCAGCTCGACGAGCTGGCCGCCGACCGCGACCAGATGGGACTGCTGCTGCAACTGGCGATCGAGATCAGCTCTGATCTCGAGCTGGAGCCGACGCTGCACAGAATCATCAGTGCGGCGCTGACCTTGACCCGGGCGCGCTACGGCGCCATCGGCGTGTGGGGTCCCGACGGCATGCTGACCTCGTTCGTCCATGACGGTATAGATGAGCGCACCGTTGATCGGATCGGTCATCTTCCGGTCGGCAAGGGACTCCTCGGTGCGCTGCGGGAACGGACCGATCTGTTACGGCTCGACGATCTGACCCAACATTCGGCCTCGGCGGGGTTCCCCGACGGGCACCCGCCGATGCGCGCGTTCCTGGGTATTCCGATCCGTATTCGCGACGACAAGGCGTTCGGCAGTCTGTACGTCGCGGACGATCGGCCCGGGCGCACGTTCAGCGAGTCGGACGAGGTGACCGGGCGCGCATTGGCGTCGGTGGCCGCGGTCGCCATCGACAACGCCCAGCTGTTCGACGCCACCCGGATCGCGGCCTTGTGGACCAGCGCGAGTCGGGAGATCACGGCAGCCGTGTTGTCCGATGGGCAGCCTATCCTCAGGCCGTTGCAGCTCATTGCGGTGCGGGCGTGCGAACTCACCGAGGCGGAGCAGGCCATCGTGCTCTTTCCCGAGGATGCTGACCTTCCTGACGACGAGGTGGACACGCTCGTGGTGTCAGCGGCGGTTGGTCGATATGCCGACGATGTTCTCGGCCAGCGCGTTGCGGTCGACGGATCAACCAGCGGCGCGGTGTTTCGTTCCGGCGAGCCGGTGATCACCGAGACGTTCCGCAAACCGATCCAGTCGTTCACCGACATCGGTGAACGGCCGGCGATCGTCGTGCCGTTATGGGCAGATGGACACAGCCTCGGGGTGCTTGTCGTCGCACGGAACGTCAACGCTCCACGCTTCAGCGCCAAAGATCTTGACCTGGTGCGGGATTTCGCCGGCCACGCAGCTATCGCGCTGACGATTGCCCGGGCCCGGCGTTATACAGCTGAGCTCGCTCTGCTCACCGAACGGGAGCGCATTGCCCATGACCTCCATGACCAGGTGATCCAGCGGGTGTTCGCGGTCGGGCTGGACCTGCAGGGGGTGATCGCCCGGACCCGAGATCCCGAGATGGCCCAGCGGCTATCGCGGTCGATCGATGAGCTGCAGGCCGTCATCACCGAGATCCGGTCGACCATCTTCAATCTGCAGCATCCGGTCGATTCGAGTGGTGGATTGGCCGCGCGGATTCACAACGTGTTCGAGCAGTTGACCAACAACCGGGACGTCGCCGCTTCGCTGAGCCTCAGCGGCCCACTGAGCATTCTCAGCCCCGACCTCGCCGCCAACGCCGAAGCGGTGGTCACCGAGGCCTTGAGTAATGCGGTCCGGCACTCGGGCGCCGCGGAGATCACGGTGAGCGTCGCGGTCGGTGATGACCTGACGATCATGGTCACCGACAACGGCAAGGGGATTCCAGCGGACAACAGACGCAGCAGTGGTCTACGTAACCTCGCCCGGCGCGCGGAGTCGGCGGGCGGGATCTTCACTCTGTCCGACGCTGAGAGCGGCGGAACGAAATTGGTGTGGAAGGCTCCGCTCACCTCGGAATGACGGATCATCCAGTTAGATTGCGGGACTGTGTATTACAGAGATCGTATCCGGGCCGTGCTCAAGACTCCTTGGTCGGCGTGATCGCGGCGAGCATCTCGGCGATGTCGGCCTCGGCGCGGGCCTTGTCGAATCCGACCCGGTGCAACGTGCCGCCGTCCTGCTCGGCTTCGCGTAGTGCGAGCAGCATGTGTTCGGTGCCGATGTAGTTGTGGCCCAGGCGAAGTGCTTCGCGGAAGGTCAGTTCCAGAGCTTTGCGGGCACCGGAGTCGAACGGAATCAGGGCCGGTACGTCGTCCGTCCGCGGTGGCAGAACGATGGCAGCTCGCAGGGCGTCCGGGGTGATCTGCTGGGCACGCAGCAGGGGAGTGGCCAGTGCGGCCGGATCAGTCAGCAATCCGAGCAGCAGGTGGTCCTGCGTGATCTCGGCATTTCCGGCCCCGTGGGCCGCGTTCTGGGCTGCGACGACGGCGCCGCGGGCTCGCGGGGTGAACCGGGCGAACCCCTGGGCGGGGTCCAGATCGGCGGCGTCGAGGTTGGTCATCTTGGGCACGAAACGCTTCTGTGCCGCCTGTTTGGTGACTCCCATGCTCTTGCCGATGTCGGTCCACGAGGCGCCCGACCGGCGGGCCTGGTCGACGAAATGCCCGATCAGGTGGTCGGCGAGGTCACCGAGGGCCTCCGCGGTCAGCACTGCGTCGGCAAGTTGGTCGAGGGCGTTGGTGTGGCCCCGCTTGATGCCGTCGATCAGGTCGTCGAGTCGGATCGGGTAGGCAATCCGGGCTGGTTCTTCCATCCGTCAACCATAGGTTGACGGATGAGCTTCGTCAACCATGGGTTGACGGTTCGCATCCAACGGAGCGGGTACCCGCACACCATGCCAACGAGCGTTACGCGTGACATCGACGCGCCACGGGAACGAGTCTGGGAAGTGCTGGCCAACGGGTGGACCTACTCGCAATGGGTGGTCGGTAACAGTCGGATGCGCGCGGTCGACGCCGACTGGCCGGCGCCGGGCGCGCGAATCCTGCACTCGATCGGCGTCTGGCCGGCGGTGATCAACGACGAGACCGTGGTGCTGCGCTGCACGCCGCAGGAGGAACTGGTACTACTGGCACGGCTCGGCCCAGCTGGCGCAGCACGAATCACTCTGCGGCTCAACGATATCGAGGGTGGCTGCCGAGTGGAGATGGCGGAGGTGGCGGTGGAGGGGCCGATAAGGTTCTTGCCGGACCGGCTACAACTCCTCGGGTTCTGGCCCCGAAACCACGAATCCACCTGGCGGCTGGCGAACCTCGCCGCGGATCGCGAACCGGCCGAATTCGACCCGAACTAGCCCGGCCGTTCGGCCGGCGGCAGGGAATCGCTCGGTCCGGGCTTCCCGATTCCGCCACGGGCGGCGCGAGGCGACATAAACTCGCGCCATGGCAGGCCCGCGCAAGTCCGACGAGCGGCCCGACGTGAGCAAAATCGACAACCGGGCGCCGTCGGTGCCACGGATGTTCCTCGATCGCGTCGCGGCCACCCCCCACACCGAGGCGTTCCGGTATCCCGACAACGACGGGTGGACCAGTGTCACCTGGGAGCAGGTCGGTGAACGGGTCGAGTTGATTGCCGCGGGGCTGATCGCCCTCGGCATCAACCCCGAGGACCGGGTGGCACTGGCGGCGGGAACCCGCTACGAGTGGGTGGTCGTCGACTTCGGCATCCTGTCCGCGGGTGCGGCCACGACAACGGTCTATCCGAGCACCAACGCCGAAGACACCGCGTTCATCGTCGCCAACTCCGGTAGTCGCGTTGTCGTGGCGGAGAACCAGTCTCAGGTCGACAAGCTGACTGCCAACCGTGCCGACCTGCCCGCTGTCGAGAAGGTGGTGATCATCGACGGCACGAGCGACGACGACTGGGTGATCACCCTCGAGGATCTCGAGCAGCTGGGCAAGCAACTCCTGGCCGACAACCCCACCGCGGTGACCGAGCGGATCGACGCGATCCCGCCCGAGCAGCTGGCCACCCTGATCTACACCTCCGGCACCACCGGCAAGCCGAAAGGTGTGCGCCTGCATCACGAGGCGTGGACCTACACCGCCGCTGCGCTGGATTCGCTGCAGGTGTTGTCCGACAAGGACCTCAACTATCTGTGGCTGCCGCTCGCGCACTCGTTCGGCAAGGTGATGCTGGCCATGCCGTTGGTGATGGGTTTCCCCACCGTCATCGATGGCCGGGTGGACAAGATCGTCGAGAACCTGGCGATCATCAAGCCGACGTTCATGGGTGCGGTACCGCGGATCTTCGAGAAGGTGCACGGCCGGATCACCGAGACGATGGTCGAAGAGGGCGGCGTCAAGAAGCGGCTCTTCGACTGGGCCACTGACGTGGGCCTGCAGGTTTCGCGCGCCCGGCAGGCCGGTCACCGGGTCGGACCACTGCTGGCGTTACAACACAAACTCGCCGACAAGCTGGTGTTCAACACGATCCGGCAGCGGTTCGGTGGCCGCCTGAGGTTCTTCATCTCCGGCTCGGCCGCGCTGGACCGCGACATCGCGCAGTGGTTCGATGCCGTCGGGGCCATCGTGCTGGAGGGCTACGGCCTGACCGAGACGTCCGCGGCATCCTCGCTGAACCGTCTGCATGCCTATCGGTTTGGGACGGTCGGCTGGACACTGCCGTACACCGATGTCAAGATCGCCGCCGACGGCGAGGTGCTGCTCAAGGGGCCGGGCGTGATGAGCGGCTACCACGACCTACCCGAGGCGACTGCGGAGGCCATCGACGCCGACGGATGGTTCCACACCGGCGACATCGGCGAACTCGACGCCGAGGGCTATCTGCGGATCACCGACCGCAAGAAGGACATGTTCAAGACGTCGCAGGGCAAATATGTTGCGCCCTCGGCAATCTCGGCGGCGTTCAAGGGCATCTGTCCGTTCGCGAGCGAGATCATCATCTATGGCGAGGGCAAGCCGTACTGTGTCGCGCTGGTCAGCCTCGACGCGGAGGCCATCACCGAGTGGGCGGATCGCAACGGCATGGAGGGCAAGACCTTCGAGGAAGTCGCTCGGGACGAGAAGACCAGGGAAATGATCGAGGGGTACGTGGAAACCCTGAACAAGCACCTGAACCGGTGGGAACAGGTCAAGCGCTTCGCCATCATTGACCGCGAATTGACTGTCGAGGCAGGCGATTTGACGCCGAGCCTGAAGCTCAAGCGCAAGGCGGTCGTGGAGAACTTCCACGACAACATCGACGAGCTATACGGCTGACCGTGTGGCGTTGCGGCGTGCTGCTGGCCGCCACGGCCGCGTTGTCGTTCGGCGTGGCGCCCGCGCGGGCGGACGTCCCGGTGCCGCAGCCCGGCGCGTCATGCCCGGCCGAGCTGACGGACGTGATGACCCGGCTGCCGGACGTCGGCGATTTTCTCGTCTGCCAGGCAACGGGCATGTGGGCCCCGGTGCTCGCCCCGTTCGATCCGGCCAGTCGCTGGCTGAGCTACGGTGCTGGAATCACGTTGCACGGTCAGGGATTTCGCAATCCCAACCTGCGTTCGGGGCAGTGGACCGCCGCTCCGCTGGACCCGTCCGCGGTATGCAGTGCCGATCAGGTGACCGTGATCGGTCCGGGAGAGTTAGCGCCCGTGGTGCATTCGCCCGGCGAGTCGGGTCAACCCCTGCACCTCGACGTGCTACCGAAGCTTTTCACCATCACGATGAACGGTGACTGTCTGTGGTCCGAGGATCAGCCGCCGGGACTGGGGTGAGACCACTGTTTCGGCTGGCGGTGTAGGACGTCTTCGCCAGCAAGGGCCGTGGACTGGTTCTCCGCACTCGGTCGCAGTGATGTGTCACCGGGCGATGTGCTCACGACGGCGTCGGCCGGACCGGCGTCGACGTCGGCTTGTGGGCCAAGTGGTCCCCAGGGGCGGGGGGCCGGTGGCCCAAGGGGGTGGCCACTTCGCGTAACCCACCCCTGGAGACCCGCTTGTGACGGTCGGCATTCGGTGTGTTTGCGCTACCGGGCCCCGACCGGTCGGCTGTGTTCTCAGCGTCGTCAGAAATGTACGACACCTGCGGTGGCCGGCGGCCGACTTCGACAGAAATATTGACGATTTGGTAAGAGTGTGTGCGGCGGCGGTGCCTCAATGTGTCGGCGCTTTGGTGGCGGTGACCGGCATGGGGGCCGGTCCAGGCGCCGGGGGCGGGGCGGCAGTCGTTTGCGCGGTGGTCGAGACGCTGTGAAGGTCCGGAGGTGGCGTCGGCTTGTAGAAGAAGACCGCCGCGACCGCAATGGCCGCGACGACGACCGCGGCGCAGGCGACGATCACCCCGGCGACGCTGGTCCGGCGTTTCAGTTTTCTGATGACCCTGGTTGACCCCCGCATAGCGCGGACCGTAGCGGATCGGCGGCGACCCGTGGGGGACCAGACAGCACTGTCACAGGCACGAGGAAGCGTTCCCGCAGGATCGATCTCAGGGCTTTATCCCCATGTCACCGGTAGTTCGACAAGTCCGTGGGACAGGGAATGAAAGCCGGCGGTCATCGTCGCCGGATCAGCGCACAGCGCCAGGGTGGGGAAGCGGGGAATGAGCTGGGAGTAGACGGTCTTGAGTTCCAGTCGGGCCAGCGCCGCACCGAGGCAGTAGTGCAGGCCGTAGCCGAAGCCGACGTGGGCCGCGCCGCTGCGGTTGAGGTCCAGCCGGTCGGGATCGGTGAAGACCTCGGGGTCGTGGTTGGCCGCTCCCGGGTCGAGCAGGACCAGATCTCCCTCCCGGATCGTCACGCCGTCGGCGTCGATGTCGGCGCGGGCATAGCGCGGGACGCCGACGCCGCCGGTCATGCCGGCGCGCAGGACTTCCTCGACGGCCTTCGGGATGAGGTCCGGGTTGTGCAGCAGGGTCTGCCACTGGTCGGGATTGCTCAGCAGCAGCAGGCACCCCACCCAGATCTGGGTCACGGTCGTCTCGTGACCGGCGAAGAGTAGCTGCATCGCCAGCGTGGCGATCTCGAAGTCGGCCAGGTCGGGCTCGTCGCACAGACGGGAGATGACGTCATCGTCCGGGTTCGCACGCTTGGCGCCGACCAGTTCCATGCCGTAGCCGAGCAGCGACTCGAGCCCCTTGAGGGAGACGTCGTCGTCGGGGGAGAACGCGGCGTCGTCCACCCAGAGGCGGAAGCGGTCCCGGTCGGCGTACGGGACGCCGAGCAGATCGCAGATCACCAAGATGGGCAGTGGCTGGGCCAGGCTGGTCAACAGGTCGGCCGGCGGCCCGTGGCGGTGCATGTCGTCGAGTAGGGCCGCGCACAGACCTTCGACCTTCGGCTGCAGGGTGCGCATGTGCCGGGGACCGAAGTGCGGCTGCAGTAGTTGGCGCATACGGGCGTGGTCGGTCGGCTCGGAATCGAAATCGCCGATCGGGCCGCCGAACAGCGCCGAGGTGCGGCTGCGCGGGGCCTTCGCGGGGTCGCGGTGGGTGCGGCCGAGGAGTTCGTTGTCCATGAGGCTGCGCACGAGTGCGTACCCCGTGACCAGCCACGCCTCGTCGCCGACGGCGGTCAGGACTTTGTGGATCGGCCCGGTGCCCTGCAGCGCGAGAAGGTCGTCGGGGGAGCGCAGCGGGTGGCTCTGACGGAACGGCAGCTGGGCGGTGGCGGTCATGCTGGGAGCGTACGACTGACCGCGACGGTGCGGACCATTTTTAAGACTACTGGTCTTGTTTGCCTCGGCTTTAGTATTCAGCGATGGCTCACACCAATCGTCGCAGCTTGAGCACCGTCGCCGGGTTGTTCGCCGCGCCGGCGGCGATCGCGGTCTGGCTCGCCCCGATTGCCTCCGCCGACTCGGCATCCTGGAACGGCGAGTACGCGATCACCTTCATCGTCGGACCCAAAGCCGGAACGAGTATGGCCGCCGGTCAGCCCGAACAACAGCACACCGAAACCTATGGCTTCCAATCGAATTGCACGAATGACAAGTGCACCGCCACGATCACGAGCGGTCCTCCGCCGAGCAATCCGACTGTTCCGCAGCCCGTTCAGTTCACCTGGGATGGGTCATCGTGGACGCAAGCCAGCGACTTTCAATGGCAGTGCCTGATGCCCGACGAGACGGTCCAGTGGAACCCGGCCCACGCTGAGGTGCGGTACACCCCGCAAGCTGACGGATCCCTATCCGGCACCATGCACACCGAGATCATCAGCGGCGCGTGCCAGGGCACTGTCGATATGAACATGACGGCTGAGCGCGCTTAGCAGGTCCGGATCGAGACCGGCCCGGCGATAACGCCGTATCGGCAAGCCCGCGAACAGAATTCACAACGGGCGCGGGGTGAGCCCGGTCCGTGCGTTGCTGACCTGCTTCGCGCGCCGCGGCCGGGCGGCTGACTGCCGCCTGCCGCACACGGTTGCGAGCGCACCCGGAACTATGGCCGAAATGCCCTACCCGCCCTGTAGGCAACGGGTGTTGGTTGAGGTTATGACTAGTTCAGAGCGGTGGATCGGCTGGGTGGCAGTAGGCATCGGCGTCTGCGCGGCGGTGTCGGCGTTTGTGGTCAGTTCGACTCAAATCGGGCAGGGATTCGCGTTCGGTTTCGGATCGTTCATCGCCTTCTTCGGGGCGCTGTCGGTGCTCGCCCACAACCGAGCTCCCGACCATTGGGGCTTACTCGTAGTCGGCCTGGCCATGTTCGTCGCTCCGTTCATCGGCAACGGCTTCAACTATGACCAGGGAGCGTCGTGGACGTGCTGGGTGGCCGGCGGCCTGGCCACAATCCTCGGCGGCGTCGGCTGGCTTCATGACAAAACGCCGACCGAGTACGGAGTCAATGAGTTGGGCGACAGCCAACGGCTTCGGCACCCCTGGAGCTACCTGATCGGTCGGCTGGCGTTGGGTGTGAGCGTCGCGACCGTGCTGTTAGCTCTTGTCTTCCGGTCGAGCGCAGCCGGGACCGCGGTGACCGTCGGTCTTGGCGGCATGATCGCTGTGGTCGCGGTTTGGTCGCTGCTCGCGTCGGAACCTACCCACGATTTCCTGACACTCGCCATCGTGGGATTCGCGCTGCTCTTGTCGCCGTGGGCAGCTGGATTCACCGGGGAGAGCACTGCTTGGACGGCCTGGGTGGCCGGTGGACTCGCCGCAGCGCTTGGCATCGCTGGTTACCTGCGAGACGAGCGCATGGACTTCTCCACCGCTGTCCGCGATGATTCGGCCGCGCAATACCGGAAACAATTCCCGTAACGCTGCCGATGCGGCCCGGGATTCGGTGGTGACCGTCTCGGCCCGCAACGGTCGGCCGCGCTTCAGGGTTTCGGACGCGAGGATCCAGAGTGCATCAATCGTGGTGCGCGATACTGGGATTGAACCAGTGACTTGGGGTTTGCTGAAACCACCGCTTACCTGCAATGGAAGTGTTCTCACCTGCAGACACGCGAAAAAAGTCTGGAACCGTGAGGAACCGCGAGGTACGCTGAGGAACCCCCACGAGTCCACGGGGAGTCTACGGCAGTCCACGCAGGAGGCCACACAGTGACGCGTCGCAACCAGGATCGGGGAGCGTTCGGGAGCGTTGCGCAGCTGCCCAGCGGGCGGTGGCAGGCGAAGTATTTTGGCCCGGACGGCTCGAAGGGGCGTCGGTACACAGGGCCGACGACGTTCGGGACAAAACGGGAGGCGCGCAAGTTCCTGTCAACCGTGGAGGCGGACATCATCCGGGGCAAGTGGTTGCCCCCGGAGGATTCGGCAGCGGTCGCGCCGGGCGCCAAGACATTGACTCTCAAGACGTATGCGAACACGTGGCTAGAGCAACGTGACCTCAAGACGCGCACCGCCGAGCACTACCGGAAGATCCTCGACAACAGCATCATCGATAAGCCCATCGGTGGGATGCCGCTGCGGTCGATCACTGCCGACGACGTACGGGCGTGGTACGCGAAGCTCGACAAGAAAGCCCCGACTCTGCGCGCGCATACCTATGGGTTGTTGCGCACCATCATGGGGACCGCTGTCACTGACGGGAAGATCCCCACGAACCCGTGCACGATCCGGGGGGCCGGGTCGGTGGAGCGGGCAGTCACGATCCGCCCGGCGTCCCTTGATGAACTCGCGAAGCTGGTCGACGCAATCGAACCGGCGCGGTACAAGGCCATGATCCTGTTGGCGGCGTGGACCGCCTTGCGGTTCGGAGAGTTAACCGAGCTGCAGCGTAAGGACATCGACTTGGACGACGCTGTAATCCGGGTCCGCCGGGGTGTTGTGCGCACCGAAAGCGGATTCGAGACCGGCGCCCCCAAGTCTGTTGCCGGATCCCGTGACGTGGCGATCCCGCCCCACTTGATACCGGCGCTGAAAGATCACCTCGTGGAGTACACCGAACCCGGGGGAGAAGCCTTGCTGTTCCCCGCCGAGGGCGGCGGGCACCTCGCGCCCAGCACGCTCTACCGCAGGTTCTACAAGGCCCGTGAGGCTGCCGGTCGGCCGGATCTCCGGTTCCACGATCTACGCCATACCGGCGCGGTCCTCGCGGCACAGACCGGTGCAACGCTCGCGGAATTGATGAGCAGACTTGGACATTCGACCCCGGCGGCGGCGCTGAGATATCAACACACCGCCGAGAACGCCGACAAGCGGATAGCGGCAGCCCTGTCAAAGCTAGTCACCGACACGCCGTGAGGATGCGCTAGGAACGACCGGGAAGCTGCTAGCTTCTGCTCCGACAACTCAATGGACAGGATGCCCGGCCAAGCAATAACCGGGCGAGCAACGACTCTCACAACGCACGCGTTGACGTGCGGCCCCCTGTTCGTGACAACTCGGCCCGTGGCAAGTCGAAACATCCCTTGAAGGGGGCTGTTTCGCGATGCCCAAAGTGCTGCCGACCCGACGCATCTGGGTCACTCAGAACGACGTCGCCAATCACCTCGGCGTGACCACTCGCGCGGTGCGCCTCATGGTCGCAGAAGGGCGCCTGACGCAGTACAACCTGCCGGGCAGTAGGACCGCGCGATTCGACCTCAACGAGGTTGACGCAGCGATGACGCCGACGGGTGGTCGGCGAGTCTCGTGACGGGGCCGGGGCCGACGGACCGGCCCATCGTCGACCCGTCGAACGCGATCTGTTTGTGCGAGCACGGTTTAGATGGTTGGGCCGCTTTCAGCGCCATAGGCCCGGATGGCGTTGAGTCGTTTTGGCTGGTCCAGCTGGACCTGCCTGAAACCGCCAACACCGGCTACCTCAGTCCGGTGCACGAGCAGCCAGGCCCGTTGCCGCACTCGACTCTCGATCGCATATGGAATCGCTGCGGCCGGCCGACCAAGGAGGGCCATCCTTGCCGCGCCCGGGTCAGTGAACCAGGCACTCCATGCCGGATCCACAGCACCGGGATTACCGCATGAAGCCGCCGACGTTTCTACGGGTGGTGGGGTCCGACGTTGGGGAGCACGGTCCCGCCGGTGCGCTGGTGCTCGCGCTTGTGCGGTATGTGCTTGACCTCCCGGGGGAACGCAGCGGCCGAATCCTCATCGACGGCGAGATGTGGTGGCAGGCCACCTATACCGAGATTGGTGCTGCGGCGCTCGGTGGCATGGGCAAGTACAGCGTCGGCCGGATCATGGTGGCACTCGTTGAATCCGGCGCGTTATTGGCCTGTCAACCGAGAAGCGCCGCCGGTGTGCAGACCCGGGCGTACCGACCTGCAAAGTGCGATTCCGCACCACCCCTGACCAGCAGAGTGCGAAATCGCATCAGTCCCGACCTGCAAAGTGCGAAATCGCAACGGGGTGGTGCGAATTCGCAACACCCCGGTGCGAATTCGCAACAGGGGTGTTGCGATTCCGCACTTTCTTCCTCTTCTGTTGAAGAACTAAGGGAAGAACTAGACGAACAGGGAGAAGGCGCCCGCGCCCCCGCGGGGCATGTGCTCGCAGCTCCGCTCGGTGACATCACGCCGCCGGATCTTTTCTGCCCCAAACACATGCCCGAAGGCCCGAAGGGTGAGAGCTGCCCGGGATGTGGGGATCAACGCCGGATCAACGACCGGTGGAACTACTCCGCGATCGGGGCCGAATACCGGCACCGGCAGGCCGTTGTGGACAAGGCGATTCCGCAGGGAGCGAGAGCCGAGGCGCACGAAGCGGGCCTGCGGCGCCTGTACAGCGATCCCAGCCGGGCCAGAACCACGGCGCAAATCCTCGGGCAGCTGCCGGGACCGCCGCAGGGTGCCCTGCCGCCAACGGGGGCAGACGACTGATGGCGAAGAAACGAGCCGCCGCGGCGCAGCAGCAGCGGCGGATTCACCCGGACCAGCTGCGGTGTTGGGTGTGCGGCGAGGACGTCTTGCTTGGACAAACGGATCGGCTTGGACGCAGAACACATCTGCAATGTCAGCAGGAACTAGAGCCGGGCGAACGCATTGCGGGGCTGGACAGCTTTTTCGCGCCATCGCACCGGAAGGGCGGTGACGACCATGCCTAGTCCCGACCAGGTGCCGCTGATCACCAAACCGCAGCTGCGGTTCCTGCAGGCCCTTCTGCGCGAGCATGTTTCCCCCGGCCGGGACTCCGAGGCCCGCGACCGGCGCCTGAGGTTCCTCGAAATCGCCTGCGAACGGCGCATCGACAGCACCACGGAATTGACCAGAGCCGAAGCGGCAACTTTGATCGACGGCCTATCTGCGCTCACGCCGCCACCGGAACCACCCGCCGACTGGGAGGTCTGACATGGCCCTGTCGTCGCCGCTGCCGTTCGTCGACACAATGGTTGCCCAACCCCGCAAACCCGAAAGGTCCAGCGCGCTATCGCAGCAGCGTGAAACCGCCGAAAGCGCCGGCCGCCGGGAACGCTGGGAAGCTGCGCGCGAGTCCCGCGACGCCGCCATCATCGACCTGGCTGACGAAGGCGCCACCGTCGCAGAGATCGCGGCAGCGGCTGGCCTGACTGAGGCCAAGGTGCTCCGCATCCTCGACGGCAGCTGAACGTGCGACACGAAACCGGGGCGCCCGGCGAAGATCGCTGGCCCGGCCGAAAACCACCGAAACCTCGCGAAACCTGTTCGGCCCAGGGATGCGACCGCACACGAGACACAAACGGCCTGTGCGCAACCCACTACCAACAGGCATCCCGCAACCCCGAACGCCTGCTAGAACCCCTCGACGAACCCGAACCACCACCACCGGCAGAACCGTTTGCCCTCGTGCGATGGTGGATCGATTCGGGCTGGCGACATGAACCACACGCCTACGCGCGGTACTTCACGAGCCGCGCCGACGCCGAAAACGCCGCACCCACCGACGGCGAGCCGTACGCCATCGTCGACATCTCCCGCAGGGCGACCCGCATCCCGACCATCGACACCGTGTTGCGCGCCACCGCATCCGGCACAACCCCACCCCCACTCCCAGTCCCCGTGAAACGAAACCGAAGGCCACCGTCATGACCACACCCGATCCCTTTACCGCCCAGGTTTTCCGGCACCGCCCGTTCACCCCCACCGAGATAAGCAAGGGCCGGGAGATGGCTTTAGACGCGTGGGAAGGCTTACAGCTCGCAAAATTTTGGGCCATCGCCCGCAGCATGGACCCACCCGCACCCGAAGGCACCGAACCGACGCCATGGTCGACCGCATCGACAACGACCGTCACCGACGCCGAACAAACACTGCGCTGGCTCAAAGAGAACTGAAATTCACAGCGCGCTGTTGAAATAGATTCCAGCGCAACACAATTATGCGGCGCGCCAATCCTGGCGTCCACGGAAAACCCCGCATACCGTGAGAAACGTCCCGGCCTGGACGTGAGCGCGCTACGCGCAACAGTCGCCCCACCGGAACGCGCGATCCGGAGAACCCGGGCCTGAGGGGGGCACCCCAACGGCCCGGGGGAACCCGGACAAGGGGTTGATCGCCCCCACTTGCTACACCCCGGACTTGGGCTGATCGCCCCCTCTGACCGGCGTCCCCTTTTCGATGCCCGAAAGCCCAGCACCCCTGGGTAATTCGGCGTTGCCCGGAAGACGACCACGCCATGTCACTCAATGCCGCATCCGCAATTTCAGGCCAGCTCGAACAACTTGAGCGCCGCACCCAAAACCAGCGCAACAACCTGCTAGAGCGGCTCGCAGACGCCAAGGCCCAAGGCCGGCGCGACATGAACACGGACGAAATTCGCGCACTCCGAGACATCGAGGCACTCGAAAACCGCTGCGCAGACCTACGCGAAGAGGCCGCCCGCGCCGGCGACTTCTCCGCACTGAGTCAGCGCGTCAACGCCTCAGGAAACACCATGACCGCCGCACGCCACATCGACGACCGTGACCTCACTTACCGCGCAGGTGACCGCCGAACCTCGTGGGTTCGGGACCTGACCCGACACTCCCTCAACCGCGACGACGACGGCAGCAGCTATCGGCGCCTGCAGGAACATGCCCGCCAGGTCGCAGACCACCACGCCTACGCCGAATTCCGAGACCTCAGCCGTGTCGATGGCCAGGGGGGGTACGCGGTGCCCCCGGCATGGCTGATGAACCAGTACGTCGAACTGGCGCGCCCCGGCCGCGCGTTTGCGAACTTGGTGCAGCGCCAGCCACTCCCAGGAGGCACGGACTCAATAAACGTGCCAAAGGTGTTGTCCGGCACCGCTGTTGGGATCCAGAACGGCGACAACACTTCCGTGACGGACGTGGACCTTACAGATACGTTCATCAGCTGCCCGGTCCGCACCATCGCCGGTCAAGAGGGCGTCGCGATCCAGCTCATCGACCAAAGTCCGATTGCATTCGACGATGTGGTCTTCCGCGACCTCATCGCCGCCCACGCCGCCGCCACCGACCAGCAGGTGCTCTACGGCACCGGCAGCAACGGCCAGGTGCTCGGCGTCGACTACACCTCCGGTGTCAACACCGTTGCCGTGGGTTCGGTGACCATCCAGGGTGTCTATTCGGCGATTGCGAATGCGATTCAGACGGTTCACACAACGCGATTCCTGCCACCGACGGCCATCGTGATGCACCCCAGAAGGTGGGGTTGGTTCTTGAGCTTGCTCGATTCGACCGACCGGCCGTTGATCCTGCCGTATGCGTCGAACCCGATGAACGCGGTTGGCATCCTCAGTGAGGTTGACTCGCAGCAGATCGTGGGGCAGCTCGCTGGGTTGCCTGTGATTACTGACCCCAACGTGACCACGACGGCGGGCAGTGAATCCGGCGGCGGCACCGAAGACATTATTTATGTGCTTCGTGCGCAGGATCTGATCCTCTACGAGTCGGGGATTCGGGCGCGCGTGATGCCTGAGGTCAAGGCCAGCACACTCACCGTTTTGCTTCAGGTCTATTCGTACTTGGCCTTCACTGCCGCCAGATATCCACAGTCCATCGTGACTGTGACCGGCCTACCGACGCCGACGTTCTAAAAGGCTTCCCCGGTCCGCTGTCCGACGCAGTGGCCGGTGGAGAACCGGGTGAGCGCGGGACCGCCCATAGTCACCGCAGCTCCCCCGAGGGGGGCGCTTGTCATCTCCTTCAAAGTCGCCACGCGCCCCCCACCCAAACGGGAGAGGTGACACGTCATGGCCGGTGAATTCGGCGCCGACGCTGCCGGGTGGGGCGATGACCTCGGCTCCGAGGTGGACGTTGACGAACACGTGCCCTCGGTGATTCCTCTCGGCGGCGGTCTAGTTCTGCGGGTCGATCAGGCGAAATTCCGCAAAATGATGAACAGCGCGCCGATTCGCGCGCAGGTAGACGAGCGCGGCCGGCGGGTGGCGGCGGCAGCGAACGCCATGGCGGTCACCAAAGGCGCGCGCTACGAATACCAGCCCAGTACGCACCCCGATAACAAACGTGCTCGGGGCAAGGTTCGGGCAGCGAACTACAAGGCCGTTGTGGACAACCGCGCCCACAGCACCCTGTTGAAAGCGGCTGCCGCACATACGGATCCCAAGCTACACCGGGACCTCCCATGACCGGGCCAACCGCACCCCGGTTTCTGTCGACGACGCGACCGCCGCCAACCGAACGACTGGCGGAGGCCTACTTCGCGCCCCTGATGGCGCCGACCCCGGTAGGGACGCGTCTCCCACGCCCGGCGCAGACCGCCGACACCATCAACGGGTTCCTGCGCATCGAATCCGGCGGAGGTGTCCTGCGGCCGGCACCGGGCCTCGAACAACTCATGTGGGACGTGTCGCTGATCCTGCACGCCTACGCCCCCAACAGTGATGAGGCGTTGGCGGAGGAACTGATCGGTTGGGCGTTGGCTTGGGGTTCGAACGCGCAAGGCACGACGACCGCGGTCGGTTCGGACAACTGGTACGTGGCGTATTCCACGGGTGCGGCGCTGCCGACCAGGCAGGCAGATCCGCTGGTCAACCTGACCCGGTATCGGGCGTCCGTCTCGTGGCGTGTTCCGGGCCTGCCCGTCATCGGTGACTCATTTGTGCGCGAATCAGCACCCGCTGCATCGGCTCTGACCGGTCCGAGACCGACCCGACGCAAAGGGGATTCGCGATGACCGAACCACACGACGGGGGCACTGAAGGCGTCGCCTGGGTGGACATCGCCGGTAGCGCGGCAGGCCTCATCGAAGCAATGGAAAAGGTGGGCCGGGAGGCATCCGGCCGGTTCGCCGCAGCCTTCAAACAAGGGCTGGGAAGCGAATTCGGTCTAGGAAACCTGACGCAGCAGCTCGGGTCCGCATCCGGGTCGATGGAGCATTTGGGCATTGTCGCCGGTGCCACCGGTGGCCTCGTGGTCGCCGGGATGGAAGCTGCCGGGGAAGGCGTCGAAGGCCTCATCGACATCTCGAAGGAGCTGGTCAAAGGCCTGTACGAAATCGGCGAAACGTGGGAAGGCGTCAACAGGAAACTGCAGGCCACCACGACCGCGACCGGCGAGGATTTGGAAGGCCTCAAGGATGTAATCGGAAGCGTCGGAGCACACACCGCAGCGTCTTTCGAGACCATCGAGGCGGCGACGGCGGTCCTCGCGCAGCGGACCGGCCTGCGCGGCGGCGCGCTGCAACAGCTGGTGACTGACTTCGCAGACGCCGGTGAAATGCTCGGCAAGGCCATCGACCCCGGGGCGTTCTCGGCGGCCATGGCCGCTATGAACGTTCCATTCTCGCAAGCGGATCAGTGGCTAAATTCGTTGTTCAACATCTCGCGGCAGACCTCGGTGCCGCTGGGCGAGCTGGTTACCACACTGCGGGAGAACGGCGCCGCGCTCCACGAGTTCGGTTTGGATGCGATGCCGGTGGCGTCGCTCTTGGCGCAGATGCAGGCCAACGGCATCAACGCACAGCAGGCGATGCGCGGATTGCAGAGTGTCAGTAAAGAGGCGGCGAAGGACCACGAGACACTCGCGCAGTATCTGAAAACCGTTGTGGCCGGGATGGTCGCGGCGAAGGACACCGGGGATCGGATCGCCGAAAACGGATGGGCGGCGAAGCTGGGCCGGGGCGCGGTCCAATTCGAGGCCGCCGTTGATCAGGGCATTCTGTCGGTTGAATCCTTGGGTAGCGCATTCGACAACCTGCCCACCGATGGCATATCAGACGTGTACGACAGAACCGCCACCCTTAGCGACAAGATCGCGGAGCTCGGCCATGAAATCAACGTTGATTTGATGCCGGTCGGTGAAGCGATCACCGAAAACCTGGGTGGCGCGTTCGACAAACTGTCGTCTTGGGTGAACACCCACGGGCCCGAAATCGTTGACTGGATTACCCACGTTGGTGATGCCGCGATCTGGGTGGGCGGGCAGATCGCGGCAGCCGCCGGTGACCTCATGGACGCCGCCGGCGGTCTGGAGTCGGCGTACGGGTCTCTCACCGGTGACGACGCCACGCAGAAGGCCGGTGACCATCTCTCCGACCTCGGTAGGCACCTGTCCGATGCCGGTCAGCACACCGACGCGCTAACCAAGTCGTTCGATGACTTGATGGCGAAGGCCCGCGAGCAGATCACTGTTGTTCAGGATCTGCAGGACGCGGTGAAGGCAGGCCCCGACGGCAAGGGTGTGCAGCTCACCGATTCGGCGAACCTCGAACGGGACCTGGACGCGCTGCGACAGGCCGGGGTGGACATCAGCAAGGGCGACGCCGGGCAGCTCGAGTTCACCGCCGATACCCCGGAGAACCAGAAACGCGTTCGCGAGTTTCTCGAGTCTCTCGGCGCCAAAGACGTTGACGTTCCGATCGTGCCCCGGCCGACCGGACCGGACGGGCCGGGAACGCCGCCACCGGCAGACCCGAAATCGTTGTTCGGGATCCCACCCGATGGCATCAAGGTCCCGGTAGCACCGGAGATGAAAATCCCGGACACCGCAGGCACGCCGCCGGGCGGTTACCCGTCCGGGCAGTTCATGCCCGGCGCCCACAACTTCGGCGACTGGTTGTATCGACTGCTCGGCGGGGCGCCGATCTGGGCACCCGACCAGCCCGAACCGCCGACGCCGCCACCGCCCCCAGGTGTGCCCGTTGATCCGTCGAAAATTCTGCAGGGCGGCGGTAGTCAACCGCCAGCGACGTTGCCGGGTCTGCTTCTGCCGGTGGCGCCATCGGCGTACAAGCTGCCGGTCGGCCAGATTCTCGACGGCGCCGGGATCCCCACCGCCAACCAAGGCCCGCAGGGCGTGGTGGTCCCGACCAGCCTGACCGTGCAAACAGGCGACCAGCTCGACCCCGACGGACTCATGGGCAAGGCCGGGATCGGCTCGAAGTATCTCGGGCAGATCCCCGACGGCAGCGAAGGCGTGGTGCTGCCCACCGCGTTCGACGTCAAAGACAACGAACAGAAGAGTCTGTCCGACCTCATGGAATCCATCGGGATCCCGACGGAAAACCAGGGCGCCGACGGGGTCACCATTCCCACCTCGTTCACGCTGCCCACCGGTGGCCCCGCCGCGGCGGGCGTGCCCGGTGTGATCCCCGCAGGCAACACTACCGGCGGGTCCGGGGTGAACTGGGACGCCATCGCCCAACACGAGAGCGGCGGCAACTGGTCGCTGCCCTCGGACAGCAAGGGCCGACCGTTCCGGGGTGGCTTGCAGATCCTTGACTCCACGTGGCAGCAGTTCGGGGGGACCGCCTATGCGCCGACCGCCGACAAGGCCACCAAGGAACAACAGATCGCGATAGCGGAGAAGATCCTCGCCGGGCAAGGCCCCGGCGCGTGGCCCAACACCTTCAAGTACGGCGCGCCATCCGGCGCACCCGGTGTCGGTGGCGGGTCCTATGCCGGTATCGCTGCGACCGACAACGGATCCACCAACCTCCCACGCTATGGCGGGATCCCCGGTGCACCGTCCGGTGTCGGTCAAGACGTGCTCGCGTTCATGAAACAGGTGATGGACCAGTTCAACGCAGCGGCCGGCGCGCACCTCTCGGTCACGGCCGACTATCCCGGCGGACCGACCGGCCACCCCGACGACGGCGCCGACCACAGTGTTCGTCGCGCCCTGGACATCTCGGGCAGTTCGGCGGAGATGGACGCGTTCGCGGCAATGATCGCCAACAACCCCACCCTGCGGGACGCCACCCGGCAACTGATCCACAACCCCGACGGCGACGGCGGCAGCACCTTCACCGACAACATGAACATCATCGGCGGGCACCTCACCAACGGGTGGCAGACCTACGGCTCCGGTGGTGAGGGAATGCCCGGCCACGCCAACCACGACCACTGGGCCTTGCAGTACATCCCCGGCGCGGCAAGCGCGGCGACCGGAACCGTGGCCCCGGCCGACTACACCCCCGGCACCGGTGGGCAGGTTTTCACGGTGGGTCGGATCACCCGCGACGACGGCAACCCCACCACCCCGGCACCGACCGCACCCGGCGCACAGTTCAACTCGGTGCCGCCACCACCGAACATCCCACAAGCGGCACCCGGCGCCACCAACACCATCGACACCCCATTCGGCAGTTTCCAGCACAGCTGGGACATGCCCGACAAGGGCGCGAGCATGACCCCCGAACAACGGGTGAAGCTGGACACCTGGCTCAACAGCTACACCGACGCGCTAGAAGCTGCGACCGACGCCACCGACGCCGTCACCCGGGCACAGCAGCGAGTCGACAAGGCCCTAGCTAAAAAGAACGATGCCGACGCCGCAGTGCTCCCCGGCGACCCCGACACCACCAATGCGGCTGCCACGGCCGATCAGGAATATGTAGACGCCACCGAGGCACTCGCGCGGGCGAAGCGTCACGCTGCCGACGAACAGAACCGCCAAAACCTCGAAGCCGAGAAACCGGCACCGTGGGAATCAACCAAGAGCAGCAGCAAGGAACGGCCTGATCAGAACGCCGAAACACTCGGCAAAGGGTTCCTAAAAGGCGTCATGCAAGAGCTCGGGTTCCCCGACGTGTTCGCCAAGTCGCCCGCTGACTGGGGCATCACGAAGTTGTTGACCGGCGGCGCCGGTTACGGATTGAACCTGCTGCAAAACATGGGCCAGACCAACACCGGCCTGTACGCGCCCGGTGGCCCACTGGCCTCACTGGCAGGTCAAACACCCGGCGGCAGTAGCAGCGGGGGCACCGACGGCGGTCTCATGTCGTTCGCCGAAGGCGCCATCCCCGGCCTGAAACAACTGATGCACTCGGTCACCAACGGCAACCCGGCCGTGACCCCGTCAACGTGGAACAGCGGTCCACCCGCCCCGGCATCAAACACACCGGCCGGTATCGGCTCATCTAGCCCGGTGAACATCCCCGCCGCAGCAGCCACCGGACCCGGCACCACCACCAACTCAAACCTGACGATCGCCAACACCTATCAAGGGTTCAACCCAACACCGCAGGTCAAAGACCAAGTCGCGCAGATCGCGCACACCACGAGCGCGCCCGCCATGGCAGGCGGGGCAGGTATCCCGCTATGACCGAAACCAGCACCACACCGCCGACCGTGCGACGCGTAGGCGAATGGCACCTAGTCACCGCCAACAACTATCAGGTGTCCATCGGGCCTGACGCCCTCGTGATGCTGCCCCGGCACATTCACCCGCGCGAGATCCCCGACTTCATCTCTGCCTTGACCGTCGCCGCCGCCGTCGCCAACGCCGTCTACACCGGCAACATCGAAGCCGCTAAGGACGACGACCGCGCACTAGCCCAACGCAACGCCTACGTCACCGCAGGCGGTACACCGGCCGGAACAGTCCGAATGCAGGTCGCACAACGCCAGTCCGAACAGGCCACCATCGGCCGGCCGAAACGACGCGGACGCGGCGCCACCTCAGCTGTCCCGGCATCCGCGAAACCGAAGGTCATCACCCGCCAACAAGCCGCAGCAGCACGCAAAGCAGCAGCACGAGAGGAACAGACACAGTGAGCTTCACCGACGAGCAAGTCGACGAAATTTGCCGGTCCCTGCGAGACAAGGGACTGATCGAATGGGACGAGACAACCCGCGAAGCATCCCTCACACCCGCAGGTTGGGACCACTACTACGGCACCCAGAGATGACCGAACCCGCAGGCCAGGACACCCGCCGGATCCGCTACGGCCCACACCTCCCACGGTTGGGCGTACTCGACAGCACCGGCACCCGAACCGGCCGACAACCACAAACCCGCAGGTCAAACCACCCCGCAGACCAACACACCCCCATAAGCAGGCCAGGGGCGTAGATCCCCCATTGAGGGTCAGGCCCCCACCCAAGACGCCGAAAGCGGGGCCACCACAACACAATTCAACCAACCAACAACACCCAAAACCCAAGCGACACAACTACATCCACCAACACCAGGCTGATCAGTGAACCACCCATGACCATCCAAATCGCCTATGCCACAACATGATTCAACACAAACACCACCCCAAACATGGCCCCTCCCAACCACTTCCGGAGGGTTTGCTATACGCAAGAAACCCCACGAAACAGCCTCTGACCTGCGGAAATAGGGTTAACTGGACGCCTGCCAAACCACGACGGAATAGGCCCCTGACGTGCAGCGATGAAATACCGCAAAGTCTATCGGTGTTTGCTGAGCGCGCGAGCGGCAGGTCGAAATCGCGAGGCCCGCAACCCCTTGTGCCGCAACGGCTTTCACGCACCCTTCGACGTCTGAATGTTGGCTTATGCCAACGGCTTTCACGTTTCGCGATGCTCGAATCTCGCATTACCGCGTGGGGTTTCGGGTGTCTCGAATGTTGGCTATTTTCAACCACTTTCGGGTGTATCGGGTGGTGTATCGGATGGTGTTGATACAGGACACCTTTCGGCCTCTGACCTGCGACGACTTTCCGATACACCTTGGCCGATACGGGTTGAGTTAGAGCGATACAGATGGGTGGCATGTGGTGAGTGGTGAGCAGGACCGTCGGGTGGCGGAGTTGTTGGGTGAGGGTTTGTCGTTTCGTCAGGTGGCGGAGTTGTTGGGGTTGTCGTTGGGGGCGGTGCAGCGGGCGAAGTCGCGGGCCGAAAAGGATGGGGTGCCGCCGGTGCCGGGGGTGCCGGTGCCGGCCGCTGCCGCTGCGGGTGAGGTGGATCCGGCGCGGCCGGTGTTGTCGGATGCGGAGTTGGCCTATTTGGGCTGGTCTCGGGAGCATGTGGCCGGTGGCCTTAACGCGTTGGAGCTGTATCGGCTGCAAGCTTTGGGGTCGTATCGGGATGCCGGTGTGGCGCTGCCGGAGCGGGTGGTGACCAGTGAGCCGATGCCTAAGCATTTCCGTGACGCCTTGATTGTGAAGTTGCGTCGTCAGGGTAAGTCGTTGTCGGAGATTGGGGCGGCGCTGGTGCCGAAGATGTCCAAGGGTGGTGTTTCTCGTGCGCTGGCCCGGTTGGAGGATGACGGCGATTACAACGGCGACGATGATGAGGATGATGTGGCACCGGTAGCGCCGTCGGTGCGGCAGCGGAATGGTGGTCCTGGGCGGTCTGGTTGGCGGTCTGGCCCGGGTGATTGGTGACGACCATTTGCGTGGGTCCACGAAATTGGTCTGCGAACTGAGGGACAAGGTGTCTTTGAGTGGAATCTACCCTGGTCAGGTCATTGTTCGTGAGGTCCCGAAATATGCAGCTTCCGGGCGCCGGGGGATCCGAGGATGTGCGTGACCGGCGTAGCGGTCAGGGGTGGTGATTATCGTTGCCTGATGGCCGATGAGCATGTCCATGAGTGGCGAATTCGTGCGTCGCGTTACCTCGTGGGGGTGGAACCCCGTACGAAGGTGAATGACCTTGTGTGCGATTTCTGTGGGGCTACGAAGCAGACCGAGGTCGTCGTCGGTGACCAGCCATAGGGCCTTGTCGGTGGTGCTGGGCATGATGCCCGCATGGGTGAAGTTGCAACGTGGGCGGCGTCGGCATCGGTGAAGTTCCGCGAGGTGCAGCGCCGGACCGAGAGTGAGCAGACACGACTGCTCGCGGAGGGGCTGGCCCACCTCGCGCACGCGGTCCGGGCGCTAGATCCGGACCGCCCCTGACTGTCGGCGCTCCGTGTCAGGGGTTTTGGCTAGCGTTGTTGGGTGCGTGCAATGCCGAGCGCGCCTTATAGGTCGGAGAAGGTGTTTTGAATGGAGCAGTTCACAGAAGAACCGGTGCTCATCGACGAGGTTCGGCCGGGCGATTCGCTGGCGGTCGTAGACGACGAAACGGGACGCCGGGTGTTGTTCCAAGTGGAGAACAAGAGATTCAGTTCGGTGCGTCAGGAGGACGGAACGTACCGCAACACCCTGACCGTTGAGTCGGAACCATTGCCGGAGACCGGCGAACCGTGGTCAATCACGTACGCGTCCGGGGACATCGTGACGCGGATTCTCCGTGTGAGATAGCGCTTGGTCTTTTGGGCCTCGAACCCGGCCGGGGATCAGCCGATGCTGCCCCATGCCCAAGCAGTGACGTCGCTGATACGCACGCGGAGGTATTCGTGATTAATAGGGTGAGGTGAACCGCCTACCCAGCATCGAGCGTCCCTGAGTGCGAAGAAGGACACCAGATTGAATCCGTCGACGATGTTGTCCTTGGTGCGCTCGTCGAAAGACATCTCGGCCAAGGGATCGAAGTGGACTGCCGCAAACTGGTCAATCAACTCGACCCAACCGTCTGGTACTTCGTTGGGTAGTTCTCCACCACGGACACTTGCAGCCAGATGTTCGTAATACCTGCTCGGAGACGCGGTATTGCCGGCGGCGATGCCCCACGGGAGGTACAGGGTGATGGGAAAACCGATGAACTCAGCGACATGCGCGATCGCTTGCAAGTTACCGTCCGGTTGGTGGTGCAAGGCGACGACCGGCGAAATTTTCATCTGCTCGGCCCCGGCCTCGCCTTCCGTTGCATCTGTCATTTCATTCCGCATCGCCTGTGAGGCAAGGGGCGTTGAGACGTCACGACGCACTTACATATCGCGTGGCGACTGCCTCCGCGAATACAGATCGCGGCGGCATTTCGGTGGTGATCGCGTACACCGCTGCTAACGGCTGCGGCCGTTTTTCGGTCTCTGCGAAATCAGAGACGTCATGGGTGATGAGCGCGCCAACCGCACGCGCATATCTACGAACCGTCGACATGCGTGGGTCAGAATCGAGCCGCTCGAAGCGACTAACGGAACTCTTGTCGCGGCCAAGCGACGCAGCAACAGTTTCTTGTGTCAGACCTTTGTCCCGCCGCATCTGTACAAGGGCGGCCAGCATCTGCAGATCGGTTCGCGCCAGTGCTTTCGCATTGCGTTCGGCTTCGGTGAGATCACCGGGGGCGAACGGGTCGTCCACTGTCATCAGTCGCTCCTTCCGCAACACCAGTTGTGATATACCGCAACATCCTAGCTTCCGCTTGTCATCCCGTATTCCTTCAGCCAACCCATGAACAGGTCGCGTGCAGACCTGATGTCGGCATTCTGAGCCTCGGTTGTCGAGAAGCTGTTCGGAAACGTTCGCTTGAGAAGGACGCAAAGCCCGACCGCGAGATCGTCTTGCTGATCAGGTTCTCCGTAATAGAGGCGGTACATGCTGCGACCGTCGCCACCACGGGCCTTGAGTTCGCCCATCCAATGCTTCGATAAGACGCGAAGCGGCGATACGTGGTTACTTGACAAGCCATTTGACGACCTCGACATGTCTACGAGCTCACCCAGGAAAGCCCACGCGTCGACATCACGCTTGCGGAGATCGGCCAGGTGATCAAGGCAGGCATCGGTGTGGTTCCACGTGCACCCGCCGCGTTGCAACCGACAATTGCCGTGGGCGCACTGGTCGCATTCGTCAGCGATTCGGACGTCCTCCCAGCCGCGAGTCAAGTAGTTCTGTCGCAGCCTAAGCGACCAAGGTCGAAGTATCGCAACGATGAACGCGTTTCGCGGGAGTCCACGCGGAGTCCACGTTTTCGGGGGAGTGGGCTAAAAAGCGCCTCTAACCTGCATCAATCTTTGTGCGCGATACTGGGATTGAACCAGTGACCTCTTCCGTGTCAGGGAAGCGCTCTCCCGCTGAGCTAATCGCGCGGGACCAATCTCTTGGAGGTGGAGACGGGAATCGAACCCGTGTGCACGGCTTTGCAGGCCGTTGCCTCACCACTCGGCCACTCCACCGTTGGGTCTGATGCCGCACTTGCACCTTCGAGCGGATGACGGGATTCGAACCCGCGACCCTCACCTTGGCAAGGTGATGCGCTACCAACTGCGCTACATCCGCGCGCTTCGGACGAGATCGTCGCCCGCTGCGAAGGACGACAATAGTCGACGTAGGCGAAGCCGCACAAATCCCCTCGCCGCGGCGCCGCGACGAGCGCATTCTGGCCGGACGGGTGTGCCGTGATAATGTTCGTCCTCGGCGAATCGGGCACCATTCTCATGGTGTGCGCGCACCGGGTCTCGTAGCTCAGTGGGAGAGCGTCCGCCTCACACGCGGAAGGTCGCTGGTTCGATACCAGCCGGGACCACTTCATAAAAGCCCAGTTCAGAGTGCATATTTTCGGCCAATCGGCACCTCAAGAAACCACGATCGCGACATCTATAGGCCCAGAACTGGGGCTCATCCTCAGGGGTGATCAACCTACCGGTAGCCCAGGAGCCGACGCGACGTCGTCCCAGATATCGATGCGCAGATGACGCATTGGTGTGCCGCGGACCGCGTACGCCCGACCGTCCGGTCCGAATCCGCCGCGACACCAGGACGGCCCGCGTGGGAGACGGTGCGTTCGAATTCCGGAGGGTATGGCTTACGCCAGCATCGAACTCAATCCATGGCCGGCGAGTTGGTTCTGCCCTGGGCGCCTTGCTGGGAGCAACAGCTGATTGCGCCCACCGCCCGGCTGAGGCGCTGCCCCGTACAGCTCATTCGACACTGCGCCCGATCAGGTTCCGAAGTACTCGTGGATTTGGCGGATCGCCATCGACCCCTCGCCGACCGCGGACGCCACCCGTTTGACCGAGCCGCTGCGCACGTCGCCCACTGCGAACACGCCGGGTTGGCTGGTCTCGAGCGGCATCGGCCGACGTTGCATTTGCCCCTGATGGCCGTCGGTGTCCGAGTAGAGTGCGGCCGGGCCGGTCGGGACGAAGCCGTGGTCGTCGAGTTGGATGGCGCCGACGAGCCACGAGGTGTGGGGATCCGCGCCGATGAAGACGAACAGCGCGCGGGTCTGGATCGAGTGCCGCTCGCCCGTTCGTTTGTCCTCGGTCACGACCTCGCTGAGTTTGTCGTCTCCGTGCACCTCCCGGATCTCGGTGCACGACCGGATGGTCACCCGGGGGTGCCGGTCGATCTGGTCGATGAGGTACCGGGACATGGTCTTGCTCAGGTCCTCGCCACGGATCACCACGTACACCCGGGACGCCTGACCGGCGAGGAAGACCGCCGCTTGCCCCGCGGAGTTACCACCCCCGACGATCACCACCGGCCCGGTGCCACACAGCAGCGCTTCCTGAACGGTGGCGGCGTAATAAACGCCGTTACCCTCGAACGATTCGAGACCGGGGACGGCGAGCTTGCGATACCTAGCTCCCGTCGCCAGCACAACGGCCCTGGCCACCATCGTCCCACCGTCGGCAAGTGTCAGCCGGTGCTGGCCGTGGCCGGATTCCAGCCGGGTGATCTCGGCGGACACCAAGATCCGCGCTCCGAACTTCGCGGCCTGCAGGGCCGCACGTTCGGCCAGGTCGCCTCCGGAGATTCCGCCGGGAAACCCGAGATAGTTCTCGATCCGCGACGACGTCCCGGCCTGGCCGCCGGTCGCGATCCGCTCCATGGCCGCGGTGGTCAGGCCGTCCGACGCGGCATACACCGCGGCGCCCAGTCCCGCGGGACCAGCGCCGACCACGATGACGTCGCATTCGTCCGGGGCCGAGTCTGCCACCGGCAGTCCCACCCGCCGGGCCAGCTCCGTGTTGGTCGGGTTGCGCAGCACCGCACCGCCCCAGATCACCACCGGTGTGTCCTGGGCGGTCACCCCGAACCGCTGCAGCAGTCGTTCGGCATGCGGATCGCGCTCGAGCTCGAACCAGCGGTGCGGCAACCGATTTCGTGCGGCAAACTCACGTAACCGAACGGTGTCCGGCGAGAAGCACGATCCGATGATCCGGAATCCAGATCCCTCCTGAATGAGCAGGCAGCGCCGCCACAGGTAGGCGCGCAGGATCAGATCACTGAGCGCCGGATCGTGGACCACCAGGGCCCGCACCCGTTCGGTCGGAACCACAAGCACTTCACCGGGTTCCACCACTTCCGCGCTGTAGAACGCTGCCTGGCCCTCGAGGTCACCCAACTCGCCGAGGAACCGCCGGGGGCCGTGCACCCGGGTCACACGCTGGTCGCCCGCGTCGTCTGCGTTGCTCACGGCCACCTTGCCGGACAGGATGACGAAGAAGTAGTCGGCGCGCTCACCTTCGCGAACGAGCATCTCGCCCGCGCCGACGGTGCGCCGGGCACCGCCTGACTCGAGGGTGGCGATCTGATCGTCGGACAGTCGCGGGTAGGCGCCGTGTATGTCGGGTGTTTCGACCAGCGGCGACGATTCGCGCTGGTCGACGACGGTCTCAGACATAGTCTTCGTGGACGTAGCACCAGCGCCAGTTCTCGCCGGGCTCGAAGGACTGCACGATCGGGTGCCCGATCGAATGGGCGTGTGCCCGGGCATGCCGCATGGGTGATGAATCGCAACAGCCCACGTGTCCACACGCCAGGCACAGCCGCAGGTGCAGCCATGGTGTGCCAAGCCGCAGGCAGTCCTCGCAGCCATTCGACCGCGGGCGCACCGGGCGTATCTCCGCCACGTGCGGATCCACATACACAGACGTCATGATCGTGCCTCCTTCGAGCTATCCGTTGACAGAGCTTCATCCAGCCAATTCCGCAGCGTCGCAACGGGGGCGGCGCCCGCTTGCCGCGCCACTATCTGCCCCTGGTCAAGGACCAGCAGCGTCGGCACTGCCTGCACCGTGAACCGCTGTGAAATCGCCGGCGCCTTATCCACGTCGACCTTGACGAGTTTGAGTTGCCCGGCCCGTTCGGTGGCGAGTTGCTCCAGCGCCGGGCTTACCATCCGGCACGGCCCACACCAGGGTGCCCACAGATCGACAAGTACTGGGATGGAGGGCTTTTCGGCAACTTCCGCGAAGTCACTGTCGCCGGCCGCAGCGATCCACGGCAGCCATTGGTGACAGTTGGCGCACCGTGGCTTCCCTGCGGCCGCTGCCGGTACGCGATTGCGCTTACCGCAGTGCGGGCACGCGATGATGTCGGTTTCCATGGGGTCTCCTCTGTCAAGCTGCCAGCGCGGGTTTCGAATAGTGCACGGCGAGTTCGCCATTCTCCACGGTGACGCGGACCGTCCCGCCGCCGCCGATGTCGCCGCGCAGCAGCGCCCGGCCGATCTTGGTTTCCACCTCGTGGGCGATGTAGCGGCGAAGGGGCCGTGCTCCGTACACCGGATCGTAGCCGTGTTCGGCGATCATCCGGCGAGCGTCCGGGGTGACTTCGAGCTGGATCTGCCTTTGCGCCAATCGATCCCGCAACTCGGCCAGCTGTAGCTCGACGATCCGCTCGAGCTGCGACATCGACAGCGGAGCGAACAAGACGATGTCGTCGACGCGGTTGAGAAACTCGGGCCGGAAGTGTCCGCGCAACTCTGCCATCACCAGGTCGCGCGCATCGGGCTTGATCTCGCCATCTGCGGTGACGCCGTCGAGCAGATAGTGCGATCCGATGTTGGAGGTCATGATGACCACCGTGTTGCGGAAGTCGACCTGACGCCCTTGGGAATCGGTGAGTCGACCGTCGTCGAGCACCTGCAGCAGGGTGTTGAACACATCGGCGTGCGCCTTTTCGATCTCGTCGAGCAGCACCACCGAGTAGGGCTTGCGGCGCACCGCTTCGGTGAGCTGGCCACCCTCCTCGTAGCCGACGTATCCCGGTGGGGCACCGACCAACCGGCTCACGGTGTGCCGCTCCTGGTACTCGCTCATGTCGAGCCGGACCGTGTTGTCCTCGCTGTCGAACAGTGCGGCGGCCAGCGTCTTCGCCAGCTCGGTCTTACCGACCCCGGTGGGGCCGAGGAAGATGAACGAGCCGATAGGGCGGCGCGGATCCCGGATTCCGGAGCGGGCCCGAATCACCGCATCGGCGACCAGCTGGACCGCCTCGTCTTGGCCGATCACCCGTTCGTGCAGTATTTCGTCGAGCCGCAGCAGCTTTTCCCTTTCGCCCTCCTGCAATCGCGCGACCGGTATGCCGGTCCATGCGGCCACGATCTCGGCGATCTCGTCCTCGGTGACGACCTCGCGAAGCAGCCGAGTCTCGCCCTGCTTGGACGCCAGCTGTTCCTCGGCCGCTTGCAGTTTGCGTTCCAGTTCGGTGATCTGGCCATAGCGCAACTCGGCTGCCCGGGTGAGGTCATAGTCGCGTTCAGCTTCTTCGGCCTCGTGCCGCAGCTGCTCGAGTTGCCCGCGCAGTTCCTGTACCCGCCGGATCGCCTGGCGCTCGGCATCCCATTGCGCGTGCCGCGCATCGGCGTCGGCTCGCAGATCGGCCAATTCTTTGCGCAGTTCCTCCAGCCGGGACTTGCTCGCCGCGTCGGTCTCCTTGGCCAGTGCCGCCTCCTCGATCTCGAGGCGGGTGACCCGACGGGTCATCTCATCCAACTCCGCTGGCATCGAGTCGATTTCGGTGCGCAACCGTGCACACGCCTCGTCCACCAGGTCGATCGCCTTATCGGGCAGGAAGCGGTCGGTGATGTAGCGGTGCGACAGGGTTGCCGCCGCTACCAGCGCGGCATCCTGAATCTTCACACCGTGGAACACCTCGAGGCGTTCGCGCAGCCCGCGCAGGATCGAAACGGCGTCTTCTACGTCAGGTTCGTCGACCAGGACGGTCTGGAAGCGGCGCTCCAACGCAGCATCCTTTTCAATGTGCTTGCGGTATTCGTCGAGGGTCGTGGCGCCGATCATGTGCAGCTCACCGCGGGCAAGCATCGGCTTGAGCATATTGCCGGCATCCAGGGACCCCTCAGCCGCCCCGGCGCCGACCACGGTATGCAACTCGTCGACAAACAGCAGGATCCTGCCCTCGCCCGCCTTCACCTCTGACAGCACCGCCTGCAGCCGTTCCTCGAACTCACCCCGATACTTCGCGCCTGCCACCAGCGAGCCCATATCGAGGGAGAAAATTGTCTTGTCCCGCAGGCCTTCCGGGACATCGGCGCGAACGATCCGCTGCGCCAGGCCCTCCACGATCGCCGTCTTGCCGACTCCGGGGTCGCCGATCAGAACGGGGTTGTTCTTCGTCTTGCGGCTGAGGATCTGAATTACCCTGCGGATCTCGGCGTCTCGGCCGATCACCGGATCCAGCTTGCCGGCGCGGCCCTCCGCGACCAGGTCGCGGCCATACTTCTCCAGCGCCTCGTAAGCCCCTTCCGGGGACGCTGAAGTGACCCGCTGGTTGCCGCGGACTTTGGTCAGCGCGCCCAGGAACGAATCTCGTGTCACACCGTTGGCCGCGAGTATCCGCCCGGCGGCGGTGGCTGCGCCTTCTTCGGCGAGGGCTACCACCAGATGCTCCACGGACACGTATTCGTCCTTGAGCCGCTTGGCTTCCCGCTCGGCGGCCTCCAACAGGTTGGCCAGCCGTCTGGTGACAGAGACCTGGCCCGGCGCGGCGCCCGGACCGCTCACCTTCGGGCGCCGGTTCAGCTCGCGTTCCAGGTCCGAGCGCAGCGCCGCGGTGTCGGCGCCCGCCTGATCAAGCAGCCGCGGTACGAGACCCTCGGGCTGGTCGATAAGCGCCATCAATAGATGTTCGCCGTCGACCTCGGTATGACCCATCCTGGTCGCGATGCTCTGTGCTTCGGCCAACGCCTCCTGTGACTTCTGCGTCAGCTTGTTGATGTCCACGGTGATGTCCTCCTTCTGCGAGAAGCGGATTCCAGCTCTTCGATGTGGTCCAGCAGGTCGAGCACCAGCCCGATGGCCGCGTAGTTCAGTCCTAGGCCGGCCCTCAACCGCTGGATCCGGGCAACTGTCACCAACGCAGAAGGTTCGAATGAGGGCTCGCCGCGGGAACCCTGCCGGCAAGCGATGAGACCGAGTGCGACCAGTCGGCGCACCATGTCGGGATGCAATCCGCAGCGAGCTGCGAACACCCCGAGTTGCATGCCGGGCCGCCGTGTCAGGACATAGCGTGGTGCGGTCATCGTCCCCTCCTCGGATCGAACGTGGACGCCGCCGCCAATTGTTCGAACAGCTCGCGCTCCCGCGCAGTCGGTCGCGGTGGCACCATCACCTTGATCTCCGCGTAGAGGTCGCCGGCGGCACCGCGCGGGTTGGGCATCCCTTCGCCGCGCAGACGCAACCGCCTGCCGGTCGACGACCCCTGGGGGACCTTGACTTTCGCTTCGCCGCCGGGTGTCCGGACCGCGACAGTGGTCCCCAGTGCCGCCTCCCAGGGCGATACCGGCAAATCGGCGGCGATATCGCGTCCGTCGAGACGGAATTGGGGATGCGGCTTGATTCGCACGCTCAGATAGAGGTCGCCGGCCGGTGCATCGCCGTTACCCCGGCCGCCCTCCCCGGCCAGCCGGATGCGCTGACCGTCGATGACACCGGCGGGGATGTTGACCCGGTAGTTGCGGCCATCCAGTGAGATCTGGCGTTTGCCGCCCCGGTAGGCCTCTTCGACGGTCAGCTCCAGTACCGCTTCCTGGTCGGCGCCCGGAATCGGCCCGAATCCACCACCGCCACCGAACATGTCGCCGAAAAGGTCTTCGATGTTGATGCCGCCGCCGGTACCGCCGAAGCCTTGGCCGTAGCGCACCCGCCCGCCCGATCGCGCGGTGCCGCCGAAGCCATCGACACCGGCGGCTGCTCGCTCTTCCCAGTCCTCGGGGACCTGCCGGAAGTCTTCGCCGAATCGGTCGTACCGCTTGCGGGTGTCGGGATCCGACAACACGTGATAGGCCTCATTGAGCTCTTTGAACCTGTCTTCGGCCGTTGGATCCTTGTTGACATCCGGGTGATACTTGCGGGCCAGCGTGCGGAAGGCCTGCTGGAGCTGGTCGGCGCTCGCGTCCCGCGACACCCCGAGGACGTCGTAATAATCGCGGGCCACCCGATCTCACTCCTCGCGTCGGCTGACCACTACGGCCGCCGGCCGTAGTTGGCTCGAACCTTGTCCGTAGCCCGGGCGCACCACCTCGACAACCGTCCCGGGTGCGCTCTCGCCATGCTCGACGACACCGACCACCTCGTGACGTTGCGGGTCAAACGGCACCCCCGACTCCGTATCGCGCGGATAACCGAGCTGCTCGAGTACCTGCAGCGCCTGGCCCAGAATGCTCCGCACGCCCTCTACCACCGCATCGGAGTGGTCACCCGTATGAGCAATCGCCCGCTCCAAGTTGTCTACGACGGGCAGCCACGCACCGGCCACCCTGGACCGCTCCGTTGTTCGTTCGCGGTCCAATTCGCGGGCGTATCTCTTTCGCAGGTTGTCCAGATCCGCGACCGCGCGTCGCCAACGATCCTCGAGCTTGGCCAGCTCGGCGTCCGAATCGGTCTGGGAGGCAACCGCTTCAGGCGGGCCATCGCCGACCGCGTCACGGTCCTCGTCGGTCTTCGAATGTTCCGTCGAACTGACCATGGCGGCCTAGCCTCGGTCGAACTCGGCGTCGACGACGTCGTCGTCGGCGACTCGCGAGCCGTGGCCGTTACTAGACGGCCCCTGCTGCCCGTTGCCGCCGCCTGCTGGGGCAGGTTGCAGCCCGTAGAGCGCCTGCTGAAGTTCGGATGTCAGCGATTGCACCCGCTCCAGCGGCGCCTCGTCCTTGACGGCTTGCCGGGCGTCGGCGACCAGCATCTCGGCCCGGGCCCGGTCATGTGGCGCCGCCGAGTCGCCTAGCTCGGCGAGGCGACGCTCGACAAGGTATGCCGCCGAATCGAGTTCATTGCGTGCATCGACCTGCTTGCGCAACTGTTCGTCCTCGCGGCGGTGCGCCTCGGCCTCGGCGAGCATCCTTTCGACCTCGTTCTGATCGAGGTTCGACTGTTCGCTGATGGTGATGCTCTGCTCGGCGCCGGTGTCCTTATCGCGCGCGGTGACATGCAGGATCCCGTTGGCGTCGATGTCGAACGTGACCTCGATCTGTGGCTCACCGCGCGGGGCCGGTCGGATGTTCTCGAGCTTGAACCTGCCGAGTACCCGGTTGTCCTTGGCCATCTCTCGTTCGCCCTGCAGCACAACGATATCCACCGCGGGTTGGTTGTCTGCAGCAGTGCTGAACACCTCGCTGCGCCGGGCCGGGATGGTGGTGTTGCGCTCGATGATCTTGGTCATCACGCCGCCTGCCGTCTCTACTCCCAGCGAGAGCGGTGTGACATCGAGCAGCAGGACGTCAGAGACCTCACCCTTGAGCACGCCCGCCTGGATCGCGGCACCCATTGAGACCACTTCGTCGGGGTTGACGGTCATGTTCGGGTCCTTGCCGCCGGTGAGCCGGCGGACCAGGGCCTGGACGGCAGGGATACGGGTCGACCCGCCGACCAGGATGACCTCGTCGATGTCGTTCGCGGTCACCTTGGCGTCGTCCATCGCCTGCTTGACCGGACTCATGCAGCGCTCAACCAGATCGTGGGTGAGTTCCTCGAACTTCGACCGATTGATGGTCATGGTGAGGTGCTTGGGGCCGTTGGCGTCGGCAGTGACAAACGGCAGATTGACCTGGGTCTGCGTCACCGACGACAGTTCGACCTTCGCCTTCTCGGACGCCTCGAACAGCCGTTGTAGCGCCTGCGAATCCTTGCGTAGATCGATGTTGTTCTCGCGCTGGAACTCGTCGGCGAGATAGTCCACGAGCCGGCGGTCGAAGTCGTCGCCACCCAGATGGGAGTCACCCGCGGTGGAACGAACCTCGACCACCCCGTCACCGACGTCGAGAAGGCTGACATCGAACGTGCCGCCGCCGAGATCGAAGACCAACACGGTCTCGTGGCCCTTCTTGTCGAGCCCGTAGGCCAGCGCCGCGGCCGTGGGTTCGTTGATGATGCGCAGGACATCCAGACCGGCGATCCGGCCGGCGTCCTTGGTGGCATTGCGTTGCGCGTCATTGAAGTACGCCGGAACGGTGATCACCGCTTCCTTGACGCGTTCGCCGAGGAACTTGCTGGCGTCGTCGACGAGCTTGCGTAGCACCTGGGCGCTGATCTCTTCGGGCGAGTACTGCTTGCCGCGAACGTCGAAGCGCGCGGCACCCCCCTCGCCTTCGACGACGTCGAAGCTGACCGCCTTGGCTTCTTCCGATATCTCGTCATAGCGGCGCCCGATGAATCTCTTCGCCGAATAGATGGTGCCCTTCGGGTTCATAATTGACTGCCGCCTGGCCAGTTGTCCGACCAGACGCTCGCCGTTCTCGGTGAAGGCCACCACCGACGGCGTGGTTCGCGCGCCCTCGGTATTGGGAATCACAACCGGTTCCCCGCCCTGCCAGGCGGCGATCACCGAGTTCGTTGTCCCAAGATCGATACCTACCGCTGTTGCCATGGTCTATTCCTTTCGGTTGTCACTGGTGAGCAGTTGCAGCGCACGGTCGGCTACCTCTACGTCGGCGACGACGTCGTAGTACTTGGCCTTCAGTGCGCCTACGGAGGCAAAGTCGCGGCGACCGCCCTGCAGCGCGTGGGTCAGCAAGCCGATCAGGGCGCCGACAATGGCACCGAAGATCACCCCGAAGGCGGCCAATAGCAGTGCAGAGGTCAATGGTTCAATCAAGTTGAACAGCCCGAAGATCCAGCCGATCAGCGCGCCGACCATGGCGCCCGAGCCGGCACCGCGCAGAGCCGCCCCGCCGTAGCTCATCCGGCCAAGGACCTGCTCGACGTACTCGAGATCGCGGCCAACGATCGCCACCCGGTTCACTTCGAACCGGTGATCGGACAGGTAATCCACCGCGCGTTCGGCGTCGGCGTAGTTGTCGAAGGTGGCGATCACCTGGCGGGCTGGTTCATTGGGCCGCACCGCCGAGTCAGCCACGGTCGAATGCCTAACCATCACTTCTCCTACGCATTGAAGCCATGGGCTTCTCCTAGCTTCCGAGGGTGGCTGTACTCCGAACACCGAGTCTGGCAATCGAGTTCGCCCAGCGCGTGCTCCCGACGAGCCAGAGTTGTCGATCGGAATTGGTCCTGTCAGCACAAGAGGATGCATTCCGCGGTCGGCCGCGGCTGCACCGCCGGTTTCATCGCAAGGAAGTAGCGGCGCGAGGGCACTTCATCTGTCTCCCAAGGACGATACGGGCGCTGCTTCCTCGTGCTTACAGGTCGGCGACGGCGGCCGGATCATCCGCCAAGGTACTGGTGGGGCGGGCTCGCCGCCTCTACGACGGTTCCGGGAAGGAGTCTCACCGTGACGACACAGGCTGGACTGGAGAAGAAGGAACGGGAGTTTTTGGCGCAGTGCGTCGGCGATGCCTACACGATGCTCGACCTGCTCCCCGGCGTGGATCCGAACGGCCCGGCCTTGGTGTGGCTGGCGGATCAGTTCGTGATCCTGCGCCGGGGTGACTGCCCGCCTGCGCATGCGATGACGCTGTGATCAGCTTGCGGCAGTTCGCACTGCCGCGCAAAGCATCGCGGCTCGCACCCAGACCGGCGGGCGTCTGATAGGCCGAATCGGAAATCACGATTCTGCCTACGGGGGCACGCTACCGCGGCGATATCTCGGGGCGCGACCTGCAGGACGTCGATGACCGACTGAACCTGCATCTAGCGACCCGGATTGTCCGCACCACCGGGGTGCCGCTGCCACAGGAGTAACCGGTACCTAGGAGGCTGGATCACACCAAAGTGATTGATCTACTCAGTGTTTCAACGGCCCGCAAAAACAGACACACCACGCGTCACTACACGGCACATACGATGGTGTGGACCGGCACGGGCGGTGATGTATCGGATGTCGTTCAGAGAACTTCGAGCGGACGCGGCCGGGTAGGTGGCGGAAACGCTCGGTCGAGGTCATCGAGGTCGCTCCGGGACAACTCGATGTCGCGGGCGGCGGCGTTTTGCCGAACGTGGGCCGGTGTTCCGGCGCGTGGGATGGCGTTGACGCCGTCGTGTTGAAGCACCCAGGCTAGCGCGATCTGTGCCGGAGTGGCCTTGTGCCGCCGCGCGATCGGTTGCAGTGCCGGATGCTCGAGCAGTCGGCCCTGCTCGATCGGCGAGTAGGCCATGGCCGGGACGCCGTGTTGAGCCAGCCACGGCAGCAGCGCGTACTCCGGGCCTCGGCGGGTCAAGTTGTAGAGAATCTGATTCGTCTGAACCTCGTCGCCGCCTGGGAGGCTAGCAAGTTCGATCATGTCGTCCATATCGAGATTGCTCACGCCCCAGTGCCGAATCATCCCCTCCCGCTTCAATTCAGCGAAGCCTTCAATCGTCTCCACCAGCGGGATGCTGGCCCGCCAATGCAGAAGGTAGAGATCGATGTGGTCGACGCCAAGCCTGCCCAAGCTAGCCTCGCACGCGCGAACGGTACCTACCCGAGTCGCGTGATGTGGGAGAACCTTATCGACGAGGAAAACTTCGCTGCGCCGTCCGGCGATCGCCTCGCCGACCAAGACTTCCGCCGCACCGTTGCCGTACATCTCCGCGGTGTCAATCAACGTCATTCCCAAGTCGATACCGAGCTGGATCGAAGCGACCTCGTCGTCCCGCCGCCCAAGGCTTTCGCCAAAATGCCACGTCCCCTGGCCTATCGCCGCGATCTTCTCGCCGGAGCGCAACGGTACAGACTGAGCTGGATTCATTCTTCGACCGCCTTTCGAACGTGTCAGTTGAGCGGGAAACCACCGCTCCGCCGGATCGCCTGATCGCGACCCATGCGGACCTTGTGGGTCAGGTCTCAGGTGGCGGACGTCAGCTCACCACCCGCGCGACAGCCGCCACGATCAGATCCGGCCGGGCCGGAACCGGTATGCCCTGAACAAAAACGCTTGGTGTGCCGCCGATGCCGCGTACGAACGCACGCTCCGTCACGAAGCTGGGCCAAGGAAGGTATCTGCGCTCCCGGATCTCGCTGGCGAACGAGGGATCCGTGATGCCGATGGTCTGTCCGAGATCGATGAGCTGGTCATCGGTCAGGCCTGGACCGCCCTCGGGCGGCTGATATTCGAACAGGGCGCGGGCGTACTCGTGGAATCGTCTCGCGTCCGACGCCGCTGCAGCCGCCGCAGCCGCCCGGGTCGAATACCGAGTCGTGGATGCGTTGTCCAAGAAGTTCATCGGGTGACGGACGAACCGAATCATCTGCCGGTCCAGCAGCACGTTGATGGCCTCGCCGGAAGCCAGCTCGAATTGTTTGCAGAAGGGACATTGGAAGTCGATGTAGGCGTCGACGTCGACCGGGCCGGCGCCGACGGCAACGCCTGTCTTGTCGTCTGTAGCACCACGCGGGACTGGAATGTCGAGGGTCTGGGTCATGGACGACATGCTGCCCGCCGTCGATTGGCGTGGCTTCGGCCCAGCGGCGCGAGCCGTTCGACGTCGGTTAGGCATCGTGGGACGGGATTGCTTGGCGCAGAACACGTTTTCAGTACCCACCGCAACCATGCCTGCGCAGCCGGTCGGGCAGCGCGGCGAGGCGGACTCGTACGGTCTTCTGGCGAGGTGGCGCCCGGCGTCGAGGGCAGAATCAAGCGGCCGCCGACGCGTCACGGGGTCTGTTCTATTAGGCCAGCGACAGCCCGGCCGCCAGCGCGAAACCCAGCACTGCGGCCAAACCGGCCTGTTCACGCGCTTTCTCGGTCGCTTCCGGAATCATCGATCCGACGAGCATGACCAGCAGTGCGCCCGCCGCGAAGCCGTCGACTCCGCCCTGCAGCGACGCCCCGGCAGTCTCCTGCAACTGGTAGCCGCCCAGGGTGGCGGCGGCGCACAGTGCCGCGACAGCCGTCCAGCCGAGCACGATGCGCCCGACGCGACGACCAGCGCTGCGCAGGTCGCTGGCAGACCCGATCGACTCGGGGAGATTCGAAACGAAGATCGCGAGGAGCAGAGTCGGACTCACAGCACCGCCACCGGCGATGCCGATACCGAGCACCGCCTGCTCGGGGATGCCGTCGAGCAGCGCGCCGAGCAGCAGGGGTATCCCCGCCGCACGGGCGGTATCGCCACCGAGGCGTTCGACCAAGTGATCGGCGACGAAGAACGTCACTGCACCGAAGGCCAGACCGAGCGCGACCGGCAGCGCGCCGCCGACGCGGAATCCCTCCTCCGCCAGTTCGAACGAGATGCTCGCAATGAGGGCACCGGCGCCGAAGCCCAGCACCAGCCCGATGAAGCGCTGGTTCCAGGTGCGGGCCACGCCGGCAAGGGCGCCGATGATCAACGAGGAGGAGGCGACCAGCCCCCACAGCAGTGCGGTCAGCATCGGTCATGCGCTCGACTTGGCCCGTGGCTTGACGCGGGGATTCGGCTGATTCTGCCGGGGGGGCCACGTGCGCGGCCCCGTCCAGGTACAGGCCATTGTGCGTCCGGCGACGCCAGACATCGGGTGCACGAGCCTGCGCGGCCCATTGATTCCGCAAGGCAATGAACCCCGAACACGCCCACCACCCGCCATCCGAAATCCCAACTTTGAGAGGAACACTGGCACCACAGACGACAGGCACGACCTTAGTTTCATTGACCTTGGTCCAAGGTCTGCCCACATGAGGGTCCGGGTTACGCTGTGACCAGACGAACTCCCGTAGGGAGGTCGCATACGTCCACCCCGCCGTCTTTGTTGATGACGATACTCATCCGTGATCCGGCACGTGGCAGATTGTCAAAGCGCATGGGTAGCAGCCGATCACGCGCCATTACCCGGTCGCCTCGCTTGACGTTTTGCACGGACGAACCGACCTTCTAGACGACCCGAAGAACTCGTGTCCAAAGGTGTTGTCCGACTCGGATATCCCACGCTGCTGCGAGCGTTTGTGGATTGAGCAACAGCGCGACAACGACGGCGCCACAGCGACAGCGGCGTCAGAGCTTGTTGGCGAGAACGTCGAGATCGCTGATCTCCGGTGGCGAGGCGAAGAGCTCGTCAGCCCTCTCCGCCAGGGCTTTTCCAACGGCACCGCCAAGATGAGCCTCGCGTGCCGCGTCGTTTGGGAATGCGTCGATGATGCCAAAAGTCGACGGACCGAACCGAACCGCGAACCATGGCTTCGTGTCGGGTTCCTGTTCGACGAGCGGGAGAGCCGAGACAAGAAATTCCTCAACTGCGCGTTCTTTGCCGGGCTTGGCCTCGAGCCGTACGAGCAATGCCTTGGTAGCCATGGGAATCTTCCTTCTAGGTGGCGGATGACGGAGGAGCGGAAAACCCAACCGCAGAGGCGAGGTGTCCCAGCACTTCTCGGGACCACACTGCCCATTGGCTGGCGTCGCAGCGTCGGTCCCGGCAGACCAAAAATTCCATTTCGAATGGCTCTCAGGGGACGATGCCGTAGATCGATTCGTGATCCGGCCTAGAGACCCAGCGAGACGGACGGCAACATCAGCGTCCCACTGCGCCCGCCGGAGACTGGGCGAACGCATCAACGATGGCGCGGCAGAACGCTGGCAGGTCGTCGGGCGATCGACTGGAGATCAGATTTCCGTCGATGACGACCTCCTCATCTACCACGGTGGCACCCGCGTTGCGTAGGTCGGTGCGCACGCTTGGATAGGACGTCAGGGTCCGGCCTTCAACCACATCGGCCTCCACCAGCGTCCACGGACCGTGACAGATCGTCGCCACCGGCTTTCCTGAGCCCACGAAGGCTCGCACGAACGAGACAGCGGTTTCATCGATGCGAAGCTTGTCGGGATTGACGGTCCCGCCGGGCAGCAATAAGGCGTCGTAGTCGTCGATCGATGCGTCGGCGACCACTCGGTCGACGGTGAACGTACCCGCCGATTCGAGGTCGTTGTTGCGTGCCTGAATCTCACCCGCCTTCAATGACAACAATTCGGTGTGCCCGCCGGCGTCCTGAACCGCCTCGCGTGGGGTCGCCAACTCGACGCGTTCTACGCCGTCCGCGGCCAGGATCGCGACTTTCTTGCCCTGCAATGTATTCGCCATGGGGAACTCCTTCGTTTGTGGACCTACACCACAGGCTCGTCCGTCGGGTGCGGTGATGTGGGTGGCGCCTGCTAACCAAATGCTCGGCGTTCTGGTCACCGACTTCCTGGACCCGCCACTGTGAAGGTGCGGTCCAAATTTCATCCCGGTGTATCAAGCCCGGCGCCAAATGCATTGCCCACATGCGGGATCGGTTCGTCAGTCATCGTTGCCACTTCTCAAGTCGGCGGTCGCCGGTGCGAGCGGCGGATTCGCACGACCGTTGGTCTCGCCAGACTCCGGATGACGCCCGCGGCTTGCACTGATAGGGCGAACTCGGCCCCGAATATTCGGCTTGCCGGCCCAGTCCCCGGGCCCCCTTCGGCATCGCACACTACGAGGAGGCAAGTACGGGACATCGCGGCACCAGATGGTTAGGGAGATTCTCGAATGAAAGCACTTGTGTACGACGGACCGCGTGACGTCGTCGTCAAAGACGTCCCGGATGCCAAGATCGAGCACCCGACCGACGTGCTGGTGAAGATCACCACCACCAACATCTGTGGGTCGGACCTACACATGTACGAGGGCCGCACGGATCTTGACCCGGGCATGGTGCTCGGTCACGAGAACATGGGCATCGTCGCGGAGGTCGGCAGCGCAGTGGTCAAGGTCTCGCCAGGTGATCGAGTGTGTCTGCCCTTCAACATCGGTTGCGGTTTCTGCCGTAATTGCGAACAGGGTCTGACAGCGTATTGCCTGACGACGAACCCGAACCCGGAGATGGCCGGTGCCGCCTACGGGTTCGCAGATATGGGTCCCTACTGGGGTGGGCAGGCCGAGTATCTGCGGGTGCCGTTCGGCGATTTCAACTGTTTGCGCCTGCCAGAGGACGCGCAAGAGAAGGAAGCCGACTACGTGATGCTGTCCGATATTTTCCCCACCGGATGGCACTGCACTCGTCTGGCTGACATGCAACCCGGTGATTCCGTAGTGGTGTACGGGGCCGGCCCGGTGGGTTTGATGGCGGCGTACTCGGCGATGATCCAGGGCGCCAGCAAGGTGATGATCGTCGACCGACACCCCGACCGTCTGCGGCTTGCCGAACAGATCGGCGTCATCCCCATCGACGATTCCAAGGGTGATCCGGTTGAGCAGGTACTCGAGCAGACCCGCGGAAGGGGTGCCGACAAGGGCTGCGAATGCGTCGGCTATCAAGCACATGATCCGCAAGGACAAGAAGATTCGGCGATGACCATGAATCGGCTGGTCGATTCTGTGCGGTTCACGGGGCACATCGGAGTGGTCGGCATCTTCTTGCCCCAGGACCCCAATGCGCCCGACAACCTGGAGAAGAACGGGAAGATCGCCTTCGATATGGGCAAGTTCTGGATCAAGGGGCAGAAGATCGGCACCGGGCAGGCCAACGTCAAGCACTACAACCGCCAGCTTCGTGACCTGATCCATGAGGGTCGTGCCAAGCCGTCATGGATCGTCTCCCACGAACTGCCGCTCGACGAGGCTCCGTCGGGCTACCAACATTTCGACGCCAGGGACGACGGATGGACCAAAGTCATACTCCACCCATAGATCGATGCGTCAATCGGCTCTGCTGCGACAGTCGATGATCATGACCACTGGTCGACGATGACGGTCCATGACGGCGACGCCGCCGAGGGATCGGCCGGCCGCGAGCCCGGTACCGACGAAATGCAGGAACCGGATGATCGCTCGGTGGGCTTCCTGGAATTGTTCTTCGACCTCACGTTCGTCTTCGCGATGTCGCAGGTCACTTATCTGATGCTCCATGACATCTCCTGGCAGGGCTTCGGCCGAGGTGTGCTCGCTCTACTAGCCCTTTGGTGGGCGTGGGTGTGCTACGCCTGGCTGACCAACTTGTTCGAAATCGCACGGGTAATCCACACGACTATGGTCATCGTCGCGATGGCGGCGATGTTCATCGCGGTGATCGCGCTGCCGACCGCATTCACCACCGCCGCCCTCGTTTTCGCGCTCGCCTTGTTCGCCGTCCGTCTTATCAACGCCGGCATGTTCATCGCCTCGGCATCCCGAGGCGAGGCTGAATTGGCGTCGGCGATCCGCCGACTGGTCCCCGGTCTGCTCGTCGGGCCGGTCCTGATCGTTGCCGGCGCATTTGTCGACTCCCCCTACCGTGAGTTGCTGTGGGTCGCGGCGGCGGCGGCCGACTTCGGCAGTCCCCTGATAGCCGGAATCAACGGACTTCGGGTCGTGCCTGCGTATTTCATCGAGCGCCACGGTTTGGTGATCATCATCGCGCTGGGCGAGGCGATCATCTCGCTGGGAGCGGGCGCGTCCGAAAGCCTGCACCGCCCAGGCGTCCTCGGCGCTGTGGTTCTCGGGGTGTTGATCACGGGCACCCTGTGGTGGACCTACTTCGGCCTCACCACCGGTGCCGAGGAGCGTCTGCGGCTAACGCCCGCTTCCGAACGGGCACAGTTGGCGCGCGACGCGTACAGCTACCTGCACCTGCCGCTCGTCGCTGGCGTTGTCTTCTTCGCCCTCGGGGCAAGGGTTTCGGTGGAACACATCGGCGAGCCGTTGGCGCCGCTGCCCGCCCTCGCCCTCACCGGTGGGGTGGCACTGTTCTACGCCGGGGAGGTGGCCTACCGATGGCGGGATCACCATCTGCTTGTTGTCGATCGGCTCCTGACAGCCGTCGCGTCTCTTCTGATGTTTCCGGTGGCAACGTCTGTCCCGGCCGTCTTGTCGCTGACCATACTCACCGCGATCGGAGTCCTGCGACTCGCATGGGAGCTGTGGCGACGCCCGCAGATCGGCACCATCAACGCGGGAACCGTGCGGTGAGGCAGGACAATTCGCTACCGGTGGACGCAGGGCGCTGCAATGCGTGTCGAAAATCTCACCTAATTCAGGGAGTCTGGCAATCTGCTCCGCAGTCTGGTGAACCCGGCAACAACGGGGCGCTGAATCGTCCTACGAGAACCACCACGACGACGTAGGCTGACCAGCGGGTTTCCGGGCAGACAACTTCCGGCCCGGAAATGCGCTTCGGAACAGACTTCGGGTAGCCCATTCTTAGAAGGGGGTGGGCTCGAGAGGCCCGAGCCCAAGGCTCCAAAAAGAACGATCACTCGCACAGCCGGTCACAAGGCACTCGCGCAACCGAACAAGCACTATCAGCTGGACTGGCCGCATTGACGCAGGTCAGTTTGAGCGACTCCGACGCCGGCGAAATCTTCCGCGTCGCTACGGATCTTCCGCGTCGCTACGGCCGCCGTCGGCGGACTTGGACCCTGCCAGGTCCAGGCCAGTTACCGGTCGGTCAACGGCGAATTCATCCGGTTTCCACAGTCGCAGCCAGCACACCGTGACATCGAATGGCACCGCCGGTCCAACTGGGATGGCCAAGTCGAGGCGAAAGGCGGCCGGTGGCGGTGGGCGTTCCCGCTGCGACACCGACGCACCACCAACGGGTGTTTCGTGGTCAGTTCCACCAGACCTCCGTCGAACGACGCAACCCAGTTGCTGACCATTTGTGTCGAGCGCGCAACCCACACTATTTAGTGGCGGCAATGCCAATATCCGCAAAGATGGCGACACCCTGTCGCGCGTGCTCGGCCCTGTCGTCGTGGACGGGGTCATCCAACTGGACACCGTGTGGACGTTCGTCCGAGGCCAGTGCGCACGACTTACTCGGTTCACCCCTCGACCAAGAGCATGCGTGCCCCCGGGTTATTGCCCCAGGGGGTGGTGCGGATGGTGATACAGGAGCACACTGGGTAGGCAGCTCTCGATTCCGACAGCGATCCGTGTCCCCAGTTGCTCCAACTCCGGGTTAGACGCACGCCACCGACTTCTCCAACAGGTCGGCGGAGGAATCTCTGATGACTTTCCTGGATCCAACCGCGGAGGTTGCTTTAGCTGCCGCCGGAGAGACTCCTGCTGAACTGGCCCAGCAGACCGACGCTGCCCTGGCGCATGCCGCAACGCATGCCCGGGTCTCCGGCGACGCGGCACAGCTGACAAAAACAGTCGCCGATTTGGAAGTAGCAAACCGTGAACTCGCCGCAACGGTGGGGCGGCTACAGCGGCAGACGAAGGTGCACGAAGCATTGAGCACGGGAGTGGCCGCGGGTACGGGCGAGCAAGGAATTGCGGACGCACTAAACGACCTGACAGGGCATTCGGTGGCTATTGAGGATCGGTTCGGCAACCTGCATTGCTGGGCCGGACCCGGCCTACCGGACCCCTACCCCAAGCAACGGGCGGACCAGCGCGAGCTCCTACTGCACGAGCTGGCCGCGCAGAATGGTCGAGCTCGAATCGGACGGCGAGTACTCACACTCGTCCAGCCCCGGACCGAGATCCTCGGTGTCCTCGCCTTGAACGACCCGGACGACACGGTGACCGAGGACAAGTTGTTCGCCCTGCGTTACGGCGCCACTGTTCTCGCACTGGAACTTTCCCACCAGCGAACCGTCGCTGAGATCGAACTGAACTTGCACCGCGATCTCGTCGACGACCTGTTGGCAGGCACCGACCGGGATGGGGCCTACGCTCGTGCCGACGCCCTGAACCACGACCTGCGGCGCCCCCACTACGTGGTGGTATTGCAAAGTACCGGTCGGACCGAGAACACGCTGACAACCGCCGCCGGGCGTGCCGCAACCGCATTGAATCTGACCTACCTGCAAGGGCGCCACGCGGGTCTGGTCGTGCTGCTCATCGCCGGGCGCCCGGACCCCCCGGCGCTGCACCGCACGATCAGTGACATCCTCGGCAAGACCACCAGCGTCGTCGGTGTCGGCTCTCGATGTCTGGTGCCCGAGGACTTTCCGCGGTCCTTCATGGAAGCCCGTCGGGCCATGAGCATCCGTTTGCGCTCAGTCAGTCCACAAGGTGCAGTGGCGTTCGACGAACTCGGTTTCTATCGGCTCATCGACGCGGCAGACGGCGGCGGCGAGGTGGAAAGCTTTGTGCGCGAATGGCTTGGCGCACTGCTGGATTACGACACCAAGAAGAAGTCCGACCTGGTGATGACCCTGAGCGATTACCTGGAGTGCGGTGGGAACTATGACGAATCCGCGGCTGCACTGCACATCCATCGCAGCACGCTGCGTTACCGGCTGGCGCGCATCGCTGAACTGACCGGTCACGACCTCCGCAATGTCGATACCCGGTTCAACCTGCACGCCGCAACGCGGGCGTGGCGCTTCCTGAACCCTGCTGGCTGAACGGAAACCGGCTGCGAGCGGTGGCTAGGACGAGTCGTCGCCAGATTCACTGACGGGGATCTTGCTGGACTTGGTGCTTTCCGCCTTCGGTACGTAGAGCTTCAGCACGCCATACGCCAAGGACGCTTCGACGTCACTTTCCCGAAGCTGGCCCGGCAGCGCCAGCCGCAACTCAAACTCACCGACCCGCCGGGTTCGGCGGCGGAACAAACCTTCGCGCTTGCGCTCCTTGACCTCGCCAGTTATCGCAAGTTCGTTGCCGTTCAGATGGACATCGACATCCTCGCGCCGCACGCCAGGAAGCTCGATCTCGATGATGTAGGCGCTGTCGGTCTCGACGACGTCGGCTGCGGGCAACCAGGCACTCTCACCGCCGTGGCCACCGAACACCGACTGTGCCAACCGGTCTATTTCCGCATAGAGACTCTCGAACTCGCGAAACGGACGCCACTGCGCCTGTCCAGCAGAATGTTTCACCGGCAGAGTCATATCAGCTCCTCTTCTCATTCATCAGCGCCCGTCGCACTGTCGGGCCGATTTCACGGCCCGCAATTTCAGTTGTGGGGGTTTCCGTCACGACGGTCGGAATCAGAACACCAGCCGGAAAAGCGTGAACACCCGGTTCCAGTGCTCAGTCGACGGGTGGGACACCGTCGGGTCCACCAGGCGAAACGACCGGGCCAGCGCGATGCCCAACCCGCCGAACAACTCTGGCAACAGCTCCTCGGTTTCAGCTGCGAACGTGACGTCACTGGGCGGCTGTCGTACCACTTGACGCAGCAGCTTACGGATCTCTTCAGCTTCCTCGAGCTTGTCGAATTCGCGCATTCGTTCCTGGACACCCTTGGTGATCGGAAGGTCCTGCGCCATAATCACGTCACGCCCGTTCCATTTGGCCGTATTGCGCCCCGCTATGGCGATGTCGTCGATCTGCTCGTCGACAAACGCCCGGAAGCGTCGCACATCGTTCTTGTCGATCTTGATGCTTGCGACCGAGCGGAAGAACCGTTCGAACACTGGAATACCCGACGGATGGGTCACGCGTCACCTCCGGTCCACAGATCCTGGCTAGCCCGACCGGGCTCGTACTCAACGTTGGCATTTCGTTGGTCACCGCGAACCGGACTCGCAGGTGCAATCTCGCCAGGCCGATTCGGCCTAACAGGTCGATAGACACCAGGGAGCACATGGGGCTGACTTATCTCGCACGGGGTCAATCGGTTTAGGTGTTCGATCGTGAAGGGCCGACCTCCCGCTTAGTGTCCGGACACTCGGAGGCGTTTGAGCCCGATTTTCGTAGGGCCAAAATAGGGCCAAACTTTCAGACCAGGTGCTCCAGAGGGTCCAATTCGGCCCATCTACAAGCCTCTGACCAGCGCAAACAGAAAGTTAGTGTAGCTAAATCAGCCTCACACGCGGAAGGTCGCTGGTTCGATACCAGCCGGGACCACCACATAAATACTTCGTCGCACGCGATCAGTTTCAGAACGCCTGGGCATCCAAAGTGGCGACCGCGGCCGTTTCGCCCCCGGCGTCAGTGAATGCGGTCAAAGCGCGGACCAGGCCCTGCCGTTCGCGCGGAGGCATCTTTCCTACCACTTCGGCTATCTCGTCACGGCGGTGGGCAGTCACAGCCTTGACGACCTCTCGGCCGCGGGCGGTCAGCTCCACGACAAGTTCGCGGCGGGACTCCGGATGCGGTTGGCGATCGATCAGGCCGGCCGTGACCAATCTGTCGACCATCCGCCCGGTGGTGGACGGTGCGACATCGAGCAGGCCGGCCAACGTGGCGAGGTTGACCGGAGGCCGCGTCGAGAGGATGACCAGTGTGCGGAACTGGGGGATCGTGATGGTTTCGTCGACTTCGGCTATCGAGCGCGCCGACATGGCTACGAGTAGTCGGGACGCTGTCAGCAACGCGTCGGTGACGGCGTCGGTCGAGTCCGCTGCGTCCGCCATGACATCCCTTCGATCTTTCGGAGCTATTTTGCCAGTACGGGAAAACTGTCGCTTACTGCAACTATGGCAGATGTGATGGGCGAGCGACGAGAGCTTTCAACAAGATCGGACCGCCCGAAACCATCGTTAGCCTCGGCACCGCGCGTACTTGTCAATGAGCGCGCGTTCTGCCGGAATTGGGCTATACACCAAAGGATCCCGTGGCGTACATCCGCCTACGGTGATGACGACGGGGCCGCGGGCGTGGCCGCTGGCGCCGATATGGCCGGACAGTTGGTCGCTGGCGCTGTAGAGAACGGGCGCGGGCAGCGTGGCCACAATCGGCAGATGCCGGGCGGCCAGCGCAAGAGCTGCGGAGACGTCGTGCGAGCGGGTTGTCTTCTCCGAGAACCACACTGGCGGAGTTGTCGACCAGTTGATCCTGAGCGCATCGATGTGGGGTATCGACTGATCGGCATTGACGCGGCGCCACGCGTCGAGTTCGGCGGCGGTGGGATACCGCCGCGAGAAGGACATCTCCGCCGGGTGAAGTAGGCCGGCTGAAATCGTCCACCCCAACTCGGCGAGTCCGGCGAATTCCGTGGACAACACTCTCGCGACATCGGCGACACTGGTGAAGTCGGACGGATCGGCCAACGCGACGCTGGCCACATTCGAATGTCCGGCTTCCTGCTCCGCGAGAGGCGCGGAGGCGTGAACAATCGTGGCGCGCAATTCGACTGTCGCCAAGGGAAACTCGCTGCACAGCCGCACCCAGTCCCGGGCCTGCTGGACAATTTTCTCGGTGTTGGCAATTGTGTGTTTCCCGCTATCGACGGCGAAGACGCTTCGGCCGTGTCGCAGATCGAGCTCGGCGCGGTAACCACGGAATGCGCCGCTGCCCAGAGCAGTCAGGTAGTGCGACGTGACGGCTGCGGCCTTCTCGGCGGTGACGCCATCTTGCACCTCTACGTCGATGGTGAAGTTGACCATGTCCTGCGCAGGCCTGTTGTTGAACGTATGGCCGATGGTTCGGACGCCTGGCATGGCAGAAATCTGCTGCACCAAATGGATCGACGGCCGCACCGCGATCGGGGACTATGGCGTCACAGGCGCCCGACACCAGAGCTACCGCAGCCAGCGCGACGGCCAGAGAGCGGGCGCGCAACACGCCGAAATTCTCTCGCATGCGAGGTGACCAGACCCCGGGCCAGATAGCCCCCCGCAGCGCGCGAGCGCAACCGAATCCCACACCTAGCCGCACATGACAACTATTGCATAGTGCTACCGTGTCGTGGGATCATCGCAGCTGATACCGCATTCGGTGCGCCTCGGGCCGGACTCGGCTCGTCCCTCCCGGGGCGAGCGGCTTTCGCAGTCGGCCTGACAGTGCTGGCAGGTGCAGTCTTTGTTTAAGACGATGACCGGAGGACCTTATGCACACACGGACACGATGACCGGTGAGCGGACCAGTCGCTTCGGCCCCTAAATGGTTGTGCGGCTTCGTGATTGCTCTGACGCCGGCGTCCCTGGTGGCGGCCGGCTGCTCGGCAGGCACCTCGGCCTCGCCCGCCAGTCCGTCGTCATCCGCACCCCGATCGAGCTCGTCTGTCGGTGCGCTGTCTGACAGGCGGGTCGCGAGGGCTGCGTTAGGAGCGCGCGGATTGGTCGACGCGCTGAACGAGGCGGGGTTTGCGGCGCCGAACCCCCTGGACACGACCGCACAAGACTGCCCGGCAGCAGGGTGCTCCCAATCAGTGGTCACCGACACCCTCCGTGTGATGTCATTCCGCGCTCCCGGCCAGGCGCAGATCTACGCCGCAGACCGAAATCTGTTTCAGACGGCCACGATCGTGGTGGAGTTCGCACCCCCGCTCACCCGTTCCGAACGGGTCCGCTATCAGGTCGAGATTCCCAAACTCATCGAATAGTCGCGAGGTACGCATGAAGATAGCGATCAGCGGCGCCGGTGTGGCCGGCCCCACGCTGGCACATTGGTTGCACCGCAGCGGACACCAGCCAACGCTGATCGAGCGTGCCCCACGATTTCGAACCGGTGGCTACGTGATCGACTTCTGGGGGGTGGGTTTCCAGGTCGCGCAACGCATGGGCATCGAGGCGACCGTGCGCGAACGTGGCTACCAGGTCCAGTCGATCCGCTCGGCCCGTCCCGATGGGCGAACCCGTGGATCGTTGAGTGTGGATGGATTCCGGCGGGCGGTGGGAGATCAATTCACCAGCATTCCCCGTGGCGATCTTGCTGCCGCCGTCTATGCGACGATCGAAAACGATGTCGAAGTGATCTTCGGTGACAGCATCACGGCGGTCGACACACACGCCGACGGTGTCGGTATCAGCTTCGAGCGAGCCAACTTTCGCGAGTTCGACCTTGTGGTCGGTGCGGACGGTTTGCACTCCACTGTGCGCCGGCTGGCACTCGCGGCTGATTCGACCGTCGAACACTATCTGGGGTATGAGGTTGCCGCCTGCGTCGTCGACGGTTATCGCCCGCGGGATGAGCTCGTCTACGTCACCTACTCCGAACCGGGCCGATCCATCGGCCGGTTTTCGCTGCGGGACAACCGAACCATGTTTCTGTTCATACTTCGGTGCTCACGTCCGCGCGACCCCGGCGACACTTCGGCCCGCATTGCGCTACTTCGCGACCACTTCGCCGACTTGGGCGGCGAGTGTGCGCGCATACTTGCCGCGCTCGACGACGTCGGTGACCTGTACTTCGACGTCGTCAGCCAGATCCGCCTCGATCGCTGGTCTCGAGGACGTGCGGTTCTCGTTGGTGATGCGGCTGCCTGCGTATCGCTGTTCGCGGGCGAAGGCACTGGTCTGGCGATGACTGAGGCCTATGTGCTTGCCGGCGAACTGCATCGGGCCGGCAGTGATTATCGGAGCGCTTTCGACCGCTACGAAGCACGCCTGCGGCCCTTTGTCGAAGGCAAACAGAAAAGCGCCGAGCGACTCCTTCCCGTCTTCGCCACCCGAACCCGACTGGGCATCTGGTTCCGCGATCTCGTCATGAACACCCTTGATGTGCTTCCGCGCGCGGATCTGTTTCTGCGCCGCGATCTGCGAGACGATTTCGACCTACCGGCCTACGCGATGTGAACCTCGGCGCAACGGCCCGGCAATGTCGGCCGCCGGCGCAGGGGAGGTGTTCAGTTTGTGGACCCGTCGTCACGTGGTGACTCCTGGTCGACGGGGTGGTCGTCACGATGCTGTGCGGCGAGTTGCTGGTAGGTGGCGGTGAAGGCCGCGGTGCCGCGCAGCAGCGCTGCGCGGTCTTCGGGATCCATCGCTTCGGTGACGGTCTCGAACAGCGTCATGCGGTGGTGGCTCAGGTCGTCGAGGATGGCTTGGCCTGCGGGGGTGAGTTCCAGCAGGGTGGCCCGACGATTATGGGGCGCCACGCCGCGACTGATCAGCCCTGCTTCGGCCAGTCGGTCACTGAGGCGGCTTGCACTCGACGGCGCCAGCCCGAGGTCATCGCCCATTTCGGTGACCAGGCTGGGGCCCAGTCGCTGCAGCGATTGGAGGGCCCGCAGTGGAGCCATGCCGATGCGTTTGACCGACTCTTCGAGAACGACCAGGTTGAGCGCGAACAGTCCGCGGGTGGCGTGTTCGAGCTCATCGGCATACCTGCCGGTGCCACCTGCGCAACCGCGACTCGTGTCGGTGCGGCCGGAAGGTTCCATGCGTGCACACTAGCCCGTGCGTGCTAGGACCAAATTGCACATCATCATGTTTGGAGATCATCCATTTCGGTCAAACGGTGTCCAGGGGGTGAGCGAGCAGGGACGAGCAGAGTAAGGAGCGGCGGTGGCGCGCGATACCCGGGGCCCGGTGCCCGGCGAAACGGACGATCTGCGACGGGTCAGCTTGAACCCGCCGCACTGGCGGGAAGCGCGCAGAATGCTTGCCGCCGAAGCCGCCGTCCTGGCGGTTCTGGCCGTAGTCACTCTGGTGATGGCCATCACCGCGCGGTCGCGAACCCCGGGTCCTCAGATCTTGGATATCGGAGTCAGTGCACCCTTGGGTTGGACTCTGCTCGGCGCGGCCGTCGCCGCTGGGGTGGCGGTGGTGTGGCGCCGCGCCGCGCGGGTGATCACCGCGACCTTGAGTATCGGCGCGGTGATGCTCGTCGTGATCTGCGCGGTCGCTGCCGTGCACCATACGCACCTCTTCGGTTCCACCACCCCGGTGCTGCTCGTGTGGGCGTTGGTGTTCTGTTACAACTTCGCAGTCGCAATCTGGCTGGTGCCCAACCACATTGAAGGTCCGGACTGGATCGCCCGGCGAACCGCACGACCAGCTGCGCAGCACGGCAAACGGGGTCGCCGGCCGTGAGCGCGACGATTCCTGAACCTCATGTGTTACGCGAATATGCGCTGTTGGCCGATGGGCAGCGCGGCGCGCTGATCGGACCGCGTGGCGACATCGCCTGGATGTGTGCGCCGCGTTGGGCTGATGACGCCGTCTTCAGTAGCTTGATCGGCGGTCACAGTGTGTGGGCCCTCACGCCGGCGGCGAGGTTCGTCTGGGGTGGCTACTACGAGGACGGCACCCTGATCTGGCGGTCCCGCTGGGTGAGCACCGAGGGGATCGTCGAATGCCGGGAAGCGTTGGCCTATCCCGGCGATGCGCACCGGGCGGTGCTCATGCGTCGGGTGATGGCGATCCGTGGCGAGGCTCGACTCGACATGAACTTCCGTCCGGCAGCCCGATTCGGTCACGACGCAATGACGCGTCTGACCCGAGACGACCAGGGCTGCTGGCACGCCATCGCCGGCGAGCTTCGCATTCGAGTATCCGGAGCGCCGGGTGCTACTCCGGGTGACGGCGGATCAGCCTTGCACGCTCGCCTCGTGGTGCCCGAGGGTGGCACCCACGACCTCGTCGTGGAGATCTCCGACCAGCCTGCCGAGGGTCGCGTCACGAATCCCGACATGCTGTGGGAGTCCACGGAAAACAGTTGGCGGCGTGCGGTTCCCGTGATGCAGCACAGCATCGCGCGACGCGACGCCCGCCATGCCTACGCTGTTCTGCGCGGGCTGACCGCCCCTGATGGAGGGATGGTTGCGGCGGCCACGACCAGCCTGCCCGAACGTGCCGAGCAGGGCCGCAACTATGACTATCGCTACGTCTGGATCCGCGACCAGTGTTACGCCGGGCAAGCAGTCGCGGTCGACGGCCCCCATCCGCTGATGGACGACGCCGTCGCTTTCGTCGCCGACAGGCTGCTGGCCGACGGCCCCCAGCTGCGCCCGGCCTACACCATCGATGGCGGTCTTGTCCCGAATGAGCGCTCCCTGCACCTGCCCGGTTATCCCGGCGGCAGTGACATTCTCGGCAACCACGCCAACGGTCAATTCCAACTCGATGCGTTCGGGGAGGCCTTGCTGCTGTTCGCCGCCGCCGCCCGTCACGATCACCTGCACACCGACGCCTACAACGCCACCGTCGCGGCGGTCGACGCGATCGCCCAACGCTGGCAGCAACCCGATGCCGGGATCTGGGAGCTCGACAACCGGCACTGGACGCATTCTCGACTGATCTGCGTCGCTGGTTTGCGCGCCATCGCAGGCGAAGTCGGCGGTGGCGACGGCGGCCGGTGGAGTGCTCTGGCCGACGCCATCCTGGCCAGCACCGACGACTGCGTGCATCCGAGCGGGCGCTGGCAACGCGCCCCGGACGACTCCCGCATGGATGCCGCACTGCTCACACCGGCATTGCGGGGGGCGCTGCCTGCCCGCGACCCGCGCAGCGTCGCAACCGTGGCCGCGCTGAGTGCCGAACTTGTCGATGACCAATTCGTCTACCGATTCCGCCACGACGAGCGTCCGCTGGCCGCTGCTGAGGGCGCCTTCCTGTTGTGTGGGTTCTGGGCGGCGCTGGCCCACCATCAGCTCGGCGACGACGTGACTGCGATGCGCTACTTCGAACGCAACCGGGCAGCCTGCGGACCACCAGGACTGCTGTGCGAGGAGTACGACATCGAACAGCGCCAGTTGCGCGGGAATCTCCCGCAAGCCTTCGTCCACGCCCTGTTGCTGGAAACCTCTCTGACGCTTGGCCATCCGCTCGGTGGCCACGTGTCGGCCGAGGATTCCGGTCACCTCATCCCAGCCCTCAAGGAGACACTATGACAACATCCTCGCCCCGCACGATCGTGATCACCGGAGCCAGTGCCGGTATCGGACGTGCTGCCGCACAGGCTTTCGGTCGCCGCGGCGACCGCGTCGTATTGCTGGCCCGCGGAGAAGCCGGCTTGGCGGCGGCGGCCGCCGAGGTCGAGTCCGCGGGAGGCAGCGCCTTGCCGATTCCCACCGACGTCGCCGACGCCGCCGCGGTCGACGCGGCGGCCACCAGAGCCGAGGAAACTTTCGGGCCGGTGGACGTCTGGGTCAATGACGCCTTCACCTCGGTCTTTGCTCCGTTTGCCGACATCAGTCCCGAGGAGTTCCGCCGTGTCACCGAAGTCAGCTATCTAGGGTTCGTCTACGGCACCATGGCCGCGCTGGCCCGTATGCGCACGCGTGGCCGGGGCACCATCGTGCAGGTCGGCTCCGCCCTGGGGGTGCGGGCGATTCCCCTACAGTCGGCGTATTGCGGCGCCAAACACGCCATCAACGGATTCACCGAGTCACTGCGCACCGAGCTGCTGCACGATCACAGCGACATCCACGTCACCATCGTTCAGATGCCTGCGCTGAACACGCCCCAATTCTCCTGGGTGCTGTCCCGGCTGCCGCGACACCCGCAGCCGGTGCCGCCGATCTACCAACCTGAGGTGGCAGCCCGGGCGATTGTGTACGCCGCCGACCACCCGCGCCGCAAGACCCACTGGGTCGGCGCGAGCACCGTGGCCACCATCATGGGTCAACATGCGGTTCCTGCCGTGCTGGATCGCTACCTCGCCAAGACCGGCTTCTCCTCACAACAGACCGGGGAGGCCACCGGCCCGGACCGGCCCAACAATCTCTGGGAGCCCCTCGACGGCGTGGACGGCAAAGACTATGGCGCCCACGGGATCTTCGACGACCGTGCGTGGTCGCGGTCACCACAACGGTGGCTGGCCGAGAACGCCCACGGGTGGTCACTGGCCGCCGCCGGCGCGGCATTGATCGCCGGCGGTGCCGCTGTCGCGCGGCTTCGCTGATCAGGAACGACATTCGACGCAGACCCATAGACAAGAGATTTCGGGAGCATAGATATGAAAGACACCGTTGCGGACGTCCTGTTGGCCCGGCTGCGGGAGTGGGGTGTGCGACAGGTCTTTGGATTTCCCGGCGATGGCATCAACGGGTTACTGGCGGCTTGGCAGCGGGCCGGCGACGATCCGCAGTTCGTCCAAGCCCGTCATGAAGAGATGGCAGCTTTTGAGGCCGTCGGGTTCGCGAAGTTCTCCGGCCAGTGCGGAGTTTGCGTGGCCACCAGCGGTCCCGGTGCGGTGCACCTGCTCAATGGTTTGTATGACGCCAAACTCGACCACGTTCCCGTGGTGGCGATCGTGGGTCAAACGGAACGCTCGGCAATGGGTGGCTCGTATCAGCAGGAGATCGATCTGCTCAGTCTGTTCAAGGACGTGTGCAGCGACTACGTGCAAATGTGTACCGTCCCTGAGCAATTGCCCAACCTGATCGACCGGGCGATCCGTGTTGCAGTCAGCGAATCCGCGCCGACGGCGATCATCGTGCCTTCGGATGTCTTCGAGTTGACCTACGAGCCCCCTGGGCACGCGTTCAAGCAGGTACCGTCCAGCCTCGGACTGAGTCGGCCGTGCGTGACACCTGACGACACCGCCGTCCGCAAGACGGCTGAGCTGCTCAATGCCGGGCAGAAAGTCGCCCTGCTGGTCGGTCAGGGAGCGCGCGGCTGCGAGGACGAGTTGGCCCAAGTGGCCGACCTACTCGGTGCCGGCGCGGCAAAAGCTCTGCTGGGCAAAGACGTTCTACCTGACGACCTGCCCTGGGTGACCGGTTCGATCGGCCTGCTGGGGACGACCGCGAGCTGGCACCTGATGATGGGCTGCGACACCCTGCTCACTGTCGGATCCAACTTTCCCTACACCCAGTTCTTGCCCAAGCTCGACCAGGCCCGCGCGGTGCAGATCGACCGCTCCGGCAAGTGGATCGGCATGCGATACCCGTACGAGATCAATCTGGTCGGCGACGCCAAAGCCACCTTGCAAGCGTTGATTCCATTGCTGCACCGAAAGACTGACCGTTCCTGGCGGGACAAGATCGAGAAATGGGTCGACAGCTGGTGGACGACGGTGCAACGCACCGCGATGACCGATGCCGACCCGATCAACCCGATGCGATTGTTCTGGGAACTGTCACAGCGCATGCCCGCCGATGCCATCATTGCCGCGGATTCCGGCTCTTCGGCCAACTGGTATGCCCGGCACCTGAAGTTCCCCGCCGGAGTCCGCGGCTCCCTTTCCGGAACGCTGGCCACGATGGGCCCCGGGGTTCCCTATGTGATCGGCGCCAAATGGGCACACCCGGACCGTCCGGCCATCGCCTTCGTCGGAGACGGCGCGATGCAGATGAACGGGTTGGCCGAGTTGATCACCATCGCCCGGTACTGGCAGCAGTGGGCCGATCCCCGTCTGATCATCGCCGTACTGCACAACAACGACCTCAACCAGGTCACCTGGGAAATGCGGGCCATGGAGGACTCGCCCAAATTCGAAGCGTCGCAGTCACTTCCCGATGTCGACTACGCCGGTTTCGCTCGCAGTCTGGGCCTACACGGCGAGAACCTCGACGACCCGAACGCCCTGGGCGGAGCGTGGGCGCGAGCGCTGGGCGCCGACCGTCCCACCGTGCTCGATGTGCGCTGCGACCCTGACGTACCGCCGATCCCGCCGCACGCCACCTTCGAGCAGGCGACGTCGCTGGTCAAAGCCGTCCTCGGCGGCGACGACGACTCCGCCGGATTCATCAAGCAAGGCGTCAAACAAAAAGTGCAACAGTACTTCCCAAAAGAAAAGGCTGACAAGTGAAACCGATCGCCGCAGCGCTGCACGCCATTCGAACCGGCCGCTTCGAACGCACCCTGGCGGCGCTGACCGCCGGTGGCGCGGCTGTCACCACCGCCGAGATCTACCTGTCCCACGACGGCGCCAGCTTCGGCAACAAGATGATGTATTGGCCCGTCGTCATCGTGCCCACCGCGATACCGGCCGGGGTGGCCGGGTTCTTCTCCGCTCGCGCCGCGCGCACCGTCCTACCGGCGGCAAGTGCGCTGATCGTGGCCAACGGTGTTCAAGGCGCCTACCTGCATCTGCGGGGAATCCGACAGCGGCCAGGCGGAATCACCAAGTACAACATGGAGTCCGGGCCCCCGGCCTTCGCGCCGCTGTTGGCATCGTTGGTCGGCGGCATGGGCCTGCTGGCTGCGTTGCTGCGCCGAGAAGACCTACCGGGGCCCGGGGCGGGAGCGTCGCGCTGATGCCGATCCGCCCTTCTCACCCGCGGGCCATCACACCGCAGAACCGGGGTCGCTTCCCGGGCTTCGACGTGCTGGCCCTGGCCGATCAGTGGGACGAGGTGACCGCGGGAGTCGTCCTGGCCCGGCTGGCGCTGCCCAAGGCGCTGGCGTTCTTCACCCCCCAGGAAGTCGCTGTGGCTGCGCCCATGCTCGATCTGCTGCTGGCACAAGACGACGACCCGCGGGTGCCGGTGCTGGCGCTGATCGACCATCGACTGGCCGTCGGCGAGACTGACGGCTGGCACTACGACGACCTTCCCGCGGACGGCCAGGCCTGGCGCGAGTCGCTCGCGGCCCTGGATGCCGACGCCCACCGTCGCTACGAACTCGGCTACGCCGAGCTGGGACGCTCCGCACAGGCGCGGCTTCTTCAGGATGTCCAAGACCTCGCCGATCGCGGCCAGACCTGGTACAACTGGTCCGCCACCCACATGTGGAGCCTGTGGACGCGCTACGCGTGCACCGCGTTCTACTCCCATCCGTGGGCGTGGAACGAAATGGGCTTCCCCGGCCCTGCCTACCCCCGCGGCTACCTGAACCCCGGTATCAACGCGCGCGAGGGCTTCGAGGTCAACGACCACGACGACATCGACCCCGTCCCCTTCGCGCGACGCGTGGAACGCGCCCGGCGCGCGGACGACGACCTGCCCGCCAGGAGTGCCGATGGCTAACACACGGGAGGTGCGCGCACGCAATGAATCGGCGTGGTTGCTGCCCAACGACGGGACCCGCACCAATCACCGGTTACGTGCCGACATGCGTCGGTATGGGCACGACGATGTGGTCGACCTCGTCATCGTCGGCGCGGGCGCCGGCGGTGCCACGCTGGCGCAGCGATTGGCCCGTGCCGGGTGGTCAGTGGTGGTGCTCGACGCCGGACCGTTCTGGGACCCCGACACCGACTGGGTGAGCGACGAGCGGGGCTCGCACGGCCTGTACTGGACCGACCCACGTCAGATCGGCGGGTCGGATCCGGTTCCCTTGGGCTCCAACAACTCCGGGCGCGGTGTCGGCGGGTCGATGGTCCATTACGCCGGCTACACGCCGCGCTTTCACCCTTCGGACTTCCACACGCACGCCGTCGACGGAGTCGGTGCCGACTGGCCGATCGCGTACCAGGACCTGCGACCCTATTACGAGCAGATCGAGGCCGAACTCCCGGTGGCAGGCCAGAATTGGCCCTGGGGCGATCCGCATTCATACCCGCACAGTCCCCACCCGGTCAGCGGCAACGGCCTGACCGCACTGCGTGGCGCCGAGGCCATGGGCATCGACATGCGCGTCGGGCCGGTCGCGATACCCAACGGCCGCTTCGGTAACCGGCCGCACTGCATCTACCGAGGTTTCTGCATCCAGGGCTGCAAGGTGAACGCCAAGGCCAGCCCGTTGATCACCCACATACCCGACGCGCTGGCCCACGGCGCCGAGGTCCGGCCCGACAGCCACGTCAGCCGCATCCTGGTCGATGAGCGCACCGGCGCCGCAACCGGCGTCACGTATTTCCATGCCGGCAGAATGCACCGCCAGCGCGCACACGCGGTGGCGGTGGCCGGCTACTCCATCGAAACCCCCCGCCTGCTGCTGCTTTCGGCAACCGAGGCGCACCCCGATGGACTGGGCAATGACCACGACCAGGTGGGCCGTAACCTCATGGTGCAAGGGGCGCCCCAGGTGGCCGGCCGCTTCGACGACGACATCCGGATGTACAAGGCGCCCCCGCCGGAGGTCAGCACCGAGCAGTTCTACGAAACCGACCCGACCAAGCCGTACCGACGCGGCTTCTCCATCCAAACCGTCAGCCCATTGCCTATCGCATGGGCAGAACATGTTGCCGCACAAGGGCATTGGGGACAGACGTTGCGGGAATACATGCGCGATTACGTCCACTGGGCCACTCTGGGCGCACTGTGCGAGCTACTGCCACAGCCCGGTAACCGCGTCACCTTGGCCGACGAGACCGACCGGCACGGTCTGCCGGTTGCGCACTTCGCCTACAGCCAGTGCGACAATGACCAACAGCTCATTCGCGCCGCCACTGACGTCATGTCCGACTTGTTGCGCGCGGCCGGCGCACAAGAGGTCATCACCATTGAGCGCTACGCCCACCTCGTCGGCGGTGCCCGGATGGCGCAGCGCCCGCAGGACGGGGTGATCGACTCCGAGCACCGTGTCTTCGGTGTGGACCGTGTCTACGTCATCGACGGCAGTGTCATGCCGACCCAGGGGGCAGCCAACCCGGCGCTGACGATCATGGCACTGGCCGCGCGCGCTGCCGATCTGCTTGCCGTTCACGCCAAATCGTCATGACCGCGCCCCCACTGATTGAGGACCTGCAGGTCGCCACCTACACCGTGCCCACCGACGGACCCGAAGCTGACGGCACCCTGACCTGGGATGCCACCACCGCAGTGGTGGTCCATGTGCACGCCGACGGCACCTCGGGAATGGGGTGGACCTACAGCTCGCCCGCCGCCGGCTCCGTCGTCATCGAACACCTTGCCGAGGTGCTCACCGGCCGAGATCCGTTCGCTGTCGCCGGCGCCTGGGAAGCGATGCGCCGCACCTGCCGCAACTACGGCACCCGCGGGCTCGTGATGCAGGCGATCTCGGCGGTCGACATCGCATTATGGGACCTCAAAGCCAAACTGCTACACCAGCCGCTGGCAGAAATGATCGGTCAACGCCGTGGGGCTGTAAGAATCTACGGCTCAGGTGGATTCACCAACCTCGACGATGACCGGCTCGCTCGACAGATCGAATCGTGGCAGGCCGCGGGGTGCACGGCGATGAAGATCAAGATAGGACAGGATTGGGGTGCCGACCTCAACCGCGACCTGACCCGCGTTCGCCAGTTGCGGCTGCTGGCAGGTGACGATGTCGAGCTGATGGTCGATGCGAACGGCGCATATACCCAAGGCCAGGCTCGGCGGATCGGCGCGGCGCTCGACGACCTCGGCGTTGTCTGGTTCGAAGAACCCGTGAGCAGCGATGACACCGAAGGTCTCAATGAGGTGCGACGCGCACTGCGCTGCGATGTGGCGGCGGGGGAGTACGTCGCCGATCTCTACGACGCGCGGCGCCTACTTCCGGTGGTCGACTGTTTGCAACTCGATGTCACTCGCTGCGGCGGTTACACCGGCTGGCTTGCGGCAGCATCGCTGGCCGCCGCTCACAACCTGCAAGTCTCCGCGCACTGCGCTCCCGCCCTGCACGTCCCGGTGGCCGCCGCGGTCCCCGATTTCCGCCACCTCGAATACTTCGTCGACCACGCCCGCCTCGAGGCGGAAGTGTTCGACGGCGCACCCACCCCCCGAGACGGTCACCTCCATCCTCCGCGCGATCGCCCGGGCCACGGCGTGGCTGTCGCCGAGGACGCCGAACGATACCGACACACCTGACGAGCGGTTCGCTGCCCATCGGGCACATGGACGGCCCGCATGGCGGCACCAGCTCGGCACTCGACGAAAGGAGTACGGGATGAAAGCAGCAGTAGTGTCCACACATGCCAGCCCGCTGGCGGATACCACCGCCCCATACACGGACGCTCGAAGTATCTACGTCGCACAGCTATCCGCCGCGGTGGCACGGCAAGGCCACGAGGTCACGGTATACACGCGGCGAAGCGACCCGGACAGCCCGGATCGCATCGCGACTGCACACGGGTACACCGTGGTGCACGTGGATGCCGGCCCCCCCGAGCCGGTGTCTGAAGCCCAAATCCCGGATTATCTCGGCGAATTCGGCCATTCTCTGGCTCTCGGGTGGGCCGAATCCGCACCAGATGTGGCGCATGCGCACTTCTGGACATCTGGTGTCGCAACGGAATTGGCGACCCTTGGCAGCGGGGTCCCGACGGTGCAGACCTTCCATGAGCTTTGTGCTGTCAAAGAGAGACAGCTTGGTCGACGGGAGGCCGACAGTGACGCACGCGCGAAGCTCGAGAGACTGGTCGCCCGGCATGCATCGTGGGTTGTCGCGACGTGCACCGAAGAGGTACAGGAACTGGCCCGGTTCGGGGTTCCGCGCTCGCGCCTGTCGGTCGTGCCGTGCGGCGTCGACGCAGACGAGTTCTGCGCTCACGGCACGTGCGTCGAGCACGGCGAGCGCCCACGTATTGTCGCGGCGGCTACATCGTTGGCCGACAGGGGATTTGACACAATAATCCTGGCTCTCCGGCATATTCCGCAGGCCGAGCTGATCATTGTTGGTGGCCCTGACCCCGGACACCTGAGCGACAGTGCCGAAGTGCGACGGCTCGCAGAGCTCGCCTCCGAGCTGGGTGTCGCCGACCGGGTGGTGTTCACCGGGGCAATCGCGCATAGCAGCATGCCGCACATGCTCCGCTCAGCCGACGTCGTGATCTCCGCACCGTGGTACGAGGGCTTCGGAACCGTTCCCCTGGAGGCAATGGCCTGCGGGATTCCCGTGATCGCGTCGGCGGTAGGCGGCACGCTGGACACCGTCGTCGACGACGTGACCGGCCGGCTGGTGCCGCCGCGCAACCCCCGCGCCATCGCTGCGGCCGCCTCACCGATCCTGGACGATACGTTCCTCCGGCGCAGCCTGGGACTCGCCGGACGGGATCGCGTCTGCGCGCGATACACCTGGGACCGGATCGCCGAGGAGATGCTGCGTATCTACCACAAGGCGACCGGAACTCGCGGCGAGCACGACCGCAACCGCACGCCGGGGGTGGATTCGGCCATCTCACGGAGAGGGTCGTGACGTGTCCGCCGACAACCGACGCCAGTGCGGCAGCTTCACCGCTGCGGCTGCGCAGCCGACAGTCCACGGACCGGCGCCAAGCCCAACGGACGAGGCGGTGCTCGATGGTCCGCCGCAACGCGTCGGCCGATTCGAATACCACTACGGAACCGACACCTGGATATGGTCAGACGCCGTGGCTCGAATGCACGGTTATCGGCCCAGCGAGGTCACTCCCACCACCGAGTTGGTGCTCAGCCACAAACATCCCGACGACCTCGCGCGGGTGCGTGCGCTACTCACACCGACATCGGCGCCGTTCAGCAGCCGCCACCGCATCCGCACCGCCACCGGAGAAATCCGCAGGGTCGTCGTGGTCGGCGACGCCGTAACCGACCACCACGGCAGAATCACGGCCACTCGGGGCTTCTACATCGACGTCACCGAGGGTTTCGCCGACGATCTGGAGCTTTCGCTCAACGAGAAGCTCGATGAGATCGTCGCGCACCGCGAGACCATCGACCTCGCCAAAGGGATGCTCATGGCGATCTACCGCATCACACCCGACGCTGCTTTCGACGTGTTGAAGTGGCGATCTCAAGAACTGAACGTGAAGTTGTTCACTGTCGCCGAACGGCTCGTCGCCGAATTGCCAGGCCTCATCGGCCTTCCCGCGGCCACCAGCACGACGGTGCACCGCTACCTGATGACAATGACCTTCGATGACTGACGGGCACCTGCCGAATTGAGGCGAACCGCAGGTGTCACTGAGCGTAATTACCCGCGCCCAGAGCGAAAGTCGTCTGGCATCCTATGTCCGTCAACGTGAATCGATTGCGCTGCAACGTCATCACTATGCATCGGCACCGCACGCCGTCGCCTTTTCCAGTCCCGAAAATAATTCCCGTGACAGCTTTTGCTCAGCGCGACTGTGGGTATAGGTTACGTAGCCCGATGCGACACGGAGCGACCCGAGCGTCAGGGCTACGGACGAGGACTGCGTGTCACCGCCGTTTCGTTTGTGGGGGGCATCGAGCTACCACGGTCCAGCCACACGGCATACCGCAGCACACGGAGAGGAATTTTTCGGTGAAGAGCACAACACGACTAGCCACGATGATCGGTGGTTTGTCTGCCGCGACGGCGTTTCCGCTGGCGATGGGAATGATCCAGGCCTCGCCTGCCACCCCGATTGCCGATCCCTGCCCGACCAACGAAACCAGCCAGATCTACTTCGACGGCTGCTTGCCGTCGATTGATCCGCCACAGGCTGAAGTGAACCAGCGCGGCCCCAATCAGTTGCCCGAGATCCGCGGAGTACCGTGTGACGGCTCCGACACCGGGACGTGCATCGGTCTGAGCGAGCTTCCCGGTGGGGCGGCACCACAACCAGCGCAGCCCGACACCGAGGTTCGATCCTCCCCGTGACGGCGTGGCAGGGCGCCGGTGGGATATCGATCGCTGCCACGCGTTCAGGGCGACGTGTGTGCACTCCTCGTCAGCACCAACGCTGCTTCGTTGTAGGGGAATAGCCGATAGAACGGCCGGAATGCGGGTGTGACGAGGTTCGCCGCGTCAGCCTTGCTGCAGATCCGCGGATTGTCCAGAGGGATCGCTGTGGTCCGCTTCTCCAGCGCCGTCACCCCGCCGGCCAAAACGTTTTTCAGCCAGTGCGATTCGAGCCCGTAGCCGATGAGGATGACGAAGCCGTCTCGGGTCGGGAAAACCAACAGAGGTGTCCGGTATCGCTTACCGGACTTGCGTCCGACGTGCTGGAGCGTTCCCAACCCTGGAAGCCACGGGGTGATCGATTGAGCCGCGCGGTTGGTGACGTGGCGATTGAAGCGTGCGATCTCGCGCGGCACTCGCATGAAAGCCCCTCCCTCACCCGAGTGTTAGGCGATCATCGGGTCGATCGCGGACCGAGGCACCAGAACGTGCAGGGCGCCGGCTGAGGCGGGCAACAACGCGCCTTGGTCAAAGAAGAAGATCACCCCGTCGTTGACCACTGCGAAGTTCTGATAGTTGGCCGGGTTGTAAAGCGCCCCCGGCACGAACGCCAGCGGCGGCGGCGGTGGCGGCGGCGGCGGTGGCGGCGGCGTGGTGGAAGTAGTGCTGGACGGTGTCGTCGTCACCGGCTGCCCGGGTTGCGTGGGTGGCGCAGCCGGCGGCGGCGGTGGCGGTGCCAGCTGCTGCTGCAGTTCGGACGCGACGATGGGCGCGACGGTCTTCAGCGGATCGTCCACCCGCCACAGCGGTGTGTTCTGCTTGTCGTCGGGTGCGGCCGTGTAGGTAATCGCCTTGCGGTAGCTCTGGTCCCAGTTGAACGCCTTGTAGGTCGTCGTGGAGGGCCCGCCGCCGACGTTCTGGGTGACGGTGAACACCACGGCCTGCGTGCCGCGCGGGGGAATCGCCGAGTTGTACTCCGTCGCCTTGATGCTCAACGTGGCGGGCGTGCCGCTGGGCGCGCCGGACTTGGCCGTGCTGAGGAACGCGTCACGCGTCTGGGAGATGTAGTCGGCGACCGATTTCTGGTCCGGGTAGTCCAGCGGGATGCTGATGTCGACGCTGTACGCCGGGTCGGAGAGCTGGATCTCGCAGGTGCTGCCGGTATTGCCGCCTTTGAGGTCGGCGCAGTAATCCTTGGGGGCGGCTGCCGCCAGTCCGGACGAAAAGGACATGGCGGCAACTGTGGCAATCACAGCCGCGCTGAAAGAACGCATGGCTTCAACCTCCAGGCAAACGCGGCACGTGCCGCGACCAACGATCATCGTCACCACGCCAGAAAAGCGCCCCCGACGGCATCGGCGCTAGATAGCCTAGTCGAGGCTTGGATGCGGGTGACGCGAAGGTGCGTCGCAGCACCGCAACAAGGGTACTCGTGAGGCCATCATGACTGACTCGTCCTTCACAAGTACGGACGGCATCGACCCTTGTGTGCGGGTCTACGGGACTCGGGTGCACAACCTGCGGGGTGTCGACGTCGCGGCACCGCGTGACGCGCTGGTGGCGTTCACGGGCATCTCCGGGTCCGGGAAGTCGTCACTGGCCTTCGGCACCATCTATGCCGAAGCCCAGCGCCGCTACTTCGAGTCGGTCGCGCCCTACGCGCGCCGCCTGCTGTTGCCCACCGGCGCACCCAAAGTCGACGACATCACCGGGCTACCCCCTGCAGTCGCATTGCAGCAGCGCCGGGGTTCGGCGACGTCGCGGTCGACGGTCGGCACCGTCACCACCTTGTCCAATCTGCTCCGAATGTTGTTCTCCCGCGCCGGAACCTACCCGCCCGGCGCGACGGAACGATTGGACTCCGATGCGTTCTCCCCGAACACAGCCGTAGGAGCATGCCCGGAGTGTCACGGGCTGGGACGAATCCACCGGGTCACCGAAGAGACGCTGGTACCCGACCCGTCACTGAGCATCCGCGACGGCGCAGTCGCGGCATGGCCAGGCGCATGGCAGGGACAGAACCTGCGCGACATCCTCGTCACGCTGGGATATGACATAGACAAGCCCTGGAACAAACTGCCTAAGCGACAACGTAAGTGGATCCTGTTCACCGACGAGCAGCCAACGGTGGAAATCGATCCGACTCGGCACCCCGTGCAGGCTGACTACTACTACAACGGCACCTTCTCCAGCGCCGAACGTCACGTACGCCACACGCTGGCCAACTCGCAGAGCGCGATGATGCGCCGCCGGGTTCTCCAGTTCGTCGACAGCGTCGAATGCCCATTGTGCGATGGTTCCGGTCTTCGGCCGGAGGCGCTGCAGGTGACGTTCGCCGGACGCACCATCGCCGATTACGTGGCCATGCCGCTGACCGACCTCGCGGACACGTTGCGCCCGGCAGCATCTCGGACCGACGCGGCCGCTGCATATGAGTCGACAGACTCCGGTGAACTGACCGAAGTGGCGACCATGATCGCCGCCGACCTCGTCGCACGCCTGCAGGTGCTGATAGATCTCGGCCTCGGCTATCTGACGCTCGGTCGCCGCACGCCGACGGTGTCACCGGGTGAACTGCAGCGGCTGCGGCTGGCCACCCAATTGCGTGCCGGCTTGTTCGGTGTGCTGTATGTGCTTGACGAACCGTCAGCCGGACTGCACCCCGCCGATGTCGAACCGCTCCTCGACGTGCTGGATCGGCTACGGCGCGCGGGCAATTCGCTCTTCGTCGTCGAGCACGACATGGACGTGGTGAGCCGTGCCGACTGGATCGTCGACGTGGGGCCCGGAGCCGGGGAGTGTGGCGGGGACGTGCTCTACAGCGGCCCGGTCCCGGGTCTCGCCCAGGTCGAGGAGTCGGTCACTCGCCAGTACCTCTTCGGAGGGCGCTCCCGGCCGTCTCGCCCGCTGCGAACGCCGTCCGGGTGGCTCCGGCTGCGCGGGATCCGATTCCACAATCTGAAAGACGTCGACGTCGAGGTGCCACTCGGGGTGTACACCGCCGTCACCGGAGTGTCCGGGTCGGGAAAATCGACGCTCGTCGTCAAAGTTCTCGGCGATGTCGTGAGCAGCCATCTCGGCACGGCCCACGCCGCCGAGCCGGCCGAACCGGCTGACGACGAAACTGACAGTGGGATAATCGATCTCGATCACGACGCAAGCCTCGGCGTGGCCGCAGAGGGCGTCGAAGAGATCAGCCGGCTGGTATCGGTCGACCAGCGCCCGATCGGACGGACGCCGCGCTCGACGCTGGCGACCTATACCGGCTTGTTCGACGCAGTCCGCCGCGAGTTCGCCGCGACACCGAAAGCCCGTCGCCGCGGCTGGACGGCAGGCAGGTTCTCGTTCAACGTGGCCGAAGGTCGCTGCTCGACCTGTCAGGGGGAGGGGTTCGTATCGGTCGAACTGTTGTTCCTGCCAGGAACTTACGCAACCTGCCCGGCGTGCAAGGGTGCGCGCTATTCCGATGAGACGCTCGACGTACGCTATCGCGACCGTACGATCGCCGACGTGCTCGCGATGACCGTCGACGAGGCGTCGGAGTTCCTGGTCGACGTCGCCGGCGCGGCGCGGAGCCTGACCACGCTGCGCGAGGTCGGCCTGGGATACCTCCGCCTCGGACAGCCCGCGACCGAGCTGTCCGGCGGTGAGGCCCAGCGGATCAAACTCGCATCCGAGCTGCAGCGCCCCCGCCGAGGGCACACGCTGTATGTCCTCGACGAGCCGACCACCGGGCTACACCCCGCCGACGTGGATCTGCTTGACCGCCAATTACATCGCCTGGTCGACGCGGGCAATACCGTGGTGGTGGCGGAACACGACATGCGAATGGTCGCGGGTGCGGACTGGGTGATCGACCTGGGTCCCGGAGCCGGCAGCGACGGCGGTCGGGTTGTTGCGGCCGGGCTGCCCCAGGACGTGGCGCGTGCGACAGACAGCCGCACAGCGCCGTTTCTGGCGAAGCGATTGGCGGTGTCAGCTACCCGATGACGACGGTTCGCGTGCCCGAGATGGCGGATTCATCCCTGCGGGGAGTGCGAGCGACACGATGCGCGGATAGAGGATCGCCGGACCGAGCCATCGAGTGATGAAGCGGCGCAGTTCGATTCCCTCGCGTGGCTGCTGCCCGGGATCGATGAGGATGGATTGGACGGTGCGCAGCATCATTTCGGCGAGTTCACCCAAGGCGGCACTGTCGTAACCGTGCAGAGCCCAATCCACGTCGAGGCGCCGAAAGACCGATAGACAGAACGTGACCGCGGTCTGCGACGTCAGCGAGGTGATGGCCTGCCCCTCGTGGCGCTGCGTCAGCAGATTCTCCAGCTGGGGATCGCCCGCAAGGTTCTCGATTCCGAACGCCAGGCTTTCGACGATGGCACTCACCGGATCTTTGAGTCCGCTGACGTGGCGGACAACCTGGTCGATGAAGCCGTCGACCGCACGCATCGCGCTGGCCATCAGTAGCGCATCGGCGTTGGGGAAGTACCGGTACACCGTCTGGCGAGTAACGCCGAGGGCGCGGGCGACGTCGGCGAGGCGTAGCGCGGACCCGTTGGCGAGAACCACCTGATCCACCGCGTCCAGTATTCGGCCGATCGCTTCCTCGTCGGAGGCAGGTGTGGAGCCCGCCCAGCCGCGGCTACGCACCGGCTGTCACCAACATGTCGGCATCGAAGGCGATGGGAAGTGTTGTCGGCCCTGTCATTCCGAGTATGGATTTCCATGGGGCGGGACCGGTGCGATGAGGGGCAGACAGGCGGCGAGTGAGCACGACGAGTGCTTCTGCGAGTTCCCGGCGCGCGAGGTTGGCGCCGAGGCAGTAGTGCGCACCGCCGCCGAAGGTCAGGATTGCGGGTACGTCCTTGCGGGCGATGTCGAAGCGGTCGGCATCGTCATAGATCGCGGGATCTCGGTTGGCGGCAAAGGTGTTCGCGAAAACGAAGGTCCCGGCGGGGAACAGGTAACCGCCGAACTCGGCATCCTCGAGGGCCGCACGCGGCACGATGCAGGCCGCGGGTGAGTGTCGCATGCTCTCCTCGACCGCCTGCATCGCAAGCTCGGGATGCTCCCGCAGTCTCGTCCACTGGTCGGGATGCTCGCAGAGCACCTGCACCGATGCCGCCAGCTGGTTTCGCGTCGTATCCGTTCCCGCCATCAAAAAACCGGCCACCAGCCCGCGGAGTTCGTCCAGATTCAAACGGTCGCCGTCGCTTTCCGCGCGGATGAGCTCCGACAGCAAGTCGTCGGTCAGATTGTCCCGGCGGGCGGCGACCATGTCGTCGACGTAGGCGTCCAGTTCGCCCCATGCGCGCATGATCTCGGACTCGTCGAAGTTGGCGTCCGGCTGAAAGTTGAACGCCTTGAAGATCTGCTCGGTCCAGTCCGAGAACAGCTGCCAGTCCTCCGAAGGCGCACCGATCAGCGCGCACATGATCGGAGTGGGGTAGGGGCGCGCGATGTCGGTCACGACGTCGCAACTCCCGGCATCCACCACCCGGTCGATCAGTCCGTTGACCACCTCGTGGATCGTCTCGGTGAGTCGCGATGTCGCGCGGGGGGTGAACGCCTTGGAAACCAGCTTGCGCAATCGAATGTGGGGTGGGCCGTCCAAGCCGAGAAGACTGCTCGCCAACTTGTCGAACAGCGGGCCCGACGTGATGCCCTGCGCCGCCAGGGTGATGCCGGGCGGTAGGCGGAATCGGTTGTCGCGCAGTATTTCCCGAGCCAGATCGTAGGACAGGATCTCCGGGCCCAGAGGACCGATCGCGATGGGCGCCTGCGATTGCGCAGTGCGAAGGTCAGCGAAGATGTCGTTTGGTGTGGCGTCGAGGTCGTAACTGAACGTGGGCAGACCGGCGTCGAAGACGTTGGGCGCGCTGGTAGCGGCGTTCATCGGTGTCTCTACTTCCCTGTCGGCTCCAGGTCGCGGGCACGCGGACATGTAAGGAGAAAGTGTATGACCATATCCAAGTAGCGTCAATGAAAGGCCCAAAAATCTGCACAATGTGCAGCGGTCCCCCCGGGCAGATCATACGTTTCAGGGTCTGATGTCCTGAGTGATCAAGAGGGCGGACTCGTGAGGAACCAACAGCGCTGCTTCACTGGGGCAGTCGATAGATCTGGTCGGCAGGCATGGAATCGACACCCAGTTCGCCTGCAGCTGCGTCGAGAGCGGTTTGCGCGGCCTTGATGTCGGTGCGCCCGTCTGCGGTGAAGTACGGCCCGATGAAGCGATCGTGGTAGCTCGCGACCTCGTCGCGGGTCAAACGATTCAGGAACGACGCCAGGTAGTCGATCGCGAGGTCAGGCTGTTCGGACAGAGTCTTCAGCGCTCGCTGATTGGCTCGGATGAGTGCCTGCAAGGCCGGGTCCTCGGCGGGGAACCGTGTGGCGTCAGCTGCTATCCCGACGGTGGGGATCTCGAAATGATCGCCCACCCACGCCAATACGTGCCAACCCTCTTCTCGGGCAATCTGCTCTGGGCCCAGGGTGCTGCCGACGTACGCGGCGTCGATCGAACCCTCGCGTAGCCGACGTAAGTCCATTTGATAGTCGCCGGGATGGCGTATTACACAACGAACGTCGTGATCGGGGTCGATCCCGTGCCGGCGAAGCACAATTCGGGCGAAGCAACCCGGAGCGGTGTGTGGAGCATGCACCGCGAGTCGGCGACCGCGGAGCTCGGCCATCGAAGTGACGGTGTCGCGCCCGATGAACCAGAACAGCGGGCGATTGGTGTTGACACTGTGAACGGTCCACGGAATGCCATCGGTCAGCCGCGCAAGCACGCCTCTGCCGAGTCCGATCGTCGCGCAGGAGCGCAGCCGATCTTCGTCCCACCCGGTTCCGTCGTGAACCGCGACGTGGACGCCCTCATCGCTGAAATAGCCCTCCTGGTCGGCAACATGGGCGACCAGCTCTTCGTGAACGCCTCGGCCTACGTAGGCCAAATCGATCGTCTCCATGGTCATTCAGTCCATCGCTAGGCCGCCGTTGACCGGCAGGTATTGACCGGTCGTGAACGCGGCGTCGTCGCTCGCCAGGAACGCCACAGTGGCAGCGACCTCGTCCGGCCGGACCAAGCGTCCCATCGGGTTCGTTTCACGCAGGCGCTCCAACTTCTCGGAAGCGAGCTGCGCCGTGATCGCCGTCTCGTCGACCGTGGCCGGTGCGACGAGGTTGGCGGTGATTCCATCTGGAGCCAGTTCGAGAGCGATGTAGCGAACGAACTGATCCAGCGCGGCCTTCGCGGTGCCCAACGCGATCATGCCCTCGCGGGGGCGTCGTGACAGCCCGGTGCTGAGAAAGACCAGGCGGCCGTATCTGCGCGAAATCATGCCTGGTGTAACCGCTTTCGTGATCAGGTACGCGGCGCGCAACTCGCGCTCCAACTTGCCGCCCAGCTGCTGCCAGGTGAGATCGGCGTACGAGGTGACGTCGAAGGGAATCATCGCGTTGTGTACAACGACGTCGACAGCGCCCCAGTGGCGTTCGGCCTGGTCGACCATGCCGGCAACGTCGTCGGCCTGGGTGACATCTGCTTTGATCGCCATCGCCTCACCGCCGGCCGCAGCGATGTCGGCGGTTACGCTCTGCGCCTCCGAGGCGCTGGATCGATAGTTGACGACCACTCGGTCACCCCGCTGAGCGAGGGTCCGCGCCGTGGCGGCGCCGATTCCTCTGCTCGCCCCGGTGACGATTGCAACTCGTGACATCAGCTCTTTCCATTCGTTGTCATGGTCGACGGCACTTCGAGGAAGCCCGGCTCGCCAGCGTCCACCACGGAGTTGAACCGGTGGCGAGTGCGGAGGTGCGTGCTGATCTCGTCGATCGCGCTCGCGGGGAGTGCGGCGACGTTGACGTTCTCAGCGATGCGTTCGGGCGTGACCGTCGACGTGAGAACCGCCGTGCCACGCTGCACGCCCCACGCCAGCAGGACCTGAGCGGGTGTGCTGTCGAACCGGCGGGCAGTCTGGACGACCAGAGGGTCGTCCAGCAGGCGCGGAGTCAGCGCGTGCCCCAGCGGTGCGAACGCCAACAGGACAATGTCGGAACTGCGGCAGTATTCGTACAGCTCCCACTGCGGGTGGTACGGATGCGACTCGACCTCGACAACCGCCGGTGCGATGCGCGCGAATTCGACGATCCGCCTGGTGTTCTCGACGTCGATGTCCGATAGGCCGATTGCCCGGGTGAGTCCGTTGTCGACGAGTGCTTCCATGGCACTCCAGGTCTCTTCCAGCGTGACGCCGTCGTCGTAGATGACGTCTCCGTTCGCGTCTCTGGGATCCTGCTCGTCGCCAGGCTTGAACGCGAACGGGGTGTGCATGAGGTAGAGGTCGACCTCGTCGAGACCGAGCCGGTCCAGGCTGGCGCGCAGCGCGGGCTCGACGCGCTCAGGGCGATGGTTGTTGTTCCAGAGCTTCGTTGTCACGAACAGGTCCTCGCGTTTGACAGTACCGTCCGCGAGCAGATCCTTGATAGCCCGACCGACCTCGTATTCGTTGCGGTACCGCTCGGCGCAATCGAGATGTCGAAATCCCGCTCTTACAGCAGATTTCGTGGCGGACCGTGTCTGACTCTGATCAGAGAGCAGTGTGCCGAAGCCGAGCGCCGGCATCGTGCCGCCGCTGTTGAGAGTGAAACTCTGATCACGGGGGTTATCGATCAGTGTCATGCTTTTCAGGCTTTCTCGAGGTGGGTCAAGGAACCGACGGACTCGGCGGCGTCCGGGGTGTGGGATCGGCGTAGTTGGTGCGTTCTGTCATGCGCGTGATCCTCCGGTGGGAATCTATGTAGTATACGCGACCGGTCGTCTATTAATCCGAACAGGCCGCGGCGGCTTGTTTATTTCCGTCGGGTCAGCGAAGTAGCGCAGGGACGACGGTGTCCTCGAAGCGGTTGTACGGTAAGCGGCTTCGAGTCACCTTGCCCCGCAGCGCCGCTCCCTCCCACCCCTCGATCAACAGTGCGGCAAGTTCGGCCGGATCGAGGTCCGAGCGGACCTCCGAGGCGGCCTGCCCGGCGCGAATACAACCGGCAAGGGCGCTGTCCCATCGGCCCAGAATGCGGTTGAGTTCGGTGCGCACCGCCTCGCTCGAGCCCCCAAGTTCCAGGGACATATTGCCTACCAGGCAGCCGAGCAGAAAGTCGCTGGCCTCGTGCTCGTCGGCGAGGGCGTGGAAGAAGCGCGTGATGCGCTCCTGCGCCGAACCATCTGACTCCAGGATGGGCAAGATGCGAAGTTCGATGTCGGCCCAGTAGTGCTCGAGGATCGCCACCGCGAACGCTTCCTTGCTTGCGAAGTAGGCGTAGAACGAGCCTTTCGGCACACCGGCCCAGTCGGTGATGTCTTTTACTCCGCTCGCGGCAAATCCGTGCGAGTGAACGAGGGCCATGCCGCAGGAGAGGAGTCGCCGCCGGACGTCAGGATTCGCTGGCCGCGGCATGTAACCGATAGTAGTCGACTGGTCACTTACTGGCTGTTTCTGACCACCAAGTGGTCGGCACGCCCGGCGAAGGACGAAAGTGCCTGTCGGACCGGATCAGTCGAGATCGGCGAGCGCCTTGCGCGCCCCAATCGTCCGTCGCCGAGCGATACGCGAGGGAGTGCTCAGCCGTGCGGAGCCTCAGAGATCTTGGTGTCTTCCTTGCCAAGCGTCTGGCAGTACACCGTCACCGAAGTCCTGGTGGCAGTGATCTCCAGGTTCGCCGGATCCTGCCCGCTCTTGTCTTTGAGCATCTTGCTGACTTCGTCGTTCTGCTTCTTCTCGTCTTGAGTGAGGAAGTCCTTGCACTTGGTGTCGCCGCCGGTGTTCACGACCTCTGAGGCCGAGCAGCCGCTCAGGACGGCTGCCGCCGCCGATGCCGCCAGGACGGGGTACACGATTCGCTTCACTGGGAACCTCTCTCGGTTGGGAACAGCACGCAGATAATTCACAGATTCGGCCGATTCGAAACCCGTAGGTGCGGCTTCACCTGCATGTCGCACTGATCTCGGTGACATCACGGCCGGTTGCGGCGTCAGTCCAGATCGGCAAGAGCCGCGCGAGCGGCCTCCAGCTCGGCCTCGAGTGCGGCAACCCGGGCGGCCTGCTCCGAGCGCGCTTCCTCGATGACTTCGTCGATCGGAGCGGCCAGATCCTGATGCAGTTCCCTGGCTGCCCGCGACACGGCGGCCGCCGCGATCGCGAGGTTGCGAGCCACGTAGGTGGTGCCCCGCTTGAGTTCGGCGCGCCATTCGCCGTCGGCCGTACTGGTGACCGTGAGGGTGAGTTCAAGCGTCTTGGTCTTCTTGCCGGCCTTCCTGGCCGGCGCCTTCACGGGCTCGGTCGACTCGGCGGGCCCAGGCGGAACCGGGTTGTCGGCCATCGTCGTCTCGATCGGGCGAAGCAACGCCTCGGGCATGTCAGCGCGGGTGGACGGTGCTTCGGTTGCCTGGGTGTCTAAGGTCGTGGTCACGTCGTGTTCCTCCTGAACAACATTCGCAGTGGCTTGCACGTGCGCTCAGTAGAACATACGTTCGACGGATGGCAAAGCGATCCGCGGGGCATGTCATGGCCGAGAACGGCCGATCGGCCGACGAATTATGTTGTTGCCGCTGTGTTTTCGTGACCCACGATCGGGTGTGGTGTCCGCCGTCCTGTCACCGTGATTCGGCCGCCGTGCTCGGGTGTGAGGATGACGTGCTTGACCCGCTGCCGTTCACCGCGTTCCGTGGTGGTCGCGAGGTTGACCCGCCGCAGCACTTCCCGCAGTACCACCCGCATTTCGGCCATGGCGAACGTCGCGCCCAGGCACCGGCGCGCGCCGCCACCGAACGGCAGCCACGTCGTCGGGCTCAATGTCGCGCCGATCATGCGATCCGGATCGAAGCGGTCGGCGTCGGGGTAGATCCGGTCGTCGGAGTGCACCAGCCCCACGCCGGGCGCCACCATCACGCCGCGCGGCAACAGATGTCCGGCGATCTCGACGGGCTGTTTGAGGATCCGGCCGACGTCGAACACCACCGGTCGACTACGCAGGGTTTCCTTGGCCACCGCATCCAGGTACTCGTCGTCGCCCAGCTCGGCCGCGCGCACCGCTTTGGCCAGCGCCGCGGGATTGCGGCTGAGCCGCTCCAGCGCCCAGGACAACCCGGTCGCCGTGGTGTCGTGCCCGGCGACGAGCAAGGTCATCAATTGGTCGCGCAATTCCGCGTCGGTCATCGTCCGGCCGGCCTGATCGGCCGCGCGCACCAGCATGGCCAGGGCGTCGGTGCGGACGGCCAGGTCGGGGGCGGCGCGGCGCTCCGCGATCTCGGCATACAGCAGCCGGTCGGCTTCCTCGATGCGGCGGCGCACCCCGCGCCACGGCAGCCGTTGCTGCAGGCTGGGCGTCCCGATCGCCAACAGTTGGAAGGCCGACAGGTTCAGCAACCGTGGCAGCACCTCGCGCAGCGCTGCCAGTCGGGTTGGATCACTGGCGCCGATCACCAGACGCATGATCACCTCGAGGGTGATCTGCGACATCTTCGGTGCCACCGGGAACGCCGTGCCCACCGGCCAGCCGGCGATGTTGGCCGCCGCGATCTCGGCCATCACCTCGGTCTGGCGCGCCACCGCGTCGCGGTGGAAGGGCTCCAGCATCAGTCGCCGGCGGTCGCGGTGCACCTCGCCGTCGACCACCAGCACCGACGCCGGCCCCAGCAGGCCGGACAGCATCGAGTTCGCCTCGCCCGCATGGTAAATCGCGGGATCGCCCGCGAACACCTGCTTGATGTCCGCCGGATCGTCGAGATAGACCAGAGTGCCCAGGCCGGCGATCCGCAGCGTGAAGGTGCGGCCGTAACGGCGCCGGCACGCCGAAACGAATCGCGGCCAGTAGCGCAACATCAGCATGGCTTGCACGACAGGTGGCAGCGCAGGACCCGGTGGCAGCGACGACGTCTTATTAGACATGAGTCCAGTATAGGAAGAAGATGCCCCGGGTCCTCGGGATCGAACGAAAATCCTGCGGACGGCGCGAAGTGATCAACGCGCGTAGGGTTGAAATGTCAACTAACCGGACGGCCGAAAGCCCATGGTGACCACTGATTTCACTGCACCCAGCAGCGCAGACGTGGAAAGCGAACGACTGCGGGCCCTGCACCGTTACGCAATTCTTGACACCGCACCCGACGCGGCATTCGATCGCATCGCCCGGGTGGCCGCCCGATCGTTGGACAAGCCCATGGCGACGATCACATTTGTCGATGAGCACCGGATCTGGTTCAAGGCGACGTACGGCGTCGAGGGCCTTACCGAGATTCCGCGCGAAGCGGGGCTGTCCAGCCTGGCGATCGGCGACAACCGGACCTACGTGGTTCGCGATACCGCCACCGATCCGTACGTCTCCCGAAACCGCAGCGTCGCGGGTGATTTCGGAATCCGCTTCTATGCCGCCGCGCCCGTCACGACAGACGACGGGCATCAGCTGGGAACTGTCAGTGTTCTCGACTCCGAGCCGGGTGACGTCACCGACGCCCAGCTGGCCACCCTGGAGGATCTCGCCGCAATCGTGATGAAGGCTCTCGAACTGCGACTGTCGGCGCTGACAACGGTTCGTGCCGAGCGCGAACTGCGTGACACCGCCCAGCAGTACGCCTCAGTGCTGCAGCGCGCCCTGCTGCCGTCGGCGCTGCCGGTGATCCCCGGTCTGTCGATGGCGGCGCACTATCACCCGGCCGCTTCCGGTCAGGTCGGCGGCGACTTCTATGACGTGTTCGGCGTGGCTCGCGACGAGTGGGCCGTTTTCCTCGGTGATGTCGAGGGCCACGGGGCGGGGGCCGCGGCCGTCACCGCCCTGGTGCGCCACACCCTGCGCGCGGCGGCTCTGCACTACGACGACCCGACCGACGGCCTCGACGAGCTCAACGCGGCGCTGATCGCCGACGCAGAAGAGCGACGATTCTGCACCGTCTTGTCGGGAAAGCTTCGACCCGAAGCCGACGGTTTCCGGATCACCCTGGCGACCGGGGGCCATCTGCCCGCTCTGCTGCTGGATCGCGACAGCGGATCCATTCGCCCGGTTCGCTCATCGGGCGGCATGTTGATCGGTGCCGTCGCAGACGCGACGTTCGAGGCGTGCGAGACGTTGCTGAGCCCGGGGCAAACCCTGCTCCTCTACACCGACGGGATCGTGGAGGCCCGGCCCGACGGGCACACCACCTTCGGCGAATCGGCCTTGCGGCTTTTCCTGGCTGAGCGGGTCGGACTACCGGCCACCGAGCTGGTGGCCGAGTTGGCCGAACTGGTAGCTGTACTGCGTCCCGACGACGATGTGGCGTTCTTGGCGTTGACTGTGATTGACGCATCCGTTGGCGCGGTGCGTTAGCCTTGGACGGTCGGCCCGGTAGAATTTCGGGCATAGACAACGCGCCGCAAGCAGATCGGCGCACAGAGCTAGTAAGTTCTTGCCAGGTTCAGACGGAAGCCTCGCAGGCATTTTATGATTGCGAGCGCGCCGTCCGGCGCGCGTAGTGAGGTGAATCTTGGACGAACAAGCCACTGCCACCACCGGCACGACCACTGCGGCCAACACTGGCTGCGTGATCAACGAGGAGTGGTTCGGGCGGACGGTCGTCATATCTGCAGCCGGCGTAGTCGACATGCTGACGTCGCCTCAGCTCGAGGCCAGCATCACCGCCTCGCTGACCAAGAACCCGACTGCCATCATCGTGGACCTGTCCGACGTCGACTTCCTGGCGTCCGCCGGAATGGGTGTTCTCGTCGCCGCCCGCGACAAAGCGTCCGCGGAGATCGGCTTCGGTGTCGTGGCCAGCGGGCCCGCCACAAGCCGGCCGCTCAAACTGGTCGGCCTCGCCGACATCATCGGCCTCTACGCAACATTGGATGAGGCGCGCGCCGCACTTGGTGAGTAATTCTCGGAAGTTGGGTATAAGAGATTTGCCATGACGACACCGAGTTACTCAAGTCACACAGCCGACGGTGACCGCTTCGCGCGCAACGATGTCGTCGCTGATGCGCACAACGCAGCCAGGGTTCGCGATGAGTTCGCGACCTGGCTGCGGGCCTGCGGAGATATCGATCGAGTTCGTTTCAGCGACATCGTGCTAGCGGTCAACGAAGCGCTGGCCAATACGGCCGAGTTTGCCTACCTCCTCAAGGGCGGGGTCGGCACCATCGACGTGGAAGCCGTGCGCGACGGCAACACCCTGACGATCACGATCGCCGACCAAGGTCAGTGGCGGGAGTCCACCCCCGCCACGCAGAGCCGCACGCGGGGTCGCGGCATCCCGTTGATGCGGGCGGTGGCCGATGACGTCACCATCGACTCCTCCGCGCTGGGCACCACCGTGTGCCTGCGCTTCGAGCAGGTTCACGCAGTCCAGAAATCCGACGACGACGCCCGAGTCGGATAGCTCTCAGGCCGGCTCGTAGCGCAGCATCGTGACGCCCGCGTCGGCATAGTCGCAGAACACCGGCTTCAGTCGCATCCCGATTTCCAGCTCCGCGGGTTCGGCGTTGACGATCTCCGTCGAGAACCGTGGCCCCTCATCCCATTGCGCGACCGCGAGTAGCTGAGGCACCTCGCCGGCAAAGTGTGGTGCCACTGGCCGGTAGGCCACCGTGTACGTATACAGCGAAGCGGCTCCGGAAATCTCCCGCCATTCCAGATCGTCGGCCAACGTGCCCGGCGCCAGCACCCGCGGGTAGAACACGTACTGCTGAGCCGACGGCGAATACTGGATCCGGATCCGGTGCTCGGCCAGGGCATCCCAGAACGGTTGGGTGGTCGGCGTCGGGATCGGCATCGGCTTGTCGAAGTCGCCCATGATTAGTCGCCTTCCAATACCAGGGTGGTTTGTTCGCTCAAGATGCCGCCATTGCCGGAGACGAAGGCACGGTTGCAGTCTGTGACCTGGGTGGCACCCGAGCGGCCCATGATCTGGCGGGTGGCGTCGCAGATGTGGTGCATCCCGCCGGCAGTGCCGGCCTGCCCATAGCCGAGCTGCCCGCCTGCGGTGTTCATCGGGAAATCGCCGCGGAACGTGAGGTCGTGCTCGGCGACGAACTGCAGGCCCTTGCCCTTCTGGCAGAAGCCGGCGTCCTCCAGACTGAGCAGCACGGTGATCGTGTAACAGTCATAGATCGACACCATGTCCATGTCGGCCGGCGTCAGCCCGGCCATCGAGAACGCCGACGCCGCCGCCTTGATCATCGGAGTCTGCAACAACTCCTGGGCGTACGTCGGCGTCTTGTACGGCACCCGCTCGCCAAATCCTTTGATCCACACCGGGCGGTTGACGCTGCGACGGGCCAACTCGGCTCCGGTCACCAGCACCGCGGCGCCGCCCATCACCGGCATGACGATCTCGAGCATGTGCAACGGTGCGGCGATGACCGGACTGGTGAGCACGTCGTCGACGGTGATCGGCACGTCGCGGAAGATCGCGCCCGGCGTGTGGTTGGCGTTGACCCGTTGGTCGACGCTGATCTTGGCCATCACCCGTTCGTCATAGCCGTAGGTGGCGCCGTAGAGCGTCGCGACCTGACCATAGGGACCGTTCTGGCCGAGATTGCCGTAGGGGATCTCGAATTCGGCTTGCGGCGAGCCGTACCTGTTGCTCGACGCCCCGAAGTACATCAGCTCACTGACGTCGAGCGGCTTCTGCGCACTGACCGGTGTCATCGGTGTCGCGGGGATCACGCACAGCACCGCGTTGCACAGGCCCAGCTCGATGGCCGCCGCCGCCCGCCACACCATCGCCGCCGCGCTGGCCCCGCCGAGGTCGACCATCTCGGCGAAATTGGCTTTGATGCCCAAATATTCGATGACCGTCGACGGTACGAAGATCTGGGACTCCTGCAGATGCGTGGTGCAGATCCCGTCCACGTCGGAGGCCGACAAGCCGGCGTCGTCGAGGGCGGCCTTCGCCAGCCGTGCCCACTGCTCGAGGGTGAACTCGAGCGGGCCGGTCGGTCGCTTCGTGGAGGGAAGTTCGGTGTAGCCGACGATCGCGGCCTCTCCGCGCAGACCCATGCCGTCGTCCTCCAAGTCATTGCCCAATAACATTGAGCATGTAATCATATTGAGCGCTTAATGAGAATTGGATCCGGCGAGAGGTAGCTCACAGTGGCATCACCCCTGGACGGCAAGGTCGCTGTCGTCACCGGCACCAGCCGCGGCGTGGGCCTGGGCATCGCGCACGAATTACTGCGCGCCGGAGCCACTGTCATCGGCTGCTCACGCCGACCCCTCGATGCCATGCCCGGGGTGGCCGACAATCCGGCGTGGCTGGACCGTTCCTCGCAGCGGGTGTGCGACCAGGGCGACTACCGGGCCATCGACGAATTCGTCGACCAGGTGGTGGCCGACTACGGCCGCATCGACATCTTGGTCAACAACGCCGGGGGCACCGTGCCCGCGCCGAATGTCGAGAGCATCCCGAGCCTCGTCTCCCACATCCAGGGCGCGCCGACCTCCGACGACGAGTACGAACGCACAGTCTTGTTCCACGCCTTCGCGATCCAGATGAACCTGATCAGCCCGATGTGGTTCGCCATCCGGGTGTTCCGGCAGATGCGCGAACAGGACGGGGTCGGTTCGATCGTCAACATCTCCAGCGGCGCAGGACATCCCGCCGGCTCGCCGACGCTGGTGTCCTACGGTGCGGCGAAATCCGGCCTCAACCATCTGACCCGATCGCTGGCCGAGGAATGGGGACCGAAAGTGCGGGTGAACTGTTTGGCGCTGGGGCCGACGATGACCGACAACTTCAAGTCGTTCGTATTGCCCAAGGACGACCCGAACGGCGAGAAGTACTTCCACGCCGTGCCCATGCATCGCGCCGGAGAGCCTGATGAGGTGGGCCGCGCCGTGGTGTTCCTGTGCGGTGGCACAGCCGATTTCATCAACGGCACCACCATTGAGATCGACGGCGGCATGATGCCCGGTGTGCTCTACGAAGCCGGCCTCAAGACGATCACGGATCTGCTGTGAAGCGCGTCATCCAATTCGCCACCGGCAACGTCGGCAAGCATGCGCTGCCGCTGATCATCGAGCGGCCCGACCTCGAGTTGATCGGGCTGCACGCCCACGGCCCCGACAAGGTCGGCCGCGACGCCGCCGACATCTGCGGCCGCTCCGAACCCACCGGGGTCATCGCCACCAATGACATCGATGCGCTGGTGGGTCTCGGCGCCGACTGCGTCGTCTATACCTCCCAGGCCGAAATGCGCCCACAGCAGGCGATCGAGGAGATCTGCCGATTTCTGCGGGCCGGCACCAACGTGGTCGGCACATCGATGGTGTGGCTGGTCGCCCCCCATCATGCTGACGCCTGGATCAGTGAACCGCTGGCCGCGGCGTGTGCCGAGGGCGGCACCTCGCTGTACATCAATGGCGTCGACCCCGGCTACTCCGGGGACAGTCTGGTCTACACCGCGCTGACGCTGGCCGGGCGTGCCACCGGCATCACGGTCTCGGAGATCTGTGACTACGGCAGTTATGACGACGCCGAATTCACCGGTGTCAGTTTCGGTTTCGGCACCACACCAGACCACACGCCGATCATGTTCACCCCGGGTGTGCTGTCCTCGCTGTGGGGCGGCCAGGTCCGCTCACTGGCTGATGTCCTGGGGGTCACGCTCGACGAGGTGCGGGAGTCGCACGAAAGCTGGGTGACACCCGAACCGATCGACTGCACGATGATGAGCGTTGCACCCGGTCACGTCGCCGCCGTCCGGTTCGCGGTGCAGGGGATCCGTGACGGGCAGCCGGTGATCACCATGGAACACGTCAACCGGCTCACCCCGATCACCGCGCCGGACTGGCCCTATCCGCCGGACGGGCGCCTCGGCGTGCACCGCGTGGTCGTGCACGGCAACCCCGGGGTGGAGATCAACACCCACCTGGGCCTGGACGGCGTCGACCACAACGACGGCGGTGTCATCTCGACCGCGGCGCGCGCCGTCAACGCGATCGACGCGGTATGCGCCGCACCCGTGGGCCTGGTGTCGGTCAAGGACCTACCTGCCGCGCATGCCGACCGCGTGATGTGGTGACGATGACACCCAAGATCGCGCCACGGCGCCCGCCCGGCGGGAGTCAGGAACGTGCCGAACGCACCCGTGAGTCGGTGCTCGACGAGACGGTGCGCTGCGTCGTCGAAGAGGGGTTCGCCGCCGCCAGCGCCAAGCACATCGCCGAACGCGCCGGCGTCACCTGGGGCGTGGTGCAGTACCACTTCGGCGACCGCGACGGCCTGCTGATGGCTGTTGTCGACCGGGGTTTCACCGAACTGCTGGAACTGCTGCGCAGCCTGCCGCCGCCGTCGCCCACGCAGAGCCGCCGCAAGCGGGTTGAACTGGTGGTTCACGCCGCGTGGGCGGCGTTCTCCAGCCCCACCTCACGCGCCTCGCTGGAGATCCTCATCGGCACCCGGGCCATGCGCGACAAACGGGGGACCCGTCACCTCGTCGAATTGCAGAAGGCCATCTCAGATTTGAGCCGTGACATCGCCGAGGGGCTGGACAATCCACACGCGGCGGCCATCGGCGACCTGATCTGGGCCACCATGCGCGGGCTGGTGATCACCGAGTTGGTCATGGCCGGCGCTGCGCGCAGCAATCGGGAGCTGACTGCGCTGGTCGACGTGATCTGTTCCTACCTCGATTGCCACGGGCAAAGGCAATGAGCACCAAGCAAAGTCACAGTTAGGTCATAGGGGCGTGCCGAATCGGCGCGCCTGAGTGACTTTCGCACCGAGCCTTGGTGATCATGGCCGGATGACCGAACCGCTGGGTATCTCCGTGGGCACAGCCAGCCTGGTCGCCGCGCGGGCCGGGGCGGCGCCGGTGATCTGTCCCGCCGCGGTCACCCTCGGCGACCAGCTGTGGACCGATTTCGTCGACCGCGTCGGTGATCCGATCCCGCTGACGGGTGACGACGGCTTCGCCTATCGCGCCGAGCAGCTGCTGGCCGCGGCACTGTCCGGGCTGGCCGACACCGAGGGCTCGGGTTTGGCGGCGGTCTCGGGGATCGCGGTCCCGGCGCACTGGGGACCCGGCCGCCGTGACGCGCTGCGTGATGCGCTCTGGAATCTGCCGGCGCTGGCGTCGGCGGCCGCACCGCCGGTGCTGGTTTCCGACGCGACCGCGGCGCTGCGCTCACTGCAGAGCGATCCCGGGCTGCCCCGACATGGGGTGATCGTGGTGTGCGACTTCGGTGGCGGCGGCACATCCGTCACCCTGGCCGACGCGGCTGCCGACTACCGCCAGATCGGCGAGACGACCCGGTTCGCTGAACTGTCCGGCGAGGACACCGAATTCCTGCGCGCGTTGGACGGCACGTTGGAGCGCGCCAGGATCGGCCGAGCCGATGTCAGTGCCGTTGCCGTCATCGGCGAATCGGCGACACCGGTGGCCACGCGCCAGCTCTCCGAGCACCTGCAGATGCCGGCCACGGTCTCAGCCCATCCCCACCTTGATGCGGCGCTGGGGGCGGGCCTGGCCGCGGCCCGACAGCTGGCCGCCGACGCGCCGACCGGCATGGCGCCCGCGCCGCTGATTGCCGACCCCGGTCCGCAGTCGGCAACGATGGCAGCTCCGCTTGCCTGGTCCAACGACGACGCGCCGGATGACACCGGCGGGTACGAGCCGTCCTACGGCTACAGCGACGCCGACTACCGCGGTTACAGCGACACCGAGGACGACGACCTGTCGATCCTCGGTGGGGAACCGCCTCAGAAGCGCGGATCCAGCCTGACCCGCAGTGTGCCGCTGCTGCTCGGCGGGGCGGCCGCCGTCGCTGCGGTCGCCGTCGGCGGCTTCGCCTACACCCTCACCGGGACCAGCACGCCGAGCACCCCATCGGTCAAACCCCTTCCGGCGACCGCGGTTTCGTCGATCGTGAGCCCACCGCAAGCGCCGCCGCCTGCGGAGACCGTCACGATGACCAACCCGCCGGTCCAGACCGTCACGGAGCAGGCGCCCGCCCAGCAGGCCCCGACCACCATCGTGACCGTGGAGACCACGACCACGACGCCGCCGACCACCACGACCACGACGACAACCACCACCACCACGACAACAACGACGACGACAACGCCGACCACCACGACCACGACACCGACCACCACGACGACCACCACCGACTGGGACACCACGACCACCTCGACGCGCCGGCCGTTGATCCCCGGATTGCCGCCGCCACCACGGATTCCCGGCCTGCCGCCGGCACCGAACCTCAACGTGATGCCCTGACGGTGCTCAGCGGGGCTGGGCTCCCGGCACGCTCGTACGCGCGGCGACCGATTGCGCCGAGCCGGTATCGAACACCTCGATGGTGACGTCGTCGTCGCGGTATCCGCCGATCCGGTGCAGTCCGGGTGTGGCGGCGATGATCGCGGTCACGGCGTCACCGGACAGCGGATAATCGGACACCGGGTGACGCCAATGGGCGCTGAGGATCGTGGCGTGCGGCTGAAGGCGCGGGATTTCCCGGGCCAGGGTTTCCTGCAGTGTCGCAGCGTCGAAGTAGTAGCCGACCTCGGAGATCACGACCAGATCGAAATCGGTTGCCGGCCATTCGGTATCGAATGAGCGATTCAACAGTGTGACAGAGTCGCGCGATCCGCGGGCGCGCAGCCTGGCGTCGGCGTGCGCCAGCGCGGCGTCGGCGACGTCGACGGCTGTCACGTGATCGCATCGGGTGCTCAGCTGTTCGGTGAGCACCCCGATCGAGCATCCCGGCTCGAAGGCGTGCCGATACCGCTCGCGGGGGAGTAGCGCCATCGTGATCGCATACTTGCGCCGTTCGTACCACCGTGAGGCGAGCTCCCACGGATCGGCGGACTCGGCGTAGAGGGCGTCGAAGTAGCTGTGAGGCAGACCGGACGTCACCGGAACACCACCTCTCCGACACGATCCAACCGCTCCAACACATACGGCGGAAGAATCGGCTCGCGGCCGGCGGCGTCGCTCGCGAGCTGACTTCGAAACGACGCAACCGCCTGTCGTTTACGCTGCACCGCAACCGGATCCGTGACGATCCGTACGGCGTGCCGCCACGGCACGGCGTCATCGCCGGGACGGGCCCAATGCCACATCCAGATCGGATACTCCAGCAGCACAGCCCCGGTGCGGGACGTGGCGACAGCAGCGGCCCGGCCGACCGCTTCGTGATCGGGATGACCGTCGCCGCGCCACGTCGCCGCGCACCAGGTGCCCGCAGGGCGAGCCGTCAGAATGGCGGTCAGGATATCGGCGAGCCGGGATTCGTTCTCGGCGAGCTTGCCGTCGGGAAGGCCGAGGAAATCCGGCATCGGAAGATCGAGAGCCGCTGCCGCGGTGCGTGATTCACTGCGCCTGGACTCTTCGAGTCGAGCCTGCTCGGCGACCGACAGTCCCGGCCAGGCCGCACCGCCGTCGCTGGCGATGACGGTGCACACCTCGACGCCGCGGGCCGCGACCGCGCAGGCCGCTGCCCCGAAGCCGAGTATCTCGTCGTCCGGATGGGGTGCCACCACGACCAGGCTCGGGCACTGGTCCAGTAATAACGGCGCAAGCGGGTCCAGGTGCCGAAGCCATTCCTCGGCGGGTGTTCCACCGCCGGAGATCGGCACGGCCGCGAACCGTGCCGCGTTGCCGGGCGGCGCGCTCATCGGGCCACCAGCAGGCCCAGCGCCGCGAGATCCTTCTCGGCGTGACTCTGCCTGACGTACATGGTCAGATCGGCGACGCGGCGGGCATGGGCCTCATCCATGGCCAGCGGTGTGGGGCCCAGTGCCCGTGCGGTTCGGCCGATGGCCTCGTCGACCGCGGTTTCGACGGCGGCCCGTAGGCGCCGGGCCGCGACCTGTCCTGTGCTGCGCGGCGCCGCGTCCACCTGTTCAGCGGTACTCACCATCAGGGCGTCCGCCGCGGCCAGAGCGGCATCGACGGCGCCGAGATGCGCTGCGGCGTAGGGTTTGTCGCTCTGATGCTCGGCGACCGCGCGATACAGCGGTGCTGCCACCGCGCGGGCCGCACCCAGCCAGCAGGCCGCCACGCCGGCTGCGCCGTGCCAGAAGCCCGGCCGGGTCAGGTACTCGTCGGGACCGCCGACCGGGGTGGCCGGCGCGGCGCTGAATCGCACGGAGCGGGTGTCCGAGTCGGCCATGCCCGCGTTACGCCACGTGCTCGCCAGCGGCTGTACGCCCGGGCCGTGCAGGTCGACGGCGTAGAGGCCGCGGGCACCTGTCTGGGAGTGGGCTGTCACCAGCGCGTCGGCGCACAGCCCGGCGCCCGAGCACCATGCCTTGATGCCACTCACCGTCACACCGTCATCGTCGTGATGCGCGGTGACGGTCGTGCCGGGCGCCTCGGCTGCCCACACGCCCCACAACCGGCCCGGCTGTGCCCGCGGCCCGTGCAGCTCGGCGAGGATCGCAATCGCGTCGGTGTGCGCCTCCGCCAGCCGGCCGGCCACCACATCGCGTTCGCACAGCGCGGCCAGTGTCTGCCAGCGGGTGAGGGTGGCACCCGAGCCGGGTAGCGGCAGGTTCAGCTCGCCAGCGTCGAGCCAGTGCTGCACCGTCGTGATGGTCATGCCGAGTCGCGTTGCGGATCGGCCATCATCCCACGCAAATGGGCGGCGAATCCGGCTGGGGCGCGACCGATCTGGCGTGCGGACGTGGTCACCGAGAGTCGGGTGTCGCGCCGGATTCGGAATCCGGCCACCTCGAATCGATGGACCAGATCGACGTCCTCGCCGCTCGCGAGTGGGCCGAATCCACCGACGTGCCAGTAGGCGTCAGCTGCGAAACCCATGTTCGCGCCGTGGACGTGGTCGTGCGCGACTCGGCCTGGCTGGATCTTGGCGTGATACGCGCGAAGGTATCGGCGAACGGCATTGACCGGGATCTGGCGCCAGCTGGCGATTCGCACGACGCCGAGCACCATGTCGGCACCTGCGCCGAGTTGGCGGACCAGCCAGTTCGCGTCCACCCGGCTGTCCGCGTCGGTGGTTGCATACCAGGTGGTCGGGCCACTCAGACCCTGGTCGCGGGCGAACGAGAAGCCGGCGGCCCGCGCCTCGCCCACGTTGTGTGCGTCGATCTCGAGGAAGTGCACATCGGTGCCAAAACGCTCCGCCAGTGCGCTGCTGCCGTCGTCACAGCTGTCCAGCACGATCACCACGGTGACCGCGACATCGGCCCGCGCGGCCGCAGCCGCAATCGCCGTCAGGCATTCCGGCAATGCCGACGCTTCGTTGTGGGCGGGGACAACGATCACCGCGCGGTCGAAATCAGCAGCAGTCACGGCAGCGGATAGCCGGTCTGAGGTGTTTTCACACTTCGTCGGCTTGCGCGGGTCAGCTCAGCGGGGCGAGGCCGGCACCGGTCAGCATGTAGCCGGCGGCGGAGTCGGCCCGATCGACCGTCACCAGGTCGATCAGCGCTTGCCCCGCGAGCTCCGGCGTGATTACCGGTCCGAGCTGCTGGATGAAGGCGTCCTCGGTCAGTCCGGCCTGGTGGGCGTAAGCCCGGATGCCGGCCCGTCCGACGTCGCCGGCCGGAGTCATCCTCGGCATCACGGTGGTGAAGGTGACGCCCAGGCCGGCGCGCTCGGATTCCATGTGCGCGTACTGAGCGATGAATCGTTGAGTGGCTTTGGCCCCGGCATAGCCGCCGCTGAGCGGCGATCCGTTCAGTGCCGCGCCGCTGCTGACGATGACCACCCTGCTGCCTGGCGGCAGTGGCTTCAGAAGAGCTGCCTGCGCCCAGGCGAAGGCGATCTTCACATCGGCGTCCCAGTTGACCGAGAACGTCTCCCAGGAGTGCTGCACCAGCTCGCGCATCACGGGGGTGGCTCCCGCGACGATGATCACGGTGTTCGGCTCCTGCTCATCGAGTACGCACCGCGCTGCGGCCGCATCACTGGCATCGGCGACCCGCGTGCGGACGGTGGGATGAGTGTCGGTCAGTGCGGCCAACGCTGCGCCGTCGCGGGCGAGCGCGACTACGTCGGCACCGGATTCGGCGAAGGCGGCGGCGATGCCATGCCCCAACCCGCGACTGGCACCCACCACGAGCACCTTCAGTTCATGCAGTTCGGTCATGTCACTCCCTTTCGTTTGGTGGTTCGCCTGCTACGTGGCCGGTGTGCCGAGGAGCGCGGCGTATTGGTTCTCGGGTGCTTTGGCGGCTCCATCTCGCCACCGCTGCTCGAGTGACTGCGCCATGGGGTCGGGAAAGATGTCGTCGTGCCCACTCTCGATTGCGTCAAAGACCGCCGCCGCAACGAATTCCGGTGTGGCCTTGGGGATATCGACCCCGCGACTCATATCGGTGTCGACCGGACCGGTGAGAATGGCGTGGACGCGAACCCCTCGGGGAGCGAGTAGCGCCCGCAGCGACTGGGTGAGATTGAATGTGGCGGCTTTGGAGATGGAGTACGCCGGGATCAGCGGTAGCGGCGCAAGCGCGTTCAGCGACGAGTTGTTCACGATGGCGCCGCGTGATTCGAGGAGCTTCGGCAGGAACGCCGCAACGACGTCGTAGGTTCCGAAGAAGTTGACGGCGAGGTGACGTTCGATCACGACTCGATCGGACAAATCGTCGTAGTCGGCGACGCCGGCATTGTTGATCAGGATGTCCAACGAGCCCACCTGCTCGGTGGCGCGTCGAATCTGCTCCCGGTCGGTGACATCCATCGTCACCGACCGGATCCGGTCGTCCGAGTCGGCGAACGGTCGACGTGTGGCGGCGTAGACGCACCTGGCGTCTCTGCGCAGCGCTTCGTGCACCAGTGCCCGACCGATTCCCCGATTGGCACCGGTCACGAGCACCGTTTTATCCGCGATGGGCATAGTTCCTCCTTGGCAACAAACAACCTGTCGAAGAGATAGATGCGTGGCCCCGTCCTAAATGAGCGGTGAGTTCGCGATCACTTTTGCGCCCGCCGAACGTCAGTACAGGTGGGCGTCGCGCAGCGCGGCCGATACGTGCGAGGTGAAGCGGTGACATGGCATGACAGCCAATCTGATCGACAAGGCGCGGGCAGGCGACAGCGACGCGTTCCGCGCGCTGACCGAACCACACCGTCGCGAACTCGAGGTGCACTGTTATCGGATGCTCGGCTCGCTGCACGACGCCGAAGACATGGTCCAGAACACGATGCTGGCGGCCTGGCGGGCGCTGGACGGATTCGAGGAGCGGGCATCGGTACGCACGTGGCTGTACCGCATCGCCACCAATCAGTGTCTGGGCGTGTTGCGTTCGGGACGGCGAAAGCGGGAGGCTGTGGAGATCGGCATCGCTGAGAATGGCCTGCCCGAGCCGACGCACTACGGCGACATCGTCTGGCTGGAGCCCATCCCCGATCATCTACTGGACGTCGCGGATGTGTCTGCCCTCGGACCGGAGGCCGCATACGAGCAGCAGGAAGCCATTTCGCTGGCGTTCGTGACCGCGTTGCAGATGCTCCCGGCGCGTCAGCGCGCCGTGCTCATCCTGCGCGATGTGCTGGGTTACCGTACCGCCGAGGTGTCCGAGATGCTCGGCGCCACAGTCGCATCGGTGAACAGCGCACTGAAGCGGGCGCGCGAGACGGTCGGCAGGAGCGGCCGGGATGCCGAACCGCCCGAACCGAATTCGTCGGCGGAGCAGGCGCTGGTCGCGGACTTCGTGCACGCCTACCAAACCGGTGACGTCGAGGCATTGGTGAGTCTGTTGACCGCCGACGTACGGGTGTCCATGCCGCCGATCCCGTTGGAGTATCACGGCCTCGACGCCGTCGCGGGCTTCTACGCCAAAGTCCTCCGCGAGCGGACCTACACGCTGGTGGCTACCCGCGCCAACGGTCAGCCGGCCTTCGGGGCCTACCTCAGAACGGGCGTCGACCCCACTCGTCACGCCGCCGGTCTGTTGGTCCTCGATCTGGCCGGCGAGCGGATCTGCGGGCTGACCCGATTCGACAACGACGTGATGCCGCGATTCGGGCTGCCGCGAACGCTGCACGACTGATACCGGTCAGCGCGGATGTGCTTGTGCCGCATCGACGATCTTGGCCGCGACTTCGGCCAACGGCACGTTCGTGTCGTGCGACAGCTGCCGCAGCATCTCGAACGCCTGGTTGGCGTCCGTGCTGTAGCGCTCCATGATCATTCCCTTGGCCTGCCCGATGATGTCGCGGCTGGCCAACGCCTTCTGAAACTGTGACTCGCGATGGCCCGCGTCCCACACCAGCGCCGAGTGCGCCGCGAACAGCGACCCGAGGTGGCGGGTGTGGTCGTCGAACGCATGCGGGCGATCGGCGAAGACGTTCAGCGCGCCTATCGACGTGCCCGTCATGAACAGCTGAAAACCCATGATGCTGCGCACGGCTGTGGTCTCCAGCGCCTCGGCGCAAAAGGCCGGCCAGCGCGTCTCCCGAGAAAGATCCTCGACGTGGACCACCCGGTGCTCCCACGCGGTTGACAGGCACGGCCCCTGTCCGGTGCGGCGTTGAATGTCGTCGATGCGGACCGCGGCCTGAGTCGTCGCCGCGGGGGTGTCGATCTCGAATTGTTCCGCCGTCACAGTGATGTTCGCGTACTCCGCACCGGGCAATTCCGCGGCGGCGTGCTCCACGAGTTCGGCGGCCACACCGCCATCGAGACTTCGCCGTTCGTACAGGCGCCGGGTGACGTCGGCAATGCGGGCAGCGGCGTCCGCAACGGGGAATCCTCGGTCGACCGACATGACAGATGCCATACCCGCCACGATGGTTGGTGCAACATCGGCGCAAAGGAGATGCGATGACCGAGCAGACCCGCGTTCGGCGCGGACCGATCACGCGTAACGCCACCGGTCTGACGTCGGCCGAGGCTTTTGTCATCATCGCGATCGCGACGATCCTTCTGACCCGGCTCTATCTTCAGCTCACCGGCTACCCGCAGGTCGGTGGCGGCGACCTGCACATCGCACACGCGCTGTGGGGCGGTGCGCTGATGATGATCGCCCTCCTGATCGGGTGGATGGTCCTGGGCTCGGGTCCGCGGTCGCTGACCGTGGTGCTGGGCGGGATCGGCTTCGGCTTGTTCCTCGACGAGGTGGGCAAATTCGTCACCAAGAACAACGACTACTTCTACGGGCCGGCCGCCGAGATCATGTACATCCTGGTCTGCCTGATCCTGGCCGGCGCCCGCCTGGTGCGGGCCATTCGGCCACTCAGTGCGCGTGAATGCCTGGCGTCCTCGGCGGCGATCGCTGCCGACGGGGTGGCCCGTGGCCTGCCGGACCACCGCCGCGAGATCGGTTTGCGACTCGTCGAATACGCCCGAGCCAGGGGAGCGTCGACCGACGACGTCGAGCACGTCCGCGCGCTGTTGGTCTCGGCTGCGCACGCCACCGACCGCGGCTATCGGGCGCGGTTATGGGCAGAACGATTGATTCCCAACGTATTTCGAAGCCCGAAGTGGGTGCCCTGGGTGGGCTGGCTGTTGGTGGCCGGTGCGGTGCTCGGCCTGCTCTTCCACGCGCTGGGCATCGCGTTGGGCGGCTACTTCTATCAAGACAGTCATGTCTCGATTCATCTGGCCGGCAAGACCCCGGCCACCATCATCCTGATGATCGGCGCCGCGCTGACCCTGGCGATGGCGCTGCCCGCGATGATCGCGCTACCGCGCACGACGAAGTTGTGGCCGCTGCGGCTGCTCCGTACCGGCGCTCTGGTGTTCACTCTCCTCAGCGCGCTGGTGCACTTCGCGACCGAAGGATTCGCCGCTCTGATCACCCTGTCCATCGGCCTGTTCGGCTTGGCGATCCTGTCCTACCAAGTCGACGTCGCGGCGCAGCGGGCCGCGCCTACACCACCGACAGGTAGCGCCGGGTGATCACCCGCTGAACCAGGGACGCGACCGGCGCCCCGATCTGACTCCACCAGGTTGCCGGCGTGGAGAAGGCCACCACCTCGGCGTGGACCGATTCATCGCTGGGCTCGAAGCGCACGCCGAACATCTCCTCGCCCGAGACCGCGTGCCCGGGCAGACTGCCGTAGGCGAAGCCACGGCGATTGGGCTCGTCGAGCACGTACACCACCCGACACGGTGCGACGAACGGTCCGAGCCGGCCGAGCACATCGGTGCCCACCTCGGCCACCTCCGTGGTGGCGGCGACTCGCAGACCGGCACCGCGCAGCATCCCGTAGCGCATCACCGAGTCCGCCGCGCGCTCGAAGCGCGCCCGCCCACTGCCGATGCGCGACGACAACCGCACATGGTGGTACCCCGCCGGCAGACCCGCCGCCGTCGCGCCCACCTCGGCGTAGGTCAACGGACGGTCGGCCAGGTCGCTGAGCTTCACCGCTACAGCCTGCCACCGCTTACGTACTCTCGACGTGAGCAGCCCGCATCCGGCGGCATACGGTAACCAGGTGGTAGAGGACATGACGGCGGCGCTCCATCCCGGTGGCGGATTCAACCCGCCGGTGCCGACGGGCAGGGGCGGTCCCGATTACGGCCGGTTCATCGATGCGGTGCGTGATCTGCAGGACCATGCCCGCGCCGTCGACGCGCCCGACGACGTGATCACCGAAGTCGCCGACCTCCTCGAGCGGGCGTCGGCCCTGCTGGAGCCGTACGACGCCGACGAATGGACCACACCATCGGGCCGGCGTACCGACCTGCCGATGCGGGGCAACATCCTGTCGATTCCCAACGAGACGGAGATCGGCGAGGACGGGCGGCTGCGCGGCTGGGCCCGGTTCCGGCGCTACCACCTGGGCCGCAACGGGGCCGTGCACGGCGGCCTGATCGCCCACCTCTTCGACTCGGTGCTCGGCAAGACGTCGTTCGTGCTGACCGGCGGTCCGTATCAGCGCACCGCCTACCTGCACGTCAACTACCGCAAGATCGTGCCCATCGAAACGGAACTCCAGGTCGATGCCGGTGTGGTGCGCACCGAGGGCCGAAAGATCTTCGTCGACATCCGGCTGTCCGACGGTGACGACCTGCTGGCCGACGGCGAAGGGCTGTTCGTACTGCTGAAACCGGGTCAGCCGTGAAGCGATTTCTGCACCACTGGAAGCAGCGGCGGGAGCGGCTGCGGCACCGCCGGGTCGCCGACTTCGTCTATCGGGCGGTCGTCGGCGTCGTCGGGCTCGCCGTTCTTGCCGTCGGGATCGTCGCCATTCCCTACCCGGGCCCCGGCTGGGCGATCGTGTTCGTCGGGCTCGCGATCTTGGCCAGCGAGTTCTATTGGGCGCATCGCACCCTGTCGTTCACCCGGGACCGCTACGACAGTGTCATGGCATGGTTCCGCAGGCAGGGCAGGTGGGTGCAGGCGCTGGGTGCGGTGTTCACCGCCGCGGTCGTGGTGGCCACGCTGTGGCTGTTGGGCGCGGTGGGCTGGTCGGCGGGACTGCTCGGCATCGACCATCCGGCCTTGGACAGCCCCATCGGCCTCGGTGCCTGACCAGCACCCCGATAGCATGGTCGGCGATTCCTGCCGCCCCCGGCGAGAATCGGATCGAGCCCCACTACGCCGAAAGAGGCCCGCAATGACCGCCCCCGCACACCCCGCCCCAGCAGCACCGATCCGGGTGCCTGCCGGGACCACCGCGGGCGCTGCGGTGCGCGAGGCGGGACTGCCGAGCCGCGGCGAACCCGGCGCGATCGTCGTGGTGCGTGACGCCGAGGACAAGCTGCGTGACCTGAGCTGGACCCCGGACGCCGACGCCGACGTCATCCCGGTGGCCGCCGACACCGAGGACGGCCGCAGTGTGATCCGGCACTCGGCCGCCCACGTCCTGGCCCAGGCCGTGCAGGAACTCTTCCCGCAGGCCAAACTCGGCATCGGCCCGCCGATCACCGACGGCTTCTACTACGACTTCGACGTGCCCGAGGCGTTCACTCCCGAGGACTTGGCGAAGCTCGAGAAGCGGATGGCCAAGATCGTCAAGGACGGTCAATTGTTCGCGCGGCGGGTGTACGAGTCCAAGGACCAAGCCCGCGCCGAACTCGCAAACGAGCCTTACAAGCTCGAACTGGTTGACGACAAGTCGGGTGACGCCGACATCATGGAGGTCGGTGGCGACGAGCTGACTGCCTACGACAACCTCAATCCCCGTACGCGTGAACGGGTTTGGGGTGATCTGTGCCGCGGTCCGCACATTCCGACCACCAGGTACATTCCCGCGTTCAAGCTCACCCGAAGCTCGGCGGCCTACTGGCGCGGCGACCAGAACAACGCCAGCCTGCAGCGCATCTACGGCACGGCGTGGGAATCGCAGGAGGCGCTGGACCGCCACCTCGAGCTGATCGAGGAGGCGCAGCGCCGCGACCACCGCAAGCTCGGCGTCGAGCTGGACCTGTTCAGCTTCCCCGACGAATTGGGCTCCGGCCTACCGGTTTTCCACCCCAAGGGCGGCATCATCCGACGTGAGCTCGAAGACTATTCGCGTCGCAAGCACGAGCAGGCCGGCTACGAGTTCGTCAACACCCCGCATATCACCAAAGAACAGCTCTACATCACGTCCGGCCACCTGGAGTGGTACGCCGACGGCATGTTCCCCCCGATGCACATCGACGCCGAGTTCGCCGAGGACGGCACGCTGCGCAAGCCGGGGCAGGATTACTACCTCAAGCCGATGAACTGCCCGATGCACCACCTGATCTACCGGTCGCGGGGGCGGTCGTATCGGGAACTTCCGTTGCGGCTCTTCGAATTCGGCTCGGTGTACCGCTACGAGAAGTCCGGCGTGGTGCACGGGTTGACCCGGGTGCGCGGCATGACCCAGGACGACGCCCACATCTACACCACCCGCGAGCAGATGCGCGACGAGCTGGCATCGCTGCTGCGGTTCGTGCTCGACCTGCTCGCCGACTACGGCCTCGACGACTTCTATCTGGAGCTGTCCACCCGGAACCCGGACAAGTCCGTCGGCTCCGACGAGATGTGGGACGAGGCCACCGAGACCCTGCGTCAGGTCGCCGAGGAATCCGGTCTGCAGCTGGTGCCCGACCCCGGTGGCGCCGCGTTCTACGGGCCGAAGATCTCCGTCCAGGTCAAGGATGCGCTGGGCCGCAGCTGGCAGATGTCGACCATCCAGCTCGACTTCAATATGCCGGACCGTTTCGAGCTGGAGTACACCGCAGCCGACGGCTCCCGGCAGCGGCCGGTGCTGATCCACCGCGCACTGTTCGGTTCGATTGAGCGGTTCTTCGGGGTGCTCACCGAGCACTACGCCGGTGCCTTCCCGATGTGGCTGGCGCCGGTGCAGGTGGTCGGCATACCGGTGGCCGACGCGCACCTGCCGTATCTGGAAGATGTTGCCGCTGAGCTCAAATCGCGTGGGGTGCGGGTCGCCGTCGATTCCAGCGACGATCGGATGGCCAAGAAGATCGTCAACCACACCAACCAGAAGGTGCCGTTCATGCTGCTCGCGGGCGACCGCGACGTCGAGGCAGGCGCGGTGAGCTTCCGGTTCGGAGACCGCACCCAGATCAACGGAGTGCCGCGCGGGCAGGCGGTCGAGACGATTGTGAAGTGGATCGCCGACCGCGAGAATGCCGCCCCCACAGCCGAACTGGTGAAGGTCGACGGTGGCTGACAACGCAGAGGCGTTCATCGACCGAGGCGCGGGTGAGCCCGACCGCCTGCAGCGGCTGTGGACACCGCACCGGATGAACTACATCCTCGACGTGCCCGCGAACAAGGCCGAAAAGGGATCCGCCGGATCGGCGGGATCTGCTGGATCCTCCGAGCCGTTCAGCTTGATACCCACCCTGCCCGACGAGGACGGTCTGGTGGTGGCCCGCGGCGAACAGGTCTACGTCGTGCTCAATCTCTACCCGTACAACCCGGGCCATCTGATGGTGGTGCCGTATCGGCGGGTGTCGGAACTGGAGGATTTGTCCATCGGCGAGAGTGCTGAGCTGATGGCGTTCACCCAGAAGGCGATTCGCGTCATCAAGTCGGTGTCGAGCCCGGACGGTTTCAACGTCGGGCTGAACCTCGGCAGGTCCGCCGGGGGTTCGCTGGCCGAGCACTTGCACATGCATGTGGTGCCCCGCTGGGCCGGCGACGCCAATTTCATCACCGTCGTCGGTGAGACAAAGGTGATCCCGCAGCTGCTGCGCGACACCCGCAAGCTGCTGGCCGACGAGTGGTCGGCGCAGCCGTGAGCGACTTCTACCTGATGACGCGGGCGGCGTACGCCAAGCTCAGCACGCCGGTGGCGAAGGCCGCGCTCAAGATCGGGTTGACCCCCGACATGGTGACGATCATCGGCACCGCTGGTTCGGTTCTGGCCGCGCTCATCATGTTCCCGATCGGGCAGCTCTGGTGGGGCTCGGTGGCCGTGTTCGTCTTCGTTCTGGCCGACATGCTCGACGGCGCGATGGCGCGCCAGCGCGGCGGCGGTACCCGCTTCGGCGCGGTCCTCGATGCCACCTGTGACCGGATCAGCGACGGCGCGATCTTCTGCGGGCTGCTGTGGTGGGTGGCCTTCAGCATGCACAGCTCGTCGCTGGCGGTGGCCACGATGATCTGCCTGGTGACCTCCCAGGTGATCTCCTACGTCAAGGCCCGCGCGGAGGCCAGCGGTCTCGAGGGTGGCGGCGGTCTGATCGAGCGTCCCGAACGGCTGATCATCGTGCTGGTCGGTGCCGGTTTCTCCGACCTGCCGTTGTTCCCGATGCCGGTGGTGTTGCCCATCGCGATGTGGCTGCTGGCGGTGACCAGCCTGGTGACGGTCGGCCAGCGGGTGCACTCGGTGCGTTCCAGCCCGGGCGCCATGGACAAGATCGCGCCGGCCGCCCCGCAGCCGATCGGCGACGACGCCGAGGGCACCGAGCCGTGATCAGCACTCCGGGGCAACTCTGGACGGCCGGACGCAATCGTCTGCCGCGCACCGACCTGCTCAGCGACCTCGGCTACGCCGCGGGGTGGCGGGTGGTGCGTGCGATGCCGGAATTCGTGGCGCGCAACGCTTTCGACGCCGGGGCTTGGTATGCGGCCCAAGGCGGCGGCCCCGAGCAGCTGCGCAAGAATCTGGCCCGGGTCATCGGCGCCACCCCCGCCGAGGTGCCGGACTCGCTGGTTCGTGCTTCGCTGGCCTCCTACGCCCGATACTGGCGGGAGGCATTCCGGTTGCCGACGATGGATCACAAAGCGCTGGGCGCCCAGATCGACAAGGCGGTGACGGGCAAGCAGCACCTGGAGGCGGCCCTGGCCGCCGGGCGGGGCGCCGTGCTCGCGCTGCCGCACAGCGGCAACTGGGATATGGCCGGGGTCTGGCTGGTCCAGGCCAACGGCACCTTCACCACGGTCGCCGAGCGTCTCAAGCCCGAGTCGCTCTACAAGCGCTTCCTCGACTACCGCGAGAGTCTCGGTTTCGAGGTGTTGCCGCTGACCGGCGGCGAACGACCCGCTTACGAGGTCCTCGTCGAACGGCTCAATGCCAACCGCGTGGTGTGCCTGATGGCCGAACGCGACCTGAGCCGCTCGGGCGTGCCGGTCGATCTGTTGGGGGAGGCCACCCGGATGCCGGCCGGCTCGGCCAAACTTGCGGTGGAAACCGGCGCGGCCCTGCTGCCGGTGCACTCCTGGTTCACCGACGACGGCTGGGCCGTCGACTTCTACCCGGAACTGGACTGCTCCAGCGGCGACGTCGGCGTGATCACTCAAGCGCTGGCCGACCGGTTCGGCACCAATATCGCCGCGCACCCCGAGGACTGGCACATGATGCAGCCGCAGTGGCTGGCCGACCTGTCCGATGAGCGGCAGGCCCGGCTGAGGGAGGATCGGCGGGCTGGAGAAGGCCCGAGCTGATGCGGATCGGGATGGTCTGCCCGTACTCGTTCGACGTGCCCGGTGGGGTGCAGTCGCACATTCTGCAGCTGGCCGAGGTGATGCGCGGGCGCGGACACGAGGTCAGCGTGCTCGCCCCGTCGTCCCCGCATGTCGAGTTGCCCGAATACGTCGTCTCCGGCGGCAAGGCGGTCCCGATTCCCTACAACGGGTCGGTGGCCCGGCTGAGGTTCGGGCCGGCCACCCATCGCAAGGTCAAGAAGTGGCTCATCGGCGGTGACTTCGACGTACTGCACCTGCACGAGCCCAACGCACCCAGCTTGTCGATGCTGGCACTGCAGGCGGCCGAAGGCCCGATCGTCGCCACCTTTCACACCTCGACCACAAAGTCGTTGACGCTCAGCGTGTTTCAGGGAATCCTGCGGCCATATCACGAGAAGATCGTCGGCCGGATCGCGGTGTCCGACCTGGCGCGGCGCTGGCAGATGGAAGCGCTGGGTTCCGACGCCGTCGAAATCCCCAACGGCGTCGACGTCGCCGCCCTGGCGTCGGCGCCGCGTCTGGACGGCTACCCGCGTCCCGGCAAGACGGTGCTGTTCCTGGGGCGGTTTGACGAACCGCGTAAGGGGATGGCGGTCCTGGTCGGGGCGCTGCCCCGGTTGGTCGAGCGGTTCGCCGATGTCGAGATCTTGATCGTCGGGCGAGGTGACGAGGACAAGCTGCGGGAGGAGTGCGGGGAGCTGGCCGGCCACCTGCGGTTCCTCGGTCAGGTCGACGACGCCGAGAAAGCGGCCGCACTGCGCAGCGCCGACGTCTACTGTGCGCCGCACACCGGCGGTGAGAGCTTCGGCATCGTGCTGGTCGAGGCGATGGCCGCAGGCACTCCGGTGGTGGCCAGCGATCTCGACGCGTTCCGTCGGGTGCTGCTCGACGGCAAGGCCGGCCGGCTGGTTCCCGTCGACGACGCCGCTGCCATGGCCGACGCGCTGATCGAGCTGCTCGACGACGAAGGTCTGCGCGCGCGGTACGTGAAAGCCGCCGACGTCGCGGTGCGCCGCTACGACTGGCCGGTGGTGGCCGACCAGATCATGCGGGTCTACGAGACGGTTGCGGGGGCCGGGATCAAAGTCACGGTGGCGGGTTCGGCGGGCCGGAGCGAAGCGACCCGGGGGTTGAGCTGAGTGCCTGCCCCGCTGTACTGGTCGCTGACCGGGATCCTGATCATCGTGCTGGTGGTCAGCGCCATGCTGGCCCTGCAGACCGCCAGCCGGCTGGACCGCCTCCACATCCGCTACGACCTGTCCTGGCAGGCGCTCGACGGGGCGCTGGCCCGGCGCGCGGTGGTGGCCCGCGCGGTGGCCGCCGACACCTATCGCGGACGACCCGAAGGCAAGCGGCTCGCGGCGCTGGCCGATGCCGCCGAGCGGGCTCCCCGAAGCGGTCGCGAAGCCGCCGAGAACGAGCTGTCGGCCGCGTTGGCGATGGTCGATCCGACGTCGATGCCGGCGTCGCTGGTCGCCGAACTCGCCGACGCGGAGGCCCGGGTTCTGCTGGCCCGCCGATTCCACAACGACGCCGTGCGCGACACCCTGGCGTTGCGCGAACGGCGTCCGGTCCGGTGGTTGCGGCTGGCCGGTACCGCACCGCTGCCGACGTACTTCGAGATCGCCGAGCGCGTTCCCGAAGCCACCCCGGATGGTGCCGGTCAGGTGGATCGCCGCACCTCGGCACGGGTGGTCCTGCTCGACGATCAGGGTGCGGTGCTGTTGTTCTGCGGATCCGACCCGGCCTTCACCGGCGGGGAGGCGCCTCGGTGGTGGTTCACCGTCGGCGGGCAGGCACTGCCCGGCGAACGGCTGGTCGATGCCGCGGTCCGGGAGATCCTCGAGGAGACCGGGCTGCGCGTCGACCCGGACGCGATGGTGGGGCCGGTGTGGCGGCGGGAGTCGCTCATCGATTTCAACGGCACCGTCATCGCCAGCCAGGAGTTCTACTTCGTGCACCGCACCGTCCGCTTCGAACCGACCGCGGCGGGGCGGACCCCGCTGGAGCTGCGGTACATTCACGGCCACAGATGGTGTGACTCCAGCACGATCGATCAGCTGGCCGCGAGCGGGCAGCGGGTGTATCCGCTGCAGCTCGGGGAACTGCTGGAGGAGGCAAACTCGCTGGCAGACGGCCGTGGTGGTCCGCACAGAGAGTTGCACCCGATCCACTGAGGTGCGAAAAATTCAGTTTGGAATCGCCCTTTAGACTGGATCCGTATCAAACGAAGGGACTAACAGTGGAAACCGGAGCCAACGCGGCTGGATCCAACGGCTCGGCCAGCGCGCAGACGGGTACCGCTCGGGTCAAGCGGGGCATGGCGGAGATGCTCAAGGGCGGCGTCATCATGGACGTCGTCACGCCCGAGCAGGCCCGCATCGCCGAGGGCGCAGGCGCCGTGGCGGTCATGGCGCTGGAGCGCGTGCCCGCCGACATCCGCGCTCAGGGCGGGGTGTCGCGGATGAGCGACCCCGACATGATCGAGGGCATCATCTCCGCGGTCACGATTCCGGTGATGGCCAAGGCGCGCATCGGGCACTTCGTGGAGGCGCAGATCCTGCAGAGCCTCGGCGTGGACTACGTCGACGAGTCCGAGGTGCTGACCCCGGCCGACTATACGAACCACATCGACAAGTGGAAGTTCACCGTGCCGTTCGTGTGCGGTGCCACCAATCTGGGCGAGGCGCTGCGCCGGCTCACCGAGGGTGCGGCGATGATTCGCTCCAAGGGTGAGGCCGGCACCGGTGACGTCTCCAACGCCACGACGCACATGCGCAAGATCGGCGGCGAGATCCGTCGACTGACTTCGCTGTCGGAGGACGAATTGTTCGTCGCGGCAAAGGAATTGCAGGCGCCCTACGAGCTGGTGGCCGAGGTGGCGCGAGCGGGCAAGTTGCCGGTCACCCTGTTCACCGCAGGCGGCATCGCCACCCCCGCGGACGCGGCGATGATGATGCAGCTCGGCGCCGAGGGCGTGTTCGTGGGCTCGGGCATCTTCAAATCCGGCGACCCAGCCGCTCGGGCGGCGGCCATCGTCAAGGCCACCACCTTCTACGACGATCCCGACGTGTTGGCCAAGGTGTCGCGCGGGCTGGGTGAGGCGATGGTCGGCATCAACGTGGAGGACATCGCACAGCCGCACCGGCTCGCCGAACGCGGCTGGTAAACCACGTGGCAATCGAAGAGATCCTCGATCTGGAGCAGCTCGAGGTCAACATCTATCGCGGCCGGGTGTTCAGTCCCGAATCCGGTTTCCTCCAGCGCACATTCGGCGGTCACGTGGCCGGTCAGTCGCTGGTGTCGGCGGTGCGCACCGTCGACCCCAAGTTCCAGGTGCACTCGCTGCACGGGTACTTCCTGCGGCCGGGCGACGCCACCGCGCCAGCGGTGTATCTGGTCGAGGCGCTGCGCGACGGCGGCTCGTTCGTCACCCGCCGGGTCAACGCCGTCCAGCACGGCGAGACGATCTTCTCGATGTCGGCGTCGTTCCAGACCGACCAGAGCGGCATCGAGCATCAGGACGAGATGCCCGCCGCGCCGCCGCCTGACGACCTGCCCGGCTTCATCTCCAAGGGCGGTGTGTTCGACGAGGCGGGATTCGCCCAGTTCGAGGAGTGGGACGTCCGCATGGTCCCGCGCGATCAGGTGACCCGGCTGCCCGGCAAGGCATCTCAGCAGCAGGTGTGGTTCAAGCACAAGGACCCGCTGCCTGACGATTCGGTGTTGCACATCTGCGCGCTGGCCTACATGAGCGATCTCACGCTGCTCGGCTCGGCGCAGGTCAACCACGTCGAGGAACGCAAACACCTGATGGTCGCGTCGCTGGACCACGCGATGTGGTTCATGCGGCCGTTCCGGGCCGACGAGTGGCTGCTCTACGACCAGTCGTCGCCGTCGTCGTGCGGTGGCCGGTCGCTGACCCAGGGCAAGATCTTCAACCAGTACGGCGAGATGGTCGCGGCGGTCATGCAGGAGGGGCTGACCCGCTACAAGCGCGGGTACGCCGGGCCATGAGTCTCCGCGTCGGCGTGCTGGCCTTGCAAGGCGACACCCGCGAACACCTGGCTGCCCTGCGCGAGGCCGGTGCCGAAGCCTCCACCGTGCGCCGCGCGAGCGAGCTCGACGTCGTCGACGCCCTGGTCATCCCGGGCGGTGAGTCGACCACGATGAGTCACCTGCTGCGCGAATTCGAACTGCTGGAGCCGCTGCGCACGCGGCTGGCCGACGGGATGCCGGCCTACGGTTCGTGTGCGGGGATGATCCTGCTGGCCACCGAGATCCTCGACGCCGGCGCCGAGGGGCGTGCGGCCGTTCCTCTGGGCGGCATCGATATGACGGTGCGGCGCAACGCTTTCGGCCGCCAGGTCGATTCTTTCGAGGGTGACATCGACTTTGACGGTCTCGACGGCCCCGCCCATGCGGTGTTCATCCGGGCGCCGTGGGTGGAACGGGTGGGGCCCGACGTCCAGGTCCTGGCGCGTGCCGGCGACCACATAGTGGCGGTCCGGCAGGGCCGGGTGCTCGCCACCGCTTTCCACCCTGAAATGACCGGTGACAGGCGGGTGCACAAGCTGTTTGTGGACATGGTCGCCCACCGCGCCTGACGGCATGACCACTCTGTCTACAGCCAATTCGTCGCGCGACGTTTAGACGACGTCAACCTGGGAAGTCCCGCTGTGCCGGGCGAGATGCCCATACTCAGTGTCTCGGCGCGCGGCGGTAGGAGGTGGTGATGATGTCACGCACTTGGGTGATTCGGCGGATTCATCAAGTACTCGAACAGCATGGCCCGAAATCGACGGCGGGTCTGTGGCGCCCGGCGTGGCAGAGTAACCCGGCTGCGGAACGGCCGATCAGCTGGTGGCGTGCGCTGTAGCTAGCCGCTGGGTCGTCCGTCCACAATCACGCCCGCAGCCGCCTCGATGGGCTTGATCGCTGCGGTGAAGTCGGACTCGGGCCCCTCTTCGCGCATGACCAGTTCCCACAATCGGCCGACGGCCGCGGCCACCTCGGTGGGTAGGCCCAACGCCTCGGCCTCCTCCAGATAGAGCCGGACGTCCTTCACCATCAGGCCGGTGGCGAACCCGTAGTCGAAGCTGCGCGGCAGAATCGACTTCGGGAACTTGTCACGGCTGGCGTTGGTGGCTCCCGATCCGGCGTTGATCACCTCGATCATCACCGACGGGTCCAGCCCGGCCTTGACGCCCATCACCACCACCTCCGAGGTGGCGGCCAGCGCGGTGGCGGCCAGCAGGTTGTTCACCAGCTTCATCGTCTGGCCCGCACCGGGTTTGGTGTCGACGAAAAACGGCGTGCCGAGCCGGGCCAGTATCGGCTCGACGATCTCGAACTGGTCGCGCGGGCCCGAAACCATCAGCGTCAGTGTCCCTTTGGCGGCGCCGCCGACACCGCCACTGACCGGACTGTCGAGCATCGCGATACCGCGTTGGGCCAGCTGCGTCTGGATCTGTTGAGCGGCAGTGCTGCCCACGGTCGACAGGTCGATGAACCGTTCGACGCGGCGTCCTTCGATCACGCCGTCCGTGCCGACCGCGACCTCACGGGAGGCAAGCACCGACGGCAGGCTCGCCAGTACGGTCTCGGCGCGGTCGGCGACGTCACGGGGGGAGGAGGCGGCCTGGGCGCCCAGATCGACCGCCCGGGCGACGATGTCCGGGCGGGTGTCGAAGACCACCAGCGGGTGGCCGGCCTCGATCAGGCGGGTCGCGATCGGCAGGCCCATGTTGCCCAAGCCGATGAAGCCGAGGTCCATGAGATGGCTCACTGAGCGTCGAGTTCGGCGAAGGCCTCTCGGGCGACCCGGAAGCCGTCGACGGCTGCGGGCGCGCCTGCGTAGATCGCCACCTGAAGCAGGATCTCGCGAATCTCCTCGCGGGTGACCCCGTTGGTGAGTGCCCCGCGCACATGGGTTTTCAGCTCGTGGGGGCGGTTCAGCACCGAGATCATCGCCAGGTTGAGCATGCTGCGGGTCTTGAGCGGGAGTTCCTCTCGGCCCCACACCGCACCCCAGCAGTACTCGGTGAGCAGATCCTGCAGCGGTTTGCTGAAGTCGTCGGCCTGCCGCTCGGCGTTGGCGACGTACTCCTCGCCGAGCACCGCGGCGCGGATCTGTCGTCCCTTGTCGTATGTTGCCTGGTCCATGGCGTCCATGATCGCACCGGGTCAGGTGAGGATGGGCAGCACCAACCGCGATGACGACCGCACGATGTTGAGGCTGCTGGTGCCGACGCTGGCATGCCGGAAGTTCATGATCGCCGGGGTGTCCGGATCCTGGTCGTCACTGGTGATCGTGATCTGGATGCGGTGACCCGTGCCGAAGCGGCGGGCGTTGGGCACCAGGGGGATCCGGTACTCGACGTCGTCACCGACGGGTACTGCCTGCGGACGGCGGCACGGCAGCATCGGTGCACCCGGCCGGCTGCCGGCCTCGTCCACCTCGCGCAGGCTCGCCCGCAGCCAGCCTGCGGTCACCGGTTCCGTCTCGCCGTCGGGGGAGACGTCGGAGAGCGTGACGATCCACGCGGTGTCGGCGGCGGTGGCGCTGGCGGTCAACCGCAACTCGATGTCGCCGACGACCTCGACGGGCGCGGTCAGTGGCCGGCTGATCCAGGTCAGCGCCGACGGGGGATCGATCGGACTGGGCTTGGCCCGGCCGAGCCCCCCGCCGAGCGCCATGAACTCACACGCGCCGGGGCTGCCTTCGTCATCGTCGAGGATGCCGTCGGCGCGCAGCGCCAGTTCGCGGACGGTGCTTGCCGGCGGCCAGGATTCGCACGTGCGCCACTCGTCGGCGCCCGGCAGGACATAACGAACGGCCGGACCGTCGAGGATGCCGGTGTCGCGGCCCTTGAGCCAATGGTCGTACCAGGCCAGCGCTTCGATGTGCAGGCTTTCCCACGGCCAGGTCAGTCCGTACTCGCCGAGCATCCCGATGCGCACGCACGGGCTGTTCGTCAGCCCGGCGTAACTGGTGAACGTCGACGGCAGGTGTAGCGGGACGTTCTGCCAGTCGCAGCCCAAATAAACTGGGATATCTACCTTTTCGAGCAGTGGCAACAGGTTGCGTTCGTCCCACCAGGCGTCGCGGGTGGGATGCTTGACCGCAGCGTCGAGCCACAGCTCGTCCCACGGGTGCGGGTCGTGCGGCAGTTTGAGCAGCCCGCGCATCATCGTCACGGCCGCCTCGCCGTTCATCGTCGCGAACTTGTGGTGCAGCCGCGGGGTGTTGAGCACCCAGCGTGCCGCTCCCATCGGTCGGCTGCGCCAGAACGTGTCGCTGCGGGCCGCGGTGAGTCCGAGCATCGACAGGAACGGCGTGATGAACGAGGCGCTCAGCAGCCCGTGATGCACCGCGCCTTCGTAGAGGTCCGCGGTGACGGCCACCGGGAAGATCGCCTTGAGGTGCGGCGGGCGCTCGACCGCGGCCTCCAGCTGGGTCATCGCGAAATAGCTGATACCGATCATCCCGACGTTCCCGTCGCACCAGGGTTGTGCCGCCACCCATTCCACGAGGTCGTACAGGTCGCGGCGCTCCTGGCCGTCGAAGAATCCGAAGGTTCCGCCGGATCCGCCGGTGCCGCGCAGGTTGGCGATGACGTGGGTGTAGCCGCGCGGCACCCAGAAGTCGGTGGCGCCGGCTTCGATGAAACCGGCTGGGGCACCGAGGTCCTGGATCTGGCGCGGATAGGGCGACACGGCGATCAGCGCGGGGAAGCGCGCCCCCTGAGCGGATGGGCCGTCGGGGCGGTGCACGTCGGCGAGCAGGGTGACACCGTCGCGCATCGGGACCGCGATGTTGGTGTCGGTGGTGATGTGGTGGTCCGGCCTGCTCAGGTTGCGGTAGTCCCGGCCGGTGGTCTGCGGCCCGTTGAGCGTGCGCTGGCCCGGTTCGATGCCGGAAACACTGGTGGAAGTCATCCGAATCCTTTTCACGTCCTGTTGAGACTAGTTTCACGCTACGATGAAACTAGTCTCAACGCAATATGAAACATTCGAGGTGATGCGGATGGCGAAGAAAGCCACGGCACCGGGACCCCGAGACGAGAAGGGGGTGCTGGCCGGCCGGATTGTCGACGCCGCGCGCGCCGAGTTCGCTCAGCACGGATCGGCGGGCACGACGATCCGGGCGGTCGCCCGGGCGGCCGACGTCGACCCGGCGCTGGTCTACCACTATTTCGGGTCCAAGGAAGGTCTGCTGGATGCGGCCACGAATCCGCCGCAGCGCTGGCTGGAGAGCGTGGCGCGGACCTGGACAACGCCGGTGCCACAGCTCGGGACCGCGCTGCTGCGGCTGATGCTGGGCGCGTGGGCCGACGACGAGATCGGCCCGGTGTTGCGGGCGGTGCTGCAGACCGCCGCGCACGAGCCGAGCACCCGCGAGAAGCTGCGCAGGGTGGTCGAAGGTCAGCTGATGGGGGTGTCTCAACTCGGTGCCGACGAGGCGGACCGGCGCAAACGCAGCGGTTTGATCTCGTCGCAGATCATGGGCTTGGCGATGATGCGCTACGTGTGGCAGATCGAACCGCTGGCCTCGATGAGCGACGACGAGATCGTCGCCGCCGTTGCACCGAACCTGCAGCGCTACGTCGACGCAGACCTGGGGACGTAGCGCGCCGAGCGTCGGCAGGTGCGTCGCGATGACGCTGAGCCCCGCCGTGAGCCGTTCACCAGCCGCCCACCCATCCGTCGAAGATGGCATCCGGTTCGTTGGCGGGATTCTCAGACCGGCCGACCAGGAAGTCGAAGTCGCATCCCCGGTCGGCCTGAAGCACCCGCTCGATGTAGAGGGCTGTATAGCCACGGCGTTGCGGTGCAGGTGAATCGGGGAGTTCCCGACGTCGCTGGGTCAGTTGGGCATCGGTGAGCAGGACGTCGAGCCGGCCGGCGGGTGCGTCGAGCGTGATCAGGTCGCCGTCCCGTACCAGGGCCAGCGGGCCGCCCGCCACCGATTCCGGGCTCACATGCAGAACGCAAGTGCCGTAGGCGGTTCCGCTCATCCGGGCATCGGAGATCCGGACCATGTCGGTGACTCCCTGCGCCAGCAGCTTGCTGGGGATGGGCAGCTGCCCCCATTCCGGCATTCCGGGTGCTCCCTGGGGGCCGGCGCCGCGCAGCACCAGAACCGACTCCGCGGTCACTTCTAGGTCGGGATCGTCAAAGCGGCGCATCATGTCGGCCATGTTGTCGAACACGACCGCCGGACCGCTGTGCACCAACAGATCCGGGGTCGCGGCACTGGACTTGATCACGGCCCCGTTCGGTGCGAGATTTCCCCGGACCACTGCGAGTCCTTGGGGCGGTTGGAACGGCGTGCTCAGATCGGCGATCACGGTCGAATCCGTGCCGGGCTGCTCGGGCAGGTTGTCGGCGACGGTCTTGCCGGTGACCGTCAACGCCCCGGTGTGCAGCAGCGGCTCGATTGCCTTCATGACGGCGGGAATTCCGCCGGCATGGAAGACCTGTTCGACCAGGTGCTGGCCGGCGGGGCGCACGTTGACCACCAGCGGGGTGCGGGCGGACAACTCGTGAAATCGGTCAAGCGACAGTTCGACACCGGCCCGCCCCGCCAGCGCAAGCAGATGCACGACCGCGTTCGTCGACCCGCCGACCGCCAGCATCAGCGTTATGGCGTTGTCGAAGGCTTCGCGGGTGAGTACCTGCGATGGCCGTAACCCTTCGGTGGCCAGCTCCACCGCTCGGGCACCGACCATTTCGGCGACCTGGAGCCGCCGGGAATCCATGGCCGGTACGGCCGCCGCGCCCGGCAGCGTCATTCCCAGTCCCTCGACCAGGGTGGCCATCGTCGACGCGGTGCCCATCTCCGGACAATGTCCTCGCGAGGGTCCGGCCGCCGACTCCAGCCGGTCGTATTCCGACATGGACATCCGACCGGCCCGGACCTCGTCGATGTACCTCCACAGATCGGTGCCCACCCCGAGTTGCTTCCCGTTGAACACTGCCGGGGACGCCGGCCCACCGGTGAGCACGATCGCCGGGACGTCGGCGCTTGTCGCTCCCATCAACTGGGCGGGCACCGTTTTGTCACAACCGCCCAGCAGCACAACCGCGTCGAACGGATATGCCCGGATGGACTCCTCGACATCCATCGCCATCAGGTTGCGGAACAGCATCGTCGTCGGCTTCATCAACTGCTCACCGAGCGAGATGGTCGGGAACTCGAGCGGATAGCCGCCCGCCGCCAACACGCCACGCCGAACCGAATCCGCCATCCCCCGAAAGTGCATGTTGCAGTTGACGACTTCCGACCACGAGTTACAGATGCCGACGATCGGGCGGCCGTCGATCGCCATTCGGGAGAACCCTGATGCCCGCATGGCCGAGCGGTGCACGAACCCCGGAACATTCTGGCCCGCGAACCATTTGGCGCTCTTGAGCCGGCGCGGTGAACTGGTCATCGGTCAGCTCAACGGACCCGCGCGGCGTAGGCGGTGATCTTGCGCATCGCCGGTTGCCGGGCAGCCTGGTAGCTGAGCCAGCGTCCCGACTTGGTGGACATCAATCCGCCGATCAGCCGTTGCTGCCACGGGGTGCGATGCCCGTTGGTCAGGACCCGGGACGACGGCGTCACACCGTCGGCGTCGTCGAGAGCGACCTTGGCGGCGTTGTGTCCGCTGGCGCCCATCACCCCGCCGCCGGGATGGGTACCGACACCACACAAGTAGTAGTTGCGCACCGGCGTGCGGTAATCGGCCAACTCCGGCAACGGGCGCGCTCCGAAAAGTTGGTCGAGCATCATGCTTCCGTGAAAGATGTTGCCGTCGGTGATCAGGTACTCGTTGTCCAGGTCATCCGGAGTGATGATCACCCGATCGAGAATGTGATCCCGCAGGTTCGGCGCGTAGCTGAACAGATCCTCCAGCACCAGGTCGGCCCACCGCTCCTTCTCGGCCGCCCACGTGGTGCCGGTGAGCTCCGACGGCAGCTGCTGAATGCCCAGGGTCATGGTGTGCTGGCCCTTGGGTGCCAGCGAGTCGTCGGTGACCGACTGGATGACGGCCTCGATCACGAAGGTGCTCGGGAAGGTGCCGCGACGCTGTGCCTCGAACGCCACCTCAAACGCTTCGCGGCTGGCGCCGAGCAGCTGATGGCCGTGGTGCTGCGGGCCTTCGCTGGCGTCGGGGAACGGAAGATATTGCGGCAGTTCGTCGATCAGCAGGTGGATGCGGGCCATCGAACCGCGGGTGTCGATGTTCTCTACCTGGCGCAGCAGCTTCGGTGACAGCACCCCGGGCTCGAGCAAGCGCAGTAGCGAACGCTTGGGGTCGGCGTTGGAGAAGATCTGGGACCCGGTGATCACCGAACCGTCCCGCAGCCGAACACCGGTCGCCGCTCCCTTCTCGACGATTACCTTCGCTACCGGAGCTGACGTCCGGATCGTCGCGCCGTAGTGCCGCGCGCCGGCGGCCAGCGCCTCGCTGATCGCCCCCATACCGCCGCGGGCCATCCCGAATTGACCGAAATTGCCGTTGAATTCGCCCCAGGAATGGTGGCCGTAGGTGTACGCGGTACCCGGTGATGACGGACCGCCGTAAATCGAGACCATGCCGAAGAACGTCAGCATGCTCTTGAGTCGCTCGTCCTCGAAGTGTCGGTCGAGGAGGTCGCGCACCGAGATCAGGGTGAACTCGTCGAACAGCTTCTGCTCGCCGGCGGCCTCGAAGGCGGCCAGCACCTCGGAGCGTTCCGGTGGCGACTTCAACAGCCAGGGCGTCACCAGCCCCGCGAACTTCTGCAGCTGCAGACCGAAGTCGATAAATGCCTGCGCATCACGCTTATTGAGCTTCTCGATCTCGCGCAGCGTGCGGTCGGTCTCCTTCCACATGGTGATCGAGCTCCCGTCGCGAAACAGGCTGAACGACAGGGCATCACCCTGATAGAGCTCGAGGCCGAACCGGCTCAGTTCGAGTTCGGTGATGATCTCGGGGCGCAACAGCCCTGCGATGAACGCACACGACGACCATTTCGAACCGGGTATGAGTTCTTCGGTCACGCACGCCCCGCCCACCACGTCGCGGGCTTCGAGCACCAGTACACGTTTGCCCGCTCTGGCGAGATAGTTGGCGGTGACGAGACCGTTGTGGCCGGCGCCGATCACGATGACGTCGTAGTCGGGGGATGTCGGCATCTCAGTTCTCCTCGTTGGGGGGTACGTGACGGGTGAACAGCGTTGTGACGCTGTCCAGTTCGACCAGTTCTGCAAATCGCCGGAGCACGGGCTCGAATTCGGGTGCGTTGTCGCGTAACGACTCCCATTCAGGCCACGACCGCACGGTCATGACTTCGACGACGTCGACCTGGTGTCCCTGCCCTTCGACCAGATAGACCTGGAAGCTTTCGACGACGTCGAAAGACAGGCAGGTGGGCTGGTCCAGTTCGGTGGAGAACGCCTCGAATTGGGCCGCGGTGACACCGGGCCGCAGCGAGAACATGTTGACGGCGCTGACCGCCCCCATGTCAGGCACCCGCCCGGCTGATCATCACATGCTTGATCTCGGTGTACTCCTCGAGGGCGTAGATCGACATGTCCTTGCCGTTGCCGGATTGCTTGAAGCCACCGTGGGGCATCTCCGGGGTGACGGGCAGGTGGTCGTTGACCCAGACCGTGCCGAACTGCAGATCAGCGGTGACATCCATCGCTCGACCGAGATCGTTGGTGAACACCGATGCCGCCAAACCATATTCGGTGTCGTTGGCCCATGCGACGACGTCGTCGTCATCGCCGAAGGTCGTCACCGACGTCACGGGACCGAAGACCTCTTTGGCGATGATCTCGTCTCCCTGCCGTGCTCCGACCACCACGGTCGGTGCGGTGTAGAACCCGACACCCGGATTGGCGCCCTGGATGAGCTCGGTGTGGCCGGTGGCTTTCGCACGTTCGACGAAGCCCTCGACCCGGTCCCGGTGTGCGGCCGTGATTACCGGACCCATCGCCGTGTTCTCGTCGGCGAGGTCGCCGAGATCCAATGTGGTGACTGCCTTCTCCAGACCGGCGACCAACTCGTCGTGCAGGGACTCGTGGACGTAGACCCGGGAGGCCGCCATACAGTCCTGCCCGGAGTTGCAGAACGCGCCTTCCATGATCTTGTCCACAGCCAGCGCGACGTCGGCGTCGGCGAAGACCAACACGGGCGCCTTGCCACCGAGTTCGAGGTGCAGACGCTTGAGGTTGGAGTCGGCAGATGCGTGCATCAGTGCGCGGCCGGTCGCCACCGAGCCGGTCAACGAGGACATCCGTACTCGCGGGTGGGCGACCAGGCTGGCTCCGACGTCACCGCCGTGCCCGGTCACGATGTTGAGCACGCCGGCCGGGAAGAGATCTTGGGCCAACTCGGCCAATCGCAGAACCGAGAATGGGGTGTGCTCGGAGGGCTTGAGTACCAGGGTGTTTCCGGTCATCAGCGCGGGTGAAATCTTCCAGATCGCCATCAGAAGCGGATAGTTCCACGGTGCGACCGATCCGACGACGCCGAGCGGGTCGCGACGGATGATGCTGGTCTTGCCGCGGACGTACTCGGTGGCGGCCCGGCCTTCCACGGACCGGGCGGCGCCCGCGAAGAACCGAAGATGATCGGCGATCATCCCCATTTCTTCCAGTGCCAGCCCGATCGGCTTGCCGACGTTGCGTGACTCGATCTCAGCCAGGGTGGACAGGTCGGCCTCGACGCGATCGGCCAATGTCAGGAACGCCCGGGCTCGTTCGCCCACCGGTGTGCGTGCCCAACCTGGGAAGGCCGCTTCGGCGGCGGCGACGGCACGGTCGACGTCAGCGACTGTGCCATGCGCGGTTTCAGCGAAGGCCTCTCCGGTCGCGGGGGCGGGTACGGTGTCGACCGCGCCGTCCGAGGCGTCGGTCCAGGTGCCGTCGATGAACATCTGGCGGTGGAATGTCATTTCTTCTCCTGCGGTGTGGGTTTGACGAATCGGTGATCGGCATCCACCTCGACGCCGAGGTCGGTGCCGGACTCGTAGGCGGTCTGGCCCGCGTGCGCGGCAACGGTGAGCAGTGCGCGGACTTCGGCTTTCGAGATCTGTTGTTGGGCAATGGACATGTGAACCATCAAGCCTTCGACGACGACGTCGAGAAGCCGTGCGGTTGGCTGCGGAAAGTGCTGTGCCAGTGCTTCTTCGGCCAGCGTCATCCAGTGCTGGGTCACTTGTTTGGTGCGGGCCCGGCGAACGGCGTCTCCGTAGAGTTCGTAGGTGATCGCCAGTTCGTTGGGGTGGGCCGCCAAGTCGTCGGTGACCGCCACGACGATGCATTCGATGACATCGCCGGGGGAATCACACGACGCCAACCTGTCCGCGAACCGGTCTGCGAGCCTCGCCACGTGAGTCTCGAAGGCCACGTCGATGATGTCGGCGAGATTGGCGAAGTGGTAGGTGATCGAGCCGAGTGGCACATCGGCCGCGGTGCCGATCGCCCGGTGAGTGATGCCGGCGACGCCGTCGGTGGCCAGCACCTGGAGTGCGGCATCGACGATGCGTTGTCGACGGTCGGGGTCGTGACGACGCGTGCGCCGGGGGGTCTGAGTCATGCTTCCTCGCTTATAAGAACATTTGTACTTATCTGCGGGTACAAATGTAGCGCTGGATCTTTGAGTCGGCATGGTTGTGGCTAGAGTGCTTCGGGCGCGGGGTCGGCCAGTTCACGCTCGTTGAGAGCGCGCCCGAGCCCGGCGTAGCGTTCGGGAGCCGCGAGTCGCAGGTATAACCCGTACAGCATGCCTGCGCCGAGCGCCACAAAGACCAGAGAGAGCATGAGCGCCGCCATGCCACCCTGGGCGCCGAGGAGGATGTCCAGACTGTCCAGGGTGAGGGCGAAGAATCCGCCGAGTCCGATGATCGCCAGTATCGGTGCGACGAAGGTGTTCCACCTGCGCTTGTCGACATCAGACTTTCGGAAGAACACGAAGATCGCGACGGCCGCCACGAGCTGCGACAAGATGACGCCGATCGTGCCGATGCCGGTCGCCCAAGTGAACAGCCCGGCGAACGGATCCTGATCGAAGATCGCGAACAACGCCACGACCACGCCGATGGTCAGGGTCTGCACGACCGAGGCAACCCAGGGGGTCTGCCGGTTCGGAAGGGTCCAGCCCAGCGGCTTCCAGATCAGCCCCTGCCGGCCTAGCGAGAACGTGTAGCGCGCCACGTTGTTGTGGAAGGTGACGATCGCGGCGAACAACGCTGTGATGATCAGGATCTGGAACACCAGCGAGATGTTGTGACCGATGATCGTGTCGCTGGCCACGAAGATGAAGTCGCCACCGGACTGCTGGGCGATGCCCACGACGTTATCGAGGCCGAGCGCGTTCATGATGAGCCACCCGGACACGGCGTAGAGCGTGCCCATGAATGCGATCGACAGATACGTTGCCCGGGGAATCGTGCGCGCCGGATCGCGTGCCTCCTCACCGTAGATCGCCGATCCCTCGAATCCGATGAATGACGCGTGCGCGAACATCAGTGCCACGCCGAGGGAACCGGCGAGCACCACCGACGGGCTGAACGGCTCGAAGGAAAAGTGCGATACCTGTACGGTCCCGCCGAAAAGGCTGCACACGCTGAGCACGGTGATCATCGTGACCTCGAGGCTCATGAAGACACCGAGAACCCTGGCGCCGGAGTGCACTCCCTGGATGCCGAGGCCCAGGCACAGCACCAGGGCGATCCCGGCGAATAGCCACCACGGCAGATGTGTGCCGAACTTGGCGTTGAACAATTCGCCTGCGTAGTAACCGAACCCGCCGTAGAGGCCGGCCTGGATGGCGTTGTAGGCGAAGATCGCCAGGAACGCCGAACCCAGTCCGGGGATGCGCCCCAAACCCAGGGTCACATAGGCGTAGAACGCGCCTGCGTTGGTCACATGTTTGCTCATCGCCACGTAACCGACGGCGAAGATCATCAGCACCACCGCGGCGATGACGAACGCGCCCGGCATGCCGATCCCGTTGCCGGACCCAATGATGATGGGATACAACGCCACGACCACCGTCAACGGTGATGCGGCGGCGATGATGTAGAAGAATATGCTGGGAACGCCGAGGGTGTCCTTCTTCAGGCCGTGATTGCGCCCCCGCTCCGGCGGCGCGGAATCCGGCTGACGCGGATGGGGTATGCGACCTTCGGGCGGTTCCAATGATTGGGTTATGTTGGTCATGACTATCCCTTGTGCAAAGTGGGTTGATGGTACGGGTGTGGTGACCTTCCGTTCAGCTGCTCTGCGGGAACGGTGTTCGAGCCGGTACGCGGCTGTCCTGCTTACCTCCTCATCTCCAGAGCGAGATCGATGAGCAGGTCTTCTTGGCCGCCGACCATCGCCCGGCGTCCCGCCTCCACCAGGAGGGCGCGTGGCTCGACGTCGAGTTCGGCACCGATTCGCTCGGCGTGCAACAGGAAGCTCGAGTACACGCCCGCGTAACCGAGTGTGAGGGTTTCACGGTCGATCCGCAGCGGTCGCCGGTGCAGCGGACGGACGATGTCGTCGGCGGCGTCCATCAGCGCGAACACATCGCACCCGTGATCCCATCCGTTCAGCTCGGCGACGGCGACGAAGACTTCCAGCGGGCAGTTCCCTGCGCCGGCACCGAGGCCGGTGAGTGACGCGTCGACACGCCGCCCCCCTTCTTCGACGGCGACGAGCGAGTTCGCCACGCCCAGAGCCAGGTTGTGGTGGGCGTGGATGCCGATTTCGGTGGTGTCGCTGAGCACGTCGCGGTATGCGCGCACGCGCTCGGCGACGCCTGACATGGTCAGTCGCCCGCCCGAGTCGGTCACGTACACGCATGTCGCGCCCGAGTCCTGCATGATCTTCGCTTGGGCCGCAAGACCTTCGGCGCTGATCATGTGTGACATCATCAGAAATCCGGCCACATCGATGCCGAGATCGCGCGCCGTCGCGATGTGCTGGATGCCGATGTCGGCCTCGGTGCAGTGGGTGGCGATCCGTACCGAAGTGACACCGAGGTCCACGGCGGCGCGAAGGTCGTCCAGCGTTCCGATGCCCGGCAGCAACAAGGTGGTCAGTCGTGCGGAGTTGACGACATCGGCTGCGGCGGAGATCCATTCGGCATCGGTGTGCGACCCGGCGCCGTAGGTCAGGCTGCCGCCTGCGAGCCCGTCTCCGTGCGCCACCTCGATGGCGTCGACCCCGGCCGCGTCGAGTGCGCGGGCGATCCGCCGAACATCGGCCGTGTCGAGTTCATGACTCAGCGCGTGCATGCCGTCGCGCAGCGTGACGTCCTGGACATAAATCGGTGATGTCATCGACCGGACCCCTGCAGCACGGGCGAATGGAGCGCGAGGCCTTCGCCGACCCGGACGGCGGTCGAGGTCATGATGTCGAGGTTGCCCGCGTAGGCAGGCAGGTAGTCGGCGGCGCCCTCGACCTCAAGGAACACCGTGACGTGCAGAAGCTCACCGGCGGCGGTGCCGGCCAAGCGCCTTCGAGAATCCCCACGCGGCACCGGCGCCACCCGGACCTCTTGCTTCAGCCGGTAACCGGGGACGTACTCCCTTACGGCGTCGACCATGGCGATCACCGCATCTCCGATCACCCGGGCATCGGCGGGGGATACCAGCGCGGCGACGGTGTCGCGCATGATCATCGGTGGCTCGGCGGGATTGAGAACGATGATCGCCTTGCCGCGGCCCGCGCCGCCCACCGCTTCGATGGCACGCGCGGTCGTGACGGTGAACTCGTCGATGTTGGCCCGGGTACCGGGGCCCGCCGAGCGGGACGCGATCGACGCGACGATCTCGGCGTAGTGCACCTCGGTGACTCCGGACAGAGCCGCGACGATCGGGATCGTCGCCTGCCCGCCGCACGTCACCATGTTCACGTTGCGCCGCCCGGTGAGCTCGGACAGGTTCACCGCGGGCACCACGAACGGCCCGACCGCGGCGGGGGTGAGATCGACGATCGGTACGCCGGTCGGCTCGAGTTTGATGTCGTTGGCCCGGTGAGCCCCGGCGCTGGTGGCATCGAAGATCACCGCCAGGTCGTCGAACACATCCATGGCGAGCAATCCGTCCACCCCGTCCGCCGTCACCGCGACACCGCGTGCCGTTGCCCGCGCCAATCCGTCACTGCCCGCATCGATTCCGGCCATCGCCACCACGTCGAGCAGTCCAGATCGCCGCTGCACCTTGATCATCAGATCGGTGCCGATGTTGCCGGACCCGATGATCGCGGCCTTGCGCCGTGCCATGCGCGGGCTCAATTCGCCAGGACGGGGGACAGTGCGGGCTGGGGTGACACCGTTACGTCCGGCGCCGTGGAGGCGACCAGTTCGTTGATGATCGCCGCGTGCCGGACCTTGTGGCGGACCAGACGCTCGTGGTATTCGGGCTCGATCCAGCCGTTGTACATCACCGCTTCGGATTCGCCGGGCTCGATCTTGAAGTACACCGGGGCGGCCACCTGTGCGATAGCGCCGGTCTCCCACAGTCGGTTCATCCCACCGAAGGACTCGAAGGTCTCGGCCCACACATCCAGCGGGATGTCGACGTTGCCCCGGATCGCGGCAAGCATCGGGCGGGTCAGGTCGCCCACCGGATTCACACTGTCGGCGCCCAGGTCCTGGAGGATCCGGATCGACGCCGGGTTCGCGTGTCCGGCGTAGACAGAGATCTTGAACTTGGCGTCGGCCGGAATGTGTCCCGCGTCGCGCGCCTTGTTGAGGATGTCGAGAACGCCTTCGTCCCACACCAGCACACCGCGGATGCCGGCGGCGAACATCCGCAGGTAGTCGTCGAGCAGGTAGCGCACGTTGTCGAGCCCGCGGACTCGCCGGCCGCCGGCCTGCCCCTCGGTGGTCAACGCCTGGCGTCCGAGGTCCCATCCGGTGCGCGGACCGGGCACGGCGATCAGCTCGATGCCGTTCTCAGCGGAAAGTGTTGCCACATCATGCAATTCACCGGTGCTCAGCAGTGTCGAGCCGCCACCGAAGGCGACGATGCGATTGATGAAGACGTTCTGCTTCTCCGACTCGTCGAGCAGCGCCTCCAACGTCGTGAGGCGCTCGACGCCGGATACCTCGAGGCGGTAGCTGCCGCCGTCGTCGAACCTCTTGGGTGACGGCGTCAGGGCGTAGTCGTCGGCCGGCAGGAGTCCCTGCGCCGCCAGGATGGCGGCCCCGTCGACCTTCGAACCGTTGCCTGCTGCTGCGGTGGACATCACGTCTCCTTCGGGTGGCCGCCCGAGGGCGACAAAATTTCACTCAGTGAATAACTGGTTTCGACAAATGAAAAATTATCCCGGCGATGGTTCGCTGTCAACCGCTGGCGGCAGAATTGGGTTGTTGGAGTTCACCTTCACTGGGCACTGGTAACATTCACTGAGTGAAATCTCAGGGGGCTTCCGACAAAGGTTCGAATCTGATCGGCGTCGAACGGACGGTCAGGATTCTCGAAGCCGTGGCCGACGCCGAATCGGCGAATCTCACCGAAATCGCAAAGGGCACAGGGCTTAACGAAGCGACCGTCCTGCGCTACCTAAACACGTTGACGGCGCTGGGCTACATCGAGCGGTTCGATGCGACCCAATACCGGCTCGGCTGGCAGATCTTCCGACTGGGCCGTCGCGCCTATTCCGGACAGGTGCCGTCAGAGGCCATCCTGCCGACCATGGAGCGGTTGCTGCTGGAGTTCAACGAGACCGTGAACTTCGCCGTCCGCAAGGACCGCTCCGTGGTCGTCATCGAGGCCGTCGAGGGGCGGCGTGCGCTGAAGAAGGTCACCGAAGTCGGACAGGTCGACCCGTGGCATGCCTCGGCGCTGGGCAAGGCCCTGCTGGCGTCGATGCCCGACAGCGAGTGGCGCGACATCGTGTCGGCCGCAGGCCTGACGGCGTTCACCGCGCACACCATCACGTCGATGAAACAGATGGCCGCCGAGATCAAAGACATCCGCGCGCGGGGCTTCGCGATCGATCGTGAAGAGGCTGAAGACGAACTCACCTGCGTGGCGGCAGCGATCCCGACGGCATCGGGTAAGCCCTCCCAGTACGCGCTCAGTGTCAGCTTCCTGACCCACCGGCTGACACCGGAGAGCCTCGACCACGCCGGCAGGCAAGTCGTGGCCGCCGCCGCCGAGATCGCGGCCAAGATCCCGTGACACAACCCGGCGATGTGCCGACGACCGAACTGGCGATCGGCCCCGGCCAGTAGACTCGTCGGGTTACGGCAGAACGGACAGTACGGAGAAGAACCCGATGAGCGGCCATTCCAAGTGGGCAACCACCAAGCACAAGAAGGCCGTCATCGACGCCAAGCGCGGCAAGATGTTCGCCAAGCTCATCAAGAACATCGAGGTCGCGGCGCGCGTCGGCGGCGGCGACCCGGCTGGTAACCCCACCCTGTACGACGCGATCCAGAAGGCCAAGAAGTCGTCGGTTCCCAACGACAACATCGAGCGCGCCCGCAAGCGTGGCGGTGGTGAGGAAGCCGGCGGCGCCGACTGGCAGAACATCACCTACGAGGGCTACGGGCCCAATGGCGTCGCCGTGCTGATCGAGTGCCTGACCGACAACCGCAACCGCGCGGCCGGCGAGGTCCGGGTCGCGATGACCCGCAACGGCGGCAACATGGCCGACCCCGGCTCGGTGGCCTACCTGTTCTCCCGCAAGGGCGTGGTCACGCTGGAGAAGAACGGCCTGTCCGAAGACGACGTGCTGCTCGCCGTCCTCGATGCCGGCGCCGAAGAGGTCAACGACCTCGGCGACAGCTTCGAGGTGATCTCCGAGCCGACCGATCTGGTCGCGGTGCGCACCGCGCTGGTGGACGCCGGTATCGACTACGACTCCGCCGACGCCGGATTCCAGGCGTCGGTGACCGTACCGCTGGACGCCGACGGCGCCCGCAAGATCATGAAGCTCGTCGATGCGCTGGAGGACAGCGACGACGTGCAGGACGTCTACACCAACGCCGACATTTCCGACGAGGTTCTGGCTCAGCTCGAGGACGACTGACTCAGGCCGGGTGCAGGCTGACCGGCACCCCCGAATAGCGGGTCATTCCGGTCGCCGGGTCCAGGTCGTCTTTACTCGTCAGCAGATTGACGTTGGCGCCGACGTGCGCGTGCGGCACCGACACCACGCCGCTGCGCACCGACGGGTCCAGTTTCGCGATCCCGGTGACTTCACCGTATTCGGTGCGCACCACCATTTTCTGGTTGTCCGCGATGCCGGCCGCCGCGGCGTCCTGCGGGCTCAGCAGAATCTCGGGCTGCTCCCCGAGATACTCCAATTGCGCGTTGACTCTTCGTAATTGGCGACGTGGCACCAACACCGGTCCCGTCGTGTGACGCAGCCCCTGTAGTTGGTCGATCAGGAGTTGCGGGGCCAGGCGCCAGCCGCCGAGACGCTCGACGTGGCGTTGCATCCACGCGGCGGGCAACTCGCGCTCGGCCTGCGCCCAACCGGTGGCGACCAGGTCGTCGTAGCTGCAGCGGCCGCCGCCGTTGAGCGCGGCCAACATCTGTTCGTCGGTCATGGTGGTGTCGGCGATGTCGTGCCCGAGCCGGGCACCGATCTCGGCGAGCACCCACCACATCGAGCGGCGCTCGCCGATCGGGGCGATCATCGCCGGGGTGTGCTGAGCGGAGATCCGCGGACTCATGAAATCCCACAGCGTGACGTCCGGCCGCTCGAGTTGGCCCGTGGTCGGTAGCACGTGGGTGGACAGCTCGGTCGTCTCGGTGGGCAGGATCTCGGTGGTCGCCAACACCTCGAGCTTGGCCAGCGCCGGGCGCAGGGTGTCGGTGGCGGGGAAACCGGTGAGCAGGCTGCCGCCGAGGTTGAGCAGCGCGCGAATGTTGCCGGCCTCGATCTCGTCGGGCAGTGTGGCGCAGGGCCATTCCCGCATGAACGCTTTCGTGTCCGGGCGGCTGGGCGGTCCCGGACGCGATTTACCCTCCGGCGGCGCGATCGGCAACTCGAACATCTCCAGCTGATAGCCGAAGCCGGGATGGAACCACTCACCGCCCGGGGTGTTCATCGATCCGGTCAGGATCAGCAGCGCCCACGAAAACCATTGCGTCACATTGGCGCTGGCCGACATGGTGACACCGGTGCCGGTGTCGATCGCGATGTGCCCGGCCCTGCGGACAGCGGCCAGCAGATCGTCGAGATCGGTGGGGTCGACGTCGGCGAGTTCGGCGGCATGCTCGCGGGTGAACGGTTCGACGGCGGAGGCCAGCAGGTCGAGATCCTGGACGGCGACGTCCGGATCGGCGCCGTCGCGCAGGATTTCGCGCACCAGGAAGGCCAGCACGGCGTAATCGGTGCCCGGACGCGGGGCCAGGTGGCGGGTCGCCAACCGGGCGGTCTCGGTACGGCGGGGATCGACGACCCAGAGCTGAGCCCGCGCGGCCAGGTCGCGGAACACCCCGCGAGGATTGGGCATGCCGACGGTATGGCCATGGGAGACAACAGGATTGCTGCCGATCAGGATGACGAGTTCGGCATACTCGTAGTCGGGACGCCCGGTGAGGCCGGCGGAGCCGCCCATCAGCTCCGCGACCAGGACCTTGGCGGTGCCGTCGATCGTCAGTGGACTGAATTTCGCGGGAGTGCCGATAGCGCGGTGCAGCGCCTCGGCGGTGCGATAGCCGGCGGCGTCCATCCCGATGCCGGTGCCGAAGTTGACGGCGACCGCTGCCGGACCGTGCTCGGCGATGATGTCTCGCAACCGGGCGCCGAGGTCGTCGAGGCAAGCCTCCCAGCTGGTTTCGGCCAGCTGTCCGCCGCCGCGCATCATCGGCCGCTCGAGCCGGTCCGGATGGTGGTGGATCAGCGGCAGCGCGCGGCCCTTCAGGCAGGTGTAGCCGCCGGAGAAGGGATTGTCCCGGTCGCCGTGGACGGCCACCACCTGATCGTCCTCGATCTCGACGAGGATGCCGCACACCGACGGGCACACCCGGCAGAAACTTCGTACTGTGCGGGAGCCGCCCGTCGCCATGTTCAGAACCGTACGCTGCGGGCAATGAATCGGAGGTGACGATGTCTCAGCTGACGGAGACCGACCCTGACGGATCCACCTGGTCGGTACGTCGCTGGTGGTGGAAGACGATCCCGTGGGAGACCGGCTTCGCCACCCTCGACGCGCTGATCTTCCTGGTCGTGCTGCCGTTCATGGTGATGTGGCCGTTCTGGCTGCTGGCCAAGTTCGTCGGCGTGCCGTGGACGATCATCATCACGCGCGACGGGACCGAGGTCGGCCGTGAGCGGGTGAAGGGCTGGAAGCGTTCCCGCGCACGGGTGGCGGAGATCGCCCGGTCGGCGCGGGAGGGGACGCTGACCGAGTTCGTCACTGCAGCGGATACAGCCGCTCCAGATTGACCACGATCGCCTCCTGTGTGCTGCGCGAGATCACGACGACGGCCGGCTCGTCCGGGTCCGGGTTCTCCTCGCGGTGCGGCAGATGTGGCGGCACGAAGATGTAGTCGCCCGGCTCGGTACTGATCCGCACCTCGTCGACACCGTCGTGGAAGACGAACTGCGGGTGCCCGCTGCGCACGAAGATCGCGGTTTCCGACTCGCCATGGTGATGGTTGGCCGACGCGACGCCGGGCCCGACGTGGGTCTCGCCCATCCACAGCTTCTCCGACCCGACCGACGCTCCGCTGATCGCGGCGAAGCGCTGCATGCCGTCGGTCTGACCGGTGCCGCCGTCGAGGTCGCCGGCCCGGACGTGGCGCACCCGGTTGCGCACCGGCTCGGTTCCGGACAGGTCGGGATGGAATGCGTCGGGGCCGCCCATGGACCGACCATAACCACGCGCGGGAGACCGCGTGTCCTGACCGGTGCTGTCCGCCCGGCCCGCTACTGTGATCGAACAGCTGTTCGTAGTCGGAAGGCGATCCGTGCGGGTGATGGGAGTCGACCCTGGGTTGACGCGCTGCGGGCTCTCGGTGATCGAGAGTCGGGGTGGCCGCCAGGTCATCGCGCTGGACGTCGACGTGGTGCGTACGCCGTCCGACGAGCCGTTGCAGCGTCGGCTGCTGACCATCAGCGACACCGTCGACCATTGGATGGACACCCATCAGCCCGACGTGGTGGCGATCGAGCGGGTGTTCGCCAACCAGAACGCCAACACCGCGATGGGCACCGCGCAGGCCGGCGGTGTGATCGCGCTGGCCGCCGCCCGCCGCGGCATCGACGTGCATTTCCACACCCCCAGTGAGGTCAAGGCGGCCGTCACCGGGAATGGCCGCGCCGACAAGGCCCAGGTCACCACGATGGTCACCCGCATCCTGCAGTTGCAGCAGAAACCGACCCCGGCCGACGCCGCCGACGCACTGGCCCTGGCGATCTGCCACTGCTGGCGCGCCCCGATGATCGCCCGCATGGCGCAGGCCGAGGCGATGGCCGCCGAACAGAAGCGGGCCTACCAGGCCCGGCTGAAGTCGGCCCGCGCGCTCAAGGCAGCGACATGATCGCCTCGGTGCGCGGCGAAGTCCTCGACATCGCGCTCGATCACGTCGTGATCGAGGCCGGCGGTGTCGGCTACAAGGTGATGGCCACCCCGTCGACGCTCGCGACGCTGCGCCGCGGCAGCGAGGCCAGGCTGATCACCGCGATGATCGTCCGTGAGGACTCCCAGACCCTGTACGGCTTCGCCGACTCCGATGCCCGCGACCTGTTCTCGACCCTGCTCGGGGTGTCCGGCGTCGGCCCCAAGATCGCGTTGGCGACACTGGCGGTCTATGACGCGACCGCGCTTCGTCAGGCGCTGGCCGACGGCGACGTGACGGCCTTGACCCGGGTGCCCGGCATCGGCAAGCGTGGCGCCGAACGGATGGTGCTGGAACTGCGGGACAAGATCGGCGCGGTCGCCGGCGGTGCGGGCATCGCCGCGGCCACCGGGCACGCGGTGCGCACTCCGGTCGTGGAAGCCCTTGTCGGACTTGGCTTTGCGCTCAAGCAGGCCGAGGAGGCCACCGACAAGGTGCTGGCGGCCGACAGTGAAGCCAACACCTCCACGGCATTGCGTGCGGCGTTGTCGCTACTGGGGAAGACCAAGTGAGCAGGTTCGACGAAGACGAGGACGGCGAGGCAGTCGACCGCGACGTGTCGCCGGCGCTGACCGTCGGCGAAGGAGATGTCGACGCCAGCCTGCGGCCCCGGTCGCTGGGGGAGTTCATCGGCCAGCCGCGGGTACGCGAGCAGCTGCAGCTGGTGCTCGAGGGCGCCAAGAACCGGGGCGGCACACCGGATCACATTCTGTTGTCCGGGCCGCCGGGGCTGGGCAAGACGTCGCTGGCGATGATCATCGCCGCCGAGCTGGGCTCCGCGTTGCGGGTGACGTCCGGTCCGGCTCTGGAACGCGCCGGTGACCTCGCCGCGATGCTGTCCAACCTGGTCGAGGGCGACGTGCTGTTCATCGACGAGATCCATCGCATCGCCCGGCCCGCCGAGGAGATGCTGTACCTGGCGATGGAGGATTTCCGGGTCGACGTCGTCGTCGGGAAAGGCCCTGGGGCGACGTCGATTCCGTTGGAGGTGGCGCCGTTCACCCTGGTCGGCGCGACCACCCGCTCCGGTGCGCTGACCGGCCCGCTGCGCGATCGCTTCGGGTTCACCGCGCACATGGACTTCTACGAACCGCCGGAACTGGAACGGGTGTTGGCCCGCTCGGCCGGGATCCTCGGCATCGAACTGGGCTCCGAGGCCGGCTCCGAGATCGCCCGCCGCTCGCGGGGCACGCCCCGCATCGCCAACCGCCTGCTGCGCCGGGTGCGCGACTACGCCGAGGTGCGCGCCGACGGGGTGATCACCCGCGATATCGCCAAAGCCGCGCTGGCCGTTTATGACGTCGACGAACTCGGCTTGGACCGGCTGGATCGCGCGGTGCTCTCGGCGCTCACCCGGAGCTTCGGCGGCGGCCCGGTCGGGGTGTCCACCCTGGCCGTCGCGGTGGGGGAGGAAGCCACCACGGTCGAAGAGGTGTGCGAGCCCTTCCTGGTCCGCGCCGGGATGATCGCGCGGACTCCCCGCGGGCGGGTGGCGACGCCACTGGCGTGGACCCACCTCGGTATGGTTGCACCACCGCGAGCCAGCGGGCTCGGTCAGTCCGGCCTGTTCGAGTGATGGGAGCGCCGATGATCATCGCCGCCTTGGTTTTCGCCGGTCTTGCCGCGCTGCTGCACGTCTACATCTTCACGATGGAGTCGCTGACCTGGACGTCGCCGCGCACCCGTAAGACGTTCGGCACCACCGCCGAAGAAGCCGAGACCACCAAATTGATGGCGCTCAACCAGGGCTTCTACAACCTGTTCCTGGCGATCGTCAGCATCGTGGGTATCGTCGCAATCACGTTGGGGCACACCGGGATCGGCGCTGCTCTGGTGTTCGCTGGTGTCGGTTCGATGCTCGCCGCGGCGGCAGTGCTGCTGGCTTCCGCGCCGGACAAGGCGCGGGCTGCGGTCACTCAGGGGGCGTTCCCGTTGATCGCGGTCGTGCTGTTGGTGATCGCGCTCGTCTGACGTCCGCGGGCACTGGTCCCAACGACTACGTGGTGCTCGTCGTGACCCGGTGCCGGGTCTGATTTCCGCCTGCCCGCTTGGCGTCGTACATCGCGGCATCGGCTGCATGCACCAGTTCGGTGAGCGCCGAGCCGGCGGCAGTGCCGATCTCGGTCAGCGGCATTGATGCAACTCCGACGCTGGCGGTCACCCCGCCGGCGGTCGCGACCGCCGCGCGGAGTCGTTCGGCGGTGTCCGCGGCGTCGTCGGGCTCGATCAGTTCGGCGATGAGGAACTCCTCGCCGCCCAGACGGGCCACCACCGAATTCATGGCGCTGGACCGGCGGAGGTTGTCGGCCACCGCGACCAGGACCGTGTCGCCGTAACCGTGGCCGTGGGCGTCGTTGATCCGCTTGAACCCGTCCAGATCGACCAGAATCACGGCCAGCCACTGTGATTGTGGCCGGTCCGCCGCGGCGATCAGCTTCAGTGCCGACTCCTCGTAGCCGCGACGGTTGCGCAGCCCGGTGAGCGGATCGGTGCTCGACATCCTCGCGTCGAGGCTCAGCAGATGCAGGAGCAACTGACTTCCGAACGGCACGGCGAGCACGGCGATCAGCACGCCCAGCACATGCCCGATAGCCATCGCGGTGTCGCCGGCGGCAGCGATCCGCACCCCGGCAAGCACGGTGGTGAGGATCGCGTTCACCAACGTCGCCGCCAACAGCCGGCCGGAGTGGTACAGGCCGACATAGCCGGCGATGGGAGCAAAGGTGGCGCACGCCAACAAGCCGGTCGCCGGCGTCCCGGCGATCAGGCATGCCAGGGTCACGCCGGCATTGGCGCCGACGGCCATCAGCGCGGATTGACGGCGGCTCGGCCAGCCGACGAGCCAAACGCACGCCCCACCGAACGACAGGGCCGACATGACGATCGCGGCGGTCCGGTGGACCTCACCCTGCGGGCCCGACGGGCTGAACAACATCACCAGGGGCACCACCCCAAGGATGATGACGACGGAGGCGATCAGGATCCTGCTGAAGCGCTGCAGGTGGCGCGCCGCGAGATAGTCGGACAACCAGTCGTACTGGCCGGGTTGGTGCCACCACCGCCGCACCCACGAGGCCATGCCCACGTCTTTGTACATACGCTCCCGAACCGGCCGCAGCCTGCCCCCCGAAGACTGGAAGCCTGAGCGGATAGTACTCGCGGGCGCGGGCGTCCGCCGGGTTAAGGTCTTTGCCGCCGAAACGACACCCGGGTCGGCGATCGTCGTCGATCGCGACCCGGGTGACGATGCGGCTCGGCTTACAGCAGGCCCAGCAACTGCAAATCGGTGATGTACTTGACGATGACCTCCGCCGACACGTGCGGAATGTCCTTGTCCGGACCGATCTTCGCGTCCTGCACCGCGGCGCGGAACCGCTCGGTCGGCGCGATCGATCCGCGCACCGGCCGTTCCGGGTGCTGGTAGTTGTGCAGCAACGGCAGCAGCGAGTACTGACGCTGCCGGTCCGGCAGTGCCCGCATCGCGGTTTCGAACCGCTGCAGCCAGCTGTCGTACTCCGCGATCCGCTGGATCGGGTAGCCGGCGTCGATCAGCCAGTCGATGAACTCGTCGAGCCCGAGGCCGTCGTCGTAGGGATTCATCACGTGATAGGTCTCGAACCCCTGGGTCACGTGCGCACCCAAGGTGGAGATCGCCTCGGCGATGAACTCCACCGGCAGGCCGTCGTAGTGCGCACGCTGACGGTTGCCGTCGGCGTCGAGTTCGTAGAACGACGCCGGTGCGATGCCGGTGGCCACCAGGCTGAGCATCATCCGGGTGAACATGTCGGGCAGGTTGAGCTGACCACCGTAGGTGGTGTCGGCAAGGATCATGTCGCAGCGGAACACCGACACCGGAAGGCCGCACAGGTCGTTGGCCTCACGCAGCAGTACTTCGCCGGCCCACTTGCTGTTGCCGTACCCGTTGGCGTACGAGTCGTCGACCGCGCGGGTCGCGCTGATCTCGCGGATGTCGCCGTCCTCGACGAAGCGCCCCGGCGCGATCCCCGCACCGACACCGATCGTCGAGACGTAGACGAACGGCTTGAGCCGGGTGGTCAGCGCGATCCGGATGAGCTCAGCGGTACCAACGGCGTTGGGCCCGAACAACTCCCGGTAGGGCAGCACATGGTTGACCAGCGCGGCCGGGTCGACGATCAGGTCGACGGTGTCGGCCAATCGCTGCCACGTGGCCCCGTCGAGGCCGAGGTTCTCCTCACCTTTGTCGCCGGCGATGACCTCGAGGTGCTCGGCGGCCAGCTTCCGATAGTGCGCCAGAAGTTTGGGGTCGCCGCTGTCGAACGTGGCATCCAGCCGGGCGCGCGCGGCCTCGTCATCCTTGGCGCGGACCAGGCAGATCACCTTGCCGTCCACCAGGTCCATCCGCTCGAGCCAATCCAGTGCCAGGTAGCGACCCAGGAATCCGGTTGCGCCGGTGAGCAATACGGTGCGGATCTCGCTGGCCGGACCGGGCAGCTGCGGTGCGGCGGCCAGGGTGGCGGCATCGATGAAGCGATCCAGCGTCAGATCACGGGCATGTGCTTCAGTGGCGCCGGCGCCGTGAACCGAGGCGAACGTCGGGCGCTTACTGCCGGAGTTGCGCTCACTGTCGATGTAGGCGGCGATGGCCTGCAGGTCGTTGGCCGGGCTGACGATCACACCCACCGGCACCTCGATATCGAAGATCTCGTTGAGCAGATTGGCGAATGTCAACGCCGACAGCGAGTCTCCGCCGAGGTCGGTGAAGTGGGCATCGGGCTGCAGGTCGGCCGCCGCGGCTCCCAGCAGCGCGCCGGCGGCGCGGGTGATGGTCGCCAGCGCGGGGGCGTCGGCACCGCTCTGCCGCAGCTCCCGCAGCTCGTCGGCCTGACCTTCGGCGAGATCGACATAGAGCTGCTCGAGGGCGGAGCCGTAGCGTTCCTTCAGGCGCGGCCAGGCCAGCTTGCGGATACCGGTCAGCAGTCCGTTCTCTACGGTGAAAGGCGTTGTCTCGACCAGGAAGTCACGCGGGATCTCGTAGGACTGCAACCGCGCGTTCCGCGCGGCGTCCTGCAGCGAGTCGGCGATCAGGGCCTTGAGCTCAGCCGCGTCGTGATCGGCCACCGCTTCGGCGGTCGGCACCACGACGGCCAGCAGGTAGGGCCGGGCGCTGTTGCCGTACAAGTAGATCTGGTGCACCAGCGGGCTGCGCCCGAACGCGGCCTCCAGTTTGGAGACCGTGACGAACTCGCCCTGCGACAACTTGAGAACATTGTTGCGCCGGTCCACATACTGCAGATGGTCGGGCGCGGTCTCGGCGACGATGTCGCCGGTGCGGTAGAAGCCGTCCTCGTCGAACATCGCTGCGGTGACCTCGGGCCGCTTGTAATAGCCCGGGAACAGTTGCGTCGACTTCACCAACAGCTCGCCGCGCGGATGTGGCAGATCGGTACCGAAGTACCCCAGCTCCGGGACATCGACCAGCTTGTAGTCGGTCACCGGCGGGCGGCGCACCATCCCGTCGACGAACACGGCGCCGGCCTCGGTGGAACCGTAGCCCTCGACCAGGTGCATGTCGAGGAACTTCTCGACCCACTCTTTGAGTTCCGGTGCGATCGGCGCCGAGCCGGTGAGCGCGGAGACGAACCGGTCACCCAGCAGGCTGGCGCGCTTCTCTGCCAGCACCTCGGCCTCGGCGGCCTCGCCTGCGCGGCGGTCGACATCGCTTTGCACTTCTTGATGGATCATGTCCCATACCCGGGGAACCAGGTTCAGCTGCGTCGGGCGGGTCAAAGCCAAGTCCTCGAGGAACGTCGACAGGTCGGGCCGTGCGGCGAAATAGACTGTGCCACCGGTGCTCAACGCTCCATACAGTGCGCCGCGGCCCATCACGTGGCTCATCGGCATGAAGCTCAGCACGATCGACGGGTAAGCGCCCTGCTTGTCGTCCCAATGCGCCGCGGCGGCAAGCCACATGTCGGCGACCTTGGACGCCGGATACATCGCACCCTTCGGGGCGCCGGTGCTTCCGGAGGTGTAGATCAGCAGAGCCAGCGGGTCGTCCCCGGCATTGTCCGCATCGACAACCGAACTGTCTGCGCCACGGGTGATCTCGTCGGCCAGGGTGGTCACGGTAATGCTGGTGCCGGTCAGGCGGTCACGGGCGGCGGCCAACGCGTCGCGCTGGTCGTCGACCTCTGGCCGAAAGTCGAAGACCACGAGGCTTTTCGGTGCCGGGCCGGTGAGGACGAGCTCGACGGCGTCATCGAGGTTGTCGATGCTCGAGGCGACAAGTACAGGTTCGGTCTCGGCGATGATCGGTGTCAGCGCGGCCGCACCGGCACTGGTCTGCAGCGGCACCGACACCGCGCCGAGCTGCGTCAGCGCGAGGTCGATGGTCGTGTAGTCGACACTGGTGAATCCGAGGATCGCGACGCGGTCGCCCACGGCGACGGGGTCGGCTGACCACGCTCCGGCGACCGCCCGCACCCGATCCCATAGTTGCCGATAGGTGATGGTGTCGAACGCCTGCATCAGCTCGGCGGTGGTGCGTCGGGTCTGCGGATCCGCCACGAACCTCACCGCCCGCTGGCCCACGGCGGGGCGGTCGGCGTAGCCGTCGAAAATGGTCGCGATGACGGCGGAAAGAGGCAGGCCGGGGGTGGCGGCGGCCGCGGTCACCTGCGGGTCGGGTGCGGCCGCGGCGAACTGGGGGTCGGAGGTGTACAGATCGGCAACGCGCTGCTCAAACCGGGCTTCGCGAGTATCAGTCGGCATGACGAGACTCCATCAACGAACTAGAGAAAGAAAGATTGGCGGGCGCCTCGTTGCGCCCAAATTAAACTACGTTAGCAAAACTAACGTTATTCCTCGGTCACGGTCGATGCTAGGAACCAGTCCTGTGAACTTGCTCTCTGTCCGGCCGCACCAGCGCCGTTAGAGCTGCGCGACGCCCGGGTACCCGATCCTCATCTCGGGACACACCCTTGAGTCAAGGAGGCGTCATGAAAGACGTAGACACCCGCCTGGATCCGCGTGCGGGCCGGATGGAGATCGCGCGCAGCCGCGGCGCGGCCAGTGGATTTCTGCTTGTACTGCTGGGGCTCTGGGGAGCGCTGATTCCGTTCGTCGGGCCGTACTTCGACTTCGCCTATGCTCCGGACTCGCCATGGGCCTGGACCGCGGCCCGCGGCTGGCTCGAGGTCCTGCCCGGCGCGGTCGCGGTCCTTGGCGGAGTGCTGTTGCTGATGTCGCGCAACCGGGCGACCGCTCTGCTCGGCGGCTGGCTGGCTGTTGTCGCCGGCGCCTGGTTCGTGGTGGGCCGGCTCTTCGCCGGCCCCTGGGGCCTCGGCGGCGTCGGCGCACCGGTGGCCAGTAGCACGGCCGGCCAGGTTGCGATCGAGCTGGCGTTCTGGAGCGGGCTCGGCGCACTGATCATCTTCTTCGGCGCGGTGGCGTTGGGCCGGGTGTCGGTGCACAGCGTGCGTGACGTGCGCTACGCGACGCGGCCGGTGGTCGCGGAAACCGTTGCCGGTGAGCCGGTTGACGCGGCTACCACGAGCGAGCCCGTGGTCGAGGCGCACCATCGCCGGGCCCCCGACGTGGACGACGAAGAGCCACGCCGCCGTCGCGGCTTGCGTGACATGTTCGGCGGTTCGCGCCGGACCCCGGTCGCGCACTAGGAATCCGGTTGAGCGCCGCCCGCGGCCCATCAGAGTCGGCGGGCGGCGCGTAACCGATGGCCCGTAACCGATGTCACTGTGCGATGTGCACCACATCGGTGATGGGATCCGGTCGGATTCGGGACACAGTGGTAGCCATGGCCGCACCGTTCGTTCCCGACGAAGACTTCATCCGGATATCCGATATCTGTACCGCTTTGGGTGTGCCGGACGACGATCGGGTGCTGTTCTGGCGGTGGGCCGACGAACTGCCCAGCGGCCGGGCGGTCGACGAATTGAATTGCTACGTCGACGTTCTCATTGCCGAGCGGTGCCGGCGACCAGCGGATGACGAACTGGGCCGGCTCGTCATGGCGGACCTGACCGACGACGAGATCCGCCGCCGGATTGCCGACGTGGTGGCCAAGCCCGAGGCGCGACTCAGCCGGTGTAGGCCATCACGTGCTTGATGCGCGTGTAGTCCTCAAGTGAGTACATCGACAGATCTTTGCCGTGGCCTGACGACTTGAAACCGCCATGCGGCATTTCGGCGACCAGTGGAATGTGCGTGTTGATCCATACGCATCCGAAATCCAGCGCATTGGACACCCGAAGGGCGCGCGACACGTTCGAGGTCCACACCGACGAGGCCAGGCCGTACTCCACGCCATTCGCCCAGCGGAGCGCCTCGTCCTCGTCGGCGAACGACTGCACGGTGATCACCGGCCCGAAGATCTCCTCCTGGACGTGCCGGTCGTCCTGGCGCAGGCCGCCGATCACCGTTGGTTCAATGTAGAAACCCTTGTCGCCCTGGCGTTTTCCGCCGGCTGCGACCGTCGCATGAGCCGGGACGTCGGACAGGAACCCCAGCACCCGGTCGAGCTGATCGGCGTTGTTGACCGGCGGCACCCAGGCATCCTCGTCGTCGGCGGCGCGCCCGAACGTCGTGGCCGCGGCCGCGGCCTGTTCGGCCAGCGCGGCGGTGAGGTCCTCGGCCACCCCCGCGCGGGCCAGCACCCGGGTGGCCGCGGTGCAGTCCTGGCCGGCGTTGAAGTATCCGGCCGTCGCGATTCCCTCTGCGGCGGCGGCGATGTCGGCGTCGTCGAACACGATCACCGGCGCTTTGCCGCCGAGTTCGAGGTGGGTGCGTTTGAGGTGGCCGCCGGCGCTGACCGCGACCGCACGCCCTGCGGCGACCGATCCGGTGATCGACACCATCTGGGGGGTCGGGTGCGCGACGACGCCTGCGCCCGTCACCCGGTCACCGCACACGACGTTGAGCACACCGGGCCCGAAGTGCCTCGCGGCGATCTCGGCCAGCATCACCGTGGTGACGGGGGTGGTGTCACTGGGTTTGAGCACGACGGTGTTGCCTGCGGCGATCGCGGGGCAGAACTTCCAGATCGCCATCATCATCGGATAGTTCCAGGGCGCGACCTGCCCGATCACCCCAACCGGCTCACGACGGATCCACGAGGTGTGGTCGGCCAGGTATTCGCCCGCCGATTTGCCCTCCAGAATCCTTGCCGCACCGGCGAAGAACCGGATCTGGTCGAGCATCGGGGGGATCTCTTCGGCCAGCGTGACGTGATTGGGCTTGCCGGTGTTGCGCCCCTCGGCGGCAACCAGGCTGTCCGCCTGCTTTTCGACGTCGTCGGCGAAATCCAGCAGCGCCTTCTGCCGCTGCGAGGGTGTGGTGCGCTTCCAGTCGGTGAACGCCCGGCTCGCCGCGGCGTACGCGTTGTCGATGTCCTGTTCCGTGGAAATCGGCGCGGTGCCGTACTTTTCGCCGGTGGACGGGTCGACGATCGGCATCGTCGCCCCGCTCACCGAGTCGACGAGCTCGCCGTTGATGAAGTTCTGGGTCATCGAAGGCCGGCGAGAATCTCGGCCAGCACGTCGAGTCCCTCGGTCAGCAGCTCGTCGCTGATCGCCAGCGGCGGCAGGAACCGCAGCACATTGCCGTATGTCCCACACGTCAGCACCACCACGCCCTGGGCGTGCGCGGTGGCCGCCAGCGTCTTGGCGAGTTCCGGATCCGGTTCGGCGGTACCGGATTTCACCAACTCGACGGCGATCATCGCGCCCCGACCGCGCACATCGCCGATGCGGTCGTCGTCGGCCTGCATCCGGCCGAGCTTGTCCTTCATCACCGCTTCGATCTGCTTGGCCCGATCCACCAGGCCGTCGAGTTCGATGGTCTCGATGGTGGCCAGCGCGGCCGCACAGGCCAGGGGATTACCGCCGTAGGTGCCACCGAGACCGCTGACGTGCGGGGCGTCCAGGATCTCCGCGCGCCCGGTCACCGCCGACAGCGGCAGACCGTCGGCGATGCCCTTGGCCGTCACGATCAGATCCGGCTCGATGCCCTCGTCCTCGCAGGCGAACATCGTGCCGGTGCGGGCGAACCCGGTCTGGACCTCGTCGGCGATGAACACCACGTTGTTCTCCGAACACCACGCCCGCAGTGTCGGCAGGAACCCGGGTGCGGGAACGATGAAGCCGCCCTCGCCCTGGATCGGCTCGATGATCACCGCGGCCAGATTGGCCGCGCCGATCTGCTTGTCGATGACGTTCAGCGCCCGCTCGGCGGCAAGTTCACCGTCGGTGGCCCATTCCTTGTCGATCAGCCCGTCGCGGAAGGGGTAGGAGAGTGGGGCACGGTAGATCTCGGGGGCGAATGGGCCGAACCCGCTCTTGTAGGGCATCGACTTCGCGGTCAGCGCCATCGTCAGGTTGGTGCGCCCGTGATAGGCGTGGTCGAAGGCCACCACCGCGGTCTTGCGGGTGTAGGAGCGGGCGATCTTGACCGCGTTCTCCACGGCTTCGGATCCGGAGTTGAACAACGCGGAGCGCTTCTCGTAGGAGCCCGGGGTGAGCCGGTTGAGGTGCTCGGCGACGGCGACGTACTCCTCGTACGGCGTCACCATGAAGCAGGTGTGGGTGAAGTCGGCGACCTGCGCCTGTACGGCTTCGACCACCCGCGGCGACGCGTTGCCGATCGTCGTGACCGCGATGCCCGAGCCGAGGTCGATCAAACGGTTGCCGTCGACGTCTTCGATGATTCCGCCACCGGCACGCGCGGTGAAGACCGGCATCGTGACGCCGACGCCGTGCGATACCGCGGCGACCCTGCGCTTGCTCAGTTCGATGGACCCGGGGCCGGGAATCTCGGTGACGAGTTTGCGGCTCTGCTCGAGGGTGGTCACTTTCGGTCTCCTAGGCGAGTGGCTGGCGCGACGAGGGCATGTCGAGCCTAGTCGCGTGACAGCGCGATGCAACTGAAAACTTAGCCCCACGGGCTATTGAACAATGGATTGCGTCGCCTGAGGCCACTCAATCAACGCAATCAGTCGGACCCGGCCGCGGGAAAGGGTGTGCCGTCGACCCGGTCGACGGTGGCGAACGATTCCACCGGCTGGCGGGTCAGTCGTCTAACCTGGCGAACCGGGTGACCCAGCGCGATCACCGCCGCCAGCGCCAACGGTCCCTCGGCGCCGAGCAGGCGCTTGACCTCGTCTTCTTCCCTGATGAGCATCGTGGTCAGCACGCCGCCGATCCCTTCTGCGCGGGCGGCCAGCAGGATGCTCCAGGCGAAGGGGTAGACCGAGGCGCCGCCGGCCAGTGAATAGCGGTCGAGATCTCGGTCGACGGCCGCCAGCTGCGACAGGTCCGCGAACAACGCCAGCAGAACGGGCACCTCGTCGAGGTGGGCGGCCAAGCCGCTTGCCGCCGCCTGCTCGGCCTGCCCGGTGCCGGCGGCCAGAGCGGACGTCTCGGCGGCGGGGTCGTTGACCGGTGCCCACGGCCGCAGCCCGGCCGCGGTGAGTGCCAGGTACTCGACCCACGGCTGTCGATACAGCTCACGCAGACGTCCGCGGACCGCGCGATCCTTCACCACGACCAGGCGCCAGGCCTGCGCGTTGGCGCCGCTGGGCGCGAAGCGCGCGGTGTCGAGGATGCGTGCCAGCACCGCGTCGTCGACCGGCTCGTCGGTGAACTCGCGCACCGACCCGGTGCTGCGCAGGGCATCAATCAGGTCCATCCGACCATCTTCCACCGGCGGTGCCGGTCCAAGCCGGACCGGCGCAATGGCAGACTGGTCAGCTATGAAGCCCGCGACCTGATGGTCGCGGCGCGCTGAACCCGGCATCCGAAACGAAAGAATTGTTCCGCCATGGACCTGCTCGTCTTCCTGCCCCTGATCATCATCATGGGCGCATTCATGTATTTCGCCTCCCGGCGCCAGCGCAAGGCCATGCAGGCCACCATCGACCTGCATGAGTCCTTGACTGTCGGCGACCGGGTGCACACCACCTCCGGCCTTCAGGCCACGATCACCGGGATCACCGACGACACCGTCGACCTCGAGATCGCCCCCGGCGTCGTGACCACCTGGATGAAACTGGCCATCCGCGACCGCATCGAGGACGAGGCCGACGACACCGACGACGAGACGAGTGGGGCCACCGAGCTCACCGAGTCCGACGCGGACCGCCTGACCAAAGACTGATCGCCAGGCTCGCCACGTACCCTCTAGCGGGAGTTGAAGAGGACCGCATCCGCGGGACGGGGCACTGAGATCTGTAGCGGGACCCAGCGGGTCGCGGCACAACCTAGGAGAGACAACAACGTGGCATCGTCTTCGGCGCCGGTGCATCCCTACCGATGGCTGGCGCTGTTCCTGGTCTTGCTCATCGGGGTGTACCTGCTGGTCTTCCTCACCGGAGACAAACGCTCGAGCCCCAAGCTGGGCATCGACCTGCAGGGCGGGACCCGCGTCACCCTGACCGCACGCACCCCGGACGGCTCCCGTCCCACGCGCGACGCGTTGAATCAGGCTCAGCAGATCATCGGCGCCCGCGTCAACGGTCTTGGCGTGTCGGGCTCGGAAGTCGTGATCGACGGCGACAACCTCGTCATCACCGTTCCCGGTAACGACGGCAACGAGGCCCGCAATCTGGGTCAGACCGCCCGGCTGTTCATCCGCCCGGTGATCGGTCAGCCGATCCCGGTCGAGGCCATCAAGCAGCAGATGCAGGCGGCGGGCGTGCCCGGCGCCGGCGGGCCCGGCGGACGCCTGCCGCCGGTTGTGGCAGATGTCGGAGAGCCTCACCGGAGTCACCTATCCCGCTGTGGAGCCCGCGTGTTGACCCGGTACCGCATGGACGTCGTGTGCGCCACCA